>NZ_JBNHGM010000004.1:0-332291 GCF_059091265.1 Arthrobacter sp. THG-b23
CCGCGCCTGGGGGACCGCCGGCGCCGGCTGCGCGGCCGGCGCCACGGCAGGAGCAGGGGTGGCGGCCTGGCCACGCCCGGACCCGGGTTCCTGCGGAGCGGGACGCCGCCTGCGCAGCAGGAGCCAGCCGGCCAGTGCAAGGTAGGCGGCCGGAACCAGCCAGGCGGGGACGGCCTGCAGCGCGTCGGTGAGCAACCCATGGACGCCGTGCGCGGCGTCGATCAGCCGGTCCTCCACCTCGTGCCCTGCGGCATTCCGGACAGCGAAAAAGGCGTAGTAGGCGGTGCCCAGCCCGGCGAGCAGCAGCAGGTAACCCTGGGCTTTTTCCAGCAGTGTCCAGGCCTCGGGCCACCGGCGGCCGGCGGCGGCCCCAAGCGACGACGCGGCGGCGCACAGCAGCCCGAAACTGGCAAACAGGCCCAGAACGTAGGCGGCCATGCCGGCGGCAGGGGCTTCGGCTGCGCCCTGCTCCCCGGCCCCGGCCAGCAATTCCGGCAGCTGTGGCGCGAGCGATGCCAGCCCGACCACCGCACCGGCAACAGCCATCCCGCCGAGCCGGACCAGTGATCCGACTCCCGCCGCTGCTGCCTGCAACAGCCGGACACGCCCGCCTGCCACCAGGAAGGACGCCAGCAGGACCAACAGCATGCCGGTCCCGGCCGAAATGTAGGCCAGGACGCCGGCTGCGGTTGCCGGATTTCCTGCCGCCAGCAGCGCAGACGAGAACGACGTCGTGTAGCCGCCGGTCAACACAAGCGCGGACAGTGCGGACCGGCGCACGGCGGCAGCGGGCGGGGCGCGCCAGCTGCCGACGGCGACCATCAGGAGCCATACCGGCAACAGGAGCAGGCTGCATGGATTGAACAGGGCTGCCACTCCGGCGGCCAGGGCGTAGCTGCTCACTGATTCCAGCATGGGACAACAACGATCTTTCCGAGGGAAAATCGGGGACAGGTGAAACCATTCTACCGGTCCGGGTTGTGATCCCGGACACGCAAAAGCCCCGCCCGATGTGACATCGGACGGGGCCTTGGCTCTTGGTTGCGGGGAGAGGATTTGAACCTCTGACCTCTGGGTTATGAGCCCAGCGAGCTACCGAACTGCTCCACCCCGCGGCGCAGTGAATACATTACCGGCCGCGGGGTAGCGAAGCAAATCGGTCAGTTGCCCTCGGTCGCCTCCGGAGAAGGCTGCTCCGTTGCCCCGTCGGCGCCGCCTTCGGGGGTGGCGCCGGAGATCGCTGCCTCGGCGTCGATGGCGTCCTGCAGCGCCGCTTGGAGCCGCTCCTGGGCTTCGCCGTAGGCTGCGAAGTCGCCCTCCGCCAGCGCGGCCTGTCCCTCCTGGATCGCGGTGCGCGCCGCCTGCAGGGCCGCCTGCAGATCCTCCTCGGCACTGGTCTCCGGAGCGTCCGGCGTCGCCGGTGTCTCGCCGACGTTCTCTTCGTCGCCGGTGGTGGCGCCCGAGTCGCCTTGGAACACCTGATCCAATGCTTCCGACAGCGTCGGGGCGAAGCCGACTTCCTCACCGAAGCTCACCAGCACCCGGCGCAGGATCGGGTAGGAGGAAGCGCCCGAGGACTGGACGTAGACCGGCTGGACGTACAGCATGCCCCCGCCGACCGGCAGGCTGAGCAGGTTGCCGTTCTTCACCTCGGAAGCGCCCTGGCGCAGCAGGTTCAGCGCCTGCGATACTTCGGTGTCCGAGTTGAACAGGTTCTGCGCCTGGCCCGGGCCGGGCACCGTGATGTCGCGCGGCAGTTCGAGCAACCGCAGCGTGCCGTAGTCCTCGGACTTCACGCCATCCTCGCCGGTGCCGGCGTCCGCGTTGGCGGACAGGAACCCGTACAGCACGTTGCGTGCCTGCTCGCCGGGAACGGCAAACGGGATGAACGGCGTGGTCAGCGAGAAGGACGCCGCGTCCTGGTTAGGCATCTGCAGTGACAGGTAGTACGGCGGCTGCTTGACGGTCGATCCCTCGCCCAGCGTCGGATCCGTGGGAACACTCCAGGCATCGGAGTTTTCGTAGAAGCGGTTGACGTTGGTCACGTGGTACCTGGTGAGCAGTTCCCGCTGCACCTTGAACAGGTCCTCCGGGTAGCGCACGTGTGCCATCAGGTCGGCCGACATTTCGCTGTACGGCTTGATCGTCGTCGGGAACACGTTCGTCCAGGCCTTGAGCAGCGGATCCTGGTCGTCCCACGCGTACAGGTTCACGGACCCGTCGTAAGCGTCCACGGTCGCCTTGACGGCATTGCGGATGTAGTTGACTTCCTCAGCCGGCAGCGCCACGGTGGCGCCCCCGGTGGTCCCGGAGTCGATGGTGGCCGACTCCAGCTGCTGGGGAGTCGAGTACGGGAAGTGCTCGCTGGTGGTGTAGGCGTCCACGATCCACTTCACGCGGCCGTCAACAATGGCGGGGTAGGCGTTGCCGTCCACCGTCAGGTACGGAGCGACTTTTTCGATGCGCTGGCGCGGGTCCCGGTCGTAGAGGATCTGCGACTCCGAATTGACCGCGTCCGACAGCATCAGGTCGGTCGACTGGAATTTCAGGGCGTAGACCAACCGGTTGAACCAGTTGCCGATGTTGGGTCCGCCGTCACCGTCGAAAGTGTTCCGGGTATCGGTTTCGGCATTGGCACTCTGCGGCCGGTCGATTTCGATCGGAGTGCTGCCCTCGGGCGCACCGACGATCGAGTAGTCCGGAGATGCTTCGCCGAAGTAGATCCTGGGTTCGTAGGTCGAGTCGTCGCCCAACACGCCCTGCGACGGGATCCCGGAGAGCATGAAGGACGGCTTGCCGTCCGGCTCCACGCGGGAGCCGGCGGCCGCAACCACACCGTAGCCATGGGTGTAGAGCAGGTGCTCGTTGACCCAGCCGGCCGGCACGCCCGCGGTGTTCAGTTCGCGGACGGCAATGACGGTGTCCTGCACCTCGCCGTCGACCGTGTAGCGGTCCACGTTGAGCGTCTCGTCGAACTGGTAGTACTGGCGGAACTGTTCCAGCTGCGCGAACGCGTCCGACACCAGGTTTGGATCCAGCAGGCGGATATTGGCCGTCGTTTCGGCGTCCTCGCGCAGCGCGCCGGCTTCCGCGTCCACCGTGGCTTCGTAGTTCATGGTCTGGACGTCGTCCAGTCCGTACGCCAGGCGCGTCAGGGCGATGTTGCGTTCGATGTATTGGGCCTCGACGTCCTGCTCATTCGGGATCACCTGGAAGCGCTGGACGATCCACGGGTAGACCCCGCCGGCGAGGATGGCGGTGACGATCAGCATGGCGGTACCGACGATCGGCAGCCGCCAGCGGCCGATGAAGGCCGAGACGATGAAGAGGATGGCCACCAGCACGGCGGCGACGGCCAGGATGGCCTTGGTGGGAATCACGGCGTTGACGTCGGTGTACAGCGCACCGGTCCAGTTTCCGGCGTCGGACTGCACGGTGGCGTAGCGGTCCAGCCAGTAGTTGACGCCCTGCAGGATGAGGAACAGCGCGGCAAAGACGGCCACATGGATCTTCGCCGCGGTGGAGGCGAAGAACCCCTTGTCCTCCAGCCGGATCCCGCCGTAGAGGTAGTGGGTCAGCAGCCCGGCGATGCCGGCAATCAGCACCACGCTGATCAGGAAGCCGTTGATGAAGCCCAGGAACGGCAGGGTGTTCATGTAGAAGCTGTAGTCCAGGCCGAACTGCGGATCGGTCTGGCCGAACGGCTGCTGGTTGAAGAACAGCAGGACGGTCTGCCACGCCGAGGCGGCGGCGGTGCCGGCGAAACCGGCCAGGACTACCGGGATGCCGATCATCAGCAAACGCCGCACCGGCTCCAGCTGCTGCTGGTAACGGTTCAGGTTGTCCTGCAACGAGCTGTCCGGCGCGTACACCGGGCGCGAACGGTAGGCCATCCGCAGGCTGAAGTAGACCGCAAGGCCCATGATCAGGAAGGCAATCAGGAAGATGGCAATCTTGGTGCCGGTTTCCTTGAGCATGACTTCCAGGTAGCCCAGCTGGTTGTACCAGAGGATGTCTGCGTAGATTTGGGAGAAGAAGACGAAGCCCACTACCAGGACGGCCACCACGATCAGGGTGGGCACCAATGCGGAACGTTTCTTGCCAGGACTGTTAAGCGGTGTTGGCCGGTCGCCGTAAGACCGGTCTTGTCCGAACGTCACTCGTTACCTCGTTGTCTGCATGCGTGGCATCACGGCGAAACCGCCGCTGCTGGGGACACTCCCCCTAGATGCCACGAACGGACGCCTCGGAGGGTTCCGTTCCCATTCTGCCTTGTCAACACCGGCCCCGGCGAACCGCGGCACCGGGACGGGTCGGCACTGTTGCCGGAATGTGACCGCGCCGCTGCTTAAACGAATCAGCTGCAGCCGGGGAGGGCGGATGCGTCTCCGCCCTCCCCGATCGAGGTGACGGCCTCGACGGCGTCGTCCAGCGTCGCCACCGAGACGACCTGCAGCCCTTCCGGGACGTGGCCGGCCACCTGCGCGCAATTTGCTTCCGGCGCCAGGAACACGGTGGCCCCGGCTTCCCGGGCACCGATCATTTTCTGCCGGATCCCGCCGATCGGCCCGACGGTGCCCTCGGCGTCGATGGTACCGGTCCCGGCAAAGTGCTTCCCGCCGGTCATTTCCCCTTCCGTCAGGGTGTCGATGATGCCCAGCGCGAACATCATGCCGGCGCTGGGGCCGCCCACGTTGTCCAGTTGGATCTTCACCTCGAACGGGAAGTCGAATTCGGTGCCCAGCAGGACGCCCAGCTGGTAGTCGCCTTGGTCGTTGGCTTGCGGTGCCACATCCACGGTTTCCTCGCGGCCGTCGCGCGCGATGCCCAGTTCCACCGGGGTGCCCGCACTGGCGTTGAGCTCCTCGCGGAGCACCTCGATACCGGTGACCGGCCGGCCGTTGATGGTCCGGATCGCGTCCTGCAGCTCCAACACTCCTGCCGCCGCCGCGTCCGGGGTGAAGTCGGCGACCGAGAGGGTCTGCGAGTACTCCACGTCCAACTGGGTCAGGGCAGCCGCGACCGACGACTCCTGCGACGACGCCATCAACGCCGCATTTTGCTGCTGGATGTCGTCCTGCGTCACGTCCGGCGGATAGACCAGGTCCGCCGGCGCCACGCTGCGCTGGGGGTGGAGCCAGGCGGCCAGGACCTGCAGCATGTTGACGTTCGAGTTGGGGCCGCCCTCCACGTACACCGTCGTCAGGTCCAGGGCGCCGGAGGTTTTGTAGGTCGGGCGGTCCGGCACCTCGATCAGCGGGGTGCCGGAGACCTCACCGATGGTGTTGATGGCAGGACCGGGTGTTTCGATGACGTAGCCTGCCGGCAGCGCCAGCCCTGCCGCGCCGGCCACGACGGCAACGACGGCGGCGGTCGCCATGACCGGCTGCCTGCGGTTTCGGGCCCGCGGCGCGGCCGGCTGCGGACCGGGAGCGTTGCCGGCCCAGCCGTCCGTGCCGTGCTCGGTGCCGTTGTTGGTGGACTGTGTCACCTGCTGGTTTCCCTCTCGCTGCTGTCCGGGTCGCACACCTCACGCGCTGCCGCCCGACGGCGCTCGCGGCGCCTGCTCTAGCGTACGCCGTCGGCCCGGCATGGGTGGTGCTGCGCCTGCTCGGCCTTGAGCGAACTGCCCTTCTCCGGCGCGACAAGGAATCCCGGCTGCCGGTAACGTGGGACTCACGCAACATCCCGGGCACAGCCCCCGCCGCCTCCCCGGCAGCCGCTCGACCCGTGCCCGCTCCAACCCTCAAGGACCGGTGGTAGTGATGACCCCCAAGCAGCCCGACGACGACCCGCAGGATCCGCTGGCGGAGATGTTCGCCAAGCTCTTCGGTGGCCAGGCCGGGGCAATGGATCCCGCGGAAATTGCCAAGGCGGCAGGACTGCCCTCCGACCCGAATGCCCTGGCGCAGATGTTCCAGCAGGTCCAGGCGATGATGAGTGCCCCCGCCGAAGGTCCGGTCAACTGGAAACTGGCCCATGAAAGCGCCCGCAAGGTGGCGGCATCGGACAGCGATCCGTCGGTCTCTTCGGCACAGGGCCGCGCCGTCGACGAAGCGCTCCGGTTGGCCGAGATGTGGCTTGATCCGGTGACGAGCATGCCCGGCACCGGCCTGATCGGCAGGGCCTGGTCCCGTGCCGAGTGGGTTGAGGCAACGCTGCCGACCTGGAAGCGGTTGACGGAGCCGGTCGCCAACAGCATCGCCTTCGCGCTGACCAGTGCGCTGACCGAGCAGGTGCCGGAGGAGATGAAGCAGATGCTGGGCGGGGCGCATTCCATGCTGCAGAACCTCGGCGGCGCGATGTTCGGCATGCAGCTGGGCCAGGCCGTCGGGGCCTTGGCCAAGGACGTGGTCAATTCCAGCGATATCGGTGTCCCGCTGGTGGAGGGCAAGATGGCCCTGCTGCCGGCCAACGTTAAGTCCTTCGGCGAGGGCCTGGACATCCCCGGGCAGGACGTGCTGCTCTTCCTGGCGATCCGGGAAGCTGCGCACACCCGCCTGTTCACCCATGTCCCGTGGCTGTCCGGCTATCTGCTGGGCGCGATCGAAAGCTATGCCCGCGGCATCCACATCGACATGGGGCGGATCGAGGAAGTGGCCCGCGATCTGGATCCCACCAACCCCGAATCCATGCAGCAGGCACTCTCGCAGGGGGTGTTCATGCCGAAGCGCACGCCGGAACAGGAGGCCGCCCTGGCCAAGCTGGAAACGGCGCTCGCGCTGGTCGAGGGCTGGGTGGACGAGCTCACCGCCAGCGCGGCGGCCAACCTGCCCTCCGCCCCGGCGCTGCGCGAAACGGTCCGTCGGCGGCGCGCCACCGGCGGCCCGTCGGAACACGCCTTCGCGGCCTTGGTCGGCCTTGAGCTGCGGCCCCGCCGTTTGCGGGATGCGGCCGCCCTGTGGTCCGCCCTTACGGAGGAACGCGGGGTCGAGGGGCGCGATGCGATCTGGAACCACCCCGACCTGCTGCCGACCGCGGAGGATCTGGACGATCCTGCCGGCTTCAGCGCCCGCCGGAAACTGCTTGACGCCTCCGAGGCAGAAGTCGACGAGGCCCTGCAGAAGCTCCTGAGCGGCGGATTCGAAGGGCAGCCCGGCGAGGGCGACACCCGGAAGCCGGACGGTACCTCCGACGGCGGCCCGGAAGGTCCCGCCGAGGGTGAGGACTCCGGTACCGCTGACGGCGGTCCGGAAGGTACCGGAGACGGAGACCGGAGCTAGCTGTCGCTGTCGGCGGCGCCGGCGCCGGCGCCGTCCACATCGTCCTCGTCCTGTAGGCCGCGGCCCATGGCAAACGCGGCGCCGGAGAGGAAGGCCTTGGCCCGTTCCAGCTGCGGATAGGCCTGCAGCAGTTGCCAGAAGCGCGGGCCGTGGCCTGCCTCCAGCAGGTGTGCGAGCTCGTGCAGGATCACATAGTCGATGACCCAGGCGGGCATGTCCTTGATCTTGTCCGAGATGCGGATGGTGCCCCGCGCCGGCGTCGCCGACCCCCAGCGGTCGTTCTGGTTGGAAACCCACCGGATGCTGGTCGGGATGGCGTTGCCGGCCAGATACCGCTGCGACAGCTCCGCTGCATGCCGGGCCAGGTCAGTGTCGCTCGCAGCGGTCCGTCCCGCCGGACGGGAGCTGCGCGTTTCGAGCTTGGCGAGCATCCGCTGCACCCACTCCCGTTCCTGCGCCTGCGAAAAATGGCCGGGAATCGAAATCACGGCGGCTCCGTCCCGCCACGCGGCCGAGACGGTCCGGCGCCGGCGCGCGGACCGTTTGACCACCACGGGGGCGCCGTTGGATGTGGTCAGGGCCACCCGCTCCCCCGTGCCGGCCACGAGTGGCACCGGCCGCGAAGGCGTTGCGGTGCCGCGGGATTCCTGGGTCAGTTCTGCTCGGGACATGCGATGAGGTTACCGGGTGGATCCGACCGTCCGCATCCGCGAAGGCCCGCTGCCCGTTTTCTGTGGATAACCGTTCGGCGCCTGCCACCGCCGTGCCAGCATGGAGAACCGGGACGCGCCCGGACCACGGGCCGGCGGCGAGGAGGGTTGCGGTGGCACAGTTGAGGATCAATCCCGGCCTGCGCATGCTCGAAGGCGCCGCGGGCAGCGTCCAGTTCGGCCTGGGCGCCGGCGGACTGGTGATCGACGGAACCGGGGAAGCAGACCTGCGCTTCCTGCGCCGGCTGTGCCAGGGCATCGAATCGGCCGATCTGAACGAGGTGCGGGCAAGCTGCGGCCTGGATAAGGAGCGGGCCGCGACGCTGCTGGCGGCGCTGGCACCGGTCCTGTTGCCGCACTCCGGCGGGGAACGCTTGTCCGGGTTGCGCGCGGACCGGCTCGCGCCGGATGCGCGCCGTTGGTCGGCGGTCTACTCGGCCGATGGTGAAGGACCGCTCGCCGCCCGCGGCCGCTGCATTGTTCAACTGATCGGGCTGGGACGCACCGGCGCAGCGTTGGCCACCGCCTTGGCGGCGGCCGGCGTCGGCACGCTTCTGCTGGAGGACCCGGCGGTGGCCGGCCCCTCAGATGTCGGTTCCGGGGCCTTCCGGGTCGCCGACATCGGCCTGGGGCGCGGGCAGGCCGTGCGGCGGGCGGTGCACCAGATCGATCCCACGGTCTCCTGCCACCTCTTGCCCGGCGCGACCGGGGAGCAGGGCGCTGCCGGCATCTTTCCGCGGGCGCTCAGCCTTGCCGTCTACGTGGAGGGCGACGTGCCCGACCCCCGGGTCGCCGCGGCGCTCATGAGCCGGGGCCACCCCCACCTGAGCGTCCTGGTGCGCGAGCAGGACACCCTGATCGGGCCGTTGGTGGTTCCCGGCCAGACAAGCTGCCTTGGCTGCGTGGAACTGCACCGCGCCGACGCCGATCCGGCGTGGCCCGACGTCGTTGCCCGGTTGACCAGCCGTCCGTTCGCGCCGGCAGCTGACCGGGGCCCTGTCGACGAAGTGTCGCAGTCGGTAGCCGCGGCCGGACTGGCGGCGATGCAGGCCCTGCTGTTCCTGGACGGACGGAACCAGCCCGGCAGTTTTTCCGCCGTGCTCAAACTCGACAGCGGCGATGGCACCGTGTCGCGCCACGCCTATCCGCCGCACCCGGCCTGCGGCTGCGTGCTGGCCCCGGCGTCCTGAGCGCACACTTGCCCCGGCGCCAGCAGGTTCAGTTCGCAGCCAGGACGCGCAGCACATCCTCGCCGTAGCGCTCCAGCTTGGACGGCCCCACTCCGGCCAGCCTGGACAGCTCCTGCAAT
This sequence comes from Arthrobacter sp. THG-b23, assembly GCF_059091265.1. Lineage (NCBI taxonomy): Bacteria > Bacillati > Actinomycetota > Actinomycetes > Micrococcales > Micrococcaceae > Arthrobacter > Arthrobacter sp. THG-b23. The sequence goes on from NZ_JBNHGM010000004.1 coordinate 9,243, forward strand.
GACTGCGGCCGGGCTTCGGCGATGGCCACCAAGGTGGCGTCGGTGAAGATCACGAAGGCGGGCATTGAGGCTTCGCTGGCCGTGTCCTTGCGCCATTCGCGCAGCGCCTCAAACGTCGACTCCTCGTAGGTGGGAGGACAACTGTTGCACCGGCCGACCTTGCGTTCCGCCCCGCTGCCGAGCAGGCTGCCGCAGACGCGGCAAACCGCCGGCGCGGCCTGCTTGCGCCGCGCCGGGCGCTGGCCCGGCGCGCTGCGGACGGAGGAGGAAGAGGCCGGCCGCAGCCCGTCCAGGAACCGCGACGGCTTGCGGTTGGCGCGGCCGCCCGGCGTCCGGGCCAGCGACCAGGACAGGGCCAGGTGCTGGCGGGCACGGGTGATGCCCACATAGAGCAGCCGGCGTTCCTCATCCACGGCCTCGTCAGTGTCGGCGAAGGAGATCGGCATCAGCCCCTCGCTCAAACCGACCAGGAAGACTGCGTCCCATTCCAGGCCCTTCGCCGAGTGCAGCGAGGCGAGTGTGACACCTTGCACCGTGGGGGCATGCTGCGAGGCCGCCCGTTCGTCGAGCTCCGCCACGAAGTCGAGCATGGTGAACACACCGCCCGCTGCGGAACCGCGGGCGGTGTCCATCTCATCGGCCAGTCCCACCAGCGCGGCCAGCGATTCCCAGCGTTCCCGGACTGCTCCGCCGGCCTGCGGAGCCTCCCGGGTGTAGCCCAGGTTCGCCAGGACGTCCCGGACCAGCTGGGGCACGGGCTCAGTTCCCGCGGCACGGGACGAGGCCCGCAGCTGAAGGATCGCGTCGCGGACCTCCCGGCGCTGGAAGAACCGCTCTCCGCCGCGCAGCTGATAGCCGATACCGGCGCTGGCCAGCGCCTGTTCGTAGGCCTGGGACTGGCCGTTGGTGCGGAACAGCACCGCTATCTGGGCAGCGGCCACGCCGTCGTCCAGCAGTCCGCGGATGCGGGTGGCCACCTGCGATGCCTCCGCCTCGTCGTCGGCACATTCGGTGAACGAGGGCTCGGGCCCTGCCGGACGCTGGGCGATGAGCTCCAGCGGCGTCGGCCAGCTGTCCGTGCCCCGCGACGGCTGCCGGGTGCGGGCGGCCAGCAGCGAGTTGGCCAGCTGCACGACCTGCGGCGAGGAGCGGTAGTCCCGGACGAGTTTCACGACGTCGGCTCCGGGGAAGCGTTTGGTGAACTCGAGCAGGTGGCGGGAGGTCGCTCCCGTGAAGGAGTAGATGGTCTGGCTGGCGTCCCCGACAACGCAAAGTTCTTCGCGGTCCCCCAGCCAGAGGTCCAGGAGCCGCTGCTGGAGCGGCGAGACGTCCTGGTATTCATCCACCACGAAGTGCCGGTACTGGTCCCGTACGGCGGCCGCCACCTTGGAGTCCTCCTCGAGGATCCCCACGGTGATGAGCAGGACGTCCTCGAAGTCGATGATGTTCCGGTCCGTCTTCACGTCCTCGTACGCCTGGTACAGCCGCGCCACCGTCGTCAGGTCGTAGCCTGCCGGTGCGGCACGGCCGGCCGCCCGGCGGACGTAGCTGTCGGGCGTGAGCATGGAAACCTTGGCCCACTCGATCTCGGCCGCAAGGTCACGGATGGCGGCACGGTCGGTGGTCAGCCGCAGGCGCCGGGCAGATTCGGCGATCACGCTGGCCTTGTGGTCCAGCAGGCCGGGCAACGGACCGCCGACCGCCTGCGGCCAGAAGAACTGCAGCTGGCGCAGCGCCGCGGCGTGGAACGTGCGCGCCTGCACCCCGCCAACACCAAGGTCGCGCAGCCGCGTCCGCATTTCGGCGGCTGCGCGGGCGGTGAACGTCACGGCCAGCACCCGCTGCGGCGTGTACACCCCGGTGTGGACGCCGTAGGCGATCCGATGGGTGATCGCGCGGGTCTTGCCGGTGCCCGCTCCGGCGAGGACACACAGCGGTCCGGCCAGGTTGGTGGCCACCTGCCGCTGTTCGTCGTCCAGCCCGGCCAGGATCTGGTCTTCGAGGCTGCTGTCCGGGAGGGGCCCGGCGGCTGCGCTCATCGTCCGGCCCGCGGCAGCTCGCCGCCGTACCAGTGCTCGATCAGCGCCCGCGCAATCGAAATGCCGCTGGCCACCTGGATCTCGTCGGCCCTCAGCGCCGCGGCCAGTTCCTCCCGGCTGAACCACCGTGTGTCCAAGATCTCCACGCCGTCGGGCACCGACGCCGCGTCGGTCGCCACGGCGGTGAAGCCAATCATCAGCGATGCGGGGAACGGCCACGGCTGCGAACCGAGGTATCGGGGCGAGTGAACCACGACGCCGGACTCCTCCTCGATCTCCCGCACCACCGCGGCCTCGAGCGACTCTCCCGGCTCGACGAAGCCGGCCAGGGTCGAATACCGGCTGGCCGGCCATGCGCTGTTGCGGCCGAGCAGCAGGCGGTCGTCCTCGTCGATGACCGAAACGATGACCGCGGGATCCGTGCGTGGGAAATGCTGGCTTCCGTCGGCGGGACAGCTGCGCACCCATCCGCCCTGCTCGATCTCCGTGCGGTGGCCGCAACGCGGGCAATGGGTGTGGGTCAGGTGCCAATTGGAAATCGCCGCGGCCTCCACAAACAGCCCCGCGTCCTGGGCAGAGAGCTCCCCCGCCACATCGCGCAGGCCCAGCCATTCGCCGTCGTACTCTGCCGCGTCTGCACCGTCCGCCAACACCGACAGCACAATGTCCGTCCCGACGGGCACATCCGCACCTTCCACGGCCCGTCCGAGGTAGATGGACAACGTTGTTGCGGCCCGTTCACTGCTCGGAAGCAACACGATCCTTCCGCCGCGTACCAGCGTCTTGCCGTCGGAAATGAGCATCACGTGCGTGGTGTTCCTGCCCCAGATGCCCTCCACCAGGCCGGGATGGCTGCGTCGCTCACAGCCGCGGTCCATGGTGGTGCGCGCCAACATCAGCTGGCCCAGCGGCGGGAACCCTGCAGCGGCGGTGCTAAGACTCATGCTCTCTACCGTACTCACCACAGCGCCCGGACTGTTATTCGCGCAGCCGCCGCTGTGGACTGCGCGACGGCGGCGCCTGCCGGTGCGGCCTGCGTCACCCTTCCGGCGACTCGCCGCGGCCGTGGCCGGGCTGCCGGTACCGGTTGCACGTACGGTGGACTACGTGAGAAAGACACCTCTGGAGCTGGCGGCGATAGCCAGCGCGGCCGTACCCGGGTTGACGCCCACGGGCGTCGCCGGTTTGCCAGACGATGCGGCGGATTTCCAGTCCGCCGTACTCACCGATGCGGCCGGCAAGCGGTGGCGCGTGCGTTCCCCGAAACACGCCGAGGCCAGCATGCGGCTGGAAACCGAACTGCTGGTGCTCCGCGCCTTTTCCCCGGCCATCCGCGCGGAGCTGCCTTTCCAGGTGCCCACCGTCGCCGGGACCGTCCAGCAGTCCGAGCTGCGCACCTTCGTTTACAACCACGTGCCGGGGAACATGCTGGCGCTGGAAGCGCTGGTCGCCGCCGGCGCCGCCGTTCCGGTATCCATCGGACGGGCAACGGCCGGCATCCACGACCTTCCCCAGCGCATGGTCGATGCCGCGGACCTGCCCAGCTACACCGCCGACCAGTTCCGCCAGCGCAAGCTCAACGAACTGGACCAGGCTGCCACCACCGGCAAGATACCGCCGGCCCTGCTGCGGCGCTGGGAACATGCCCTGGAGGACGTGGCCCTCTGGAAGTTCAACCCGTGCGTGGTTCACGGCGACCTGCACGAAGACAACCTGCTGGTCCATGACGGCAGCGTCAGCTCCGTGACCGGCTGGACCGACCTGCGCATCGGCGACCCGGCCGACGACTTTGCGTGGCTGGTGGCCGTGCACGAACAGTCATTCGCCGACGTCGTGCTGGAGTCCTACCGGAAATACCGCAAGGACCCGGTCGATCCCCACCTGATGCGCCGGGCAGCCCTGTCCGCCGAATTCGCGCTCGCCCAATGGCTGGTCCGCGGACTGGCAGCCGGCGACCAGACCATGGTCGACGAAGCAGTCGACATGCTGAACGAGCTCGAAGCCGACGTCGCCGAACACGGCGGCCAGCCCATCAGTGTGACCGCTCCCCCGCCGCCTGCCGTTCCCCCCACGGTGTCCGCGGCTGCGCCTGCGGCGCCGGCCCGGGAACCGGCAGCGGGTTCCGAGGTCCGGAACCGTGCCGCGGAGCCCGCTCCCGCCGACCAGCCGGCAGGGGACGAGCCGGCGGACGGCGGGCAGGACGGCGCCGACGGGGCGGTTTCCGCGAACGGGAACGGTTCGCCACAGCAGGCGCAGCGGCCCGACGGCACCGCCCGCGTCCATCTCGCCAGCCGATCCGGGAGTTCCAAGGTCACGCTGCTCCCGATTGGGGATCCGGCCGGCGATCCCGCATCTGCGGCATCCCCCACAGCCGGGCAGGACGCCGCGGCGCCTGCGCCGCCGGAGGACAGCAGCGCTGAAGGCGCCGCGCCCGCCGGGAACGAGGCCCGGCCGGCCAAGGAAGCCGACCCCGCGTCCGCGGACACCACCGCGATTCCGATCATCAACCAGCGGCGCTGACCGCTGCTGCCGCGCGGCCTTCTTGTGGCCGGCCCTAGGCGTAGGCCCGCAACACCGCCGCTTCCAGTTCCGCTTCGCCGGCCAGATCGTGCGGGCGCACCAGTTTGTCCTGCCCAACGTAGTAAAAGGCAGCCTTGACCCGGTCCAGGCCGATGCCGTGCAGGCGTGCCCACGCCAGCCGGTAGACGGCCAACTGCACCGACTTCACCGACATTTGCCTGCCCGTCGGCGCCGTACCCGTCTTCCAGTCGATCAGGTCCCAGCTGCCGTCGGCGTCGCGGAACACGGCGTCGATGCGTCCGCGCACCACGACACCGCCGACGCGGGTCTCGACGGGCACCTCAATGGCTGCCGGGACCCGGTCGGCCCATTCGGAGGCCTTGAACGTCTCGACCAGGCCGGCCAGTTCATAGGCCTCGTCGACGTAGGCGTCCGCCGCATCCGGGTAGTCCTCGAGATCGAACATCCCTGTGGTGCCGAAGTATTCCTCGATCCAGCTGTGGAACGCGGTGCCCTTTCGGGCGGCCATGCCGGGTTTCCGGGGCACCGGACGCCGCAGGCGCCGCGTGACTTCGTCCGGCTCGTCGGCCAAGTCGACCAGCAGCGACGCGGAGATATGCGCCGGCAGCTCCACCTCGCCGGCGGTGGGGGCGGCATTGTGCCGTTCCAGGAGCAACCTGGCTTCATGGGCCCACGCGGAGTCCGGGGCCGGCTGCCGGTCCTGTGCCAGCGACTCGAGCACTGCCTGCGCGGCCTGTTCCATGGCCGCGCGGCGGCCTGCACGGCGCCGCTGCGGGATGCCGCTGCGGTAGACCTGCGGTCCTTCCAACGGATCGAAGGGCCACAAGGCTGTTTCCACTTCGGCCCGAAACGGATTCTCCGGCCCGAGTTCCTCGTCCCCTACCCATTGCCACACCTGCACTGCGGTGGGTTCGCCGTCTGACATCTCGTGCAGTTCGGCCAGGAAGGCCGACGCCGCGGTCGGCTTGACCTTGCTGCCGGTCCAGCCGGCTGAACTGCAGACCAGCAGGTGCTTGGCCCGGGTGTAGGCGACGTATGCCAGCCGGCGCTCTTCGTCTTCACCGTGTGCCTGGACTTCCGACTTGTAGTCCGCTTCCGCGTTGAGCCAGGACAACTGGTCCGGCTGGTCGGTATCCCACTGGGGAAGGTCGGACCGGTCTCCGCGCAGCGGCCAGGGCAGGGCGGCGTGGCCGCTGCTCCACCGGTTGTCCGAGGAGGAGGGGAAGGCGCCGTCGTTGAGTCCCGGGACGAAGACCGCGTCCCACTCCAGCCCCTTGGAAGCGTGGACCGTCAGCAGCTGCACGGCATCGTGCCGCACGTCCACTTGGGCCATGTCCAGGCCTCCCTCTTCGGCGGCAGCTGCTTCCAGCCACGCCAAAAAGGCCAGCAGGTCCACGCGCTGTGATGTTTGCATGAATGCGGCCGCTGCATCGTGGAACGCATCAAGGTTGCGCCGCGCCTGGTGGATGCTCTGGCCGGGCTTGGAGGCAACTTCGATGTCCAGCAGCATGGTGCGTTCCACTTCGCCCAGCAACAGCGTGAGGTCATCGCCGACGAAGCTGCGCAGGTAGCGGACCTCTTCGGCCAAGCGCTCCAGACGCTCAAGCGCGACGGGCGTCAGCGACCGTCCGTGGCGCGAGGTCCAGCCCGGCTTGGGCAGCCGGTCCAGTGCCTCGATCAGGGACGCAGCCTCGGCCAGGTCCTGTTCGACGACGGGCTCCCCCGCTGCCTCATCCCGGTCCAGGTCGGCAGCCTCGCCTGCCGCTGCCGAGCGGCGCCGGCTCTCCAGGAACCGGGACCAATCGGCCAGGGCCATCAGGTCGGCCGGCCCGATCCGCCAGCGGGCCCCTGCCAGCAACCGCATCAGCGCGTCGGAGCGTCCCGGATCGGCCAGGACGCGCAGGGTTGCCACGAGGTCCACGATCTCCGGCTGAGCCAGCAGCCCGGCCAGCCCGATGATTTCGTAGGGAATGCCCCGCTCGTCGAGTGCCTTGGCGATGCCGGGAATCTGTGCCCGCCGCCGGCACAGCACGGCGGTGCTGACGGGTTCGGCACGGCCCGTTTCCGGGTCCCGGGCGAAAACCGTCATCCGCGCTCGTTCGATCGCGTCGGCGAGCGCGAGGGTCTCCTCCGCCTCGGTCGCGTAACGTCCCAGTGCCACCGTTCCGTCCGTGGCTCCCGGCCGTGGGCGCAGCGGCGGAACGCTGATCCTGCCGGGGCGCGGCCGGTTCGGGTCTTCCCGGTTCAGCGGTTCCGAAATCCGGTTGGCCATCCGCAGGATATTTTTGCTGTTGCGCCAGGCCACCGTGAGGAAACCGGCCGGAGCCGGGGCCCGGCGGCCGTCGCCGTCGACCAGGGGGAAATGCTCCCGGAAAGCGAAGAGCTGGCCGGCGGAGGCACCGCGGAAGCCGTAGATGGACTGGTTCGGGTCGCCGACCGCCGTTACGGCATGCCCGTCCCCGAACAGTTGGGAGAACAGCACCATTTGGGCGTGGGAGGTGTCCTGGAATTCGTCCAGCAACACCACTTTGTACCGGTTGCGTTCCAGTTGGCGGGCCTGCGGCACTTCACGGGCGATGCGGGCCGCGAGGGAGACGAGATCGCCAAAATCCAGCACCCCGCGTTCCCGCTTGGCCCGGTTGTAGCCGGCGGCCAGATTGGCCACGGTGATCCGGGTCCGCAGCCGGTCCAGCATTTTCCGCACCTCCTGCTTGGCCGGCTTCGTGCTGCCCTCGACATAGGGAAGCGCAGCGATCCGCTCCACCTCTTCCGCCAGATAGCCGGCTGCATGGTCCGGGGTGACCAGGTGCTCGGAGCATTCCCCGGCGAACTGCATCACGGCGTTGACCAGCGTCGATTTGCTGGCCGCCAGGTGCTCGATGGGGCCGTCGTACGCCTCCACGCAATGGCTGGCCAGCTGCCAGGACTGCGCGGTGCCTAAAAGCACCACGTCGCGTTCGATTCCCAGGCGCAGCCCGTAGTCGCTGACCAAACCGTTGGCGTAGGAGTGGTAGGTCGAGACCTTCGGTTCCAGCAGTCCGGCGGCGTCGTCGGCCTCCTGCGGCAGAAGGCCCTTGCGGTCCAGCCTGGCCAGCTGCGCGCGGATCCGGGCGGCCAGCTCGCCCGCGGCCTTGCGGGTGAAAGTGACACCGAGGATTTCATCCGGGCGGACGAGGCCATTGGCCACGAGCCAGACCACGCGGTCGGCCATCGTCGCTGTCTTGCCGGAGCCCGCGCCGGCGATGACCAGCATCGGCTGCAGCGGGGAGCTGATGATGGCCGACTGTTCCGCTGTCGGCAGATGCTGGCCCAGCAACCCGGCAAGTTCTTCCGGGCTGTAGGTGGTGGTGACCGCTCCGATGCTCATTCGGTGACCTGCCTTCCTTCTGCGCACAGGGGACAAATTTCCGGTGCACGGCAGCCGTGGCCGCCGTTGCCGGTACGCTGCGGATCGTGCCGGGCCTCGAATTCCGAGCCCGCCATGAGCGCCGCGGCCTCATGGATCATCGCCGTGGCCCAGTCGTCGCCGTCGGCCAGGCTCTCCTGCTGCTGGACCTTGACCGTTTTCAGGTCCTGTCCCAGTTGGACCAGGGAAGCGCCGCCAGCGGCAGATGCATGCTCGGAGAATCCTCCGGCCTGGACCGCCGCCTGGTAGCTGCCCAGCTGCGGGTGCCGCTCCAATTCTGTCTTGGTGGGGGCAGCACGACCCGTTTTCAGGTCCACGATATGCAGCCGCCCCTCGGCGTCCAGTTCCAACCGGTCCACTTGCCCGCGAAGCCTGGCCACGCGTTCCGGGCCCTGCAGGTCCACGGAGAAGTCCTGTTCCACGCCGACCAGGCTCCGGCCCTCCGCGCGCATCTGGATCACGTACTGGGCAAGCCTCCGGACCATCCCTTCGGCACGGTTGAAGTCCAGCCGCCCCTCCCAGTTCTCCTTCATCCCCAACTGCGGCCAGCGCCGGACCAGTTCGGCAACGTATTCCGTTCCCGTGGCCGCGGGAAAGTCCTGCGCAATTGCGTGGACCAGGGTGCCCAGGCTGCGGGCGAAATCGGTGGCCGCTTCGCCTCCTGCCGCTTGGATGAACCAGTCGAGCGGAGATTTCTGGACGGCCTCCACCTTCGAGGGAGAGACCGGGACGGGTTCCCCGTCCGGCACGACGGGTGCCGTGCTGCTCAGCGGCTGCAGCCCCCACCAGTCGCGCGGGTGCGCCCCCGGGACCGGCACCGGGCTGGCCGCAAGGATGGCGAGCACGGCGGCAGCATCCGCCGCCTGTTCCGGACGGGTCGCGGCCTGCTGCGCGGCTTGCCGGAGTTCCGCTGCCAAAGCACGCACGGTTCGCGGCCGGAGGACTTCGGTCGCCGGCCGGGGGGTTTCCGGGTCCAGCCAGGGGTCAACCAGATCCAGGAACTGGGACGGCTGGGCGTCTTCGGACTGCACTGCCGTGCAGATCAGCCGGCGTTCGGCGCGCGAGATCGCCGTGGAGAAACTGCGCAATTCGTCGTACCGGATGTCCCGCAGCCTGGTCACCGCGTCGATCCGCCGGGCGTCCTCGACGCCGTGCTCCAAAACCTCAACGAACTCCGTGCTGCCCAGCAGTTCCCCACGCAGCCTGGTGTTCGGCCACACTCCTTCCTGGACCCCGGCCACGATGACCAGCGGCCAGCCCCGGCCTGCCGCCGAGGCGGGCGTGAGCAGTTCGACAGCTTCACGCACCTGGGCCCGCGGCGCGAGATTGTCCATCGGCAATTCCTGGTTTAACAGGTACTCCAAAAACTGCCGCGGGCTCGAGCCGGGGAGTTGGTCCACATACCGCTCGGCGGTCTGGAACAGCGCCATCATGGCGTCGAGGTCCCGGTCGGCCCGGACGCCGACCGGTCCGCCTTGCAATGCCTGTGCAGCCCAGCGATCGGAGAGCCCGGCGGTGGACCACAGGGCCCACAGCACGGTCTCGGCGTTGGCCCCCGGCTCGGCCGCCGCGTCCCGACCGGCTTTGAGCATCCGCGCGATCCTTCTGGCGGATCCGCCTTCCCTTCCGAGCGTGCCGAGGAAAACGGGGTCGCCGAGGGCTTCCACAAGCAGCGAGTCGCTGGACCGGCCTCCGCCGCCGAGCAGCTCTTCGCGCCGCAGTGCCTGGCGCAGGCGGCGCAGGTCGATCGCCGTCGCGCCGCCGATCCTGGAGGTCAGGAGGGCGACGGCAGCGTCAGGGGTGAGGAGTTCCGGCTCCAAGGCCATGGCCAACGCGTCCAGCAGCGGCCGGACCGCTGCCTCGTCGCGCACCGCGGTTTCGGCGACCGGGACCTTGACCGCGATGTCCTGGCCGGTGAGGTAGCGCGCGAGGGCCGAGAGCTGGCCGCCGGTCCGGACGATCACAGCCATCTCGCTGAGCCGGTAGCCCTCGAACAGCCTGGCTTCCAGGATCCGCTGGGCCACATAGCGGTGCTCGTGGACCGGCGACGCGACCACGTGGGCGCTGGCGGCGGGCACGCCGTTCCGGTCCGCGGCGTCGTCGGCGGGTTCGGCTCCGCCCCCCGCTTCTGCTTCCGCACCGGGATGGACGAGGTCACGGGCGCGGTGTGCCCCGGCGACCTGGGAAATCCGGGCCGCGGCGGACTGCCAAGCGGTTGCGATCCCGGGCGCCATCCGGTGCGAGCTGGTCAGGACCAGCGTTTGCAGCGGCCTGTCCGGTGTGCCAACCAGCCCGGGCAGCCTGCCGAGGACATCCGGGCGGGCGCCGCGGAACCCCTGGACGACGGTGTCCGGCGAGGCTGCGAGCACGGCATCCTGTCCCTCCACGAGCAAGGCCAGGAGTTCGAAGACAGCGGGATTGGCTTCCTGAAGATCGTCCGCCAGGATCAGCCGGAGGCGGCTGCGCTCCCGGTCCAGCAGGCCGGGATGTTCCAACAACAGCTGGCGGGCCGAGGTGATGATTCCGGCCGGGTCGAAGGCCTCGGGCATTCGGAGGTCGATCACGTCACGGTACTCGCGATATAGCCGGGCCGCCGCGATCCAGTCCGGTCGGCCATACTCGCCGCCCATCTGCTCCAGTTGCCCCGCGGTGCTGCCGTACTCGGTCAGCCGGTCGAAGAGCTGGCGGACCTCCTGCCGGAATCCGCGGGTGGTCAGAGCCTGCTGCAGATCCTCCGGCCAGCCGGCCCCCCGGCCGAAGCCGGCGCGATGGCCGGCCAGCAGTTCGGCAATAATCTGGTCCTGCTCGGGACCGGACAGCAGCCGGGGCGCGCGCTCCACCAGCGGCAGCAGCCCCTCCACCCGTGCCCGGCGGATCAGGTCGAAGGCGTAGGCCGACCAGGTCCTGGTCGGGGACGTGCCCAGGCTGCGGTTCAGCCGCCCGGTCAGCGCGTCGCGCAGGCGCGCGGCTGCCAGACGGTTCGGGGCCAGGAACAGCAGGTTCGCCGGGTCCAGCCCGGTATCCTCCACGCGACGCACAGCGTGCTCCACCAAAGCGGTCGATTTCCCCGTACCCGGGCCGCCAAGGACCAGCACCGGACCGCAGCCGGCGGGCAGGTCGATGACCCGCGCCTGGTCCGGGCTCGGAAGCGGCGCACCGGCGGACCTGGTTTCGGGCCGGACCAGTTTCAGCCCAACGGATGGCTTGGTCTCGATCATGGCCCCATCCCATCAGCCGCTTCGGACACTTTGCGCCGGAGCTCCTCAATCGCCGCAAATTCCTCCGGTCGGGGCGTCCAACGGGCTTGGGCCATGCGCACCCTGGCCGGCCCCGCTGCCGGCTCCGCCAAGGGTGTGCCTTCCCGGCGGTAGTGCGCGACGGCCTGTTCCATCAGCGCATCGGGCAGCGAACCGTCGGCGCGAATGATGCGCCACCAAGGAACCGCGGCCCCGTGCCGGGACATGATCCTGCCGACCAGGCGGGGGCCACCGGCATCGAGCAGCTCGGCGACATCGCCGTACGACAGCACCCGGCCCCGCGGAATGATTGCTGCGAGGTCGAGGACCGCCTCTACTACCGCATCGCGCATTACACCAGTGTAATTTGGTCGTACCGCGCCCTGCACCGGCTGACGGCCGTGCCGGCTTCCCCACACCCCGCGGGGCCTACCCGGAATTGTCGGATCCGCCGGATAGCGTTGCGGACATGAACAGCTGGCATACCGGTCCCCGCGCGGCATTCGATCTCGAGACCACGGGCCGTGATCCCCACAGCGCGCGGATCGTGACGGCGTCGATCGTCCTGGTCGACGAAGCGGGACAGCCGCTGCAGGAGCGGGAGTGGCTCGTGGACCCCGGAGTCGAGATCCCGGCGGAAGCCGCGGCTATCCACGGGGTCAGCACCGAGCGGGCCCGCAGCGAGGGCCTGCCCGCGGCAATTGCGACCGCCGGTATCGCCGAGGCCCTGACAGGTTACTTCGACGCGGGCATTCCGGTCATGGCCTTCAACGCTGCCTACGATTTCACCGTGCTGGCACGCGAATGCTCCCGGTACGGCCTGTCCGCTCCGGTGGCTGCTCCGGTGATCGATCCGTATGTCCTGGACAAGCAGGTGGACCGCTATCGGCGGGGGAAGCGCACCTTGGTGGCGCTGTGTGAACTCTACGGTGTCCGACTCGACGCCGCGCATACGTCGGCGGCCGATGCCCTGGCCACCATTGGGGTCGCGGATGCCCTCGCCCGCCGCTACGCGGGATTGTGCATCGACGCGTCCGAGCTGCATGCCCTGCAGATCGACTGGTGCGCAGAGCAGGCGGCGAATTTCGAGGCCTGGCTGCGGCGCAAGGATCCGGAAGCCGTCGTGGACGGTGTCTGGCCGGTGCGCCTGGTGCCCGCGGCCGTCTGACGCTTCCGGCCCGCGCGCACGCACCGGCCCCTGACTCAGCGCGGCGCTGTCAACTTCGGGTCGCCGTATGACGCAACGTCCCGTCGAATTCTGGCGCGTTGTCGCGGCTGTCATAATTAATCCTTGATGGCAGCACATGCTATGGCGGCTGTCGACGCTCCAGAAATCAATTTCCCGAGGTTCCATGATCACCGTTACCGACCTGCGCAAGGTCTACCGCCAAGGCGGCCGCGAAGTGGTAGCCCTGGACGGCGTCAGCCTGTCCGTCCCCAAGGGCACCGTCCACGGCATCGTCGGCCATTCCGGTGCCGGCAAGTCCACTTTGGTGCGTTGCCTGACCCTCCTGGACAGCCCGACGTCCGGGTCGGTATCGATCAACGGGGCTGAGCTCAGTGCCGCCCGCGACGCCGACCTAAGGTCGGCCCGGCGCCGCATCGGGATGATCTTCCAGCACGCCAACCTGATGGACTCCCGCACCACCGCCCAGAACGTGGCGCATCCCCTGGAGATCGTCAAGACGCCCAAAGCGTCCATCCGCGCCAAGGTTTCGGAGCTGATCAAGCTCGTCGGCCTGGAGGGGTTTGAGGACGCCTACCCGTCGCAGCTCTCCGGCGGACAGCGGCAGCGGGTGGGCATCGCCCGTGCCTTGGCTTCCGACCCGGACGTCCTGCTCTGCGATGAGCCCACGTCAGCCCTGGACCCGAAGACCACCGACGAAATCCTGACCCTGATCCGCGATCTGACCGAGCGGCTCCAACTGACCGTGCTGGTGATTACGCACGAGATGCAGGTCATCAAGCGGATCTGTGATTCGGTGTCGCTGCTGGAGGCCGGCCGGATCGTCGAACACGGCCCGTTGCGCGAGGTCGCCGCGGATTTGGGCGGCCGCCTTTCAAGCACGCTGCTGCCGCTGCCTTCGGCCGAAGCGACAGGCGGCGGCACGATGCTGGAAATCCTCTATTCCGGCGAACGCGCGTCGGAGCCTGTGCTGACCGGTGCCGCCCGTGCCTTCGGCCTGGACTTGAACGTCCTGGCCGGCAGCGTGGAGTCGTTGGCCGGCACCCAGTTCGGCCATTTGCGCATCCAATTGCCGGCCGGAGCGGACACGGCTGCCCTCACCGAACATCTGGTCGGCCAGGGCGTTGCCGTCCGCGTCCTCCAGGAGGATGCGGCATGAACTTCTTCGACGAACTGACGACGAACCCGGGCATCACCAACGCCCTGCCGGAAGCCATCGGCGAAACGCTGCTGATGGTCGGGGTCTCGGGGGCCTTTACCCTGCTGATCGGCCTGCCGCTGGGCATCTTCCTCTACACCAGTGCGCCCGCGGGGCTGCGGCCCATGCCGGTCACGAACCGGATCGTGTCGGACATCATCGTGAACATCACCCGGTCCATTCCGTTCGCCATCCTGATGATCTCGCTGATCCCGCTGGCGCGGGTCATCACCGGCACCTCGATCGGGGCCCTGGCCGCTTGTGTCTCGCTCACCATCGGCACGGTGCCGTTCTTCGCCCGGTTGGTGGAGACCGCGCTGCGGGACGTGAGCTCCGGCAAAATCGACGCGGCCCTCGTCATGGGTTCCACCCGCCTGCAGGTCGTGGCCAAGGTCCTCGTTCCCGAGGCTTTGCCCGGGCTGGTCGCTGCCTTGACGACGACGCTGGTCACGCTCGTGGGATACTCCGCCATGGCGGGCCTCACCGGCGGCGGCGGCCTCGGCCAGCTCGCCTACAACTACGGCTTCCAGCGTTTCGACACCACCGTCATGGTGGTCACGATCGTGATCATGGTGGTCCTTGTCCAGCTGATCCAGTGGATCGGCGATGCCGTGGCCCGGCGGGTGGACCACCGCAGCGCTTCCACCGCCGGCTCACAGAAGCGCCGGCGCCATGAGCCGGAAACCGCTGTCTGAAACGCGGGCGTCACGACCGTGTCGGGACACCGCCGTCCCGCTCCCCACGCTTCCCGACTGCCTTACGGGCAGCGGAAGAATGCAGCCAGTAGCCGCTAGCTGCACCACATCCGGGACGAGCCGCCTTCGGCCGGCCCGGTCATTCGAAAGGAACGCACGCAGATGCGTAAAGCACTAACGCTCATTGGCACCGGCCTGGCTGCGGCCTTGGCGCTGACGGCTTGCGGTGGCTCCGAATCCACCCCCAGCGCCGAGACCACGCTGGATCCGGCCAATCCCGTCACTGTCACCGTAGGCGCCACTCCCGTGCCGCAGGGCCGGATCCTGGAGTTCGTGGACGAGAACCTGGCCCAGGAGGCCGGGATCGATCTGGAGATCAAGGAATTCACCGATTACCAGACCCCTAACATCGCCCTGAGCGATGGTTCGCTGGATGCCAACTACTTCCAGCATCTGGACTTCTTTGAGCAGCAGGTGGCCGACAAGGGCTACGACCTCGAACATGGCGAAGGCATCCACATTGAGCCGTACGCCGGGTTCTCGTCGAAGCACAAGAGCGTCGACGACCTTGGCGAGGGCGCAACCATTGCGATCACCAACGATCCGGGCAACCAGCCGCGTGCGCTCAAGATGCTCGAGACGGCGGGCCTGCTGACGGGTATCGAGGACGATTCGGCGGCCCTGACGCTGACCGAGGAGCAGAACCCCAAGGGCCTGAAGTTCGAGGAGAACCAGCCGGAGATCCTGGTCCAGTTGATCGAGGATCCGAAGATCGACCTGGCCATCATCAATGGCAACTTCATCCTGGATGCGGGGCTGAACACAGATGATGCAGTGGTCGTCGAGTCCTCCGAGAACAACCCGTATGCCAACTTCCTGGCCTGGAACGCCGGTGACGAGAATCCCGGCATCGCCAAGCTCGAAGAGCTGCTGCACACGCCGGACGTGAAGAAGTTCATCGAAGAGACGTGGCCCAACGGCGACGTCTTCCCCGCTTTCTAGCAAGCAGTCCGCGCCGCCGGTGTAGGCGGCAGCAGCCGACGCCAGGAAGGTCCCCGGAAGCTACGGCTTCCGGGGACCTTCCCGTTCCCGGCCGGCTGATCTGGCCCGCTGGTGGCCCGCAGGCGCCTAGGCCCGCACCGCTGGCGGCCCGCCGGCGCCTGGTCAGCTGCCCGGCCGGGCCGGCGCGGGTTCCTCGGCGGTGGTCCTGCCCGACATCACCTGGATCACTACCCAACCGACGGCCGTGACCGGAACGGCCAGGACGGCGCCGATGATGCCGCCCAGGATGGTTCCTGCGGTCAGGGCCAACAGGATCACGAGCGAGTGCAGGTCCACCGAGCGGCCCATCACCACCGGCTGCAGGAAGTTGCCTTCCAGCTGCTGCACGATGATCACGACGGCGATCACCACCAGCGCGGCCAGCGGCCCGTTGGCCACCAAAGCCACCAGGGTGGCCAACACACCGGCGACCGTGGCGCCGACAATCGGGATGAATCCGCCGATGAAGATCAGCACCGAGAGCGGCAACGCCAGCGGCACCTGCAGGATGAACAGGGCCAGGCCGATGAAGAAAGCGTCGACGGCCGCGACGGTGGCCGTGCCCCGCACGTAGCTGCCCAGCACGTCCATGGCGCGCGAACCGGCCAGTTCCAGCTGCGGCCGCCGGACCGCCGGGAACCAACTGAGCAAGAAACGCCAAATGCGCGGGCCGTCCTTGAGGAAGAAGAACAGGATCACAGCCATCAGGACGGCCCCGGTGACGACTTCGGCCGCCGTCGACAACCCGCTCAGCGCGCTGCGTCCAACCGTGGCGCTGGTCAGGAAGTCGAGCACCCCGGCGAGCGCCTCGTCGATCTGCTGCTGGCTGACCGGCAGCGGGAAGTTGGCCAGGAACTCCTGCAGCTGCATCCAGCCCTCGCGGGCGGAGCTGACCAGTTCATCCGCTTCGCTGCGGACCGCGAAGACGATCCCGGTTATCACGCCGCCTAGCACCACAAGGATCCCGAGGAACGCGGTGGCCGTAGCCAGCGCCGCGGACCAACCCCAGCTGCGCAGCAGCCGCACCACCGGGCCCACGGCCGCCGCCAGGATCAGGGCGATCAGGACGGGAATGACCAGCAGCCTCAGCTGCAGCAGCCCGTAAATCACCACCACGGCCAGCAGCAGCGTCAGCAGCAGCTGTGCGGAGCGCGTGGCCGTCCGTCCCAGGCCGTCGGACCACATTGCGCGGGGCACGGGGGCGGGGCCGGGCTCCGGCCGGGACAGCACGGCCGGGCCGGCCTCCGGCTGGGGCGGCACGGCGTCGTATGCCGCCTCTCGTTGGTGCTGCACGCGCACCGGGGCGCCCTCGGACCGGGCGGCCTCGGCGTCGTGATTTTCCTGCGTTTGCCTGCGCCTGGAGAACAGGCCCATCTGCACTCTCCTGGGTTCGCGCGGCGGTTCCGTGTACCGCCGTCAGCATCAGTCTGCCATGCCCGCCTCCCGGGGACCGGACGGCAGCCGGATGCGGACCCCGTCCCGCGGGTCCCGGAGCTGCGGTCAGGCCGGCGGCGTGGCTGCCGCGGCGGCCCGGGCGGCTGCCGGCAACGCGGCGAAGATCTTCTCCATCGCGGCGTCGTCGTGCGCCGCGGAGAGGAACCAGGCTTCGAACACCGACGGCGGCAGGTAGACGCCGGCGTCGAGCATGGCATGGAAGAAGGGGGCGTAGCGGAAGGCCTCCTGGCCCTGGGCATCGGCGTAGTTGTGAACGCCGTTGGCCGAGGTGCCGAAGGCCACGCTGAACAGGTTCCCCGCGGTCTGGATGCTGTGGTCCACGCCGGCGTGGGACAGGGCGGCGGCCAACGCGGCCTGCAGTTCGAGCGAGCGGGCATCGATCGCCGCGTAGACATCCGGCGTCGCGGCGGTCAGC
Organism: Arthrobacter sp. THG-b23; assembly: GCF_059091265.1. Classification (NCBI taxonomy): domain Bacteria; kingdom Bacillati; phylum Actinomycetota; class Actinomycetes; order Micrococcales; family Micrococcaceae; genus Arthrobacter; species Arthrobacter sp. THG-b23. The sequence continues at coordinate 26,455 of NZ_JBNHGM010000004.1, forward strand.
GTCGCCACGCCGGCGGCCATGGCGATCGGGTTGCCGGAGAGCGTGCCGGCCTGGTAAACGGGACCGGACGGCGCCAGGTAATCCATCACGTCGGCGCGGCCGCCCAGGGCCGCCACGGGCATGCCGCCGCCGATGACCTTGCCGAAGGTCAACAGGTCGGGCACGAACGGATCGGCGGCCCCGTCGGCTCCCCCGGTCAGGCCCCAGTAGCCGGCATAGCCGGTGCGGAAACCGGTCAGCACCTCGTCCAGGATCAGCAGCGCTCCGTGTTCCCGGGTGATCCGGGACAGGGCCGCGTTGAAGCCGTCGGCGGGGGTGACCACGCCCATGTTGGCGGGGGCCGCTTCGGTGATGACTGCGGCGATCTGGCCGCCGCGGGCCGCGAAAACTTCCTCGACGGCGGCAATGTCGTTGTACGGCAGCACCAGGGTCTCCGCGGCCGTCGCCTCGGTGACACCGGCCGAACCGGGCAGCGCCAGGGTGGCCACGCCCGAGCCCGCGGCGGCCAGCAGCCCGTCCAGGTGCCCGTGGTAGCAGCCGGCGAACTTCACGACGAGGTTGCGGCCGGTGTAGCCGCGGGCCAGGCGTACGGCGGTCATCGTCGCTTCGGTGCCGGTGGAGACCATGCGCAGGCGCTCGACGGCGGAGACCCTGCCGACGACCAGGGCCGCCAGTTCCGACTCGGCGGGCGTGGAGGCACCGAAGGACAGGCCCCGGTCCACCGCCGTGTGCACGGCCTCGAGGACGGCCGGATGGGCGTGGCCCAGCAGGGCCGGGCCCCAGGAGCAGACGAGGTCAACGTACTCGCGCCCGTCGGCGTCGGTGAGGTAGGCCCCATTGGCGCCGACCATCATGCGCGGGGTCCCGCCGACGGAGCCGAAGGCCCGGACCGGCGAATTAACCCCGCCGGGCATCAGCTGGCGGGCGCGTTCGAAGAGTTCCTCGGAGCGGATGGCTTCAGTCATGGTCTTGGGTCCTTTCGGGACAGCGGAATCCGCTGCGGGCAGGGTGGGTGTGGCGCGGCAATCGGCGGCCAGGGTGAACGTCTACTTCAGCCAGCGGGCGATTTCCGGGGCCCAGTAGGTCAGCACCATGTCGGCACCGGCACGGCGGATGCCCAGGACAGACTCCAGGATTGCCGCCTTCCGGTCGATCCAACCATTGGCTGCGGCTGCCTCGATCATCGCGTACTCGCCGGAGATCTGGTACGCGGCCACCGGCACCGGAGACATCTCCGCCACGTCGGACAGGATGTCCAGGTAGCTCATGGCGGGTTTGACCATGACCATGTCCGCGCCTTCTGCCAGGTCCAGTTCCACTTCCCGGATGGCTTCGCGCCGGTTGGCGGCATCCATCTGGTAGGTCCGCCGGTCTCCGGTCAGCTGTGAGTCCACCGCTTCGCGGAACGGCCCGTAGAAGGCCGAGGCATACTTTGCGGCGTACGCCAGGATGGAGACGTCCTGGTGGCCGGCCTCGTCGAGTGCCTGCCGGATCACCGCGACCTGGCCGTCCATCATGCCGGAGGGGCCGAGCACGTCCGCGCCGGCCGCGGCCTGGGCCACGGCCATCTCCGCGTAGATCGGCAGCGTGGCGTCGTTGTCCACCGTGCCATCCGGGGCCAGCACGCCGCAGTGGCCGTGGTCGGTGAATTCGTCCAGGCAGACGTCGCCCATCACCACCAGGTCGTTCCCGACCTCCGCCTTCACCTCTGCAATGGCGCGGTTCAGCACGCCGTCGGGATCCACCCCGGCGCTGCCGGTGGCGTCGCGCACCTGGGGAATGCCGAAGAGCATGATGCCGCCGAGGCCCAGCTCCACGGCCTCGGCGGCCGCGCGCTTGAGCGTCTCGGTGGTGTGCTGGACCACGCCCGGCATGGACTGCAGCGGCACCGGTTCGCTGAGGCCTTCGCGGATGAAGGCGGGCAGGATCAGCTGGTTCGGGTGGGTCCGGACCTCCGCCGTCATCCGGCGCATTGCCTCGGTGGCCCGCAGCCGGCGGGGCCGGTGGGAGGGGAAGCTCATGGCGTTCCTTCTGGTTCGGTGGGATGGTTTTCAAGCGACCGCGCCAGGGCGTCGGCGATGCCGGGCGGCGTCGGTTCGGCAGCGGTGGCGGCGACCTCCAAGCCCAGTTCGGCGGCCTGCCGCGCGGAACTGGTGCCGATCGCGATCAGCCGCAGTCCGGCCGGCCACGGGTCAAGGAGTCCCGCCAGCCGCCTGGTGACGCTGGGCGAGGTCAGGACGACGGCGTCGATGGTGCCGCTGCCGGCGCGGCTGCGGAAATCCGCGGCGGTGATGAGTTCCAGGTCGTCGGCGGGCTCACGGGCCGCGATCTCCAGTTCCGCGGTCAGGCGGAGCTCGGGACGGGCGGGGTAGTCCACCGTGCGGTAGGCGGTCACGGGCAGCACCTGCCAGCCCTTCGCCATCAGGCCTTCGAACACCGTGGGCGCGGCGATGTCGGCCTGTGGCAGCAGGACCAGCATCCGCTCCGCCGGACCGCCGGCGGTTTCCGGCGGCAGCGGCCAGGCGTCCACCAGGCCGACGGCGTCCATGCTGCCGGGCGGCACCAGGTCGACGGTGAGGCCCTCGGCCTCCAGTGCCCTGGCGCTGGGGCTTCCGACGGCCGCGATCTTCGTGTCCCCTGCCAGCGCCGCCAGGCTGGTGCCACGCTCCAGTGCGCAGGCCTTCAGCGCCCGCACCGTCGTGATGCTGGTGATGACCAGCCAGACGGCCTTGTTCTGCGCCAGCAGGGTCAGCGCCTGGTCCAGTTCGTCCGGCGTGTCCGTCCGTTCGAAGTCGATCAGCGGCAGGACGCTGGGGGACGCGCCGCGGCGGACCAGTTCGGCGGCCATGCCGGCCGCCCGGTCAGGGCTGCGCGGCAGCACCACCTGCAGCCCCTGAAGCTGGTTTTCCGGCGCGCCGCGCTGCCACAGCAACGCCATCGTCAGCGCCCGACCAGGCTCATCAGGTCGCCGGCGCCCTTCCCGAGCAGCTCTTCAGCCAGTCGGGCGCCCAGGGCCACGGCATCTTCGGAACCGGCTGCCTCCACCGTCTTCTCTCCGTGCAGCAGCCGGCTGCCGTCGGGACTGCAGACCACCGCCCGCAGCACCAGGGAGCCGGCGTCGACCGATGCCAGCGCCCCGACCGGGGCGCTGCAGCCGGCTTCCAACCGCGCCAGCAGCGACCGTTCCGCCGTCACGGCCAGGCGGGTGTCCGCGTCGTCGTAGTCGGCCAGCGCGCCGGCCAGCGCCGTGCCGGAAGCGGCGTCGGCAACCCGGCATTCAACGGCCAGCGCGCCTTGGCCGGGGGCCGGCAGCATGACCGACGGGTCCAGCAGCTCCGTGACGTGCTCGGTGCGTCCCAGCCGTGCCAGCCCGGCCGCGGCGAGCACCACGGCGTCGAGATCCGCGTGCTTTCCCTCGTGCCTTTCTTCGCCCGTGAGCCCCTTTACCCGTCCCAGCCGGGTGTCCACGTTGCCGCGGATGTCCACCACGTCCAGGTCGGGGCGGGCGGCACGCAGCTGGGCTGCCCGGCGCGGGGAGCCCGTGCCGACCTTGGCGCCGGCCGGCAGCCCGGCCAGGGTCAGCCCGTCCCGGGCGCAGAGGGCGTCGCGGACGTCCACGCGGGCGGGAATGGCGGCAATCTGCAGCCCGTCGGCCACGCCGGTGGGCAGGTCCTTGAGCGAATGCACGGCCACGTCACAGCGGTCGTCCAGCAGCGCCTCGCGCAGCGCGGCGGTGAAGACTCCGGTTCCGCCGATCTGGGCCAGCGGCCCACGCAGCACGTCGCCCTCGGTCTTGATCCGGACCAGTTCATACTCCAGGGCCCCGCCGGCGGCCAGCGCCTCGGCCACGGTGGTGGTCTGGGTGACCGCCAGGGCGCTGCCGCGGGTGCCGATGCGGACTTTGACGGTCATGGCTGCGGCACCCCCACGGTCGAATCCATGCCGGCCACGGTCGGCTTCTCGCCGCGGCGGTTGGCGCAACAGCCGGGCATGCACACGTCCATCCAGGGTCCCAGGTCGGTCAGCGCAGGACGGTCGGCGCGGTGCTGTTCGACCGTGCGCTCACAGACCAGGTCCACGAGGCCCTCGACGAACTTCCGGTGCACGCCCGGGGTGGGGACGCGGGCGGCGGCCAGCCCGAGGCTGCGGCAGGTCTCCAGTGCCTCCGTGTCCAGGTCCCACATCACCTCCATGTGGTCGCTGACGAAGCCCAGCGGCACGATGACCACGCCCTTCACGCCCTGAGCGGGCAGCTCTTCGAGCGCGTCGTTGATGTCCGGCTCCAGCCACGGCACGTGCGGCGCGCCGGACCGGGACTGGTAGACGAGGGACCAGTCGACGCCGGCCGCTCCCGGCACCCGTTCCAGGACGGCCCGGGCGGTGGCCAGGTGCTGTGCCACGTAGGCGCTGCCGCCCTCGTATTCCACGCCGCGGGGCCCGGCGTTTTCGGCGTCGCCGATGGGGATGGAGTGGGTCGCGAACAGCACGTGGACCGGCGCGTCCGGGGCGGCCTGGGCGGCCAGGTCGGCCCGTACCCGGCCCAGGCCCTCGGCCAGGCCCTCGGCGAACGGTTCCACGAAGCCCGGGTGGTCGAAGTACTGGCGCACCTTGTCCACTTCCAGCTTGCCGGCCAGCCCGGTCTCGACCAGGGCCATGCCGAAGTCCTCGCGGTACTGGCGGCAGCTGGAATAGCCGGAGTAGGCGCTGGTGGTCACGGCCAGCACGCGGCGGTGGCCGGCGTCGTACGCTTCCTTGAAAACGTCGGTGATGTAGGGGTCCCAGTTGCGGTTTCCCCAGAGCACGGGCAGGTCGAGCCCGCGGCGGGCGAGCTCGGCCTCAAGCGCCGTCTTCAGTGCACGGTTTTGCGCGTTGATGGGGCTGATGCCGCCGTTGGCGCGGTAGTGCGTGGCGACTTCTTCCAGCCGTTCATCCGGGATCCCGCGGCCGCTGGTGACGTTGCGGAGGAACGGGATGACATCGTCCTGGCCCTCGGGGCCGCCGAAGGAGGCCAGCAGCAGGGCGTCGTACTTCTTCGGCTGCATCGTCCCGTCGTCGGCGACGCCGGCACGCGGGTCAAAGGACGGTTCGGCTGACTGGTTCACCGCAGCACCTCGGCGATATCGGCAGTGCTGATGCGCTTGCCGGTGTAGAACGGGATTTCTTCGCGCACGTGGTTGCGGGCGTCGGTGTAGCGCAGGTGGCGCATCAGGTCGACCAGATCGATCAGTTCGGGGGCTTCCAGGGCCAGGATCCATTCCCAGTCCCCCAGCGCGAACGAGGCCACCGTGTTGGACAGCACCTGCGGGAAGTCGCGGCCGAGCAGGCCGTGGTCGCGCAGCATCTTGCCGCGCTCCTCGGCCGGCAGCAGGTACCACTCGTAGGAACGCACGAACGGGTAGACGCAGAGCCAGGACTCCGGCTCCTTGCCCAGCGAGAAGGCCGGGGCGTGGTTCTTGCTGAACTCGGCATCGCGGTGGACGCCCATCGCGGACCAGACCATCTCGGTGGGGGCGAACAACTGCGTCCGGCGGATGTCGCGTACCGCCGCCTGGAGTTCGTCCGGCTGCGGGCCGTGCAGCCAGATCATCACGTCGGCGTCCTCGCGCATGGCGGAAACATCGTACGCTCCGCGCAGGGTGACATTGCGGCCGGCGAGTTCGGCAACCGTCTCATCGAACGCCGCGGCAGCGGACGGATCCGCGGGTGCGCCGGTGCGCTTGAAGACCGTCCAGAGGGTGTAGAACAGTTCCTCGTCGGTGCCGCCGGCGGCGGGGATTGCTGACTCTGACCTTGCCGATTCGCTCATGCTTACCAGTCTGCCTTCTGCATCGTAATTAATCGAAAACCATGTTTCTACACATTGTAGAAGATCAGGACGCCGCGGGCCGCAGCCGTGCGGCGAGGTCCCGTGCACGGCGCCGCGCATCCCCCACCACGGCCACCAGCCCGGTGCCGGCCAGCCAGGCCCCGGTGATGCCCAGCCCGGCATGCGGGACCAGCTCGCGGCGCACCGCTGCCACCCGGTCGCGGTGCCCCACGGTGGCGGACGGCAGCGCACCGATCCAGCGCACCACCTTCGAGCCCACCACGTCGTCGTCGCCCACAGCCACCCCCATCAGGAAGCTGGCATCGGCCAGCGCCTGGCGGTAGAGCGTCTCGTCGGCCCAACCGGTAAAGTCCTCGGCCCCCTGCTGCCCCACCGCGCGCCCGTAGGACAGCCGCAGCACGTGGCTTCCCGGACCGGCTTCGTCCGCCAGCCACGGCCATTTGGCGGTGGCATGGGTGAGTGCCTTGGCCTTGACGTCGCGGACCGACGGCGCCACCAGCATCCCGGTGCCCCGCGGCATCGCGTCGAGGTCGGGAAGGTCCACCACCAGCGTCACCAGCGAGACCGCGGGTCCGGTTTCGGGTTCCAGCCCGGCCAGCCCGGGAACGGTGCCGGCCAGCAGCCGGACGGCGGCGGCGCCGTCGGCTGCCATCATCACGGCGTCCGCGCGGAACGCCCCGGCCGGAGACTCGACCAGCCACCCGCCGTCGTGCCGGGTGACGGCGGTGGCTTCCGCCCCGGTGCGCAGTGCCACGTGGCGGGCTTTCAGGTCGGCCAGCAGGGCCTCGGTCAACCGGCCCATGCCGCCGGCGAGGCCGGCCACGTTGGAACCGGCCGGGGCGGCTTTCCGGATGGCACCCACCGCGGCGGTCAGCGACCCGTGGGCGGCCACCGAGGCGCGCAGCCCCGGCATCACCGAGTCCACGTCGAGCACGTCCGGATCCGCCGAGTAGACCCCGCCTGCCACCGGCGCGACCAGCTTTTGGAGCACGGCTTCGCCCATCCGGGCGCGCACCAGCTGGCCCAGGCTGAGCTGCTCGCGGCGCAGCAGCGAACCCAGCGGCATGACCTTGTCGCCCGAGGCCCGCAGCGCTGCCCGGCGGCCGATGGCACGCACCACGTCCGGGTCGGAGGGGTCGGCCGGAATGCCGAGCACCCCCGTCTTGGGCAGCCGTTGCGCACCGTCCGGCAGCTGGATCCAGGCGCCGGCCGGGTTCGGCTGGACAATGTCGCTGCCCAGGCCCAGTTCGCCGATCAGGTCGGAGACCACGCTGGAGCGCGTGGCGAAAGATTCGGCGCCGGCGTCAAGCATCAGCCCGCCCACCTCGTGCCGGGTCACGCAGCCGCCGAACCGGGGAGCGCGTTCCAGCACCGTCACCTCGACGCCGGCCAGCGCCAGCTCGCGGGCGGCGACCAGGCCGCCGATCCCGCCGCCAATGACGACGGCGGTGCCCGGCCGGGGCTTGCGCCCGCCCTGCCGTTCGGGGCGGCGGGCGGGCTGCGGCTGCGGGTGCTGCATGGCTACGGGGCCACGGAATGGACCAGGTCGACCACGCGGGTCAGGACCTGCGGGTCGGTCTCCGGCGGCACGCCGTGGCCCAGGTTGACCACGTGGCCCGGAGCGTCGCTGCCGGCGGCCAGCACCTCGCGGACATGGGCCTCGAGCACCTCCCACGGCGCCGACAACAGCGCCGGATCGATGTTGCCCTGCAGCGGCGTGCGTCCGCCCAGCCGGCGGTTCGCCTCGTCCAGCGGCAGCCGGTAGTCGACGCCGACCACGTCGGCCCCGACGTCGCGCATGGCCACGAGCAGTTCGGACGTGCCGGTGCCGAAGTGGACCAGCGGCGCGCCCAGATGGCGGACGTGGTCCAGTGCGCGCGACGACGCCGGTGCCACGCGCCGGCGGTAGTCCGCCAGGGACAGCGAACCGGCCCAGGAGTCGAACAGCTGCCCCGCGCTGGCGCCCGCTTCCAGCTGGGCCCGCAGGAACTTGCCGGACGCGTCCGCGGCCCAGCCCGCCAAGGCATTCCAGGTCTCCGGGTCGGCGTGCATCATGGTGCGCGGCCCCAGGTGGTCCCGGGACGGCCGGCCCTCCACCATGTACGCGGCGAGCGTGAACGGGGCGCCGGCGAAGCCGATCAGCGGCTTGGCACCGAGCTCCGCCACCGTCAGCCGGACCGCCTCGCGGATCGGTTCCAGCGCCTCGTCGGTGAGTTCCGGCAGGGCGGCGACGTCGGCGGCGGTGCGGACGGGGGCGCCCAGGACCGGGCCGACACCGGGAACGATGTCCACATCCACCCCGGCCAGCTTCAACGGGATCACGATGTCGGAAAAGAAGATGCCGGCATCCACGTCGTGGCGCCGCACCGGCTGCAGGGTGATTTCCGCTGCCAGGTCCGGCTTCAGGCAGGCATCCAGCATCGCGATGCCCTGCCGCGCTTCCCGGTATTCGGGCAGTGAGCGCCCGGCCTGCCGCATGAACCAGACAGGACGGCGGCCCGGCTTCCCTCCGCGGTAGGCGGTAATCAGGTCCGAGTCGGCGGTACGCCCATCCAGCAAGGGATGGGAAGCATTGAGTGTCATGACATAGATTCTGGTCCAGCGGCCATGCTTCTGGCCAACCGCGGGCAGCGCCGGGGTGCGCGGGACGGCGGCGGCCACCGGCCCGAGTGGCCAATATCACCGGCGCCCACGACGCCCGAAACCAGGTTAACGCCGGGTTAATGGGCCAAGCTTGGAGGAGCCGACGCTGGCTTCCCGCTAAGATAGAGGCGCTGTGGTCTTACTTTCACTTGTTGCAACCCATTCCAAGGTCGATCTGGAAACGGTGGCCCGCCTGAGCGCCGGCACCTCCCGGATCGATACCGACGTGCTCGCAGACGGGTCCCCGGTCACCGGCGCGGTGGTCCTGGCTACCTGCAACCGGGTGGAAGTTTACTGCGAGACCGAGAGCGAATCCGACCTGGAATCCGCCCGCGCCGCGCTCATCGAACAGATCAGCCGCTGCTCGGGACTGGACCATGCACTGGTGGCCCGCTCCTTCGACCTGAACACGGGCGAGGATGTTGCACGGCACCTGTTCGCGGTCGGGGCAGGCCTGGATTCGGCCGTCGTCGGCGAACGCGAGGTGGCCGGCCAGGTGCGCCGCGCCCTGATCGAGGCGCAGGAGAAGGGCACCGCGAGCGGGGGGCTGGTCAGGCTCTTCCAGACCGCTTCCCGTACGGCCAAGGACGTGGGCACGCAGACGGCCCTGGGCGGCCGCGGGCTCTCGATCGTGTCTGTCGCGCTCGACCTCGCCACCGATCTGGCCGTCGAGAAGGACTGGTCGGACAAGCAGGTTGTACTCTTCGGGACCGGCGCGTATGCCGGGGCCACCATGGCGCTGCTGCGCGAACGCGGCTGCACCCGGATCAGCGTCTACTCCGCTTCCGGCCGCGCCGCGGCGTTTACCGAGACCCGCGGGGGCGTCCCGCTGACCCACGCGGCGCTGGACGACGCGATCGCCTCCGCCGACGTCGTCATCGGCTGCAGCGGCAGCGACAACCAGATCAGTGCCGAGCGCGTGGCCGGCGTGCGCACCGGCGTCGACAAGCCGCTGACGATCATCGACCTCGCGCTGAGCCACGACTTTGACCCCGCCGTGGGCGCGCTCGAGGGCGTGGAGCTGATCACGCTGGAGTCGGTGCGCATGGCCGCCCCCGAGGAACAGGCCGAATCGGTCCAGCAGGCGGCAGAAATCGTCGCCAACGCGGCCCGCAGCTTCGAGGCCAGCCGGCAGGCCCGCAGCGTGGACTCCGCCATCGTGGCACTTCGCAAACACACCATGCAGGTGCTGGAGAACGAGCTGGAGAAAGTGCGCTCCCAGCACGGCTGCACCGGCCCGGCCCAGGAAGTCGAATTCGCCATGCGCCGCATGGTCAAGCAGTTGCTGCACCTGCCCACCGTGCGGGCGCGGGAGCTGGCCGCCAACGGCGAGCAGGAGCGGTACATTGCCGCCCTGGAAGCGCTGTACGGCATCACGCTCGAAGAACCCGCCCTGCCCGGGGCCGCGGACGCTGCGTCCTGCCCGGTCGCGGGGCACGGCGAAGACGCCGCCACCGCCTGAGGCTGCCGCAGGTGCGAAGCCGGCGGCCGCCGGCGCCGGCCGGGCTTAGTACACCGGTTTCGTGGGCTCCACGTCCCTGACCCACGCCAGGATCCCGCCGTCGAGGTGGGCTACCCGGGTGTAACCCTGCGCCAGCAGGTTCTGCAGCACCTCGGCGGACCGCACGCCCGACTTGCAGTGGAATACCAGGTCCTTCTCCCGCGGCAGGTCGTTCAGGGCCTCGCCGGAAAGGATGCGTCCCTTCGGGACCAGGACCGCGCCCGGGATGTTCACAACGTCGTATTCGCCCGGTTCCCGCACGTCGACCAGCTCGAAGTCGCCCCGGCCGGCATCGCGGTCGGCCAGCATGCGGGCCAGGGTGCGGGCGTCCACCGCGCGGCAGCCCTCGACCTGGGGCACCGGCGCCACGCCGCAGAACGCCTCATAGTCGACCAGCCGGGTGATCGGCTCGGCCTCGGGATCCTTGCGCACCTTCAGCTCCCGCCAGCTCATCTGGAGGGCATTGAAGACCAGTACGCGGCCCAGCAGAGTCTGCCCGATACCGGTGATCAGCTTGATCGCTTCATTGACCATCACGGAGCCGATCTGTGCACACAGCACGCCGAGCACGCCGCCCTCGGCGCAGGAGGGCACGGAACCCGGCGGCGGCGCCTCCGGATAAAGGTCGCGGTAGTTCGGCCCGTGGGCATCCCAGAAGACACTGACCTGCCCGTCGAACCTCAGGATGGAGCCCCACACGTAGGGTTTGCCCAGCAGCGCGGCGGCGTCGTTGACCAGGTACCGGGTGGCGAAGTTGTCCGTGCCGTCCAGGATGACGTCGTAGCCGGCGAAGATCTCCAAGACGTTGCCGGTGTCCAGCCGGACCTCGTGCAACACCACGTCCACGCCGGGGTTCAGCGCCAGGATGCTGTCCCGTGCCGAGGCCGCCTTGCTGCGTCCCAGGTCCGCCACGCCGTGGATGACCTGGCGCTGCAGGTTGCTGGCCTCCACCTCGTCGTCGTCCACGATCCCGATCCGGCCCACGCCGGCGGCGGCCAGATACAGCATGGCCGGCGAACCGAGGCCGCCGGCGCCGATCACCAGCACCTTCGCGTTCTTCAGCCTTAGCTGGCCGGCCATGCCCACTTCGGGAATGATCAGGTGCCGCGAATACCGCTCGGTCTCTTCCCTGCTGAGGGACGCGGCCGGTTCCACCAGCGGCGGCAGCTGCCCGGTCTCCATGGTGCTCATTCTTCCAATCTACGCCCGGCTGGTTGCTGGTGCGTAAACTGGTCGGGACTGACACTTACTGCACCGTGGCGCTGTAAGTTTTCCTGACCGCAGCGCCGGAAGAGGCCGAGTAATACCGTGACGACAGAACCCCGCTCAGCCGCCAAGCCCACCCGACTGCCGCGGGAGGAACGGCGGCGCCAGCTGCTGCAGGCGGCACACGAGGTCTTCGTGGTCAACGGCTACCATGCCGCGGCGATGGACGAGATCGCCGACGCCGCGAACGTGAGCAAGCCGGTGCTCTACCAGCACTTCCCCGGCAAGCGGGAACTCTACCTGGCCCTGCTGGATCACCATCTGGAATCGCTGAACGCTATGCTGATGGCGGCCCTGAACTCGACGACGGACAACAAACAGCGCGTGCACGCCACCATCCGGGCCTACTACCAGTTCATTGCCCAGGACAGCCAGGCGCACCGGCTGGTCTTCGAATCCGACCTGAACAACGATCCCGACGTGAGCGCCCGCTTGGAGGACTTCAATGCGGGGCTGGCCAGCGCCATCGCCGGTGTCATCGCCGAGGACACCAAGTTGTCGGCGGTCGAGGCCACGCTGCTGGGCCGGGCGCTGGCCGGCATGGCGCAGATCAGCGCGCGGCACTGGCTGCGCTCGGGCGGCGAACTGGACCAGGACGCCGCGAGCGAACTGATCTACCGTTTAGCTTGGCGCGGAATTTCACGCTTCCCGAAGGAACCCTAGGATAGATTCGCCGGTAGGGAACCCACCCGGCTTACAGCATTAACCAGGAGGCATCAGCGTGGAAGTGAAGATCGGCATGCAGAACGTCGGCCGTGAAATCGTGCTCGATTCGGCGCAGTCGCCGGACGAAGTGGCTGAGATCGCGAGCCGTGCCATGAACGGCGGCGCCGAGCTGCGCCTGACCGACGCCAAGGGACGCCTGGTCATCATCCCGTCCAATGTGCTGGCTTATGTCGAGATCGGCGCCGAGGGGCCGCGACCCGTCGGATTCGGCGCCCTGTAACCACCCATGGTCCCACTGGTCCTGCTGGTGTTGGTCGCCGCCGCCGTCGGCTTCATTGCCTGGGCGGTGGACCGCCGGCGCCACGCCTACGGGGTGCTGCTGCTGCCCGGGATCGCGGTGGCGGCGGCGGTGCTGCTCTGGTTCGTCCTCATGGCCGCCGGCCTGGGCTCCGAACCGGGAGTGCACTTCCTGTCCTGGCTGCTGCCGATGGCCGTTTCCATTCCGGCGGCGTGGGCCGGTGCCTGGTGGATCGGCCGCCGGCGCGTGCAGCGGGATACCGAACAGCTGACCGCCCTGCTGGGCTGAGCGAGGCTAGTCCGGGTAGCTATCCCGGGTCGGCGTCCGCGGCGAGCTTCCGGGCCAGCACGCTCACCGCCGCCGCCGCGGACACGTCACGGGTCGTGACTTCGGAGTCGGCGTCATGCGATGTGAAGCGCAGGAAGACCTTGTTGTACCGCCAGTCCAGGTCCGGGTGGTGCCGCTGCTCCTCGGCCAGGTCGCCCACGGCGGCAATGAAATTCAGCGCCTCGCGCCCGTTGTCCAGCTTGAACGCGCTGACCAGAGCTCCGCCCGCGTAGCGCCACTCCGGCAGCCCGCGCAGCTGCCGGTCGATTTCTTCACTGTCGAGTACGTCTTTCGCACGTCCCACGATGCCCTCCCGGTCTGCCGCGCGGCCCGGCTGCCCGCAGCATGCGGCCGCCTGTGCCGCCAGCCTACCGGCGAACCCGCCCGCGCTGAAGGCTTCCGCTCAGGCCGTCAGGCCCAGGTCATTCATTCGGCGCGAATGGTTCTGGGTCAGCCGGGCAAACAACTCTCCGGTGGCTTGCGCCTGCCGGTCGGGGTCCTGCCCCCGCATCAGCTCGCTCAGCACGGCGCGCTCAATCCCGATCCGCTGGGCCTGGGTCAAGGCCTCGCCCACCAGCCTGCGCCCCCACAGCGCCAGCCGGGAGGACAGCCGCGGATCGTCGGCCAGCACCTGTTTCAACCGGGCCGCGATCAAGGAGATCTGCTCGCTGTTTTCCTTGATCCGGGCGACCAGCTTCTGCGTCTCGCCGTCGAGGGCTCCGGCGATGTGCAGGTAGAAGTCGCCGAACACGCCGTCGGTGACGTAGGCCTTCATCAGCGACTCGTACCAGTCGGCCGGGCGCGTCCGGTCATGGAAGGCATCGATGGAGGGCTGGAAGGGAGCCATGGCCGTTTCCACGTCCACGCCGAGTTGCTCCAGCTGCGCGGCCACCGCCTCGAAATGTTCAAACTCGGTCACCGCAAGCCGGCCGACCGCGGCCCGGTCATGCAAGGTGGGCGAAAAGCGTGCGTCGGAGGAAAACCGCTCGAAGGCGGACAGCTCGCCGTAGGCCATCACGCCGTACAGGTCGATCAGGAATTGCCGGCGGCGGCCGGAATCCTCTCCAGGCGCTGCGGGAACGGGGCTCACGGTGCTCATAAATCCAAGGGTAGCGTCCCATTTCGGCGCGGCTGCCGTTAGGCTGGCCGTGTGCCGTACCCGCATTTGGATCCGAAGGTCAACGAGTCCCAGCATCTGCTGGCACGGGTGCTGAAGGACCTGCGGACAGAGTTCGACCTGCCGCAGGAGTTCGACGCGGGCGCACTCGCGGAGGCCCGGGCCGCCGTGGCCGCCCATCGGCTGCCGGAGACCGATCTGACGGCACTGGAATTCGTGACGATCGACCCGCCCTCGTCCACCGATTTGGACCAGGCCCTGTACATAGAGTCCAACGACGGCGGGTACACGGTCTGGTACGCGATCGCCGATGTCCCCGCTTTTGTGGAAGCCGGCGGCGAACTGGATGCCGAAACCCGGCGGCGGGGCCAGACCATCTATGCCCCGGACGGACGGATCCCGCTGCATCCCGACGTCATCGGTGAACAGGCCGGGTCGCTGCTGGCGGACCAGCTGCGGTCGGCCTACGTGTGGCGGTTCGAGCTCGACGCCGGTGCTCGCGTCACCGCGGCCAGCCTGGAACGCGCCAGGGTACGCAGCCGGGCCAAGCTGAACTACGAGCAGGTGCAGCAGGACATCGATTCGGGCGACGCGGCGCCCACGCTCCTGCTGTTGAAGGAAGTGGGCAGCAAGCGGGTGGAGCTCGAACGCGAGCGCGGCGGGGCCAGCCTGAATGTCCCCGACCAGGAGATCGCCCACGACGGCCGGCACTATTTCATCGTCACCAAGCCGCCGTTGCCGGTGGAGGACTGGAACGCCCAGATCTCGCTGATGACCGGGATGGCTGCGGCCAAGATCATGCTGGAGGGCAGGATCGGGATTCTGCGCACCATGCCGGGCCCGGACGCGGACGCCGAGGCCCAATACCGCCGGCAGACCGAGGCGCTCGGGTTCCCGTGGCCGCATGAGATGGCCTACGGCGACTATCTGCGCAGCCTGGACACCACCGATCCCAAGCAGTTGGCCCTGATGCACGGGGCGACCGCGCTGTTCCGCGGAGCCGGCTACACGCCGTTCGTCGGCGAACTCCCGCCCGAACGGCAGCAGGCGGCCATCGCCGCACCCTACGCGCACGCCACGGCTCCCCTGCGCCGGCTGGTGGACCGTTTCGTGCTGGTGATCTGCCACGCCCTGTGCGCCGGCGAACCTGTCCCGCAGTGGGCCCGGGAAGCGCTGGACGAACTGCCCAAGCTGATGGCCGCTTCCGACCAGCTGGCGGGGCGCGTGGACCGCGCTGCGCTGGACGCCGTCGAAACGGCGCTGCTCAGCCACCGTGTCGGGGAGGAGTTCGACGCGGTCGTCATTACCGGCACCCGCTACCCCGGCAACGGCAACGGGAACGGCAACGGCAACGGCAACGGCAACGGCCAAGGAAGCCGCAACGGCAACGGAAACGGGAAAGTACTGGTTGCCGGCAGGGGCAAAGGCAACGGGAACGGCGGCCAGGAGCCGTATGGCGTGGTCCAACTCAGCGACCCGCCGGTCACCGCGCGATGCTCGGGAGTCCTGGAGGCGGGGGCCACGGTGCGCGTTCGGCTCATGCTGGCGGACATCGAGGACCGGCGCCTGCACTTCGAACTGGCAGACGGTTAAGGCCCCGCCCGGTGCGGCGAAGGGTTCGGTTTGCCAACGCCCGGTAGACTTAACCGTGTAGTACTGGATGCCCGGTCGTTGATTGAGTGAAGTGAATCCATCAACAGATCCGTCCCTACGCGATCTTTAACCTCCTTGGCTGCCTCGTTGGCCGGCCGGGAAAGCAGTTGTTAGCCCGCGATCGGCTTCCACTGGTTGCGCCACGCTTCCGCCTTGTTCCGCTCCCGCAGCACCTGCAGGACCGTTGAGCACCGCCGGCGTCGGCGCCTGAATGAACGGTATGTAATTGAACACTGAAAATATCCAGGTGGCTGGCGAACAGCTCATCCACGCTGACAACAGCGCCGAAGAGCTGGTCGTCGAGGCTGTGCTGGCCTCCGACGAACGCCCGCACGAGCTGCCCAAGCAGACCTTCGCCGACTTCAACGTCCGCGCGGACATCGTGCGGTCGCTTTTCGACGCCGGCATCACCCACCCCTTCCCGATCCAGGCCATGACCCTGCCGGTGGCCCTCGGCGGCCACGACATCATCGGCCAGGCCAAGACCGGTACGGGCAAGACCCTGGGCTTCGGCATCCCCGCGCTGCAGCGGGTGGTGGGACCGGACGACGACGGCTTCGACAAGCTTCCGGTGCCGGGTGCGCCGCAGGCCTTGATCGTCGTGCCGACGCGCGAACTGGCCGTGCAGGTCGGCAACGACCTGACCACCGCCTCCAAGCAGCGCAACGCGCGCGTCGCGGTCATCTACGGCGGGCGTGCCTACGAGCCCCAGATCGAGATGCTGCAGAAGGGCGTCGAGGTCGTGGTCGGCACCCCCGGCCGGCTGATCGACCTGCACCGCCAGAAGCACCTGAGCCTGAAGAACGTCCGCATCGTGGTCCTGGACGAAGCCGACGAGATGCTGGACCTGGGCTTCCTGCCGGACGTCGAGACCCTGCTGGCCGCCACCCCGGCCGTGCGCCAGACCATGCTCTTCTCGGCCACCATGCCCGGGCCGGTGATCGCCATGGCCCGGCGGTACATGACGCAGCCGACGCACATCCGCGCCGCCGACCCGGACGACGAAGGCATCACCAAGAAGGACATCCGCCAGGTCGTCTACCGGGCGCACAACCTGGACAAGGACGAGGTCGTGGCCCGCATCCTGCAGGCCGAGGGCCGCGGCCGGACCATCATCTTCACCAAGACCAAGCGCACTGCCGCCAAGCTGTCCGAGGAGCTGATCGACCGCGGATTCGCCGCCGGCGCCATCCACGGCGACCTCGGCCAGGGTGCCCGTGAACAGGCGCTGCGCGCGTTCCGCAACAACAAGGTGGACGTGCTGGTCGCCACCGATGTCGCTGCCCGCGGCATCGACGTCGAAGACGTCACGCACGTGATCAACTTCCAGTGCCCCGAAGACGAGAAGGCATACCTGCACCGGGTGGGCCGGACCGGCCGTGCCGGCAACAAGGGCACCGCCGTCACCTTTGTGGACTGGGATGACGTCCCGCGCTGGGGCCTGATCAACAAGGCACTGGGTCTGGACGTACCGGAGCCGCAGGAGACTTACTCCTCCTCCCCGCACCTGTTCACCGACCTGAACATTCCCGAAGGCACCAAGGGCAGGCTTCCGCGGAGCCAGCGCAAGCTCGCAGGCATCGACGCCGAGAAGCTCGAAGACCTGGGCGAGACCGGCAAGCACCCTGCCCGCTCCGGCGGCCAGCGGCAGGACGGCGGCCGCAGCGGTGTCCGCCGCGGCGGGGCACGCCAGGGCGGCCCGCAGGGCCGGTCCGACGCGGGCAACCCCCGGCAGCGCCGCAGCGGCGAGGAGGCAACCGCGGAGAACCCGGCGGCCGCTTCGGCCGAGAAGCCGCGGCGGAAGCGTTCACGCACCCGCCGCCGGAACGGCGAGGTCGTCAACGGGACCGCACAGCAGGTCACCGACGGCGCCAGCGGGGAATAGTGGCCGGTATCCCGTGGAGGCACGACGGCAGCTCGCTGGTAGTCCACGCGGACAACGCCGACTTCCTCCCCACGCTGCCCGACGGCGCCTTCACCATGATCTACCTGGACCCGCCGTTCAACACCGGCCGGGTCCAGGTCCGGCAGCAGACCTCCATGGCGCGCAGCGCCGACGGTGAGGGCGACCGGATCGGGTTCAAGGGGAAGTCGTACCAGACGGTCAAGGGCACCCTCGCCAGCTACGACGACGCGTTCGACGACTACTGGTCCTTCCTGGAGCCCCGTCTCTCCGAAGCCTGGCGGCTGCTGGCCGACGACGGCACGCTGTACCTGCACCTGGATTACCGCGAGGTGCACTATGCCAAGGTGCTGCTGGACATGCTCTTCGGCCGCGAGAGCTTCCTGAACGAGATCATCTGGGCCTATGATTACGGCGCCCGCGCGCGCAACCGCTGGCCCGCCAAGCACGACAACATCCTGGTCTACGTCAAGAACCCGAAGGCCTACCACTTCGACAACGCGGAAGTGGACCGCGAGCCGTACATGGCTCCGGGTTTGGTGACGGCGGAGAAGGCCGCGCGCGGCAAGCTCCCGACCGACGTCTGGTGGCACACCATCGTCTCCCCCACCGGCCGGGAAAAGACCGGCTACCCTACCCAGAAGCCCGAAGGGCTGCTGCGCCGCATGGTTGCCGCAAGCAGCCGGCCGGGCGACTGGGTGCTGGATTTCTTTGCCGGCTCCGGGACCCTCGGCGCCGTGGCCGCCGGCATGGACCGGCGGTTCGTGTGCGTGGACCAGAACCCGCAGGCCATCGACGTCATGCGCAAACGCCTGGGCCGCCACGCCTCCGTGGTTGAGGCCGCCAGCGTCCCAGAACCCGTGGGCGCCGAGGTCACGGTCGGCGCCGGCGAGGTGGCGGCAGCACAGCCCGCGACCTGACCCGGCGGTCCCGCCGTAGCAGACGCGTAACCTGTCACCGGGCGATGCGGCCGGGCAGGTGCGCCGCAGCGCCCGTACCGGCGGCGAGGATGCGGTCCAGCATGGCTGGGTCGGTGGTGTTTTCGCCCAGCCGGTTCGGCTTGCCCGCACCGTGGTAATCGCTGGATCCGGTGACGATCAGATCGTGCTGGGCGGCCAGCCGGCGCAGCTGTTCCCTGCCCTCTTCCGGGTTGTCCCGGTGATCGATCTCCACCCCGGCCAGCCCTGCGTCGAGCATCTCCCCGACCACGGCATCGCCGACCACCCGGCCCCGGCTGCTGGCCACCGGATGGGCAAAGACAGGCACTCCCCCGGCCTCGCGCACCAGGGCGACGGCCGTGGCGGGGTCGGGGGCGTAGTGCGACACGTAGTAGCGCGAGTGGGCGGTCAGGATCCGGGCGAAGGCTTCGCTGCGGTCGGACACAATCCCGGCTGCCACCAGTGCGTCGGCTATGTGCGGCCGGCCGATCGTCGCTCCGTGTCCGGCGCGGGCCGTGACTTCCGCCCACGAGATCGGGAAGTCCTCGGCGAGCAGTTCCACCATTCGCTCGGCCCGGGTCATGCGCGCGTCCCGTGCCTTGTTGATTTCGGCCAGCAAGCCGGGGTGGGCGGGGTCGTGCAGATAGGAAAGCACATGCACGCTGATCCCCGCCACGGTCCGGCACGTGACTTCCATGCCCGGCACGAAACCGATGCCCGACTCGACGGCGGCGGTGCGCGCCGCTTCCCACCCGGCAGTCGAGTCGTGGTCGGTCAGCGCCACGACATCAAGACCGGCGGCTGCCGCGGCACGCACCACGTCGGCGGGCGGTTCGGTGCCGTCGGAAACGGTGGAATGCGCATGCAGGTCGATCTTCACACGACCAATTTACGCCAGGACGCCCGCCGCCCGCGGGATGTTGGCAGCGCCTTTGGCCGATGAGACGATGGGATGGTGAGTACTTACCAAAACGAAGACGCCTCACAGCAGCCCGCCGGGGAGCAGCCGCTGGAAGACCGCGTCAACAACCGTTCCCAGCGTCCCGAATCGGATGCTTTCAAGGAGTTTATGGGCAGCCACTGGGCTCCGGCCGGCTCGTCCGCCGCGGAACAGGCAGCCGTCGCGCCCTTCGCCGCGCGCCGCCGTCGGGCGCTCTCCGAGAAATTCCACGGTGAGCGCCTGGTCATTCCGGCCGGCCCCTTGAAGGTCCGCTCCAACGACACCGACTACCGCTTCCGCCCGCATTCCGGGTTCGCCCACCTGACCGGCCTGGGCCTGGACCATGAGCCGGACGCCGTGCTGGTCATGGAGCCCACCGAGGCGGGCGCGGGTGACGACGGCGGCCATCACCGGGCCACCCTCTACTTCCGCCCGATGTCCGGCCGGGATTCCGCCGAGTTCTACGCCAACGCCCGGTACGGCGAGTTCTGGATCGGTCCCCGGCCCACCCTGGAGGAACTGAACCGGCGGCTGGGCCTGCCCACCCGCGACCTTGGCGAACTCGAAGTCGCCATCACCAAGGACGCCGGGGTGGTCCACGTGGGCGGCATGCGCATCCGGCTGCTGCGCGAGGTTGACCTGAACGTGGACGCCCTCGTGGACACCTCCCGGATCAACACGGGCGTGGACCTGGAGGAATCCGACCAGCTCGACGGCAAGCTCTCCGAAGCGCTGTCCGAACTGCGCCTGCTCAAGGACGAGTGGGAAGTCCAGGAGATGAAGAAGGCCGTGGAGGCCACGGTGAACGGCTTCCATGAGGTGGTCAAGGTGCTGCCGCGCGCGCTGACGCACGAGCGGGGCGAACGCGTGGTGGAAGGCGCGTTTTTCGCCCGGGCACGCGAAGAAGGCAACGACCTGGGCTACGACACCATCGCCGCCAGCGGCAACAACGCGACCATCCTGCACTGGATCCGCAACAACGGACAGGTGAAGGCCGGAGACCTGCTGCTGCTGGACGCAGGGGTGGAAGCCGACTCCCTGTACACCGCGGACGTGACGCGTACGCTGCCGGTCAACGGCACGTTCACCGAGGTCCAGCGCAGGATTTACCAGGCGGTACTCGACGCCGCCGACGCCGGTTTTGCCGCGGCGCAGCCGGGCGTGAAGTTCCGTGACGTCCACACTGCCGCGGTCACCGTGCTCGCCGAACGCCTGGACGAGTGGGGCCTGTTGCCGGTTCCCCTGGCCGAAGCGCTCTCCCCCGAGGGCCAGCACCACCGGCGCTGGATGCCGCACGGCACCAGCCACCACCTGGGCCTGGACGTTCACGACTGCGCGCAGGCGAAGCGCGAGTTGTACCTGGACGGTGTGCTCACCCCGGGCATGGTGTTCACGATCGAGCCCGGACTCTATTTCAAGGACGAAGACCTGGCCGTCCCGGCCGAATACCGCGGCATCGGAGTGCGGATCGAGGACGACATCCTGATGACCGCCGATGGCCCGGTGAACCTGTCGGCGGCCCTGCCGCGCAAGCCCGAGGACGTGGAGTCCTGGATGGCCGGCATCTACGGCACCTGAGCGGACTAACGCCTCCGGCGACAGCCGCCGAGGCAACGCCACACGGGAAGGGATCCGCCGTTTGCAAGCGGCGGATCCCTTCCCGTTGATGTGCGGCTGGTGGGGGTGCGGCTACGTGCCGGGGCGGTCGTCGTCGCGGAAGGAACCGGCATTCCCCTCGCCGGCCCTTGGGCCGGCGCCCGGCTGGGTCTCGCTGCCCTGCGGGCTGCCGCCGGGCTCGGTCTCGGCGGCCGGCACGCCGCCGGGCTCGGTCTCGCTGGCCTGCCGCGGCTGGGCGGGCTCGGGAGTCACACGGATTCCGTACTGCGGGCGGCCGTCCGGCAAATCGGGAAAGCGTCCGCGCACGGGCTGGCCGGTCACGCCGGGCTGGGCCGCGTCGGGCTGGGCCGGACCGGGTTGGGGCTGCTGCGCCGGGGCGTTGCCGCCCTGGCGGTACGGGTCCTCGCCCCACTGGGCCGGGCGCTCCGGGGGCTGCTGCCCGTAGCCGGCAGGAGGCTGCTGCCCGAGGGGTGCCTGGCCCTGGGTTGCCGGCGGGCCGGGGCGCGCGGTGCCGGCCATCGGCAGCTGTGCGGCCAGCCGCCGGGCTTCGTGGGCCACCTCGGTGGACACCACCACGTCGTAACTGGTCGCGATGACCTGGTTGGTGGAGGTGAAGTCCCGCTTGCCGCGCTGCAGCGCGTAGGAAATGATGCCGAACAGCATCCAGAAGGCCGCGCCCATGGCCATCGACGAGATCAGCAGCACAAAGGTTTCGCCGCCGCCGAAGAGCATCAGCAGCAAGCCGACGAACAAACCGAACCACGCGCCGGTGGCCGCGCCGGAGAGGGCGACCCGCGGATAGCTGAGCTTGCCGGTGACCCGCTCGACGGTCTTCAGGTCGTTGCCGACGATGGTCACGTGCTGGACGGGGAATTCCTCGTCCGCGAGATAGTCCACCACCTTCTGGGCATCCAGATACGAGCGGTAGTTACCGATCAGCTCGCCCTGTGGAAGGGTACGGCTGGGGTCCCGGGAATCTGTACGGCCAAGCATCGACATACCCCCATTGTCGCTGATATACGCGGCCAGTGGTCCGGGTATCGCTTCAGGTGAACGCGGGAACCCTCGGCACCCTCCGCCTCCGCCCGGGCGGCGCCTCCGCACTGGTCCAACCGACCCGCCAAATCCCGGATTTCGGGGCCCAGCACGTAGCCTAAAGGGGTGAGCACAAAAACCAACCGCGTCTTCGTAGCCCGGCTGCTCGGCCTGGACGTCTTCGACCCGCTCGGAGACCGCCTGGGCCGGCTGCGCGACGCCGTCGTCCTCGACTACGGCCCGGCCAAGCCGCCCCTGGTGGTCGGCCTCGTGGTCGAGGTCCCCGGTAAAAAGCGGGTGTTCGTCCCGATGACCCGGATTACCTCGATCAACGCCGGGCAGGTCATCTGCACCGGGCTGGTGAACCTGCGCCGGTTCGAACAGCGCGGCGCCGAAACCCTGGTGGTCGCCGAGATGTTCGACCGCCGCGTCACGCTCGCCGACGGCAGCGGCGATGCCACCATCCTGGATATCGGCATGGAACAGTCCCGCGACGGCGACTGGTATGTCTCCCAGCTCTTCGTCCGGCGCGGCCATTCGACCTCGCCGCTGCGCAGCCTGCGCCGCAACGAGACCCTGATCGTGGACTGGCACGAGGCCTACCAGGGAGCCCGCCACGAACCGCAGGCCGCCACTACCTTCGTGGCCAGCCATGAGGACCTTAAACCCGCCGACTTCGCCGAGGCGCTGCACGAAATGACGCAGAAGCGCCGGCTGGAAGTCGCGAGCGAGCTGCAGGACGACCGTCTGGCGGATGTGCTCCAGGAGCTGCCGGACGACGACCAGGTGCAGATCCTGACGTCGCTGGATGTCGAACGCGCCGCCGTCGTGCTGGAGGAAATGGATCCGGACGATGCCGCGGACCTGCTGGCCGAGCTGCCCGAGGAGCAGAAGGAAGAGCTGCTGCAGCTGATGGAACCGGAAGAAGCCAAGGACGTCCGGCGGCTGCTGGAGTACGAGGAGAACACCGCCGGTTCCATGATGACGCCGGTGCCGGTGATCCTGCCCCCGGAAGCCACGGTGGCCGAGGCCCTGGCGCATGTGCGCCGTGAAGAGCTCACGCCGGCGCTGGCGTCGGCCATTTTCGTTTGCCGGCCGCCGCTGGAGACTCCCACCGGGAGATACTTGGGCGTGGTCCATATCCAGCAGCTGCTGCGCTATCCGCCGCCGGAGGCGCTGGGCAACATCGTCGATTCCGACCTGGAACCGGTGCTGGACCAGGCCGACGTCAGCGAGGTGGCCCGCACCCTGGCAACGTACAACCTGAATGCCCTGGCAGTGGTCAACAGCGCCGGCCGGCTGGTCGGCGCCGTGACGGTTGACGACGTGCTGGACCATCTGCTGCCCGACGACTGGCGGGCGCAGGACGACTCCCCCGTAAGCGGAGGTGGACGCTTTGGCTGAGAAGGCAGATCGGAAAATCAAGGTCGCGGGGCTGGACACCCCGCGCGAGACCCGCACGCGCCTGCTGGTCCGGTTGAGGCCCAACCCGGATTATTTCGGCAAGGCCACGGAGTCCTTCGCCCGTTTCATGGGCACCCCGCAGTTCCTGATGTGGATGTCGGTTTTCTGCCTGCTCTGGCTGGCCTGGAACACGTTCGGACCCGAGCACCTGCGCTTCGACAGTGCCGCGCTGGGTTTCACCGCGTTGACCCTCATGCTCTCGCTGCAGGCCTCCTACGCCGCTCCCCTGCTGCTGTTGGCGCAGAACCGCCAGGACGACCGGGACAAGGTTTCGCTGCAGCAGGACCGCCAGCGCGCGGAACGCAACCTAGCCGACACCGAGTACCTGACCCGCGAACTGGCCGCGCTGCGGATCGCCATCCGCGAGGTGGCCACGCGTGACTTCGTCCGCAGCGAGCTGCGCTCGGTGCTGGAAGAACTGCTGGACGACGAGTCCGCGGACGAACGCCGCCGCGGCCGGCGCCGGCCCGCCGATGCCACCACCTCGCTGCCCAAGCTGCCGCCGCCCGGAAGCGGCGGCCAGGAGAACTGATGCATGACTGATCCACACCTGTCGCAACACCCGGATCCGGCCGCCGTAAGGCACGCGCTGGGAACCGTGATCGACCCGGAGCTTCGCCGTCCCCTCGCGGAACTGGGCATGCTCAAGGACGTCCGGATTGACGACGCCGGACGGGTCACCGTCGGCGTGCTGCTCACCATCTCGGGCTGCCCCCTGCGCGGCACCATCACCGCCGACGTCGAGCACGCCCTGGCTGCCGTCCCGGGCGTGTCCGGGGTGGCGGTGGAGCTGGACGTGATGACGCCGCAGCAGCGCGACGACCTCAAGGAGCAGCTGCGCGGTACCGGACGCGGCAATCCGTTCGCCGATCCGGCCTCGCTTACCCGCATCTATGCCGTGGCGAGCGGCAAGGGCGGGGTGGGCAAGTCCAGCATCACGGTCAACCTCGCGTGCGCCATGGCTGCGCAGGGGCTGCGGGTGGGCATCATCGACGCCGATGTCTACGGTTTCTCGGTTCCCGGGCTGCTGGGCATCACCCAGGCTCCCACCCGGGTGGACGAGATGATCCTGCCGCCGGTGGCCCACGGGGTGAAGGTCATCTCGATCGGCATGTTCGTGTCGGGCAACCAGCCGGTGGCCTGGCGCGGGCCCATGCTGCACCGGGCCCTGGAGCAGTTCCTCACCGACGTCTACTTCGGCGGCCTGGATGCGCTGTTCCTGGATCTGCCTCCGGGCACCGGGGACGTGGCAATCTCCGTCGCGCAGCTGCTCCCGTCCTCGCAGATCCTGGTGGTGACCACCCCGCAGGGCGCCGCGGCCGAGGTGGCGGAACGCGCCGGCGCCATCGCCGCGCAGACCGGGCAGCGGGTGGCGGGAGTCATTGAGAACATGTCCTGGCTGGCGCTGCCGGACGGCTCCAGGATGGAAGTCTTCGGCTCAGGCGGCGGAGCTGCCGTCGCCGAGCGGCTCTCCGCCGTGCTGGAGACGCCGATACCGCTGCTGGGAAGCATCCCGCTGGAACCCCGGCTGCGCGCCGGCGGCGACGCCGGCCGTCCGATCGTCCTGGACGGGGCAGACGGCTCCGGGGCCGGGGGCGCCGCGGCCGAACTGCGGCGGATAGCGGCGGAATTGGCAGCGCGCCCGCGCGGCCTGGCCGGACGCACGCTGGGCGTCACTCCCCGCTAGGGCCTGCAGCGGACGCCGCCCTTGGCGGCACCGTGCGACGGCGGATGCCGCGCTTCGCCGGTCAGGTCGCCTCGGTGTCGAACGGCGCCGCCTCGCCCGGGGCAAGCCGTGCCGCGGGCCTGCCCGCCGAACGCGCCGGCGCCCTCGAACC
This sequence comes from Arthrobacter sp. THG-b23, assembly GCF_059091265.1. Classification (NCBI taxonomy): domain Bacteria; kingdom Bacillati; phylum Actinomycetota; class Actinomycetes; order Micrococcales; family Micrococcaceae; genus Arthrobacter; species Arthrobacter sp. THG-b23. The sequence goes on from NZ_JBNHGM010000004.1 coordinate 51,488, forward strand.
GGTTGACATGCCCGTGCCGGCTGCGGTTGCGGCTGCCGCCGCGACCGCCGGCGCGGCCGGGGCCGGACGCGGCGCCTCGTCGTCGTCCAATAATGCTTCTTTGATGATCCGGCGCGGGTCGTATTGCCGCGGATCAAGCTTCCGCCAGTCCATGTCGACGATGTCGTCGCCGACTTCCTCGCGCAGCTGTTCCTTGGCACCGGCGGCCATGGTTTTCAGCTGTTTGACGAACCTGCCCAGCTGCGCGGCGTATTCGGGCAACCGCTCAGGTCCGAGGATCACCAAGGCAAGGATTGCCAGGATGATCAGTTCTGAGCCGTTGATTCCAAACACGATTGAAGGTTACCCGTTCGCCGGGCCGGTCAGCCACTTGGCGGGCTGACCATCATCCCCAGTCCGCGGATGATGCGGCTGAGCGGGTCGTCGGCCGGAGCCGGCGCCGGGAGCTTCAGGCGGGAGTTCTCCGACAGCACCACGTGGCTGACCGTCTCCGGCATCTTGGCCAGCGGAAGGTCGGACCACAACGTGTACGTCACGTCGTCGGAGTGGAGCACCACGGTCCAGTCCTCACCGCCGCGGACCCATACCGCCCGGTTCAGCCCGGCGACTTCCCGGAACCCGTCCATGGTCACGGGATGGCCCGTGGTGGCATTCACCGGCGGCGCGGAATCCGTCACCCCGGCGGTTCCGTCCGCGCTCCCGTCCCCGCGCCGCTGCTCGGTGACGACCACCCGGTGGCTGCCGTCGCTCAGCTCGAGCCGGACGGCAGGCTGCCCGTCGACGATCGTCCGTTCCGCGCTCTGCATGCGGTAGCCAAGCCCGGGCAGCAGCGGGCAGGTCCAGCCACTGCGCCGGAGCTCCTCGAGTGCCGCGCTGTCCATGGCGATCGGATGGGCGGCACCTGCATCCGCGGCCACCGGCACCCAGGCCGTGCCGGTGGCAGGGCCCCGGCCGGTGTCCGCCTCCGGGGTCTCGCCGCCCAGGACGAAAGCCGCAGACAACGTCAGCACGGCGCAGCCGCCCACGACGCCGCCGGCGACGGCCAGCACCCGCCCGACCGGCCTGCGCGAGGGCACCGCGTCCGTTCCGGGGCCGGCAGCCGGCGGGAGCGCGCCGGCGGCGGCACCGGACACCGTGGCAGCGCCGGGTACGGCAGCGGGCCGGTTTTCCGGGGCCGGGAAGGGCACGGCGGCAGGCGGGGGCACGTCGGGCTCGGCAGCCCCGGGTCGGCTGCAGCGCAACAACCGCGCGGTCAGGTTGTCATCCGGGGGCGGCACGTCCAACGCGCGGAGGCGATCCTGGATCTGGCGGAACTCGTCAACATTCTTGCGGCACCGCCGGCAGCGTTGAAGATGGCGTTCGAGCGCGGGGCGGCGGTCATCGGAGAGTTCGCCGTCCAGATACTCCGCCAGCTCTTTTTCCGGGTGGAGCATGGCAGCGATCAGTGGGCTCCGGCGATTCGGGGCAGTTTCAGGCGCGTGCGTTTGCCGGCGGGATCCCGGTGCGCCAGCTTCTCCCGGAGCATGGTCCGGCCGCGGTGGATGCGGGAGCGGACGGTGCCCAGCTTGACGCCAAGGGCCGCGGAGACCTCGTCGTAGGACAACCCCTCGAGGTCGCAGAGCACCACTGCGGCGCGGAAGTCCGGCGGCAGCTCGTCCAAGGCGGCCTGGACATCTATGTCAAGGTTGTTGTATTCGAAGCTGCGCTCGGGGCCGGGATCCTTGCCGGGCAACCTGGCTTCGGCTTCCTCGCTCAGTCCATCGAACCGAATGCGGCTCTTGCGCCGGGCCTGGTCGAGGAACAGGTTGGTGGTGATCCGGTGAAGCCAGCCGTCCAGCGTGCCGGGCTTGAAGTTATCCAGCGACCGGAAGACGCGGACAAAGACTTCCTGGGTGAGGTCTTCGGCGTCATACCGGTTGCCCGTGAGCCTGAAGGCCAGGCGGTAGACCTTGGCTGAGTGGTTGCGCACCACTTCTTCCCACGTCGGAGCAACCCATCGATCGTTGCCGGCCGCGGCGTCCGACGCGGCGTCCTGAAGCTTCGTCATCTTTGTGCCCCTTCGTCGGCCCGCCCGCCTGCCGCCCACCTCCTGGGCGTCCGGGAATGCGGCTGGCGTGCTGCCGGTCTGGCTATCGGCGTCCCGGGTACCCATCTTGGCCCAAAAAACTGGGAGAATTCTGTAAACGGGCTGCACAAATACCGCTAGATCCACCGGGGATGTCCTTCCGGCCGGCGGCACCTGCCCCGGCGCCGCGGCACGCGCCCGATCCCGTCAACTGTGGCAGTAGGCTTGGCACTGCGGCCCTGCGCCGTTTCCCCCGAACAGCTGAAGAGAAAGTGATGATTCATGAGTGCCGACAAGCAGACGAGTTGGTCCTACACGGAGGGGCTCCCCGCCGAGGATGACGTCTTGCTTCGGGCCCGTGAGCGTTCCCATGAACTCGGCGTTGCGGCCGTCGGCACCGGGGTCGGCGCGGCTTTGACCGTCCTCGCCGCGGGCACCAGAGCGCAGACCGTGGTGGAGATCGGTTCCGGCGCGGGCGTGTCCGGGGTCTGCCTCCTGCGCGGGCTCCCCCCGGCCGCGGTGCTGACCACCATCGACGCCGACGTCGACCATCTGCGCGCGGCCCGCCAGGCGTTCGTCGACGCCGGCATACCGGGCAACCGGACGCGCACCATCTCCGGCCGCGCGGCCGACGTCCTGCCCCGGCTGACCGACAACGCCTACGACCTCGTCTTCGTCGACGCGGACAAGCCGTCGTATCCGCTGTACGTGGAGCAAGCGGTCCGCCTGCTCAAGCGCGGCGGCATGCTGATTGTCAACGACGCCCTGGACCATGACCGGGTATCGGATCCGGCCATCCGCGAAGAATCCACCACCACGCTGCGCAAGGTCGGCCGGGCCATCCGGGAAAACGACCAGTTGCTGTCCACCATCCTGCCGACCGGCGAGGGACTGCTGCTGGCCGTCAAACGCTGACCGTCCTGCTGTGCCGTGCCCGCGGGCAGCCCTGCCGTCCGACCGCCTGCGCTAGCCGCGGTAGGAGCGCAGGAAGGACAGCAGCAGCCGGGCACCGTATCCCGTGGCACCCTTCGTGACCTCGGCCCGGTCGGAGTCCGCGCGAGCCGTCCCGGCGATGTCCAGGTGGATCCACGGGAGGGTGCCGACGAATTCGCGCAGGAACAGCGCTGCGGTGATCGATCCCCCGCCGACCTTCGACCGTTGTGACGCTATGTGCGAGATGTCCGCAATGCCGGATTCCAACGCGAACCCGTACTCGGCCGCCACCTCGTCCAGCGGCATGTGCCAGACCCGCTCCCCGCTTGCCTCGCCCGCGGCTTCGAAAGCGCGCAGCAAGGACGGCCGGTTGCCGTACAGCGCCGCGTGCTGCCTGCCCAGCCCCATGGACGCCGCGCCGGTGAGGGTGGCGATATCCACCAAGACGTCGGGCCGCAGCCGGGCGGCGGCGTAGGAGAGGCCGTCCGCCAGCACCATGCGCCCTTCCGCGTCCGTGTTGCCGATCTCCACCGTGGTGCCGTCGTGGACGGTCACCACGTCGCCGGGCCGGTAGGCGGCGGCGCCGATGGCGTTCTCTGCCAAGGCGAGCAGCCCGGTGACACGGTGCGGCACGCGCAGCTCCGCTGCAGCGGCGAGCACCGCCAGCACGACGCCGGCGCCTGCCATGTCGGTCTTCATCGGCAGCATCGGTTCGCGCGGCTTAAGCGACAGCCCGCCGGTGTCGAAGGTGATGCCCTTGCCGACGATGACGATGTGCCTGGTGTCCTCGCCGGCCTGTGCGGGCGTGTAGTCCAGCTGCACCAGCCTGGGCGGAGTCGGCGACGCCGATCCCACGGCCAGCAGACCGCCAAACCCTTCGGCGGCCAGCTGATGCTCGTCCCACGTGCGAATGCCCAGGCCGCTGGCCGCGGCGAGGCGACCGGCCTGGCCGGCCATCCACTCCGGACTCTTCACGTTGGAGGGCATGTTCGCCAGGTCCCGCGCCAACCACGTGGCCCGGGCGCCGACAGCTGCCGTTGCGGCAGTCCCTGCCGAGATCCCGGTGAGTTCCAGCACCGCGGCCATCGGCTTGGGCCCATCGGACGCGCCCGCGCGCGGCGGCCGGTAGCCGCCCAGCAGGAATCCCTCGATGAAGGCCTGCTGCAACTCGTCCGGCAGGCCGTCGACGGCGGTGCTGCGCACCCGGTCGGTGCCCATCGTCGCCTTGGCCAGGGCGGCTCCGGCCTTGCGCAGCTCCGCCGCGCTGCCACTGCCCAGCCCGATCAAGACCAGGCGCGCCGGCAGCTGCGCGGAGCGTGGCGGCGCCGGTGCCGCCAGCACTTCGCCTGCCTTGCCGGAGATTCCGTGGACCTCCGCCAGGGCCGCCACGTCGGCGCCAAAGTCTGCCGCCGCTTCGCCGGCTCCTTGGCGCGGCTGCGGCGTCGCCTGCTCAGCGTTGGCCTCGCCTGCAGCGATGGGTACCGCCAGCACGGTGACGTCCTCGGCACCTTGGGCCGGCGACTGTCCGCGACCGAGGGCCGGCAGGGCCAGGACGCGCGCCATCCGCGGTTCAATCAGGGCCTGTTCCAGATGACGGGCGGTTTGTTCCTCTGCGGTGGAGGGAACGCGGCTCACAGCAAACGGTTCCTAGCTTGCCACGTCGCTGGTGACGCCGAGCAGGCAGTCCTTGAGGTTGCCCGCTTCTTCGGCGTTCAGTTCCAGCACCAGACGCCCGCCGCCGTCGATGGGCACCCGCAGGATGAGGCTCCGCCCCTCCTTGGTCACTTCCATCGGTCCGTCACCGGTACGCGGTTTCATCGCAGCCATCTGGGAATTCCCTTCCGCCATGGGGCAGTCCGATCCGTGATCGCCCTGCCCGCCAACCTCACATCGGCGGCCTTTGTTCCCCGGCCGCCATGTCCAACCACTACCCATTATCGCGTACATCACAACCGGGTGCTAATTTCCGCGACACGCGGCCCATCGGCAACCCGCTGGCGCTAGGGCGGATAGTCCCCGCCACCGGGCAGCTCGGCCCATGACCAGAGCCAGGTGACCCAGACAATCTGCCCCGCCAGGAACATCACTGCCAGGCACACACGGTAGGCCCGACTGCGCGATACGAAGGCCGCCGCCAAAGCCAGTGGAAAGAGCGGCAGCAACAACCGGAAGGTGCTGGTCTGCGGATGGAGGAAGGCCAGCAGATAGCCCAGGTAACAGGCGCACCACAGCCTCAGGTCTGCCCCTATGTTCCGGGTCGGCGCGCAGCAGAGGAACCAGGCCGCCGCGGCTACCAGCAGCAGCGGGGCGATCATCCCGCCCAGCAGCCCGAACAGGTTCACGCCCATGTCGAACCACGGCCTGAACAGGACCAGGTCTTCGCCCCGCCAGGCGGTTTCCGTTTCGGTGTACGCGGTCATCTCGCCCGTGACCGACCAGGCCAGGACCGGCCAGGCGAGGGCCGCGGCACAGCTGACCAGCGCCAGCGCGGCTGCGCGGAGGAGTTCCGGGGTCTGGAGCGGATCGGTGCGGCGCTGTTTGATCCGCCACAGCAGGTGCAGGCCGGCGAGCGCCGCGAAGGGCACGCCGACGGGCCGGGAGAGGCACATCAGCACGACCACGGGGATCGCCAGCACGTACTTCCGCTGCAGCAGCAGCAGCAGTCCCCCCGCCAGCAGCGCCAGGTTCAGCGATTCGGCGTACGGAACCTGGAGGATCGGCGAGACCGGAAAGACCGCCACGAAGACCACGGCCCACAGCGCGGTGCCGTGGGGAGCATAGCGCCGGAAAATCTTGTAGATGAGCAGCACGGCGGCAAAGCCTGCGAGGGTGGCGACCAACGGTGCCAGCAACTGCCACCCCAGCCCGGTGGCCGTCGCCAGGACGCGGACGATGCCGGGGAAAAGCGCGTAGAACGCCCACTGGTTCTCGTCGACCCGCCCGTCCTGGCCGCGCGGAATATCGGTGGGATAGCCCTCCAGGTAGACCTGCCGGTACCAGGCGCTGTCCCAGATCCCGATGAAGGACAGATAGTCAGGATTCGCGCGCGTCCACGGATTCGGGCCCTGCTGACGGGCCACCGCGAGGAAGACCAGCAGCGAGTACAGCCGGGAAAGGGCGTAGAGCACGGACACCTGGACCCACCACGGCCAGCCGGAGATCCGCCGGCGCCAAAAGGAGAGCTCCGCGTGCACGGCCTCCCGAAGCACCCGTGTCCGCGGAAGGCGGTCCTGCACCCCGGTCATCCTTCCCGCGACGGGTGGGCACCGCCGTCGTGGTGTGGTTGTTCCTGGCTCAGTTGCCGGATCAGGCGCTCCTTGGCTCCCAGCTCTGCCCGCAGGACGTCAAGCACTTCATCCACCTGGTCCATCCGGTAGCCCCGCAGGGCGGTGGAAAACCGGACGCTGTCCAGGTCTTCGGCGCGGGGGTGTTCGGGCAGCAGAACCGCCGGCAGCCGTGCCTCGTGCTCGCTCAGGCCCTGCAGCGCGGCCACGTGCCCTCGCTCCCACGCGGTGCCGGTGCCGCCGCCGGCCGCACTGTCAGCCGCTGCCCTCTTCCGGCCCCACCGCCCGGATGCGGCAACAGCGGCCGCACCTGCAACGGCGATGGCAAGGAAGACGAGGAAAGCGCTCACAGCACCATCGTGCCAGAGAGGACGCCCCGCCGGGTCAAAATCCGGAGCGGGGAGACAGCCCGGAGATGATCTGCTCGACTGCTTCTTCCGCCGTATCCACCACACTGACCAGGTCAAGATCGGTCTCCGCGATCATTGATTCCGCCAGGAGCGTGTTGCGGATCCAGTCGATCAACGGCGACCAGAAGGCCGTGCCCACCAGCACGATCGGGAAGGATGTCACCTTCTTCGTCTGGACCAGCACCATGGCTTCGAACAGCTCGTCGAGCGTGCCCAGCCCGCCGGGGAGCACGATGAACCCCTGGGCATACTTGACGAACATGGTCTTGCGGGCGAAGAAATACCGGAAATTGATGCCCAGGTCCACCCAGTTGTTGAGCCCCTGCTCGAACGGCAGTTCGATGCCCAGTCCGACCGAAACGCCGCCGGCCTCGCTGGCCCCCTTGTTGGCCGCCTCCATCGAACCTGGCCCGCCGCCGGTGATGACCGCGAAATTGTGCCGGACCAGCAGCTGCCCGATCTCTTCGGCTATCGCATAGTGCTTGCTGCCTTGCCGGGTGCGGGCCGAACCGAAGACGCTGATCGCCGGGCCGAGGTCGGCCAGGGTGCCGAACCCTTCGACGAATTCGCTCTGGATCCGCAGCACGCGCCAGGGATCGGTGTGCGTAAACTCCGCCCGGTCCTTGGTGTCCAGCAGGTACTGGTCAGCTTGCGGGATGTCCGCCTGGCGACGGCGCAGCTCCACAGGTCCCTTGAAGCGGGTTTTCGGTGCGCCCGGAAGTTGCGACGGGAGCGGAATGTCTTGCTGGTTTGTCATTTCCCAAGGCTACAGATTCGCCGGCCATCCGTGGCGGTTTCCCCTGATTCCTTGGCAATTCGGCGTTCAAGCGGTGCGGGGTGCAGGTTGCTCTTAAATCACGATTCCGGCGGTTCGGTCGCGAATGCATTGCTTGAAGGGAATCTTTCGCTAGATTCGTTCCATGACCAGTGACGCATCGCACAGTAAAACGCCGCCTGCTGCTCCGGCGGCGGCAACCCGAGCCACGTCCGCCGCGCCGGCGGGCCAGCCGCTGGTGTCCTTGAAGAACGTCAACAAGCACTTCGGATCGCTCCATGTGCTGAAGGACATCAACCTGGAGGTCACCAAGGGCGAAGTGGTGGTCGTGATCGGGCCGTCGGGTTCCGGCAAGTCCACCCTCTGCCGGGCGATCAACCGCCTGGAGACCATCGACGACGGCGAGATCCTGATCGACGGCGAGAAGATGCCGGCCGAGGGCAAGGCCCTGGCCAAGCTGCGGGCCGACGTCGGCATGGTGTTCCAGTCCTTCAACCTTTTTGCCCACAAATCGATCCTGGAGAACGTCACCCTGGGACCGATCAAGGTCAAGGGGATGAAGCAGTCCGAGGCCAAGGAGCTGGCCATGAGCCTGCTCGAGCGCGTAGGCGTGGCCAACCAGTCGCAAAAGCTGCCGGCCCAGCTCTCCGGCGGCCAGCAGCAGCGCGTGGCGATTGCCCGGGCACTGGCGATGAAGCCGAAGGTGATGCTCTTCGACGAGCCCACCTCGGCACTGGATCCGGAAATGATCAACGAAGTGCTCGACACCATGGTGCAGTTGGCCAGCGAAGGCATGACCATGATCGTGGTCACGCACGAGATGGGCTTTGCCCGCAAGGCCGCGGACCGGGTGCTCTTCATGGCCGACGGCCAGATCGTGGAGCAGGCCACCCCGGAAGAATTCTTCACCAACCCGAAGAGCACCCGCGCCAAGGACTTCCTGGGCAAGATCCTCGAACACTGACCCCCACACCTGGCCCTTCACTGACGGAGGGCCGACAACGCAAGGAGAAAACATGCGAAAGACCCGTTATGGAATGGCTGCCATGGCAGCCGGAGCCGCGCTCGTGCTGTCCGCCTGCGGCGGCGGTGGCGGCACCGGCGGCGAAGGCGGCGGCGGCGGCGAGACTGCCGGCGGCGGCACCGGCGGCGGCGAAGGCATCCGCGTCGGCATCAAGTACGACCAGCCGGGCCTGGGCTTTTCCTCCGGCGGCCAGTTCACCGGCTTCGACGTGGATGTAGCCAAGTACGTGGCCAACGAGCTGGGCTACTCGGAGGACCAGATCGAATTCGTCGAGTCGCCCTCGGCCAACCGCGAAAACATGCTCGCCAACAACCAGGTGGACATGATCTTTGCGACGTACTCCATCACCGATGAGCGCAAGCAGACCGTCGACTTCGCCGGACCGTACTTCGTGGCCGGGCAGGACCTGCTGGTCCGGACCGATGACACCGAAATCACAGGCCCGGATGCACTCAACGGCAAGAACCTCTGCTCGGTGACCGGCTCCACCTCCGCCCAGCGCATCAAGGACGAGCACGCTGCCGAAGTGAACCTGGTCGAGCGGCCCAGCTACGCCGAGTGCGTGACCGCCATGCAGGGCGGCCAGATCGACGCGGTGACCACCGACGACATCATCCTGGCCGGACTCGCGGCGCAGCCGAACAACGCCGGCAAGTACAAGGTGGTCGGCAACCCGTTCTCGGAGGAGAACTACGGCGTCGGCCTGCCGAAGGGCTCGGAGCTGTGCGCGGACATCAACGCAGCCATTAACAAGATGGTCGAGGAAGGTGCCTGGGAAGAAGCCCTCAAGAAGAACACCGAGGGTGTGGACTACTCCTACAACAAGGACCTGAACCCGCCGAAGCCGGGCGAAGCCTGCGCCTAGCAACATCCGTTGTGGGGCGGGGCTCTCCCGCCCCACAACATGATCTGCCTCTTCCCACCGAAAGGGGATGGACAGTTTGTCCGAGTATTTCCAGAGCTACCTGACGGCGCTGGAGACCTACGACGTCGTCGGAGCCTTGTGGGTCAATATCCAGCTCGCTTTTTGGGCCGCCCTGGGCTCGTTGGTGCTGGGTACCGTCCTGGCCCTGATGCGTATCTCACCGGTACCCAGCTTCCGCTGGGCCGGCGCGGCGTACGTCAACGTCTTCCGCAACACGCCGCTGACCATCATCATGGTGTTCTGCATCCTGGTGGCGGTCTTCCAGCTCCAGATGAACCTCTCCGGCGATTTCGACTTCAACTTCTTCCTCTGGGCCATCGTCGGGCTGTCCGTCTACCACGCGGCCTTCGTCTGCGAATCCATTCGCAGCGGCGTCAACACGGTGCCCCTGGGACAGGCCGAGGCCGCCCGCGCCATCGGGCTGAGCTTCCTGCCGGCGGCGCGGATGGTCATCCTGCCCCAGGCATTCCGCGGCGCCGTGGCGCCACTGGGCAACACCATGATCGCCCTGACCAAGAACACCACGGTGGCAACGGCGGCGTCGGTCGCCGAATCCGCCGGGCTGATGAAAACCATGATCGAGTTCCGGCCGGATGTCATCATGGCCATTTTCGCGACCTTCGCCATCGGCTTCGTGATCATCGTGCTGCCGATCGGCCTGGTGACCACTTGGCTCTCCAAGAAACTGGCGGTGTCACGATGAACATCAAGCAGAACGTCCTCTTTGACGCGCCCGGCCCGAAGGCCCGTGCGCGGATCATGGTCACCAACATCATCGGCATCCTGCTCTTCCTCGGCGCGGCGATCTTCGTCATCGTCGGATTGAACGACAAAGGCCAGCTGTCATCCGAGCTGTGGACGCCCTTCCTGACCGGCGAGGTCTGGCAGTTCACCATCCTGCCGGGCCTGATCAACACCTTTAAGGCCGCCGCAGTCTCGATCCTCACGTCCGTGGTCTTCGGGTTGCTCTTTGGCGTGGGCAGGCTCGCCTCGAACGGCCCCCTGCGGTGGCTCTGCGGAGTGATCGTCGAACTCCTGCGGGCCGTCCCGGTGCTGCTGATGATGATTTTCTTCTGGCTCCTGTTTGGGCAGCTGAGAATCGGCACCCCCGCCGACATCCCGTTTTACGCGGTCGTGACGGCCCTGACGCTGTACAACGGCTCGGTGATCGCGGAACTGGTCCGCTCCGGCGTGTTCGGCCTGCCCAAGGGCCAGCGTGAAGCCGGGATGGCGATCGGCATGACCCGTGCCCAGTCGTTGCGCAGCATCGAACTGCCGCAGGCCTTGGTGGCCATGCTGCCGGCCCTGGTCAGCCAATTCGTGGTGATCTTGAAGGACTCCGCCCTCGGCTACATCATCACGTACTCGGAGTTGTTGCGGTCGATGCAGATTTACGGCTCCGCCGGCCCGATCCTGCAGTCGCTGACGATTGCGGCCGTCCTCTTCATCGTCGTCAACTTCGCCTTGTCCTGGGTAGCCAACTGGCTCTCCAAGTTCCTGAGCAGCAGAACCGCGGGCGAGACCGCGCCGCTGACCACGCAGCCGATGGCCGTCAAGGTGTGACCGGCTGCCGCTGACCGCCGACAGGGAAGGGGAGGATGCCTGCGCGTCCTCCCCTTCCCTGTTGCCCGGCGGCTGCGCGCCGGCTGCCGCTGACGGTCAGGCCGTCAGCCAGCGGCGCAGCGCCGCCCGGCACTCACGGACGGCCTCCGCGGGCACGTGTTCGTTGTCGGTGTGGGCCAGCAGCGCGTCGCCGGGGCCGAAGTTGACGGCCGGAATCCCGAGCTCGCTGAACCGCGCCACGTCGGTCCAGCCGTACTTGGGCTTCGGCTCCGCCCCCACGGCGGCAACGAATTCGGCGGCGGCGGGATGGTTCAGGCCGGGCCGCGCACCGGCCGCGGCATCCGTGCACACCACCGTGAAGCCCTCCAGCAGGTTCCGCACGTACTGCTCGGCGTCTCCGGGTGTCTTGTCCGGAGCGAACCGGTAATTGATTTCCACCGTGGTGCTGTCCGGAATGATGTTGCCGGCGGTGCCGCCCTTGATCTTCACCGCGTTCAGGCTTTCGCGGTAGTCCAGTCCATCCACCGTGACAGTGGCCGGTTCATGGTCCCGGAGCCGGACCAGGATTTCCGCCGCGGCGTGGATCGCGTTGACGCCCCGCCACGCGCGGGCCGAATGCGCCGCCTGGCCGACCGTGCTCGCCTCGAACCGGGCCGTGCCGTTGCAGCCGCCTTCCACGGTTCCGTCGGTCGGTTCCAGCAGGATGGCGAAGTCGCCCTCCAGCAGCTGCGGGTGGTTGCGCACCAGCCGGCCCAGTCCGCTCAGCGACGCGTCCACTTCCTCATGGTCGTAGAAAACGTAGGTGACGTCGCGGCCGGGCGCCGTCAACTCGGCGGCCAGCGCCAGCTGCACCGCTACCCCGCCCTTCATGTCGGTGGCGCCGCGACCATACAGCACGTCCCCGTCCCACGCCGACGGCACGGTACCGCGGGAGCCGGGCACGGACGGCAACGGTACGGTATCCAGATGGCCGGCCAGGATAACCCGCTCCGGCCGCCCCAGCTGCGTGCGGGCCACTATGGCGTCGCCGTCACGCACCACCTTCAGGTGCGGCAGGGCACGCAAGGCGGCTTCTACGGCGTCGGCGAGGGCGGTTTCGTTGCCGGACACGCTGTTGATGTCGATCAGCGCCGCGGTCAGGTCGGCGACGTCGGCGGTCAAGTCCAGGGCGATGGTGGAAGTCACTCCCCCAGCTTAGCCAGACGTCCGCCTGCGGCCCTTCCCGGCATCACCGGGCCCCGGCGCGCTCGGTAGACTTGCATCCATGACCGCGAGCACCACCGCACAAACCGCGCCCCGCACCGCCCACGGCACCGGCCTGGCCACCGTCACCGACGACGGTACCGTCCTCGACGTCTGGTATCCCGCGCCGGCCCTGGGCCCCGCCCGCGCCGCCCGGGACGCGGCGGATGGCCTCGAGTCCGACGCCGCCGGCGGCGCCGACCCGGACCGTGGCACCCGTCTGGAGGTCCTCACGCGCAGCATCGACCTGGACGCTGCGCCCGCCGACACCGCCGACGCCTACCTCCGCCTGCACCTGCTCTCCCACCGCCTCGTCACACCCAATTCGCTGAACATGGACGGCATTTTCGGGCAGCTGCCCAACGTGGTCTGGACCAACTTCGGCCCGTGCGCCGTGGACGGTTTCGAATCGGTCCGCCGCCGCCTGCGCCGCCGCGGCCAGGTCACCGTCTTCGGTGTGGACAAGTTCCCGCGCATGGTCGACTACGTGGTCCCCTCCGGCGTGCGGATCTCCGATGCCGACCGCGTCCGCCTCGGCGCGCATCTGGCGGCCGGCACCACGGTGATGCACGAAGGCTTCGTCAACTTCAATGCCGGCACGCTGGGCACTTCCATGGTCGAGGGCCGCATCTCCGCGGGCGTCATCGTGGCGGACGGTTCGGACGTCGGCGGCGGCGCCTCGATCATGGGCACGCTCTCCGGCGGAGGGAAGGAACGGATCAGCATCGGCGAGCGCGTGCTGCTGGGCGCCAACTCGGGCGTCGGCATCAGCATCGGCGACGACTGCGTGGTCGAGGCCGGCCTGTACGTCACCGCCGGAACCCGGGTGAGCCTGATCGACGTTGCCACCGGGGACCACCGCCAGGTCAAGGCCGTGGAGCTCTCCGGCATGCCCAATCTCCTGTTCCGCCGCAACTCCACCAGCGGCGCGGTGGAGGTCCTGCCGCGCAAGGGCCAGAGCGTCGAGCTCAACGCGGTCCTGCACGCCAACTAGCAGTTCCGGACCGCCATGTCCCGGCAAGCCCGCGCACGCAGGACACGCAGCCTGCTCAGCCTGATCGTCCTGTTGGCCCTGGTCGGTGGTGCCGCCTACTTCGCCGCCACCTTCATTGACCGTTCCCAAACCCTGGTCCGGGAGCGGTGCACCGCCGTCGTCGGTTCAGACACTTTCGAACTGGCACCGGACCAGGCCGCGAACGCCGCGCTCATCTCCGGGATTGCCATCGGTCGCGGGCTGCCCGCACGCGCCGCGTCGATTGCCCTTGCGACGGCCATCCAGGAGTCGAAGCTGCGCAACATCGACTACGGCGATACGGCCGGTCCCGACTCCCGGGGGCTGTTCCAGCAGCGGCCGTCCCAGGGCTGGGGCACCGAGGAACAGGTGCAGGACCCGGTGTATGCGGCCAACAAGTTTTACGAGGTGCTCGAACAGGTCCCGGGCTACGAGTCCATGCCGGTGACCGACGCGGCCCAGACCGTCCAGCGCAGCGCCTATCCGCTGGCGTACGCAGACCATGAGGCCGAAGCCAAGGCCTTCGCTTCAGCACTGACCGGCCACTCGCCTGCCGCCCTGAACTGTGTGCTCAAGGATGCCGAGGCAGCCGGCGACCCCGCGGCCGTCCTGGCGCAACTGGAGGCAATGCATCCGGGCCTGGACATGGCCGTCGCCGGCCGCGAGGTCCGGGTGGCCGCAGCCGATGAGCGGGGCTGGGCCGTGGCGCAGTGGGCGGTGGCTTCTGCCAAGGAGCTCGGCCTTGAGTCGGTTGCCCATGCGGGCCTGCGCTGGCAGCGTGACGACGGCGGCTGGGTCGGCGCCGATACCGACACCGGCTACGTCGTGATCACCGTGGCGCACGAGTCGGCCACCTGAGCCACCCGCGCGGCTAGACGATGAGTTCGACGATCGGCTGCAGGTAACTGCGGAAGGCACCTTCGTCGTCCATCAGTGTCTGGCACAACAGCACCCGGTCCGGCTCCACAAACCAGGCACGCGGCTCGCACAGCGGCAGTTCGATGAGCTTCAGCTCGAAGGCCCGCGCGGCACGTCCCAGTTCCATTTCCCGGTCCTGGACCAGTTCGCGGATCAACCCGGTAGTGCCCTTGGCCTCACGTTCCTGCGCCAATTTCCCGTACTCGGCCATTCGGGCCCGGGCCCAACTCATCCCGGCGCCGAAGTGGGCCTGCAGCAGCCGCTGCAGCGCGGGGCTGCCGGCGAAGGCGGGAAAGGACGGCGGGGCCAGCTTCGCGGCGTTGCCCGGGCGGTCACGGACCAGGTCCTCCCACCACTTCTCCCACTCGTCCCGCAGCGCCGCCGGGCCGCCGACATGCGCGGTCAGCTGGGTGGGATCGGCGGTGCGGACCGTCGGCAACACCGGCGAGACCCCCGGCCAGCCGGCTCCGGCCAGGCCGGCGACGTCGCGAAGGTAGAGTGCCAGCAGCATATGTCCCGAGGTGTCTGCGGTGATCCGCCACCCCGGCCCACCCGTCTCGTGCATCCTGTCCGCGTCCTTTCGCTCGGACCGACGACGCAGCTCTTCTGCAGTGGCCCCCGCTGCGGGTGCCGCCCGCCGGGTTCCCCCGCTGCCCGTATTTCAACTCTAGACCTTGGTGTCCAGCCCTGTACTGAACCCGCTGCGGACCGTACCGGGGAGACGGGGGGTGAGCTACTAAGCTGGTTGGCATGAGAATTCTGGTCACCGGAGGAACCGGCTTCATCGGCTCGCACACCACGCTCGCCCTGCTGGAGGCGGGGCACGACGTGGTGGTGCTCGACAACCTGGCCAATTCCAGCGAAGAGTCGCTGCGCCGCGTCCAGGAGCTAGCCGGCCGGCAGGCACGGTTCCACCAGGCCGACCTGCTGGACGAGGCCGCGCTGAACCGGGTGCTGGAGGCCGAATCCGTGGACGCCGTGATCCACTTTGCCGGCTTGAAGGCCGTCGGCGAGTCCGTCGAAAAACCCTTGCACTACTACCACAACAACGTGGGCGGCACGCTGAACCTGCTCCGCGCGATGGACGCCCACAACGTCCGCACCATCGTTTTCAGTTCCTCGGCCACCGTGTACGGCGCCACCGAGGAAGTGCCGCTGACCGAGAAGCTTCCGCTGGACGCGATCAATCCCTACGGCCGGACCAAGGAACAGATCGAGGACATCCTGTCCGATCTGGGCGATTCCGACCCGCGCTGGCACGTGGCCCTGTTGCGCTACTTCAACCCCGTCGGCGCGCATGAAAGCGGGCGGATCGGCGAAGATCCGACGGGCGTGCCGAACAACCTGCTGCCGTTCGTGGCGCAGGTGGCCGTGGGCCGCCGGGACAAGGTCCGCGTCTTCGGCAGCGACTACCCGACGCCGGACGGTACCGGCGTGCGCGACTACATCCATGTGATGGACCTGGCGGCCGGACACCTGGCGGCCCTGGACTTCATTGCCGACCGGCCCGGCGTCCGCCGCTGGAACCTGGGCACCGGCAAGGGCTCGTCCGTGCTGGAGGTGCTCGCCGCGTTTGGAAAGGCCGCGGGATTCGACATCCCCTACGAGCTGACCGACCGGCGCCCGGGCGACGCCGCCATCAGCTATGCCGATCCTTCGGCCGCGTTGGCCGAGCTCGGCTGGTCCGCCGTCAAGAACCTCGAGCAGATGTGCGAAGACCACTGGCGCTGGCAGAAGAACAACCCGAAGGGCTACGCCGGCTGACCAAACGGTGTCCGCCTGAAGCAAAACGAACGGCCCCCGGATTGCTCCGGGGGCCGTTGGCATTAAGGCGTGCTCCGCCGTCGTGCTAGCGGGCCGGGTACTCGCGCTCCTGCGCACCCGTGTACAGCTGCCGGGGGCGGCCGATCTTGGTCTGCGGATCCTTGATCATTTCCCGCCACTGGGCGATCCAGCCGGGCAGGCGGCCGATGGCGAACAGCACGGTGAACATCTTCTCCGGGAAGCCCATGGCCTTGTAGATCAGCCCGGTGTAGAAGTCCACGTTCGGGTACAGCTTGCGCTCGATGAAGTAGTCGTCCGCCAGCGCCTTCTCTTCCAGGCGCATGGCGATGTCCAGCAGCTCGTCGTTGCCGCCGAGCTTGCCCAGGATCTCGTGCGCGGTGGCCTTGACCAGGCGGGCGCGCGGATCGTAGTTCTTGTAGACGCGGTGCCCGAAGCCCATCAGGCGCACGCCTTCTTCCTTGTTCTTGACCTTTTCCATGAACTGCTCCGGGGCCTGGCCGCTGGCCTGGATCTGGCGGAGCATGTTCAGCACGGCCTCGTTGGCGCCGCCATGGAGCGGACCGAACAGGGCGTTGATGCCGGCGGAGACGGACGCGAACATGTTGGCGTTGGAGCTGCCCACCAGGCGCACGGTGGACGTGGAGCAGTTCTGCTCGTGGTCTGCGTGCAGGATCAGCAGCAGGTCCAGCGCCTTCACCACGGTCGGGTCCAGCTCGTAGGGCTCGGCCGGCAGGCCGAAGCTCAGGCGCAGGAAGTTCTCCACCAGGTTCATGGAGTTGTCCGGGTAGAGCAGGGCCTGTCCGATGGACTTCTTGTGCGCGTAGGCGGCGATCACGGGGAGCTTGGCCATCAGGCGGATGGTGGAGAGTTCCACCTGCTCGTCGTCGAACGGATCCAGCGAGTCCTGGTAGAAGGTCGACAGGGCGCTGACCGCGGAGGAGAGCACCGGCATCGGGTGTGCGTCGCGCGGGAATCCGCCGAAGAAGCCCTTGAGCTCTTCGTGCAGCAGGGTGTGGCGGCGGATTTTCTGGTCGAAGGCTTCCAGCTCGGTGGGGGTGGGCAGTTCGCCGTAAATCAGCAGGTAGGACACTTCGAGGAAGCTCGAGTGCTCGGCCAACTGCTCGATCGGATAGCCGCGGTAGCGGAGCACACCGGCGTCGCCGTCGATGTAGGTGATCGCGGAGGTGGTCGCCGCAGTGTTCATGAACCCCGGGTCGAAGGTGACCGCGCCGGTCTGCTTCAGCAATTTGGATACGTCGTAGCCGTCGTTGCCTTCGGCGGCCTTGAGCCGTGGGAGTTCGAGTTCGCCGCCGTCGAAGTGCAGCTTGGCACCGGTCTGCTCAGTCATTGAGTCCCCTTCAGGAGGTTTGGAAGCTTACGGCACGCCGGCGCTTGTGGCACTGAGCATGCACATACTCGGGTAAAACGCTACCCGTAGAGTCACGGATATATCTAATCCGGGACATATATTTTTGTTCATATCCACAGTCAGGCGCCGTCGGCCCCGGATCAGGAAAGCCGTTCGACGGCGGCGTCGATCCGTTCGTCGCTGCCGGTCAACGCAACCCGGATGTAGCTGTTTCCGGCCTCGCCGTAGAACACGCCGGGACCGATGACAATGCCCAGCCCGGCAAGACGGCCCACGGTGGTCCATGTATCTTCCCCCGCGGTCCCCCACAAATACAGGCCGGCCTCGGAATGGCGGATCTGCACGCCGAAATTCTCCAGCGCCGGCAACAGCCGCTCGCGCCGGCTCCGGTACAGGTCCTTCTGCTCCTGGACGTGCGCGTCGTCGCGCAGGGCGGCGCGCATCGCGGCCTGGACCGGGAACGGCACGATCATGCCCGCATGCTTGCGGCTGTTGATGATGTTCGGCATCAGCGCCGGGTCTCCGGCCAGGAAGGCGGCACGGTACCCGGCGAGGTTGGACTGCTTGCTGAGCGAGTAGGCGCACAGCAGGCCCTCGTGCGTGCCCTGCGCGACGTACGGATCGAGCACGCTCGGCACGGCCTGCCCGCCGCGGGCGGTGTCCCAGGCGCCCCAGCCGAGCTCCGCGTAGCATTCGTCGGAGGCGACGACGGCGCCCAGGCTGCGGGCGTCCTCCACCAGGGTGCGCAGTTCCGCCCGGTCGCGCACCAGGCCGGTGGGGTTGCCCGGCGAGTTGACCCACACCAGTTTCACCCGGCTCCTGGTCTGCGCATCCAAGTCCGCCAGGTTGTCGGCCGCCACCGGGGTCGCGCCGGCCAGGATGGCGCCGATGTCGTACGTCGGATACGCCACGACGGGGCGCACCACGACGTCGCCGGCCCCGAGTCCCAGCAAGGTGGGCAGCCAGGCGACCAGTTCCTTCGAACCGACGGTGGGCATGACCGCTTCCGGATCCATCCCGGGAACGTTTCGACGGCGCCCGAACCACTCCACGATCGCTTCCCGCAGTTCGGCGGTGCCGTGCGTCGTCGGGTAGCCCGGGGCGTCGGCGGCCGCGGCCAGGGCCTCCCGCACGACGGCCGGAGTGGGGTCAACCGGCGTGCCGATGGACAGGTTCACCGCGCCGCCCGGGTGTTCGGCCGCTTTTTGCGCGTAGGGCGCCATGGCGTCCCACGGGTAATCCGGCAACTGCAGGCCGAAAGAAGCCATCGAGGTCAGTCTTGGTTCTGCGGCGGCAGCGCGGCGATCAGCGGGTGGTCCTTGTGGGTATTGCCCAGCTTGGCGGCACCGCCCGGGGAACCCAGATCGTCGAAGAACTCCACGTTGGCCTTGTAGTAGTCGGCCCACTCCTCGGGAGTGTCATCTTCGTAGTAGATGGCTTCGACCGGGCAGACCGGTTCGCACGCGCCGCAATCGACACATTCATCCGGGTGGATGTACAGGGACCGTTCTCCTTCGTAGATACAGTCCACCGGGCATTCTTCGATACATGCCTTGTCTTTTACATCCACGCACGGCTGTGCGATTACGTACGTCACGTCCGTCAGCACCTTTCTGAACAGTTCCCTCTAGCGTATCGGTTGGGACCATTATCTCCCCAGCCGGGGACGGCCCACCTAAGATGGTCACGTGATACCCGCTACCCCCGCCGCGTTTCTCGCCGCAGCAGCACCGGGAACACGCGTGGTGGTCCGCTACCGAATCGAGGGCGGCTTCACGGACGTGCTCGGCGAGCTGCTGGCCGTCGATGCCGACAGCTGCACGGTGGGCACCCGGCGCGGCGACGTCGTCGTTTCGTTGTCGGCCGTGGCCGCGGCCAAGCAGGTGCCGCCCGCCCCGCCGCGGCACCGCCCGCGCGCCGGCGGTCAGCCCTCGTAGCTGTCTGGCAGTTTCCGCAGCGCCCACAGGGGTGAGAACAGCACGGGCGCCGCGGCGAGCGCGGACCCGGCCGCACCGATCCACAGGGTGGGCACCAACCCGATGGTTTCGCCCAGCACGCCCGCCAGCAGCCCGGAGAGCGGCAACACGCCGTACACCACGAACCGGATCGAGGCGTTCATCCGCCCGAGCAGCCGCGGCGGGCAGACCCGCTGGCGCATCGTCACCTGCATCACGTTGTAGACCAGGGAGCAGAAGGAGACACCGGCCTCGGCGACGATCAGCAGGAGCAGCGCCGAGGCGGTATCCGGCATCAGCGCCGACAACGGCATCGCCGCCAGGAAGACCGCCGACGCGACGCTCGCCAGCGGAATCAGCGCCCCTTCGCCGGTCAGCTTCGCCAGCTTGGGCGCCGCCACCGCGCCCAGCAGCCCGCCGGCCGCGGCGACCGAATAGACCAGCCCCAGCGGGCCCGGGCCCAGGCCCAGTTCGCGCAGCACCAGGATGGGAAACAGCGTGAAGGCCAATCCGGCGAAGAAATTTGTCAGGCCCGTGCACGCGGCTATCCGGCTGATCAGCGGATGCCGCACCACGAAGCCAAGCCCTTCCCTGATTTCCACCACGAGCGGCCGCCGGCCGTGCCGCGGCGCAGGCACTTCGCGGTCTGCGGTGCGGACCAGGAACAGGGCCGAGAAAAGATAGCCGAGCGTGTCCGCGAGGAACAGCAGCGGAGCCGCCATCACCTGCAGCAGGCCGCCGCCCGCGGCGGGTCCGCCCATCCTCGCCAGCTGCGCGGTGCTCTCCAGCTTGGAGTTCGCCGACGCCACCTGGTCGCCGCGCACCAGGACCGGGATGTAGCTCTGGTAGGCCACGTCGAAGAACACCGTGGCGCAGCCGAGCACGCCCGCCACCGCATACAGGTGCCACATTTGCAGCACGCCCATCCACCACAGCAGCGGCACGGACAGCATGGCGGCGGCTCGGACCAGGTCGGCCGTGATCATGACCCGCCGCTTGAGCCAGCGGTCCACCCAGGCGCCCGCGGGCAGGCCGATCAGCAGGAAGGCAGCGGTGGCGCTGGCGTTGAGGACACCCACCTGGAACTCGCTGGCCCCGAGAACGATCACCGCGAGGACCGGGACGGCCAGTTGGCCGACCTGGACCCCGACCTGGCTGATCGTCTGCGCCGACCAGAAGGTGAGGAAGTTCGGGTCCCGCCACAACGACGGCGGCGCGCCGCCCGGGCGGGCAGCGTCGGCTGCCGGGGCGGTTCCGGAGCCCCGTGGAGCGGGTGCCTGAGTCACAGGTCACAGTCTCGGGCAGCGATTGGGGAAAGTCAATCATTAGGCACCTGGTGTCGTATGCTGGAGACATGCCTACGGACCAGGACCTGCAAGCCACCGGGCGGGCGCTCAGCTCCCCGGTACGGCTGCGCATTCTCCGGCTCTGCCTCCACCGGTCGCGGACCAACAAAGAGATCGCGGAACTGCTCGGCTTGAATCCGGCCACCTCGCTGCACCACGTGCGCACGCTGCTCAACACCGGGTTCCTGGAGGCCGAGGAACCGCGAAAGGGCAACCGGGGGGCCAAGGAAGTCCCCTACCGCGCCACCCGGATGTCCTGGGGCGCGAAGATGCCGGACGCGGCACCGGTGCTGGTAGAGACCTTCCTGCAGGAAATCGACGGCCTGGCCCCGGACGAGATCGAAACCACCCGGATGGGCATCAAACTCAACGACGCTCACCGCCAGGAGATGCTGGGAAAGATCCGCGCAATCTTCGAGGAATACGCGATGTTGCCCGCCGACGAGGACGGGACCGCAACCTCGATCTTCATGGCCCACCATCTGGACCAAACGGCGAATTGACGCCCGGCGCGCGGACGGCCCGAATCAGGCCCCGGCCCGCCGCGGCTTGAGCACCCAGGCGCAGGCCAGCAGCGCCACGACGGTGGCGAACACCAGTCCGATCATCCAGATCCGGCCCGCCACGGCGATCGGCAATTCCACCGCCGCGGTGGTCCCGGTGACGATCAGCGGCTCGGCGCCGGGGGCCAGCGCCATCAGTCCGACGAGGACGTACGAGAGGACACCCGTCAGGCCGGCGATCAGGACGTTGTGCGTCTTGAGCCCGGCCCAGACCATCACCGCCAGGGCGAACAGCAGGGCCGCCGCGGCGCCCCACGGATACCCGGACTCCCCGGCATAGAGAATCTGCGAGTGGAGGGCCGTTCCCGCGACCGCCGTCACCACCGCGCCGAAGACAGCCGTGCCCCACCCGTGAAAGGCGGGACGCCGCCGTCGTGCCGCGCGCCGTTCGGGGCCCTGGCCCGAAACAGCGGAAGGCAACCCGCCGTGGTCTCCGGCGGGTTGCCTCTGCTCTGTCATAGGTCCAGTTTATGCCCGGGCGCGCGCACGGGCGGCCTTGAGCCGCTCGTTGGCATCCAGGACCACCTTGCGGATGCGGATGGACTCCGGGGTGACCTCAACGCACTCGTCCTCGCGGGCGAATTCGAGGGACTCCTCCAGGGTCAGGTTCCGCGGCGGGGTGAGGTTTTCGAAGCTGTCGGAGGAAGCGGCACGCATGTTGGTGAGCTTCTTTTCCTTGGTGATGTTCACGTCCATGTCGTCCGCCCGCGAATTCTCGCCCACGATCATGCCTTCGTAGACCTCGGAGGTGGGCTGGACGAAGAAGGAGCCGCGTTCCTGCAGGTTGATCATCGCGAAGGGCGTGACCACGCCGGCCCGGTCGGCCACCATCGAACCGTTGGTGCGGTACTCGATCGGCCCGGCCCAGGGCTCGTAGCCCTCGGAGATGGACGCGGCGATGCCGGCGCCCCGGGTTTCGGTCATGAACCGGGTGCGGAAACCGATCAGGCCGCGGGCCGGGACAATGAACTCCATCCGGACCCAGCCGGTGCCGTGGTTGGCCATGTTGACCATCCGGCCCTTGCGGGCGGCCAGCAGCTGGGTGACGGCGCCGAGGTACTCTTCGGGCACGTCGATGGTCATGTGCTCCATCGGCTCGTGCACCTTGCCGTCGATGGTCTTGGTGACCACCTGGGGCTTGCCCACGGTCAGCTCGAACCCTTCGCGGCGCATCTGCTCCACCAGGATGGCCAGCGCCAGCTCGCCGCGGCCCTGGACCTCCCAGGCATCCGGGCGCTCGGTCGGCAGCACCTTCAGCGAGACGTTGCCCACCAGTTCCTTGTCCAGCCGGTCCTTGACCTGGCGGGCGGTGACCTTGGCACCCTTGACCTTGCCGGCCAGCGGCGAGGTGTTGATGCCGATGGTCATCGAGATGGCCGGATCGTCCACCTTGATGAGCGGCAGCGGCTGCGGGTTTTCGGCGTCGGTCAGGGTCTCGCCGATGGTGATGTCCTCGATCCCGGCGACGGCGACAATCTCGCCGGGGCCGGCGGATTCGGCCGGCACGCGGGAGAGTCCCCGGGTGGCCAGGAGTTCGGAAATGCGCACGTTCTTCAGCTGGCCGTCCTGGCGGGCCCAGGCCACGGTCTGCCCCTTCTGCAGGGTGCCGTTGTAGATGCGCAGCAGCGCCAGGCGGCCCAGGAAGGGTGAGGCGTCCAGGTTGGTCACGTGCGCCTGCAGCACGCCGTCGGGGTCGTAGGACGGGGCCGGGACATGCTCCATGATGGTGGCGAACAGCGGCTCCAGGTCCTCGTCCTCCGGCAGGGTACCGTCGGCGGGCTGGGTCAGCGAGGCGCGGCCGGCCTTGCCGGAGGCGTAGACAACGGGAACGTTGAGGACGGCGTCCAGGTCCAGATCGGGGACTTCGTCGGCAAGGTCGGAGGCCAGGCCCAGCAGCAGGTCCATCGATTCGGCGACGACGCCGTCGATCCGTGCGTCCGGACGGTCGGTCTTGTTGACCACCAGGATGACGGGGAGCTTGGCGGCCAGCGCCTTGCGCAGCACAAAACGGGTCTGCGGCAGCGGGCCCTCGGACGCATCGACCAGCAGGACCACGCCGTCCACCATGGACAGGCCCCGCTCCACCTCGCCGCCGAAGTCGGCGTGCCCGGGAGTGTCGATCACGCTGATGGTGATGGTCTCGCCCTGGGCGGACGGGCCGGAGTAGAACACGGTGGTGTTCTTGGCCAGGATGGTAATGCCCTTTTCACGTTCCAGTTCCCCGGAGTCCATGACGCGCTCTTCGGTTTCGCCGTGGCTGGCGAAGGCACCGGTGTGCTTCAGCATGGCATCCACGAGGGTGGTCTTCCCGTGGTCGACGTGGGCTACGATGGCGACGTTGCGAAGGTCGCTGCGAACGGCGCTCTGCGTCGATGCGGTGGTTTCAGACATGCGGGATTACTCTTCCGTGGATTACATGGAACCTGGGCCTAATATCGGACAGCCAGCGCCGTGCCCGGATGCGGGTAGGCACTCCATTGTAATCCGCAACGCCACCCATGGCCTAACGCGGCCCGGAGCCGGGGCCGGCGGCGGGCTGGAGTCCTGGGGTCAGGCCACCTCCGGCGGCAGCTCCAGGCTCGCGCCGGGAATGGCGGCCAGCAGCTCCTGCGTGTACCGCTGCTGCGGGGAGTCGAAGACGTTGTCCGTGGTGCCGGCCTCCACCACCTTCCCCTTTTCCATCACGGTGACGTGGTCGGCGATCTGCCGGACCACGGCCAGGTCGTGCGTGATGAACAGGTAGCTCAGGCCCAGGTCCTGCTGCAGGCCGGCCAGCAGGTCCAGGATCTGGGCCTGCACCAGCACGTCCAGCGCGGAGACCGCCTCGTCGCAGATCACCACCTCGGGGTCCAGCGCCAGCGCACGGGCGATGGCGACGCGCTGGCGCTGGCCGCCGGAGAGCTCGTTCGGGAACCGGCGCATGGCGGACGCCGGAAGCGCCACCTGGTCCAGCAGCTGCCGGACCTTGGCTTCGCGGCTCTTGCGGTCCCCGATGTTGTGCACGCGCAACGGCTCCTCGATGGTGCGGAAGATGTTGTACATGGGGTCCAACGACCCGTAGGGATCCTGGAAGATCGGCTGGACCCGCCGGCGGAAGGCAAGCAGGGCCTTGGCGTTGAGGGCGGTCATGTCCACGCCGTCGAAGACAATGTGGCCGCTGGTCGGCGACTCGAGGTTCAGGACCATCTTTGCCACGGTGGACTTGCCGGATCCCGACTCCCCCACCACCGCCATCGTGGTGCCGCGCTTGATATTGAAGGACACGTTGTCCACCGCGGTGAAGTCGGCGGACTTCCCAAACCCGCTGCGCAGCTTGAAGACCTTGGTCAGGCCCTTGACTTCAATGACGTTGTCGATGGATGTGGCCTCCTGCCCGACCGGTGCCAGCAGATCCGAGGTTTCGATGCCGGCGGCCTTCGCCGACTGGATACGCCGCGACGCCAGGGACGGCGCCGACTCAACCAGCCGTCGCGTGTAGGGGTGGCGCGGATTCTGCAGAATCTGCAGGGCGGGACCCGACTCCACGACCCGGCCCTTGTACATCACCACCACCTTGCGGGCACGCTCGGCGGCCAAACCCAGGTCATGGGTGATCAGTAGGACGGCGGTGCCGAGGTCCCGGGTCATTGATTCCAGATGGTCCAGGATCTGGCGCTGCACCGTCACGTCGAGGGCTGAGGTCGGTTCGTCGGCGATCAGCAGCCGCGGCCGGCACGACAAGCCGATGGCGATGAGGGCGCGTTGGCGCATGCCGCCGGAAAATTCGTGCGGGAACTGCCGCGAACGGCTGGCGGCATCGGGCAGCCCCGCCTCTGCCAGGACGTTCGCCACCGCGGCATTGTCGGAGGGGAGCCCGTTGGCCCGCAGCGTCTCCCTGACCTGGAAGCCGATCTTCCACACCGGGTTGAGGTTGGACATCGGGTCTTGGGGCACCATGCCGATCGAATTGCCGCGCAGTTCCACGATCCGCTGGCTGCTGGCGCCGGCCAGGTCTTCCCCGGCGAAGACGATCTGGCCGCCGGAGACCCGGCCGTTTTCCGGGAGCAGCCCGATAGTCGCCAGCGCCGTGGTCGACTTGCCCGAGCCCGATTCGCCCACTATGGCCACGGTCTCCCCCGGCATGACCGTCAGATGGGCGTCTTTGACCGCTTCCACGTCCCCGGTGGACGTTCGAAACGTAATCGCCAGGTCCTTGATCTGCAGCAGGGGCGCGGCGTCGTCGACCTCGCGGATGTGCGTCATCGCTTCCTCGCCTTCGGATCGAGTGCATCGCGGAGGGCGTCACCGAGCATGATGAAGCTCAGCACGGTGACGGACAGCGCCAGCGCCGGCCAGAGCAGGCTGGCCGGGTTGGAGCGCAGCGACACCTGGGCCGTGGAGATGTCATTGCCCCAGGACATCACGTCGGGCGGCAGCCCGATGCCCAGGAAGGACAGAGTGGCCTCGGCGACGATGAAGATGCCCAGGTTCACGGTCACCACCACGATGACGGGCGCCAGCGAGTTGGGGATGACGTGCTTGACCAGGGCGGCGACCCTGGAAACGCCCAGCGACCGGGCCGCCGTGACGAAGTCGGCGTTGCGCACGGAAATGACGGCACCCCGGGTGATGCGGGCCACCTGCGGCCAGCCGAAGACCACCAGCGTGATGACCACTGTCCAGACGTTGCGGTTGGCCCGGAACAACGGCAGCTGCATGATGATGATGGCGCCCAGGATCAGCGGCAGCGCGAAGAAGACGTCGCCGATCCGGGCGATCACCGCATCCAGCCAGCCGCCGTAGAAGCCGGCAATGGCACCGAGCGTCCCGCCGATTAGCAGTGCGCCGAGCGTGGCGAAAATACCCACCGTCAGAGATGCCTGGGTCCCGTAGATGATGCGCGAATAGACGTCGCATCCCTGCTTGGTGAACCCCAGCGGGTGCCCGGGCGCCGGTCCGCCGTCGGAATTGGCCAGCAGGCAATTTTGCGCCGGCGGAGTCTGTGTGAAGAGCCCCGGGAAGAGCGCCACGACAATCACCAGCAACAGCAGCAGCGCCGAGATGATGAAGAGCGGTTGGGTCCGCAGGTTGCGCCACGCTTCGGCCCACAGGCTGAGCGGCTGGACATCCTCGTCGACTTTGTCGGTGGCCAGCACCGGAGTTTCGTCCAGGGGCGCAACGAAATGCTCGATGGCCGGGTTGTCGCGTTCCAGCGGTTCTCTAGGCATAACGGATCCTCGGGTCGAGCCAGGCATAGAGCACGTCCACCAGCAGGTTGGCCAGAATGTAGACGAGCACGAGCACGCTGACGATGGACACGATGGTGGGGCCCTCGCCCCGCAGCACGGACTGGTACAGTCGCTGGCCGACGCCGGGGACGTTGAAGATTCCCTCGGTCACGATCGCCCCGCCCATCAGGGCTCCGAGATCGGCGCCCAGGAACGTCACGACCGGAATCATGGAGTTCCGCAGGATATGCACGACGACGACGCGCGGCCGGGATAATCCCTTGGCCATCGCGGTGCGCACGTAGTCGGCGTTCATGTTCTCGATGATCGATGTTCGGGTCAGGCGCAGCACGTAGGCCAGCGACACTAGGCCCAACACGACGGCCGGGAGGATCAGGTCGGACCAGCCCGCTTGGGCGCCCACTGTGGGTCTGGCCCAGCCGAGCTTGACGCCGACGAGGAACTGCAGGACGAATCCGAGGACGAAAATCGGGATCGCTATGACGATCAGCGAGGCGACCAATACGGTCCCATCGAACATCCGGCCCTTCCGCAGACCGGCGATCAAACCGAAAAGGATGCCGAAGACGGCTTCGAAGACCAGCGCGAGGATGGCCAGCCTGACCGTAACCGGGAAGATTTGGGCCAGCACCTCGGCAACAGGCCTGCCGGAGAAGTCGTTGCCGAGATTGAAGGTGACGAGGTTTTTCAGATAGAGGACGTACTGGATGAGGAACGGCTGGTCCAGGTTGTACTGCGCCCGAAGCTGGGCGGCCACCGCTGGGTTGACGGCGCGGTCACCGAACAGTGCCTGGATGGGATCGCCCGGAAGCGAAAAAACGAGGAAATAGACCAGGAACGTGGCGCCAAAGAACACCGGGATCATCTGCAGGAAGCGCCGGAAGATGTACCAGAGCACTAGCTTCCTCCTTGCGCCCTGCGTGCCGCCAAGTGATGGATCATCAACCCTGCCTCTCGCTGGGGGGTCAGGTTTGGGGCGTTGCGGGGCCCGGCCACGGCCCGGCCCCGCAGCGCCTCGGGGTCACTTGCCGGTGATCTGGTGGTAAATCGGCACCCCGTTCCAGGCGGTGTCCACGTCCTGCACGACGGAACTCCAGCCGACCTGCCGGACCTGGTACCACAACGGGACGACAGGCAGGTCCTCCATCAGGATCTCCTGCGCCTCGTTGAAGATCTGGTTGCCCTCTTCCGGCGTGGCCGCCCCCAGCCCCTCGCGCAGCTTCTGGTCGAACTCCTTGTTCGAGTAGTCGCCGTCGTTGGATCCAGCCCCGGTGCCGTACAGCGGGCCGAGGAAGTTGTACAGCGACGGGTAGTCGGCCTGCCAGCCGGCACGCGAGGCGCCGGTCATCTCCTTTGCCGTGACCTTGGTCCTGAGCTCGGGGAAGGTGGCGTAGGACTCGAACTGGGCGTCTATGCCGAGCACGTTCTTCAGGCCGTTAGCGACTGCTTCGATCCATTCCTTGTGGCCGCCGTCGGCGTTGGAAGCGATGGTGAACGTCCTGTCGCCCCACGGTTCGATCTTGTCGGCTTCCGCCCACAGCCGCTTGGCTTCCTCCTCGTTGTACTGCAGCACTTCGTTGCCCGGGATGCTCTCGCTGTAGCCCGTGAGCACGGGGGCCGTGAACTCGGTGGCCGGCTGCCGCCCGCCCTGGAAGATCACCTGGGTGATCTCGTCCCGGTTGATCGCCATGGAGATGGCCTGGCGCCGCAGATGGCCGGCCTCGCCGGTCCATTCTTCCAAGTACTGCGGAATGACGATGGTCTGGTTGCCGGCATAGGGCTTCTCCAACCAGCGGCCCTCGCCGAGGTCGGTCTTGAAGTTTGCCAGCGCGCTCGGCGGGATGGTGTCGAGCACGTCCAGGTTGTCCGAGAGCAGGTCCTGGTAGGCCGCCTCAAAGGACGAATAGAACTTGAACGTGATCCCGCCGTTCTGCGGGGTCCGGGTGCCCTGGTAGTCCGGGTTCGGCACCAGTTCGATCTGCACGTCGTGCTGCCACGCGCCGTCACCGGCCAGCATGTAGGGTCCGTTCCCGACCGGGTTCTCCCCGAAGGCCTCCATGTCCTCGAAGGCCACGGGCGGCAGCGGCGCGAACGCCGTGTAGCCCAGGCGCAACGGCCAGTCCGATTCGGGCTGTCTCAACGTCACGTTGAAGGTCGTGTCATCGACGACCTTGAGCCCGGACATCTCCTTCGTGGTCGCGCCCTCGGAGCTGACCTCGTCGTATCCTTCGATGCTTTCGAAGAAATAGGCGCTCAGCTGGGCGTTCTCGACGGCGGCACCGTAGTTCCAGGCGTCCACGAAGGAGCTGGAGGTGACCGGGTCACCGTTGGTGAACGTCTGGTCCGGCTTCAGGGTGATCGTGTAATTCTGCGAGTCTTCGGTCTCGATGGATTCCGCTACCGCGTTGACCGGTTTGCCCTCGGGATCGTAGCTGATCAGGCCTTCGAAGATGAGGTCTATCACGCGGCCGCCGCCAACCTCGTTGGTGTTGGTGGGGACCAGCGGGTTTTGCGGCTCCGTGCTGTTGGCCGTGATCACCGCTTCGGCGTTGCCGTCGCCGCCGCCCTCCGTGCCACCGCCTCCGCCACCGCCACCGCCGCAGGCCGTCACCGCGAGCGCTGCCGCGGCTGCCAGTCCAACCAGTCGGGATGTTCGAGCGAAACGCATGCCGCCTCCTCAGGTACCGTGCTCCATCCGGCGGCTTGTGACGCCGGACCGGTCCGCGCCGGCATGGTTCGCAGCCGGGCGGGCTCAGGTGGCACCAGCATATGCGCCAACTGTGACGCTGATAACAGGCCTTGCTTCCAATTGGGTTGCAATTTGCCGAAAAGGGATGCTAAAAGCGGCCGCTGCCGAGGTTTCGGTCGGGGACACGGCCACGTACCCGGCGGGGCGCCGGCGACGGCCCGGGTCGCGGGCCTCTCAGGAGAGCTCGGCGAGCTTGGCCTTCCAGTAGGCACGCCAGTGGTCAAGCTGCTCGGTCGACTCGAGCCGTTCATGCTGCACGCCTACCGAGGACTTGCCTGACGGCTTTTCGTAGATATGCACGCTGACCCGGGAGCCGTCGGCCAAGCCGCAGCGCCAGTACCGCCACTTGGCGGTGTCGCTTAACTCTGGCCCGCGGGTGACCGCGATGCCCGAGAATTCCTCCGCGCCGCCAACCACGGCAACCCACTTGTTTCGCGCCTCGTCCATGCTTCCGGTGACGGTCTTGCTCACCGAGGTTTGGAACTCCCCGTCGCAGTCCTGGCCGGGCTGGCGCCGGCCGATCTGCTGTTCGTAGGCGACGGTGGCCGTTTGCGCCCACCAACCGTCCGCGAGCCCCGCCTCGTGCAAGGCAGCGGCGATGTCCTTGTGGCTCAGTTCCTTGGCACCGATGCCGGCCAAGAACTCCTCCACCTCGGACCAGCTGACGCCAATGCCCTTTTCGATCGCCTCGATGTTCATGCTGCGTACCACTAACACTCCTGGATTGCGCGATGGCCGGCCGCGCCGTCGTTGCACCGCGCCGGCCAGGGGCGGCTGAGCCCCCGCCGCCATTTCATCATGGGCGGGGAGCCCGGCACTATGTAGGGCGGAATGGCGGGTCAGTCGCCGCCGGCGAGCAGCTGGGCGCGGAGTTCGCGGCGCTCGCGCTGCTTCTCCGGATCGGGCAACGGTACTGCCGCCAGCAGCCGCTGGGTGTACAGTTCCTGCGGGTTGCGCAGGATCTCGTCGCGGGTGCCCTGCTCAACGATCCGGCCGTGGCGCATGACGCAGATCCGGTCGGCGAGCACGTCGATGACGGCCAGGTCGTGGGTGACAAACAGGCAGGCGAAGCCCAGTTCCTGCTGCAGGTTCTGGAACAGGTCCAGCACCGTGGCCTGGACCGACACGTCCAGTGCGGAGGTGGGCTCGTCCGCCACCATCAGCTTCGGTTCCAGCGAGAGCGCCCTGGCAATGCCCACGCGCTGCTTCTGGCCGCCGGAGAGTTCGTGCGGATAGCGGTTGCGGTACGCGCGCGGCAGCTCCACCTGGTCCAGCAGCGCCTCGATCTTCCGCTGCAGCGTGGCGCCCTTGGCGACGCCGGCGAGGTACATCGGTTCGCCGATGCTCTCGCCGATCGGCAGCCGGGGATTCAGCGAGGACGACGGGTCCTGGAACACCATGCCCACGTGGCGGCGCAGCGCGTGCAGCTGCTTGGGCCGGGCGCCGGCGATCTCGTGGCCCACCACGCGCAGGGAGCCCTCCGCGACCGGCAGCAGCCCGACGGCGGCGCGGCCGATCGTGGTCTTGCCCGATCCGGATTCCCCGACCAGGCCGACCACCTGTCCGGGATAGATGGACAGGTTGGCCCCCTCCACGGCGCGGAAGGCAGGCACCCGGCCCTGTTTGGGATATTCGATGGCCACGTTGGTCAGCTGCAGCACGGGGTCGCCCTTGGTCGACTCATCGCGTGCCTGCGCCAGGGCTTCGGCGTTTTCGCGTTCGCGCCGCTGCAGCTCGGTCTCGTCAATGCTCAACGAGACACCGGTCGCGGCGGCCAGCGCCGCCGTGAGGTCGACTTCCGTTCCGTCCTCGGGACGCCCGCCCAGGTGGGGCACGGCGGCCAACAAGGCCTGCGTGTATTCGTGCCGGGGGTTGTTGAAGATTTCCATCGCGGTGCCGGTCTCCACGATGCGGCCGCGGCGCATCACGGCGATCTTGTCGGCCAGGTCGGCCACCACGCCCATGTCATGGGTGATCAGCACGATGGCGCTGTCCAGCTTGTTGCGCAGGTTGCGCATCAGGTCCAGGATCTCGGCCTGCACGGTGACGTCCAGGGCGGTGGTGGGCTCGTCGGCGATCAGCAGTTTGGGGTCGCAGGAGAGCGACTGGGCGATCATGGCGCGCTGACGCTGGCCGCCCGAAAGCTGGTGCGGATAAGACCGGAAAGCCTTTTCCGGGTCGGGCAGCTCGACCAGCTCGAGCAGCCGCAGCGCCCGCTGCCGGGCCTCATCGGGCGAGATGGCGTTGTGCAGCCGCAGCGTTTCCACGATCTGGAACCCGATCGTGTACACGGGGTTCATCGCCGTCATCGGTTCCTGGAAAATGACGGCGACGTCGTTGCCGCGCACCTGCCGGAGCTTCGCGCTGCTGAGGCCCAGGATCTCGCGCCCGTTGAGCTTGACGCTCCCCGTGACGCGGCTGTTGGACGGCAGCAGGCCCAGCAGCGCCATGGAGCTGGCGCTCTTGCCGGAACCGGATTCGCCCACAATGGCCAGGACTTCGCCTGCCTTGACGTCATAGCTGAGGTTGATGGCGGCGGGCACCCACTCCTTGTCCACGCCGAAGTCCACGCTGAGGTTGGTGACCTCCAGGACGGGTGCTGCGCCGCCGGCCGTCTCCAGATCTCCTGCCGGCAGCGTCGGATCGATGATTTCAGTCATAGCTGGTCTTTCCCTTCCAACCTGTCGCAGTTGGTTGATGCTAGTGGAGAACTGGTACCCGGGCCTGAAACTATGGGGTCATGACAACGTCTGCTGCCGCCGGCTCCAAGGTCTTCCGTCCGCGCTCCGCGACCTGGTTCACGGGTATCGTCTGGGCGATCGTGGCGGTCAGCCTGGCGTCCTCGGTGCTCACGCACGGCCCGGGCAGCCTGCTCGTCTCCTGGCCGCTGCTCACTATCGCCTATCTGACCTGGTGGCTGGCCTGGTATCCCGCCGTCGTGATTGGCGACGACGGCGTGGTGCTGCGCAACCCGGTGCGCACTGCCTCCGTGCCCTGGGCAGCACTGGCGACGGTCGACACCAAGTATGCGCTGACCCTGGTCACCCCGCGGGGGAAGTACACCTCGTGGGCCGCGCCGGCTCCCGGCATGTTCGGCGTCCACCGCGCACGCGCCGACCACGTCCAAGGGCTTCCGGAGACCACCTACGGGCCGGCGCAGTCGGTCCGGCCGGGCGATCTCGCCAACACCGATTCCGGGGCAGCCGCGTACTACGTGCGCAAACGCTGGGCGGAGCTTCTGGCTGCGGGCCGCATCAGCATCGGAGATGCCGACAACGTCCCGGTGGGACGGACGCCGAACTGGGCGGTGCTCGCCGTCGGGACGGTGCTCGCGGTGCTCAGCGTCGTGACGCTGGCCCGCTGAGCCGGGCCCCAAGTGGCCGGGAAGGCGACGGGTGCCCATCCTAGACACCCGTCGTCGCGGTGGTTCCGGTCTCGGGGTGCGCGGAAACCGCCGCCGCCTTCGCCCGCTTGGCATTGAACTTTTTCTGCCGCGGGTCGAACGCGTCACGGAGTCCGTCGCCGATGAAGTTGATGCACAGGCAGATGGCCACGATGAACATGCCCGGCCACCAGAACAGCCACGGACGGGTCTGGAACGCTTCCTGGTTTTGGCTGATCAGCGAGCCCAACGACACGTCCGGTGCCTTCACGCCCATGCCGATGTAGGACAGGCTGGTCTCCAGCAGGATCGCCGCCGACATGCTCAGGGTCACGGAGACGATGATGACGCCCACGGCGTTGGGCAGGATGTGCTTGAAGATGATGCGTGCGCTGGACGCGCCGGCGATCCGTGCGGCATCGACGAATTCGCGCTCGCGCAGGGACAGGAACTCGGCGCGCACCAACCGTGCCAGACCGGTCCACACCACGGCTCCCACGAAGAGGCCCAGGAAGTAAGGCTGGACGTTCGCCCCGACGGCCCGCCCGGCGACCTGGCCGAGCACCGCAGCGATGATGATCAGCGGGATCACGATGACGACGTCGGTCAGCCGCATCAGCACGGCTTCGACCCAGCCGCGGAAGTAACCGGACAGCGCGCCGACCACCACGCCGATGACGCCGCCCACGAGGCCGATGATGAACATCACGGCCACGGAGATCTGCACGCCGCGCATGGTTTGGGCGAACGTATCGCGCCCCAGGCGGTCCTGTCCGAACGGATGTTCGCCCAGGCTGAACGGGAACACCTGCAGGGTGGGCGCTCCCCCGTTCACCATGTCGTTGACCCCGTTGTGGGTGTACTTCCACCAGCCCGGCAGGCCGAACATCCCGCTGGAGGAATAGGCGACCAGCAGGATCAGGCCGAAGACCACGAGGCTGATGACGGCGGCGGTATTGCCAATGAAGCGCCTGCGGACGATCTGGCCTTGGCTGAGGCCGGCCTTATTCTCGTTGGTGGCTGCGACGGGTTTCGTTGCTGTGGTGCTCATGCCTTTACCCTCACTCGCGGATCAAGCGCGGAGTAGACCAGGTCCGCGACAAGGTTGAAGGCCAGTGCCAGGATGCCCGTGATGAGGAAGACACCCATCACCGGATTCGGGTCGACCCTTTGCAGCGCCTGAATGAACAGCTGGCCCATGCCGGCGAAGGCGAACACCTGCTCGGTAATCACTGCGCCGCCGATCAGCCCGCCGATATCGAAGGCGACGATCGTGGCGATCGGGATCAGCGCGTTCCGGAACGCATGGCGCATGACCACGGTGCGCTCGCCCAGGCCCTTGGCCCGGGCGGTGCGGATGTAGTCCATGTTCATGATCTCCAGCATCGAGGACCGCGAGTAGCGGCTGTAGGACGCCAGCGAAATCAGCAGCAGCGCGATGGTGGGCAGCAGCAGGTGCGTGAAGGTGTCAAGGCCGTGGATCCAGTAGTCACCCTTGAGGTTCGGCGTTTCCGAGCCGATGGTGGCGATGGGCCGCTGGTTGACGCGCCCGTTGGTGAAGTAGGTGGGCCATGCCTGCATGTAGCGGTCGAGCGCGATGAGGCATCCGACGAGGAAGGCGGTTATCGCCGCGGCGTTCATGCTCTGGCGGCGGTCGTAACCGCCCATCAACCACCCGACCGCGAGTCCTACCAGGACGGTGGCAAGGGCCAGCAGGAAGATCATCAGCCCGGTGGCCTGGGCCAGCAGCGGCTGGATCGGGAAGTAGATGATGACGCCGATGCCCACGGTGATCAGCGCCGAGTAGAGGGCCTTGCGGTTCTTCAGGCCCGCGGCCAGCATGGTGATGCCGAAGGCGATGCCGGCGCCGCTGATGGCGATCACCACCAGCCCGAGTCCGGGAGTCTTGAACCACTGGGTGACCGACAGCCCCCAGAACACCGCGGCGGCCAGCAGGAACCCAATTCCGGCGGCGCCCAGTTTCCGCTTGTAGCTGCCGTTCGCGCAGACGAACCATACGACCGCACTGACCAATCCGATGATGAGGATGGATTGCAGCGGTATGTCGGGGTCCTTCAGGAAGTTATTGAATCCGATGGCACCGAATTCTTTCAGCAGGACGGCTACCCAGAAAACGGGAAGTGAAAAAAATAGGAACGCCATGAAGGTAATGCCGTAATCCAAGGCGCTGTATTGCCGCAGTGCCGAAACAATGCCCAGGGAAACACCAATGACGATGGCGAGGACTGTTGCCGCCGTGACCAGCAGAATGGTCATGCCCATGGCCCGGCCCAGTTCGACGGTGACCGGCTGGCCGTTGACGGCATAGCCCAGGTCGCACTGCGCCACGAACGGGACGACGCACTTGGCGGCGCCGACCAGCCAGCCGAAGTACCGGATGGGCGCCGGCGTCCCCAGGTCGAGCAGCGCAATGCGCTGCTGCATGAGCTGTTCCTTGTTCGCGGCATTACTCTCCCGGAGGTCATGCAGGGGATCACCCGACAGCGCTGTCAGCTGATAGACCAGGAAGGAGGCACCTAAGAGAATGAGCACGGCGGTGAATAACCGCCGCACAATGTAGGTCACCATAGCGTTTTCAACCTCGTTGATATGTGTTTGCGGATCTTGTGGATCCGGCATTTTCACAGTGAGTGTAATGCAGGTTACACACGAGCGGAATTTGGGAAATCCCAATCACTTATGCGGGAAAAGTCGGTGCTAAATGCCGCAAGGCGCCGGGACCGTGGTGCTCAAGGTCCCGACGCCTTGCATGTTTTCTGCCGAGGAACAGGCGGGGCGGTTACTTAACCTTCCACTCCCAGAAATTCCACCAGACGCCGGTCTGGTTCGGCATGTACTTCACACCGTCGATCCGGTCGCTGTTGTAGGCATCGATGCCGACCGGCTGGAACAGCGGCAGGCCGTAGAACGAGTCCCAGACGATCTTGTCGATCTGCTTGATGAGCTCGTCCTGCTTCGCCGGTTCCGTGGTGACGATCAACTCGTCCATCAGGGCGTCGGCTTCCTTGCTCGAGAAACCGTTGTAGTTGGAGTCGGCACCGGAGCGGAAGATCTGCGGCACGCCGCTGACGCCCACGCCCGGAGAGATCCAGCCGAAGATGGTGGCATCGTAGGTCCCGCCGCCCAGGGCGGAGCCCCAGTCCGAGCCGCCCAAGCCGCCGTCGACGATCTTGAAGCCGGCCTTGGATGCGGATTCCTCGATCAGCGTGAAGGCGTCCACACGGTTGGGGTTGTCCTTGTTGTACATGATCCGAACCTCGGGGGTGGCGCCGGCCAGCAGCTCCTTGGCACCCTCGATGTCGGCTTCCTGGTAGTTCTCGGAGCCGTTGTTGGCGGCAGAGTCCTCGTAGCCGGCCTGAGCGGGCACGAAGAACTGCGAATCCAGCGGCGTCGCCTCCGGATCCAGCGGAGCCATCAGGCGGTCAACGATGGCCTTGCGCGGCACGGCCTTCATGAACGCCTCGCGGACGTTGGCCTCCTCGAAGACGCCCGAGAAGTTCAGGTCGATGTGGTCGTAGGAGAGCTGCTCGCCGCGGTTGACGGTCACGCCGTCCAGGCCTTCGAGCAGTTCCACGGTGTCCGCGGAGGCCTGCGGGGCGATGATGTCCACTTCACCGTTCTTCAGCGCCTGGACCTGGTCCGGAGCGGCACCGATGTAGCGGATGGTGATCTCCTCCACGTTCGGCATCGGGCCGAATTCGTAGGCCTCGTTGCGGACCAGGGTCATGGACTGATCAGGAGTGATGCTGTCCACGATGAACGGGCCGGTGGAGAGGTAGAGGCTGGCATCCGACGGAAGGGTCTTGCTGTCGAAACCGGTATTCCAGAAATCGGCAACGGCCTTCAGTTCTTCGTTCTCGGCCGGCTTGTCCGGGTTGCCCTTGGGGCTCTCGGTGATCAGGTCGACCAGGGCCTGCTCGTCCGCCAGTCCGGCCTTCTCGGCCACCACGTGGGCCGGGCTGTCCAGGACCCCGTAGGAGATCTCCCAGTCGGCGAACGGCTTGGAGTACTTCAGCGTGATGGAGCGGCCGTCGTCGCTGATTTCGGGCTTGTCGGTCAGGCCCAGGCCGGAGGTGTCGCCGGCGTAGGAGAAGTAGGCGGTGCCCTTGTCGACTTCACCCTCGTCGTTGTAGGTGGCATCGTCAAAATGGCCGGAGTAGACGGCCCAGGCCAGCAGCAGGTCGCCGGCGTCGACCGGGTTGCCGTCCGACCAGGCGACGCCCTCGTTAACCGTGTACTTAATGGTCAGCGGGTCTTCGCTGACCTTCTCGTAGGTGCCGAATTCTTCGTTCTTGACCACGTTGAGTTCGTTGTCGATGTAGTTGAAGTCCGCATGGGTCAGGTACGAGATCTTCGAGTTGATATCGACGTTGCCGACGGCCGTGTCCGAGTTGAAGGAGCTGAAGGCGTTGACTTCAGCGACGCTGATGGAACCACCGGCTCCAGCCGCGGTGGAATCGCCTGTGCCTTCGGGGGAGTTTCCGCCACCCGAATTCGCGCAGGCGCTCAGGGCCAGGGCTGCAACAGCCGCGACCCCGATAGCTTTGGAAGTACGTCCGAAACGCATTCCGCCTCCTTGTTTCTGTCTTTGGAAGGCCCCCTGCAGTGCTGCAGGGGACGGACATAGACCGCGTCGCCTGAAGTTCAAGGAGCTTCCCGCCGAACGTGGCATGTCTCACACGCAATAGAGCGTAAACCGGAACCCCCCGGGTTGGGTATAAAAACTTCGCTTCATATCCGGTTGTTACCGAGATGCAACCTTAAAGCCACGGGCCGCCACAGGGAGAAAACTCCGGCCCGGCCCGGACGCAAACAGCCGGATGCCCGGATTCACGGGGTTCTCGGCCTGTTGCAGGGTTCCGGCGCCTCTGGAAAACGGTTGCCTGAGACAAGTTTCAGTTATCGGCCGCTAACTGATTTGTGTCCGCCGTCGTCGCCCTGGCTGCCTTCTCCTGTCGCGTGGGCGCGCTGCACGAGGGTGCGTTGGCCGGAGTCGAGCCGCCGGGTCCAGCCCCGTGCGTCGAGGTGTTCGAGCAGCGGGATGGCCACACGTCTGGTCGTGCCCAGGGCACGGCGTGCCTCGCTGGCCGTGAAGGGCTGGGGCAGGCGGGCCAATTCCCGCATCGCCAGGGCGGGTGCGTGCGGGAGCAGCACAACCCCGCCGGCAAACCGGAGCAGGCGCCCGCTGCGTTCGGCGGCGGCCAGTTCACGGTTCCCGAGACCGAGAGCCCTCAGGTCGTGGGCTTCCGGGGCGGCGAACGGTTCGGACCTGAGGCGGTGCTCCAGCGTGCTGACCCCGGCTTCGGCGGCACCGAGATCGCCAGGCCGGCCCGGGAGGCGGATGTAGCCGCCGACCTGTTCCAGCCGCGCCTCCCGGATAGCCGCGTCGAGGACCGCACGCCCTGCCGGTCCGAGCAGGTCCAGGGCCGCTCCGCGGGACAGGCCGGACGCCAGCGGGTCCCGCTCCCCCAGCTCCAGCACCGCGGCCCGAAGCCGCCGCTGCCAGGCGTCGAAGACGGGTGCGTGCACCCACCACTGACCAAAGGCCCGCACGTCGTCGGGGACCTTGCCGGGCGCGGAAACACCCATCCGGCGCAAGTCTTCAAACCGGACAGCCCCCCGGCGGACCACCTCGATGAGCGCATCGCCCTCGGGAGGCATGGCCGCGAGGCTTTCGGCGCGCCTGGTGCTGTCCCCCCGGCGGTCGAGCGCGGGCGGGTCGACGTCGAGGACTTGGACGCCCGCCAGCACCGACCGGCTGCCTTCGGCCCGAAGCACCAGGCGATCCCCGATCATCAGCGGGAGCTGCCGCTCGAGGGTCAGGCGAGCGTGTTCCTCGTTGAACGGACGCAGCCGGCACGGCACGGCCGCAGTGCCGATGTGGGCGAGCAGATGCCGCGGCCCGTCGAGGAACGCCGCACCCATCGTGCGGCGGACATCGATGCTGTCCACGAGGAGCCAGGCGTCTTCGGACAGGAGGACGTCGCCGCGGCGGATGTCGCCGGCGGCCATGCCGCGCACATTGACGCCGACCCGGCTGCTTGGACCGATGGAAGGAAAGGCTTCGTTGCGGCTGTGCAGGCCCCGCACCGACACCGGCCGGAGGCTGCCGTGGCCCGCGAGCTGCAAGCGGTCGCCTACGGCCAGCGATCCGGCTGTCAGCGTTCCGGTGACCACTGTTCCCGCACCGCTGACGGTGAAGGAACGGTCGATCCACAAGCGCACCCGGCCTGAGGGGTCCGGAGCGGGAACTGACGACAGCGTCGTATCCAGCACCTTGCGCAACTCGTCGAGGCCCGTTCCGGTAACCGCGGACACGGTAACTGCAGGCGCGTCGTGCAGCCCGGTGCCGGCCAGCTCCGCCCGCACCCGAGCGAGGACCTCGTCGGCCCGGCCGGGGGCACGGTCGCTGCGGGTCAGCACCACCAACCCGTGATTGATGCCCAACGCCGCGACTGCGTCGCGATGGTCGCTGGATTGGGCCTGCCAGCCTTCGTCCACGGCGACGACGAAACACACCGCGGGGACGGGACCGAGACCAGCCAGCATGTTGGAAAGGAACCGCTCGTGTCCGGGCACGTCCACGAATGCCACGTCCCTGCCCGACGGAAGCACGGTCCAGGCAAAACCCAGGTCGATGGTCAAACCGCGGCGGCGTTCTTCGGCCCAACGGTCGGGCTCCATTCCGGTGAGGGCGCGCACGAGGGTGCTCTTCCCGTGGTCGACGTGTCCTGCGGTGGCCACCACGAACATGTCAGGAGCCTGTGGTTCTCTGCTGGATTTCGACGTGCACAAGAGCCGAGCGCACGGCGTCAGCCAGCCGTTCGTCGTCGGCCTCGGGCACGCAGCGAAGATCGACCAGGCAGGCACCGCGGTGGACCCGCGGCAACACAACGGGGTCGCCCGTCCGCAGCCGTCCGGCGGCCGGTTCGGGCAGCTCGACGGCCCACCCGGGCAGCGGCACCCCGGGCGCTCCCCCGCCACCGACCCTTCCGTCGTGCTCGACCACACGACCGCCGGCGCTGGCCGCCAAGCGCTCCGTGCGCTGCCGCAGCCCTGCGGGATCGGCGTGCAGGGCGGCTGACACCGGCGTCTGTTCTCCGGTGATCGTCGCTTCCACCGCGGCCAGCGTCAGTTTGTCCGCCCGCATCGCCCGCGCGAGCGGATGGCGGGCCAGGCGGGTGATGACTGCGGCACGGCCCAAGAGCAGTCCTGCCTGGGGGCCGCCCAAAAGTTTGTCACCGCTGGCGATGACGACGTCGGCACCGGCGGCCAGCGCACCGGAGATGTCCGGCTCCTGGGGCAGCATCGGGTCTGGCTGGAGCAGGCCGCTGCCCAGATCGACTATCAACGGGACCTGGTGTTCTTCGGCCAGGGACCGGAGCTGGCCGATGCCGACGTCCGCGGTAAATCCGCTGACCCGGAAATTGCTCGGGTGCACCTTGAGCAGGCATCCGGTCTGCGCACTGATCGCCGAAGCGTAGTCCTCCAGGTGCGTCCGATTGGTCGTGCCCACTTCGCGCAGGCGGGCACCGGTCGACTCGATCAGCTCGGGAAGCCTGAAACCGGCGCCGATCTCGACGAGCTCGCCGCGGCTGATGACCACTTCGCGGGACCCGGCAAGGGCGGTCGTGGCCAGTACCAGGGCCGCGGCACCGTTGTTGACCACCAGCGCCTCCTCGGCGGCCGGACAGGCATCCAGCAAAGCCTTCCGGGCACCTGCCCCGCGCCGGGACCGCCCGCCGGTGGGCAGATCCAGCTCGACGTCGACATAACCGGTCGCCGACAGCACCGCCTGGCGTGCGGATTCGGAGAGCGGAGCCCGTCCCAAATTCGTGTGGACGATGACTCCGGTGGCGTTAAGCACCGGCGTCAACGAGGTGGCAGCCCGGGCTGCCACGGCGGACAGAACCGTCGCCTCGACGTCTTCCGGGGCAAGGTCGCCGCGACGCGCCTGTTCCTGCACGTCCCGAACGGTGGAACGGATGACGTCGTCGCCGAGGCGGACGCGGGCGTGGCGAAGCTCCGGGTGGGCGAGCAGCTGGTCGGTGCGCGGAATGCGTCGGCGCGGGTCGTTCTGGCCCACGGCCCTCCTTCCCGGGTCACCTTCAGCTGCAGCAGCTGGCGGAAGCGGACGGGAATCGAACCCGCCAGGCCGAGGTACTCGGCCTCACCGGTTTTGAAGACCGGGGGGCCCACCAGGACCCGGACGCCTCCACGAGCATGGTAACACCGGCCCGCCGCTCCTATGCTGTGACCATGAACGGGATCACCGGCGTAGCAGAAGAATCCGCCGCAACAGTCCGGCTCACGGGATACGCGCACGGCGGAGGGTGCGCTTGCAAGATTCCGCCCGGTGAGCTCGAGGACGTTGTTCGCGGCCTGACCGGCCAAACCAACCCCGACGTCCTGGTGGGCCTCGACGACGGCGACGACGCATCGGCCGTGCGGGTCCGCGGGGACCTCGCAGTGCTCTCGACGGCGGACTTCTTCCCTCCCGTGGTCGACGACGCGTATGACTGGGGCCGGATCGCGGCGGCGAACGCCCTCTCGGACATCTATGCCATGGGCGGGCGTCCGGTCAGCGCGATCAACCTGGTCGGGTGGCCGCGCGACGTACTGCCGCTGGAGTTGCTGACCGAAGTGCTGCGGGGTGGGCTGGAACTGGCTTCCGAGGCGGGCTGTCCGGTGACGGGCGGGCACTCGGTGGACGACCCGGAACCGAAGTACGGGATGGCGGTGACCGGCATCGCCGATCCCGGCAAGCTGTTGCGCAATGACGCGGCCCGGCCGGGGCTGCCCATTACGTTGACCAAGCCGATCGGCCTCGGTCTGCTCAACAACCGGCACAAGAGGACCGGTGAGGTCTTCGACGAGGCAATCGCCGTGATGACCCAACTGAACCGGGAGGCCGCCGACGCGGCCGTGCGCGGCGGCGTCCGCGCGGCGACCGACGTCACCGGGTTCGGCCTCCTCGGCCACCTCTACAAGATGTGCCGCGCGTCCGGCGTGGGTGCAGTCATCGATCGAAAGGCCGTGCCGCTCATCGCCGGCGCACGGGAGGCGCTGCGGGATTGCTACATCTCCGGCGGCACCCGGCGCAACCTCGAATGGGTCCGCCCGCACCTGCGGCCGGGAGCAGGCATCACGGAGGATGACCTGCTGCTGCTGGCCGACGCGCAGACGTCCGGGGGATTGCTCGTGGTCGGGGAACTGCCCGGGCACCCCGTGGTGGGGCAGACCGTTCCGGGGTCCGGGATCGAGGTGCGCTAGACCCGCGGCCGGCCGGCTTATCCGGCGGTCGTGATCGAATCGTGGACGGTGCCCGCGCGGCGCCGGGCCGCGAGCCGCTTTCTCTGCGGTTCGATCGTGTAGCGGGGGTCCTCGGTCGAGCGGATGCCGGCGCGCAGGATGCCGAACCGCGTCAGCGCCGAGGCGGTCAGCAGCGCCGTGCCGCAGGCCGCCGCCGTCAGCCTGTTTCTGCCACCGGCGAGCACCCCGACACCGGCGGCGACGGCCAGCCGCTGGCTCCACTTGAGCATTTGCCCGGGAGCACCCTCGCGGAGGGGTTCGGCTTCCACCGGGTCCATGCCGTTCTCCAAGGCCCGGGTGGCGATCACATCACCGGCCACGCCGAGGACCGCGAGCGCCCGGGCGGGCCCGGCTTCGTCGACGGGGGTCGTGATCATGGCCAGACCGGCCGCGGCCAGGCTCGCGGAACTGACGAAGACGAAGGGCAGGTTGTCACGCCCCGCGTTCCAGGTCGGGTTCGCGGTGTCCGACAGGAGAACAGCGGTGTATGCGGAGAGCGGTGCCGCGAAGAGCGCGGCCTCTGCGCCCGCCGGCCCCTCAAGCGCGCGCAGCACCGGGCGTAGCGGCCCCAGCGGAAGCCGGGAGCCGGTCAGGCGGTCGATCTCGGAAGCAGCCGAGATCCCGGCACCAGCGCTGAACGCGGCAAGGATCCAGGAGCCCAGGCTCATGGGCGAGGTGGGCTTGATGGTGCGCAGCATGTTGAGGAACCGCTCGGGCCGGCCCAGGTCTTCGACCAGCGCGGCGGCACCGAGCCCGACTGCCGTGAGGGCGGACAGGCGGCTGTTGCGGCACAGCGCACGCCTGCCAGTCAGCTGCCCGCCGAGTCCGAGCAGCGCCGAGCCGCCGGCCACGCCGCCCAGGAAGAGGTAGATGGCTATCGGGTCTCCCCAAGGCGGCGGCTTGACCACGGGCCGGCCGTAGTAGGAGGCGAACTCTGCCTCCGGAACCACCGGCATCTCGCCCGAGCCGTCCCCGGTTCCGGCGCGGCGCCGCTTGCCGCCGCGTCGGGCCAGGCGCGGCGGTTCGGGCGGGCGGTAGCTGTCGAAGTCGGAGACGGTCACGCGCGGCCTCCCGTCAGGAAGGCGGCCGCGGCCGCCGCCAGCATGCCGGCCGCGGCGATGCCCGCCCGCTTGAACATGCGCGGCAGGTCCGCCGTGGGCACCCGCGGGTCCGGCGGCAGTCCGTACACCTCGGGTTCGTCAAGCAACAGGAACACCGAACCGGTGCCGCCGACGCCGTCGGAATCGTTGGCCCCGTAGAGGCGTGCCTCGGTCAGCCCCTGCGAGTGCAGTTCGGCAACACGCTGCTTCGCGGTGGCCACCAATTCCTCGCGCTCGCCGTACTTGATCGACGTCGTGGGGCAGGCCTGGGCGCAGGCGGGCGTCTGCCCGTCGGTGAGCCGGTCATAGCACAGCGTGCATTTCTGGGCGACGCCGAGGTTGCGGGTCGGGGCCTGTTGGCCCGGGGTGAAGTCACGCTGTGTCTTCGGTCCTGCCGTGCCGTCGCTGCGCCGTTCGATCACGCCAAACGGGCACCCTGCCACGCAGGTGCCGCAGCCGTTGCAGACGTCGTCCTGCACCACCACCGTGCCGTGCTCTGTGCGGAACAGCGCACCGGTGGGGCACACATCCAGGCAGCCGGCGTTGGTGCAGTGCTTGCACACATCCGAGGACATCAGCCAGCGAAAATCGGGCGTATCGGGGGGCGTCGTATCCACGCCGGATGGCTTCGCTACTGCATCCGGGCTTCCCGGCGGTCCGATACCGGGCATGCCGAGGCTGACGAGGGCGCGTCCGGAGTCGCGTGCCTGTTCGATCCGCCCGCGGTCCTGCTCGACGAAGGCGACATGGCGCCACGTGTCGGCTCCCAGCGCGCCGGTGTTGTCGTAGGACGATTGCAGCAGCTCGTGCTGCGGGTCGGCGGGATTGCGGTTCCATTCCTTGCACGCCACCTCGCAGG
Organism: Arthrobacter sp. THG-b23; assembly: GCF_059091265.1. NCBI lineage: Bacteria > Bacillati > Actinomycetota > Actinomycetes > Micrococcales > Micrococcaceae > Arthrobacter > Arthrobacter sp. THG-b23. Next base: position 95,308 of record NZ_JBNHGM010000004.1, read on the forward strand.
CCTTGCAGCCGATGCAGATCGAGGTGTCCGTGAAGAAGCCCTTTCGCGGGTGTCCGCTGTGCGCAAGATGGCCGGGCGCTTCGGTCAGCCGTTTCATTTAGCCTTCCCTCGTCGTGTCGTCACCCGAGACATGCCCGGGGTCGGTGATCTTGTCACTGCCGGTCCCGGGCGTCACCCCGGCGCGGGCCTGGTAGTCGGCGACCATGGAGAGCAGTTCCGGACCCTGTGGCCGCCGGCCCGGGAGGATGTCGCAGGATCCGACCTTGGATTCCTGGATCTGCACATTCGGGTCGAGTGTCACACCCAGCAGATCGTTGGCTGCGTCCCCGCTGATGACCGCCTCCTGTCCGACGCCCCAGTGGTAGGGCACCCCGATCTGGTGCACGGTGCGCCCGCCCACGACCAGCGGCTTCATCCGTTCGGTCACGAGGACCTTGGCCTCGATGGCTGCCCGTGGTGAGACGATCGTCGCCCAACCGTAGGGTTCCAGTCCCCGTTCGGCCGCCAACTCCGGCGACACTTCGCAGAACATCTCCGGTTGCAGCTCCGAGAGGTACGGCAGCCACCGGCTCATCCCACCGGCCGTGTGGTGCTCCGTCAACCGGTACGTGGTGAACACGTAAGGGTAGATGTCCGAACCCCGCACATTGGCGCTCGGCGCACTGAGATTGTCTGCGCGGGGGAAGGTGATCCTGGCCGGGTTTTGCTGCTGCCGGTAGAGCGGGTTGGCAACCGGAGACTCCTGCGGCTCGTAGTGGGTCGGCAACGGCCCGTCCACCATTCCCTTCGGGGCGAACAGCCACCCCTTGCCGTCGGCCTGCATGATGAAGGGGTCGTCTCCCGCCAGCGCGGCGGCGCCGCCAGCCGTTGGATCCGGTCTGCTTCCGGGAGCGCGGTCCAGCGGGAAGTCGGGGACGTCCTCCCCGGTCCACCGGTTCTGTTCCCGGTCCCACCAGATGTACTTCTTGCGCTCGCTCCAGGGCTTGCCGTCGGGGTCCGCCGATGCGCGGTTGTAGAGAATCCGCCGGTTTGCCGGCCATGCCCATCCCCACTCGGCGGCGACCGGGCCTTGTTCGTGCCCGGGCTTGCGGTCGGCCGCGTGGTTGATGCCGTCGGCGTACACACCCGTATAGATCCAGCATCCGCCCGCGGTCGAGCCATCGGGTCGCATCTCCGTGTACGACGAGAGGGGCTCACCGGCCCGGGGGCCGGTGAGGTGCCGGCCGTTGATTTCGGCGAGTACCGCCTCAGCTTCGGGGTCGCCGTGTTCGTCGGTGGGATAGTCCCACGTCAAGTCCAGCAGCGGCCGGTCCCGTTCATCGGTCGAATCCGCCAGCTTTGCCCGGAGGCGTTTGCCCAGCTCGTAGAAGAAGTGCAGCTCGCTCTGGCAGTCTCCCGGCGGCTGGATCGCCTGGTGCCGCCACTGCAGCAGCCGCTGGGTCTGCGTGAAGGTTCCGGCCTTTTCCACATGGGTGGCCGCCGGCAGAAAGAAGACTTCGGTGCCGATGTCCTCGGTCCGCAGCTCGCCCGTGGCGATCTCGGGACCGTCCTTCCACCACGTCGCCGATTCAATGAGGTTCAAATCGCGCACCACCAGCCATTTCAGGTGGGACATGCCAAGACGCTGCATGCGGCCGTTGGCGGATCCGACCGCCGGGTTCTGGCCGAAGAGGAAGTAGCCCTCGACTTTGTCGTCGAGCATGCCCATGACGGTCTGGTAGGTCCCGTGCGGGCCGTTGATGCGCGGAAGGTAGCCGTAGCCCCAGTCCGAGTCCTCGTGGGCCGCGTCGCCCCACCAGGCCTTGAGCAGGCTGATGGTGTAGGCATCGGCGTCGGCCCAGTAGCCCTTTTGGTCCGGCGACGCGATGGCGCCGAGGTAATCCTGCAACGTCTCCAGCTCGGCCATCGGCATGGGGAGGTAGCCGGGCAACAGGTTGAACAGGGTGGGGATGTCGGTGGAGCCTTGGATGCTGGCATGGCCGCGCAGCGCCATGATTCCCCCGCCCGGCCGCCCCATGTTGCCCAGCAGGAGCTGCAGGATCGCGGCGGTCCGGATGTACTGCGCGCCCACGGTGTGCTGGGTCCAGCCGACGGAATACGCGAAGCACGTGGTCCGTTCGCGGCCGGAGTTCTCCGTCACTGCCCGCGCCAGGTAGTCGAAATCCTCCAGGGAGATGCCGCAGGCATCCCGGACCATCTCCGGGGTGTAGCGCGCATAGTGCCGTTTCAGGATCTGGAACACCGACCGCGGGTGCTCGAGCGTGGGGTCCTGCTCGAAATCAGGGTGGGCCAGGGTCGGCCCTCCGCTGCCGTACTGGTGCCCTGCTGCCCGTTCCGAGGTGTCGGCGCCGTGTTCGTAGCCGCCGGATTCTCCTGCTTCCGACTTCCGTTCGTAGGCCCAGGACGCGAGGTCGTACTGGCCCGTTTCGGGATCGAATCCGGAGAACAGCCCGTCCAGGTCCTCGGTGTCACGGAAGTCTTTGTTCACCAGGGTGGCCGCATTGGTATAGGCACGAACGTAGTCTTCGAACCACAAATCGTTGCTGATCACGTAATTGATCAGGGCGCCCAGAAGCACGATGTCCGAGCCGGCCCGGATGGGCACGTGCCGGTCCGCCACCGCGCTCGTGCGGGTGAACCGCGGATCCACGTGGATGACCTTCGCGCCGCGGGCCTTGGCTTCCGTCACCCACTGGTAGCCCACGGGATGGCATTCGGCCATGTTGGAGCCCTGAATGACAATGCAGTCGGCGTTGGCCATGTCCTGCAGCGATTGCGTCGCGCCGCCGCGTCCAAACGAGGTTCCCAAACTGGGAACCGTTGCGGAGTGTCAAATGCGTGCTTGGTTCTCGAGCTGGATGGCGCCCGCTGCGGTGAAGAGCTTCTTGATCAGATAGTTCTCTTCGTTATCCAGGGTTGCCCCGCCGAGCCCGGCGATCCCCATGGTCCGGCGCAGCGGCCGGCCGTGCTCATCGTTCTGCTGCCAGGTGTTCCGGCGTGCTTCGAGGAACCTGTCGGCCACCATCTCGATGGCAGTGTCCAGGTCCAGGTGCTTCCAGTCCTTGGCATATGGAGCCCGGTAGAGCACTTTCGTCTGCCGGCCGGGCGCGTTGACCAGTTGCTCGCTGGCGGATCCTTTGGGGCAGAGCCGGCCTCGGGAGATCGGTGAATCCGGGTCGCCCTCGATCTGGACAACCTTTTCGTCCTTGACGAACACACGCTGGCCGCACCCCACCGCGCAGTAGGGACACACGCTTTGCACGACGCGGTCGGCGGTGGACGTCCGGGGAGCGATCTCACGGGTCCGCCGCGATGTCACGGCCTCGCCCCGCCCGAGTGAATCACTCGTGCGAAGCTGCCGTACAACCGGCCACTCCAGGAAGCTGAACCGCGACATGGGCCCACCCTAGCCCATCGATTTCACGGACAACAGGGGAAACGACGCCGGAGGACGGCGGTCACCCGATGTGGCGGTGGAGGAGGGCGGGCACGCGCGGCCCTACATCCACAGGACACCGTCTTCCCGGAACTCCCGGACGCGGTGGGCGATCATCCTCCCCAGCAGCTCCGCGGGAACAGGCTGCGTGTAGGGCAGCTGTACCGACCCCTTGCCGGTCCGGAAGTCCGCCAGTTCGTCGGCGAACGCCGTTCGGGTGCTGGGAGTGAAAACGATGTTTGCGTGCTGGCCGTACCCGGCGAAAACGAACATGATGGTCCCGTCGAGAGAGTAGGCCGGCGAACCCCACTTTAAGGACTCTACGGCTTCCGGGACCTGCCCCCGGCTCAGCGCCCGCAGCTCTTCCAGCAGCGTGCGGGCGTCTGCAGGGAACGCCGCCAGGTACTCGTCCACGGTCTTCGGCTTGTCCATGTCTCGAAGCTACCTCGCCACGGGCCGGAACGGGGCCGGTGTTTGCCGGTTTGGCGCGTTAGGGCCGGTTAGGTATTCCCTGCAGGCAGTGCGCGGTCCATACTCGGTCACGTACGGGGCATCGGCAGGGCGGAGCCGCCCCTGGGGCAGGCTCCGGCCGCAGATGCAGGCGCGAACATCGGAGTCTGGCATGGCTACTTGGAGCGGTTCCCAATCCCTCCTCAGGCGCAAGCCGATCACGGAGCTGGTGGAGGAGAGCGGGGAAAGCCATCTGTCCAAAAGCCTGGGCGTGTGGCAGCTGACCGCGATCGGCGTTGGCGGGATCATCGGCATCGGCATTTTCACGTTGGCCGGGCTGGTGGCCAACGGCGGCGTTGACGCGGCTCCGGTCGGCCCGGCGGTGCTCATTTCCTTCCTCATTGCGGGCCTGGCCAGCGCGGCGGCGGCCCTGTCGTATGCGGAATTCGCGGGCATGATCCCGTTTGCCGGCTCGGCCTACACCTATGGCTATGTGGCCCTGGGGGAGGTCATCGGCTGGTTTATCGGCTGGGACCTGCTGCTGGAATATACGGCCATCGTCGCCGTCGTCGCCATCGGCATCTCGGGCTATTTCAGCGCCTTTATGGAGGGCATCGGCGTCCAGGTCCCGGCGTGGATGGAGGGCACCGCCGACACGGTCGAGGGCGGCGTGGTCAACCTGCCGGCCATCGTGGTCTGCCTGCTAATCACCTGGATCCTCAGCCGCGGGACCCGCACGTTCGGCCGGTTCGAACTGATAGCGGTGGGGCTGAAGATCCTGTTGATCCTCTTCATCATCGGGCTGGGGTTCTTTTTCGTGAATCCGGGTAACTACAACCCGTTCATGCCCTCCGGATTCGGTCCGGTGCTGGCCGGAGCCGCCACCGTGTTCTTTGCGGTGTTTGGCTATGACGCGATGAGCACGGCGGCGGAGGAATCCGTAGACGGCAAGAAGCACATGCCGAAGGCGATCCTGCTGTCGCTGGCCATCGCGATGACGCTCTATGTGCTGGCCACCCTGGTGCTGACCGGCATGCAGAACTACACGGACATCAGCCCCACCGCGGGGTTTGCGTCCGCCTTCGAGTCCGTCGGGCTGCCGGTCGTGGCCACGATCATTGCCGCCTTCGCCGTTGTTTCGATCCTGACCGTGATGCTCACCTTCCTGCTGGGCGTGACCCGGGTGTGGTTCTCGATGAGCCGCGACGGGCTGCTGCCGGGCTGGTTCGCGGCGACGGACCGGCACGGCACCCCGCAGCGGGTGACGTGGATCGCCGGCATCGCGTCAGCGCTGCTGGCCGGGGTGTTCCCCATCCGTGCCGTGGCTGACCTGACCAACATCGGCATTTTGGCCGCCTTCGTGGTGGTCTGCGTCGCCGTGATCGTGCTGCGGCGCACCCGGCCGGAAGTACCGCGGACCTTCCGGCTGCCGTGGATGCCGGTGGTCCCCGCCTTCGGTGTCTTGGCCTCGGGGTTCCTGATGCTGCAGCTGGACTGGGAAACCTGGGTGCGCTTCCTGATCTGGCTGATCATCGGCCTGGTTATCTACTTGCTGTACAGCCGCAAGCACTCACTCATGAACCCGAACAGCCCGCGCCACCGGGCCGGACCCTGATCATCCGACCGCCTGTATGCATGCGCTTAGTCGTTGAGCTCGGCGGTGGCGACTTCGTACTCTTCGACTTCGAGGATCTCCAACGCTAGGGAGTTGCTTGCCTCAGAGCGGAGACTTTTCGCCTTTTCCTTGCTTGCAGCCAGGTTTTCTTCGGTGTCGTATAGCGCGATGGATAGGGATTTGCCGTTCCCCTTCCCGTTCAGGAAATAGAAGCCCCGGCAGCCGGGGAGTTCCAGCACCCGTTTGACGAGCTCCTCCGGGGGCCCGCTGGAAGTGTCCTGGCTGCCTCGGTAAGTGCTGACTCGAGCGAACATGTTGCCTCCCATGGTTTATTAGCTGGAGCCTCGCCTGCCGCTGCTTGTTACAGGCGCAATTTCGAGGGTGGACACAACCTCTCGGCAAGCCATCCGCTGGTTCGGGCTCCTCCCACCAGTAGGCACCCCTCAGCGCCTGCGGACAATACCGGGACTCGACAATAATGCCCGCCCTTCGTGAGCGGTAGGTCTACTTGCAGTCGCACAATGGTCAAGTGGGCTTAGTACTCCTTCACGCCTGCCTACGGAAGCCGCCGGTCCTCGGGATGCTGCAGGCGCAGCCACCTGTAGCCGAACCCCTCGAGGGGCAGGGTGCAGGTGCCGTCCTCGGCGATTTTCACGTCCGCGTCGCCCAGCAGGTCCAGCAGCAGCACGGCCCGGAGCATCTCCGCCGGCCGGTCCTCCGTGGCGAGGTCCAGCGCGACGGTGACCGGATCGGGCGAGAGGTTATGCAGCAGGACCATGCTGGACTCCTCCCAGGTGCAGCGATGGGCCAGCACGGACTTTTCCGGCTGCTCGAGGATCTCGAAGTGCCCCCAGCCCAGTTCCGGGCACTCCCGGTAGCGTTTGATCAGCGTAGCCATGAAGTTCCACAGCGAATCCGCATCCCGTTTGGCCTGGGCGGCGTTGACGGACTGCGGGCCGAAGCCCCCGTCCACCATCGGCGAGATTAGCTGTCCGGACTCCGCGGTGGAGAAGCCCGCGTTCGGACCATTCGTCCACTGCATGGGAGTGCGGACGGCCAAGCGGCCTTCCGCGTCCAGGTTCTCCCCCATGCCGATCTCCTCGCCGTAGTACAGCACCGGGGTGCCGGGCAGGGAAAACAGGAGCGAATACACCATCCTGATCCGGCGCGGGTCCCCGCCCAGCATCGGGGGCAGGCGGCGCTTGAGTCCGCGGCCGTAAAGCTGCATCTGTTCCTCGGGCCCGAAGGCCGCGAAGACCTCCTGGCGCTCCTCCTCGGTGAGCTTGTCCAGCGTCAGCTCGTCGTGGTTGCGCACGAAGGTAGCCCACTGGTTGTCCGGGTTGGTGGCCGGCCTGCCCTGCAGGGCCTTCGCCAGCGGGCCCGCGTCCTGCCGGGCCAAGGAGAGGTACATGTTCTGCATGCCGATGAAGTCGAACATCACGTTCAGTTCGTCGCCGTCGCTGCCGCCGAAGAAGGTCAGCTGGTCCTCGTAGGGCAGGTTGACCTCGCCCAGCAGAATTCCGCGGCCCCGGCGGCGGCTCAGGAAACGGCGAAGGTCCCGCAGGAACTCGTGCGGATCCGGCAGCCCGGACCCGTCCTGCCCCGTGGTTTCAAGGAAGAAGGGCACCGCGTCCACCCGAAAACCGTCAAGCCCCAGCTCCAGCCAGAAGCCCATGGCCTTGGCGATATGGTTCCTGACCTCGGGGTTGGTCACGTTCAGGTCCGGCTGATGCCTGTAGAAGCGGTGCAGGTACCACTCCCCCGTGGGCTTGTCCTTGGTCCAGATGGACTGCTCCTGGTCCGGGAACACAACCTCCTTGGAGGTGTCCGGCGGCGGGTCGGACCGCCACACGTAGTAGTCCCGGTAACGACTGTCTGTTGACTGGCGCGCGGACTGGAACCATGGATGCTGGTCGGAGGTGTGGTTGACCACCAGGTCCGCGATGACCCGCATGCCGCGGTCCCGGGCCGTGCGCAGGAACTCCACCAGGTCCCCATGGTCCCCCAGCCGCCGGTCCACGCCGTAGAAGTCCATGACGTCGTAGCCGTCGTCACGCTCGGGCGTCGGATAAAAGGGCATCAGCCAGATGCAGGTGACGCCCAGTTCGGCCAGGTAGTCCACGCGCTGGGCCAGGCCGGCGAAGTCCCCCACGCCGTCGCCGTCGGAATCGAAGTACGTCTCCACGTCCAGGCAGTAGACAACGGCTGTCTTCCACCACAGGTCGGAAGTGTCGGTAATCCTCACGGGCTTCTCCTCACTTTCCGTCCGGGCGGTCCAGGGCAGTCCGTCAGCGCAGCTTCGGCAGGACCTCGCCGGCGAACGTCTCGATGAAGGGCCGCTGCTCCTGGCCCACGAAGTGCAGGTACAGCTCGTCGAAGCCCAGGTCCAGGTACTCCTGGAGCCACTCCACATGCCGGCCCGTGCTGGCCGACACGTTGACCGTCTTGCGCAGCTGGTCCTCGCCGACGTGCTCGCTCACGGCGTCGAAGTGGCCGGCCGTGGCAAGGTCCGCGGCCACGTGCGGGGCGAACGTGTTGGAGCGCCACTGGTCCAAGCCGATTTCGACGGCGGCCTCCTCCGACGGCGCCCAGGACAGGTGCACCTGGAGCGCGGCCTTCCCGCGGCCGCCATTGTCCCGGTAGCCGGCAAGGACTTTCCTGAGCAGCTCCGGCGGCTGGTTGACGGTGATCAGCCCGTCCGCCCAGCGCGCGGCGCGGCGGGCGGTCTCCACGCTGATGGCGGGAGCGATCAGCTCAGGCTTGGGCTCCGGCACCTCCCAAATCCGGGCGTGCTCCACGGTGACCAGTCCGCGGTGGGTGACCTCCTCGCCGTCGTGCAGGCGGCGGATCACCTCCACGGACTCCTCCAGCCGCTGCTGGCGCACGTCCTTGGAGGGCCACCCGTCGCCCGTGATGTGCTCGTTGGAGTTCTCGCCGCTGCCCGGCGCCATCCAGAACCGCCCCGGAAACATGACGGCCAGGGTGGCCGCGGCGTGCGCAATGATCGCCGGATGGTAGCGCTGGCCGGGAGCGGTGACGACGCCGAAGCGCAGCGCGGTCGTGGCCAGCGCCGCACCGAGCCAGGACCAGGCGAAGCCGGAATGTCCCTGGCGCGCGGACCACGGCTCGATGTGGTCCGAGCACATGGCGGCGTCGAAGCCCGCTTCCTCTGCCAGTTTCACGTCCTGCAGCAACTGGGCGGGCGAAATCTGTTCGTGGGATGCATGGAATCCGATGACAGGCACCCCTCCATCCTTACCGTGCCTCCGCGGGCTGTCGAGGCACGGGCGGTCCCCATGTCTGGTTCTGCCCTCGTCTCGAGGGAAACCGGGCAGGGGCGCGAATGCACCCAACTTCTGGCGTGATCTGCAGTCCGAGGGCGGCGGGCAAACTTCGCCGTCTGCAAGGGAAAGCCTGAGCCGCACGCATTACCGGCCGGCCTCAACGAGGCAGGTATCTCAGATGCGGGGCGCGATGTCCGGATCAACCGATTGTTGACAATAGACCGAACGGCCGCCATCATAGGCGCATGACTTCCCTCAGCCCTCTGTTAAAGCAGGCGACCCCATTGGTGGTTGATCACGCCCTTGGCAGCTGGATACACGCCACTGATGGAAAGTCGTATCTTGATTTCACTACCGGCATCGGTGTGACGAGCACGGGTCATTGCCATCCGCGGGTAGTGGAGGCTGCCCGCGATCAGGTGGGGAAAATTATCCACGCGCAGTACACCACCGTGATGCACAAGCCCCTGCTGGCGCTGACCGAGAAGCTTGGAGAGGTACTGCCCGAAGGCTTGGATTCGGTGTTTTACGCCAATTCCGGGTCGGAGGCGGTTGAGGCTGCGATCCGTTTGGCCAGAATGGCTACGGGCCGGCCGAACATTGTAGTGTTCCAGGGCGGTTTCCATGGTCGGACGGTTGCGACGGCGTCGCTGACCACTGCCGGAACGAAGTTCTCCGCAGGGTTCTCCCCGCTGATGTCCGGGGTGCACATGTCCGTTTTCCCGTATGCCTACCGGTACGGCTTGGATGAGGTGGCGGCAGTGGAATTCGCATTGAAGGAACTGGACTACCTGCTCCAGACCCGTACCGCGCCCAACGATACTGCAGCATTCCTGATCGAACCGGCACTCGGGGAGGGCGGGTACCTACCCACCCCGGCGGCGTTCCAGGAGGGACTGCGCGAACGGGCCGACCGGCACGGCATCCAGCTGATCTTCGACGAAGTCCAGACAGGCGTAGGCCGGATGGGAAAGTTCTGGGGACACCAGTACTCCACCGCCACCCCGGACATCCTCATCACCGCCAAGGGCATCGCTTCCGGCTTTCCGATCTCCGCAATCGCCGCCTCCACCGAACTGATGTCAAAGGGCTGGCCCGGGTCTCAGGGCGGAACCTACGGCGGGAATGCGGTCTCTGCCGCCGCTGGCGTCGCCACCCTCGATGTCATCCGTGACGAAGGGCTGGTGGAGAACTCACGGATCCGCGGCGAGCAGCTCCAGACCGGACTTAAAGAAATCCAGGTCCGCTTCCCCGTCATTGGCGACGTCCGCGGCAAAGGCCTGATGCAAGGCATCGAATTCACCACCGAAGACGGCGCCCCCGATGCCGCCACTGCAGCAGCGGTCCAGCAGGCCACCACCAACCACGGCCTGCTTACCCTCACCTGCGGCCCCGCAGCCAACGTCGTCCGCCTCATCCCCGCCCTCACCGTCACCGCCGAAGAAATCACCACCGGCCTCGAACGCGTCGAAAACGCCATTGCCACCGTCGCCCCAGCCGCAGCTGTTTCCGCCGAGTTTTGAGCCCACCATGAAGGATACTGTTCCCTCCCCAGCAGCCCGAGCAACGGGCACCACCAGGACAGGCGCTCCGGATGCCGGTATCCCTGCCGTGCTTGCACGCCTGGCATCGGCAGGCGTGGCCGCCGACAGCTCGCCGCGCCGCCTCGCGGAATACTCCTATGACGCTTCCAATTACCGGGTGGCCCCGCTTGCCGTGGTGTTCCCCCGGACGGTCGAGGACGTGCTCGCGGTTGTTGCCGCCTGCCGGGAAACGGCAACGCCGCTGATCGGGCGCGGCGGCGGGACGTCCATGGCGGGCAACGCCATGGGTCCGGGCGTGATACTTGACTTTTCCCGGCACATGAACGCGGTCCATGAGATCGACGAGCTAACCGGCACCGTGGCCGTTGACCCCGGCGTGGTGCTCGCCGTCCTCTCCCGCGAGGTGGAGAGGGCCACCGGCAACCGCTTCACCTTCGCCCCGGACCCGTCGTCCAAGAACCGTGCCACGGTGGGCGGTTCGCTTGGCAATGATGCGTGCGGCAACCACTCCGTTCGCTATGGCCGGATATCCGACCACGTAGTGGAGATCGACGTCGTCACTTCCGACGGAGCCCGCCTCACGGCCACGGCTACGGGGCTGCGTGCCACCGATCCTGACGACGCTGACTCCGCAGCCCGTGCGGGTGCGCTGACCGCCTCCTGCACAGACTTGGCCCGCAGTCACCTGTACGAGTTTCGCCTGGAACTCGAACGGATCCAGCGTCAAGTCTCCGGTTACCACCTGGCTCATTTGCTGCCGGAAAACGGGTTCAACATGGCCCGCGCACTCGCAGGTTCCGAGGGAACCTGCGCCATCATAGTCGGCGCCCGGATGAAGCTGGTGCCCAAGCCGGCCAGTGCTCTGCTGGTGTGCCTGGGTTATGCGGACGTGGTAGACGCGGCACGGGACATCATGACCATCTTGGAGTTCTCCCCGGCTGCCGTCGAAGGTATTGATGAGGCGATCGTGGACACCATGCGCTTCCGCCGCGGCAAGGGCTCGGTAACGGGTTTGCCCGAAGGCAACGCCTGGCTGTACGTGGACCTCGACGGAGGGGATGCGGGCCAAGTCCGGGCAGAAGCTGACCGGCTGCTGGCCCGGCTCAGGGAAAACGGTCGGTTGGTGGATGGGCACACCGTGCCGGACCTGCAGGAACGAGCCGTGCTTTGGCGGGTCCGCGAGGACGGCGCCGGGCTCTCCGCCCGGCTCGCCACCGGCGGAGAATCCTGGCCCGGATGGGAGGACTCTGCGGTCGCTCCCGAGAACCTCGCGAACTACCTTTCAGACTTCCGCGACCTTTTGGGCCGCCATGACCTGACGGGCGTCATGTACGGACACTTCGGCGCCGGCTGCATGCACATCCGGATCACCTACGACCTGCGCACCCAAGCCGGCCGAGGCGTCTTCCGCGACTTCACAAAAGAAGCTGCCCAACTGGTGGTCCGCCACGGCGGTTCGCTCTCCGGCGAGCACGGCGACGGCAGGGCACGCTCGGAACTGCTGCCCCTGATGTACTCCCCGCGCATGCTGGCGGCCTTCGCCACGTTCCGGCGCAACTGGGACCCTGCAAAAATCCTCAATCCCGGTTCCCTTACCGAGCCTGATCCCATGGACCTCAACCTGGCGCTCGAAGGCATTCCCGAGCGGCAGTGGCGGACCAGCTTCGACCTGCGCCCGATCGCGGCCGGTGGCGGATCGACCATCGAAACCGACAGGCCCGAGACCTCCACCGGCAGCGGTACGGACCCGTGGGTCCACGCGCTTCAAAGCTGCATAGGCGTGGGCCGCTGCCGCACGGACGCGGGTGGCGTGATGTGCCCCAGCTACCGCGCCACGAAGGACGAGAAGGACTCCACCCGCGGCCGGTCCCGGGTGCTCCAGGACATTGTCCGCGGCGCCCGAACCGTGGAGGAAGGCTGGAAGTCCGAGGAGGTCCGCGAGGCGCTTGATCTATGTTTGTCCTGCAAGGCCTGCTCCACCGACTGCCCCACGGGCGTCGACATGGCCACCTATAAGTCCGAATTCTTCTCGCACTACTACAAGGGCAAACTCCGCCCAATGTCCCACTTCTCCCTGGGCTGGCTCCCCCGCTGGCTTAAGATCACGGGCCGTACCGCGCCTCTGATCAACGCCGTGATGTCCACCCCGTTGGCCAAGGTCGCCTCCGCCCTGGCCGGGCTTACCACCCGGCGGGCACTGCCTCGCTTCGCCGGAGCCGGCGAGTGGCGTCGCGAAGTAGCGGCTGCCGGCATCGGGCCAGTAACCAACTACGACGGCGGCCTCGCTCCGGGTGTCGATGGTGTGGTGCTTTTTGTGGACACTTTCACCCGCGGCTTCCGGCCGGAGGTGGCCGGTTCCGCTGCTCGTGTTCTGGCCGGCTCGGGCGCCGTGGAATGCTCAGCTGACGCCTGCTGCGGCCTGACGTGGATTTCCACCGGCCAGCTGGGCACCGCAAAAGGCCTGCTGGCCAAGGCAGCGGTGGCATTGGATGACGGGACCGACCGGCCCATAGTGGTGGTGGAACCCAGCTGCGCGGCAGCGCTACGCAAGGACCTGCCCGAGCTAGTCCACACGGAACAGGCCCGCCGGGTTGCGGCCCGGGTGCGAAGCTTCGCGATGCACATCGAGGAGCTGTCCAGGGCCGGATGGAAACCAGCGCCGATCCACCCCCTTCCGGAGCATGTGGTGCTCCAGACGCACTGCCACGAATACTCCGTCTTCGGAGCCGGTGTCCAGCGCGCGGCACTCGGAGCCGTGGGCGTTGACAGTGTGGTTGATGCCACGGGCTGCTGCGGCGTGGCGGGCAACTTCGGCTTTGAGAAGGATCACTACGACGTCAGCATGCTGGTAGCCGAGCAGGCGCTGGCCCCCGCCGTGCGCCAGGCCGACCCCAATTCGGTGATCCTCACAGACGGATTCTCCTGCGCCATGCAGGTGAATCAGATCGATGGCTCCAGGCCGGGCCGCCACCTGGCCGAGCTGCTAGACCCCGGCGAAAAAGCGGCATGGATCTCGCAGCGGAGCCGCCAGTCACTCCCTTCCAACCAAGAAAAGGACTTCTCATGAGCATTCAGGCAGCCGCCGCCCGGACTTCGCAAAAGGCGCTCAAGGCCGTCGCAAAGGTCAGCGCGAACCTCTATATCGACGGCGAGTGGACCGAAGCATCTTCCGGTGCCCGGTTCAATGTCATCAATCCTGCCACCGAGGAAGTCATCGCCAGCGTGGCTGACGGGGGCCCCGAAGACGCACGTCGTGCGATCGAAGCCGCCGGCCGAGCACAGAAACAGTGGGCACAAACCGCGCCTCGGGAGCGCAGCGAAATCCTGCGTCGCGCCTTCGACCTCATCATGGCCCGTCAAGACGAACTGGCGTTGATCATGACCACGGAGATGGGCAAGCCCCTGGCCGAGGCCAAAGGCGAGGTGGCATACGCCGCCGAGTTCTTCCGCTGGTTTTCTGAGGAAGCCGTCCGCATCGGCGGAGATCTGACCACCGCCGGCGACGGCAAGAACCGCATCCTCGTCTCAAAGGAACCCGTTGGACCTTGCGTCTTGGTGACGCCATGGAACTTCCCGCTGGCTATGGGCACCCGGAAGATCGGCCCCGCCCTCGCGGCCGGCTGCACCATGGTCTTCAAACCGGCCAACCTCACCCCCCTGTCATCGCTGGCACTGGCGGACATCCTGCTGGAGGCTGGCCTGCCCAAGGGTGTTCTGAACGTGGTCACGACCTCCAAAGCCTCCGAGGTGGTCACCCCATGGATGGAAAGCGGCATTGCCCGCAAGGTTAGCTTTACGGGGTCTACCGCCGTGGGGATCCGCTTGCTGGAGCAGGCTGCCAAAAACGTTATGCGTACTTCGATGGAGCTGGGCGGGAACGCTCCTCTCATTGTCTTTGAGGACGCGGACTTGGACCGCGCCGTTGAGGGCGCTTTCGCTGCGAAGATGCGGAACATGGGTGAAGCCTGCACCGCCGCCAACCGAATCTTCGTCCAGCGCTCCGTAGCCGCTGACTTCTCCGTCCGCCTCGCGCAGCGACTGGGCAATCTGAAGGTGGGCGACGGCGCAGTGAGCGGCACCGACGTCGGCCCCCTCGTCGAGGAGAAGGCGCTGAAAAAGGTCCAAGAGCTCGTAGATGACGCCGTTTCGAAGGGAGCCAGTGTCGTCTGTGGCGGCTCCCGCCCGGAAGGCAGCGGCTACTTTTACTCCCCGACAGTGCTTGCCGACGTCAGCCCCGACGCGGCGCTGATGAGCGAAGAAATCTTCGGCCCGGTGGCTCCCGTCATCCCCTTCGACACCGAAGAGGAAGTGGTTAAGTTGGCCAATGACACCCCGTGGGGCCTTGCCAGCTACGTGTTCACCCAAAACCTGGACCGTGCCCTCCGCGTCGGTGAGGGTTTGGAGGTGGGCATGGTCGGCCTCAACACAGGCATCGTTTCCAACCCGGCGGCGCCGTTCGGTGGCATCAAGGCCTCCGGTCTGGGCCGCGAAGGCGGGCGCGTGGGCTTGGATGAATTCTTGGAGATCAAGTACATGGCCATCCCGCGGGTCTAGATATTTTGCAAAGACCACGGTTGTTCTGACCGATTCGTTCTCTGCGTTATGGCCGGGAGTAAAGCATTCCAACAGTTGTCACGGTGCCTCCTGTCCCGGTTGGCCCATCATGGGCAGAAAGGTGTGTCACCGCTGCAGGAATAGCTGCCGTCTGGTCGCCTACAACCGAGACTATCGTCTCCCAAGAATGTAATCCCGGCCGGCTTTTAGGCCAACGCCCGCGGAGTAGTAAACTTTTGAATTGTCAACATGAGACATGTGGCACGGACAGCGAAATTTCGGAGCTCAACCAGATTTTGGTGAAGCTGATGCGGCAAGGATGGAAAACAGGATGAAAAGGGGAGTGCTAGACCCGATCGTGCAGGAGTCTACGCCGGCCATTATTGCCCGCCGTATCCGCAATGCAATCGCGCGAGGTGATTTCGCTCCCGGCATGCAACTCGGTGAAGCCGAGCTTGCTAAAGAACTGGGAGTCAGCCGGGGGCCCCTGCGGGAGGCCATGCAGCGGCTCACCCAGGAAGGGCTGCTGGTTAGTTACCGAAACAGGGGCCTCTTCGTCGTCACCATGGATGAGGACGATTTCCGGGATATATACCTCGCCAGAACCGCAGTGGAGGCTGCCGCCATCCGCCGGGTGGCCGGCACGAACCCCGAGGGCAACGCGGCCGAGCTAATGAAAGCTGTGCATGCCATGGAGGACGCGGCGGAAACCCCAAACAGCGAAGCTATGACCCAAGCGGACATGCGCTTCCATGCCCTCTTGGTTGAGCTCGCCGGCAGTCCCCGCCTGAAGAAGATGCACGACACTCTCCTTACTGAGACGCGGATGTGTCTCAATGCCCTGAAAAGCACGTACGACACGGCTGACAGGCGCATCGCCGAACATAAAGGCATCGCGGAAGCCATCTCCAAGGGAGATTCAAACCTCGCCGAGAAGCTTATGGCCGAGCACATGGAGGACGCACTGACGCGGCTGATCCCGTAGTCATCCTCCGCGTCAAGGCGATTTGCTTGGGCGTGAATCGGCGAATGCTGATCCGGGAAGCCCAGGCTTGCCTGCTCTGCCCGGGCCTCCCGCAGTTGTGGTCCGGCACTGTGCGGGATCTACAAGCCACCGCACCCTTGATCATGTCGGGACGACGACCACCCGCCTTCCCAAGATTCGGGACCGTCAACCAGCACACGGGCAGAACGTTGCCCCCCGCACCCTCGTCCCAGCGGACAGCCCAAGATATCAACCGCTCTTCGCGTGGTCATCGATACGCCGGGTCACCAGTATGTCGTTCAGCCGGGCGTGCTACCTGCAACTGCTGAGCCGGCTGAGTCGGAAATGCCCGCAGCCAGCGCACAAAAGTGTTGATGTGATTCAGCTCACGGGCTATGCTGGCAACACCGACTGCAGATTGTGTACAAAAGGCAATCGACTGGATGGGCATCTGCGGTGCGACCTTCGGCACACGTCGAGCTGGGAGAGACACATGAAGGTGAACAGGAAAGCCAGTACCATCGGAGCGCTTGCGCTGGGTGCGACCTTGGCGGTAACCGGGTGCGGGGCTATGGGAGGCTCCGAGAGCGGTCAGACTGGCGGGGCCACTGACGCCGGGTCGGCACAGGATTGGACCGCGCCGGCCATCCACACGGCCGCGGACGGTCAGACTACGGAATCGGACTACACTCCCATTGCACAAGACCAGGTATCCGAGCAGTGGAAGCTTTGCGTTCTGTTCCCGCATATGAAGGACTCATACTGGGCTGCAACGAACTACGGAACGCTGACCGAAGCGCAGCGGGACAACCTTGAGTACAGCATGTTCGAAGCCGGAGGCTACACCAACCTCGACAGGCAGCTGAGCCAGATGCAGGACTGTATCAACGGCGGTTATGACGCCATTATTCTAGGCGCCATTAACGCTACGGGTGTTTGCCCTCAGGTTGCCGCCGCGCTGGAGAAGAAGATTCCGGTCGTGGATTTCATCAATGGAACCGATTGCCCGGAGTCCGAGGACAACCCGCTCTTTTCGCACGCGCTGGTGAGCTTCCATGATCTTGCGGTGACGACGGCTGAGTACATCATCGAGGACACTGCGGGGTCGCCCGCAAGCGTAGGATTCTTCCCTGGACCCGAGGGCGCCGGATGGTCGGACGCCGCGGTCAAGGGTTTCCGGGACACGATCGAAGGAACAAATGTGGAGATCGCGGAGATGCGCCGCGCTGATCCCGGCTTGGAAATCCAACAGAACTTGATCGAGGATACCCTCAAAATTCACCCGGATATCACCCACATTGTGGGAGTGGACATTGCGGCCGAAGCGGGCGTGAATGCAGTCCGCAGCGCCAACAAGACCGGAGAGATCGATGTCTACGCATTCGACATCATCCCGCCTGTTTACGACGCTATCGTGGCCGGCGACGCCGTAGGTTCCCCGACGGACTTCACAACGATTCAGGGGCGCATGGCGGTCGATCAGGCAGTCCGCATGCTTGAAGGCGAGAAGCTGCAGGCACCCACCTCCGGACCGGTGCCCATGATGATCACCCAGGAGAATGCCGCCGACGTGCCCTATACCGAGATGTTCGCGCCGCGGGATTTCAAGACGGTCACGAGCTGGACACCGGAGAGCTGATGCGGCGACGGAGCTAAGCTGCAGCGGCCCCCGGTGGACCACCACCGGCATGGGAAGGAAGTGAGGCAGGTTTGGAGCAGGAAGCGGTCGTTTCGCTCAGGGACATCGTTAAAACGTTCGGAGCCGTAAAGGCCCTTAACGGCATGTCCCTCGACCTTTACCCCGGCGAAGTCCACATCCTGCTGGGCGAGAACGGCGCGGGGAAATCGACTCTGGTCAACATTCTCCTCGGCAACTACCAGCCCGACAGCGGTACGATCACGGTTCGTGGTTCCAAAGTTGTCCACCATTCGCCGGCCCATGCGCGCAAACTCGGCATCAACGTCGTCCTGCAGGACTTCAGCTTGGCTCCAACGCTGTCGGTGACCGAGAATCTGTTCCTTGGCCGCGAGCTGAAAAAACTCGGTCTCGTCGACAATGGGAAAATGAGGGCCGTCGCCCGGGAAAAAATCGGACAGCTCGGGGGTGCGATAGATCCGGAGGCGGAGTGCGGTTCGCTGCCCAGGGCCGAGCAGCAGCTTGTTGAGATCACTAAAGGACTCTTGGGAACTCCGGGCATCCTCCTGCTCGATGAGCCAACGGCTGCGATTAGTGAGCGGGAAGCCGACAGGCTGTTCAAAATCATTGACCGGCTCCGGGACGAGGGCTGGGCGCTTCTCTATATCACCCACCGGATGGAGGAAGTCCGGCGCCTGGGTGACCGGGTGACGGTGATGCGGGACGGCCAGTTCATTTCGACGAATACTCTCGAGGAGTTTTCCGAGGAGAAGCTGATAAATGACATGGTCGGCCGTGAACTGGCAGCTGTTTACCCGGATAAGGCGGAAACGAACGGCCCACCTCTGCTGGAGGTCGAAGACCTGTCGACAGCCGACGGCAAGGTCACTCAGGCATCCGTGCGGGTGTGCCAGGGCGAAATTGTCGCTGTGGCCGGCCTGGTGGGGTCGGGGAAAAGCGAACTCGCCAAGGCCATCCTCGGCCTCCTGCCCCTTTCAAGCGGGCGCGTATCGGTAGGAGGCAAAAGTTATACTCGTCCGAATCCTCGAAACATGATCCAATCGGGTATCGGTTTCATGCCAGAGGACCGCAGGCGGGAAGCTCTCGCGCTCGATCTCAGCGTCCAGGAAAACATTGCACTTGAAGTTAACCGGGCGAAGAAATACAACACTCTTGGCTTGATCTACGGATCGAAAATCCGTCTCCTAGCCCAGGCTTTGGCCAAGAAGCTCGACATCCGGCCGCGGTCCGTCACGGCAGAAGTCCGGGCTCTGTCCGGCGGCAACCAACAAAAGGTCGTCCTGGCCCGTGCCCTGACCCGCGAGCGCAACGTTTTCGTAGTAGCCGAACCTACATCCGGGGTGGATGTGGGGGCCCGCCAGGAAATCTACGCCAACCTGCGCAAACTGTGCCGCGATGGCGCCGGTGTCCTGATGATCTCTTCAGATCTTGAGGAGGTCGTAGGACTCGCCGACCGGGTCTATGTGATGAACGGGGGGCGGGTGCAGGTCGAGCTCGTTGGAAACCAGATCACGAACGAAGCCGTTGTTGCTGGTGCCTTTGGGCATGCAGCGGGCGCGGCAGCATAGGACCGTCATGTCAGCAACCGAAGTCAAAAGCTCTGCGGCCACTCCCGGCGCGGCAAAGAAAGAAAACCGCCAGTACTGGCTCAGGTTTTTCAGCACCGTCGGCCCGTTGCCGCCGTTGCTACTCGTAATGGTGGTCGTCTTTGCCGTGGCAAACGACCGTTTTCTGCAGCCCGATAATCTGCTCTCCGTATCCCAGCAATCCGTGGCGCTGCTGCTGATTTCTTTGGGACAGATGCTGGTACTGGTCACCGGTGGCTTTGATTTGTCAGTGGGAGCAACAGTTGCCCTGTCGTCGGTCGTTTCCGCGACAATGATGAAACTGGTTTACGGCGGCATGCCTGAATTTGCAGGTCAGTCCATGATCATGGGATTCGTCGTATGCATCGCCGTAGGCGTCGTAGTCGGGCTGGCAAACGGACTCGGAGTGGCTTTTCTGAAGGTCAATCCGTTCATTGTCACACTCGCAACCGCCACAATCGTCGCGGGCGTGACCATGGTCTTCAGCGGCGGGGCAACGGTTTCCGGTCTGCCGCGAGAGTACGTTGTCGGGCTGGGAGCCGGGTTCACCTTTGGCATTCCAAACCTGGTACTCCTTGCTCTTCCGGTCCTGATCCTTGTCTTCGTCGTATTGAAATGGACAACTTTCGGCCGCCACCTGTACGCGATAGGCGGCAATGCCCTGGCGGCGAAGACCGCGGGAATCCAAGTGCGGCGGAACCTGATCACGACTTACGTGATCTGTGCCGTTCTGGCCTCCCTGGCCGCTTACCTCCTGACCGCCCGCAGCGGTTCGGGACAACCGACTTTCGGCGGTGCTTTTGCCCTACAGTCCATAACCGCGGCCGTCATTGGAGGGGCGTCGCTGCAGGGCGGCAGAGGCGGCGTTGGCGGTACGGTCCTGGGCGTCATTTTCATCATGCTGCTCGGTAACGGTATGAACTTCATGCGACTCGATACCAACATGCAAAGCATCGCCCTGGGTTTGGCTCTCATTCTCGCGGTCGTGGCAGACCGCTTCCGAGCCTCAGCCAAGGCCCGCCTTATCGCTAGAGGGGTCACGTCATGACCGAGCCGCTCTTCGAATCGCTGATGGTAGCCAACCGGGGCGAGATTGCCCGGCGGATCATCCGGACGGCGAACGCCCTCGGCATCAGGACGATAGCGGTCTGCTCGGACGTCGACGTGGAGCTTCCCTTTGTGAAGGAAGCCTCGGAGTCCGTCTCCCTGGGACCTGCCAATCCTGCCGAATCCTACCTGAACGTCGACAAACTGATGGACGCAGCCCAATCGGTCCGGGCTTCGGCCATCCACCCGGGCTACGGTTTCCTCGCTGAAAATCCCGGCTTCGCCCGGCGGGTTATCGAAAGCGGCATCGCGTGGGTGGGGCCCTCACCGGAATCGATGGAAATGGTGGCGGACAAGATCAACGCCCGAAACCTGATGCAGGCCGCCGGCGTGCCGGTGGCGACCGGATCAGCCGAACCGGTAAGCGACCCCTCTGAAGCAGTCAAAATCGCCAATGCTGTCGGCTATCCCGTTATCGTCAAACCCTCCGGAGGCGGAGGCGGCATCGGCATGATAGTTGCCGACAATGACGAAGCCCTGAAGGCAGCTTTCGATACTGCACGGTCGCGAGCAGAGCGCTTCTTCGGGGACACGCGGATCCTCATTGAACAGTTCATCCAGCACGCCCGCCACGTCGAGGTTCAGATCCTCGGGCTCGCCGATGGCAGGGTCATAGCGCTCGGAGAGCGCGACTGCTCGGTCCAGCGCCGGCACCAGAAGGTCGCCGAGGAGTCGCCGTCTCCGGGAATCACACCCGAACTCAGGGCCCGGATGCTGGACGCCGCGGTAAGAGCGGGGACTGCTGTCGGGTACCGCAATGCCGGTACCGTCGAATGTCTGGTCGATCCCGAGCGCCAGACCTTCGTTTTCTTGGAAATGAACACCCGGCTGCAAGTGGAGCACCCTGTCACCGAAGCCGTGTTTTCCGTCGACCTTGTCGAAGAACAGCTCCGTGTCGCCGCCGGCCAGGAGGTTGGCTTTGACGCCCGCAACCTCCAGCCATCCGGACATGCCATAGAGATGCGCATCTATGCAGAAGACCCTAAACGCTTCCTGCCATCGCCCGGGCATATCAGTGAGTGGACGGAACCAACAGGAGAAGGTGTCCGCGTCGACAGCGGCTATGCAGCCGGCAATACCGTAACCACGGCCTACGATCCGCTCCTGGCAAAACTCATCGTTTGGGGGCAAGACCGGGAAGAAGCACTCGCACGTGCCGGGTCCGCCGTCGCAGCCTTCCAAGTATCGGGGCTAAAAACCAATCTCCCCTTTTTCCAGATGCTTTTGAACGATCCGGCATTCAAGTCGGGCCGCTACAGCACCGGCATCGTGGCCGAAGTGCAGGACCGGGCTGCGGAGTCGAAAGCAAAGGGCGAGACAGGTCAGGAGGAGTACTCGAGATGAAGCCCCACAAGGTCTCCAACCAGTACATCTCGGAACAGTGGGCAGGGGTTCCCTCTGCGCTTTACGAACAACGGGCGGCCACTGACGGAAAACCCGCTGTCACGTACCGGCTCGCAGGGGACAGTTATCTCCTGGTTGAGTTCGGTGACATGCATTTTGACCTGAACCTCAACTTCTTTGTGCACAACATCAACACCGAGGTGAACCAGTCCCGCCCTCCGGGACTGGTTGAAACATCCCCCGGTTTCCGTTCCATATTGCTCTCCTATGACCCGGCGGAAACAAACGTCGGGAATCTGGTTCGGGCACTGGATGAGGCCTACGACAATGCAGCAGGTACGGAAAACCTGGTGCTTCCCAGCCGAAGAGTAAATCTTCCTGCTGCTTTTCACGATTCGACGTCCAAGGCAGCTGTTGCCCGCTATGTCCGCAGCATCCGTTCGGATGCCCCCAACTGCGTGAATGATAACAACGTCGATTACACGATCGCCTACAACGGTCTTCGAGACGTTGACGAGTTGATTGCAGTCGTGACAGGGACAGACCTCTGGGTCGGATTCATCGGGTTTTTCCCCGGGCTACCCTTCACTTTCCCGTTGGATCCGAGGAAGGTCCTCTTCGCTCCCAAGTACAATCCGACACGTACTTGGACAGCGGAAGGAGCCATCGGTCTGGGCGGACCGTGCTACTCGATCTACCCCGTGGAATCGCCGGGCGGATATCAACTGCTCGGCAGAACGCTGCCTGTGTATGACATCCAACAGCGCAATCCTGCTTTCGCCCAGTCGCCTCTGCTGCTGCGCCCATGTGACCGCATAAGATTCCATGCCGTTTCCGAGCAGGAACTGGCGGATTCCTTCGAAACCGTCCACCGGGGCGAATACGTCTACGACATACAGGACGAAGACTTCGACGTCGCCACCTATAACGCCTGGTGCGCCTCGCTCGTGGCCGAAGCCGCAGACTTCACCGCCAAGCGGGACGCCGCTGCCGCGGCAACCGCCGTCCCGTGAGGAGTCACATGTCCATTGAAGTGGTTCAACCCGGCATCCAGACAACCGTTCAGGACTGGCCTGGACGAATCGGAATGCTGTCACGCGGTTATTTCCCCGCCGGCCCGATGGATGATTTCGCCTTCCGGCTCGGCAATGTAGCCGTCGGCAACAGCCCTGACGCTGCCGGTCTGGAAATCACACTAGGCAAGACCAAATTCCGGTTCCGTGCCCCTGCCACCGTGGCAGTAACCGGCGCCGCCGGCGAAGTGTCCGTCGACGGTAGCCCGGTGCCACAGTGGGCCGCTGTCGACGTTCCCGCAGGTGCCGAACTGAAAATTGGCCTGGCGGTATCCGGGTTCAGGTTTTATCTGGCGGTCAGAGGAGGAATCCATGTCCCCCGAATCCTCGGTTCCCGGTCCACCTACACGATGGGTTCGCTGGGAGGAGTAGAAGGGCGGGCACTCGTCAAGGGAGATGTCCTGGACATCGGAAGCTCGGATACCTCGCCTATAGCGGAACTGCGGCAGGAACGGATCCCCGAGTATCGGCACGACTGGGAAGTGGAAGTCGTGCCAGGGCCATTTGCCACACCTGAATTTTTCACGGAGGGAGACGTCGAGGATTTCTTTGCACGGTCCTGGACGGTTGACCAGAATTCAAACCGTACCGGTATCAGGCTGGACCCGGCGAGGCTTCAGTGGGCCCGGTCCGACGGCGGTATTGCCGGCGGACATCCATCCAACATCCTCGATACCGGCTACCCTGTGGGCGGGATCAACCTCAACGGTGACACTCCCGTGATCCTCGGACCAGACGGGCCCACTTCCGGCGGCTTTGTCGTATTCGGAGTCGTGCCGAAGGCGAGCCTGTGGAAGACCGGCCAGATGCGGCCGGGGACCGATACGATCCGGTTCAAGCCGATTTCCATCCACGACGCCTATGCATTGGACGAGGAACGTTCCTTGCTCATGTCTGCAGCAGGAGGGACCGAATAATGAACACAGCCATTGAAATCAACTGCGACATGGGAGAAGGTTACGGCCGCTGGCGCTTCGCGCCGGACGAAGAATTCATGCCCTATATCAGCGCCGCTAACATCGCCTGCGGCTTCCATGCGGGAGATCCGAGAATCATGCGCCGAACGGTCCGGGCGGCAGTCGGTCAGGGCCTCCAGATCGGAGCGCACGTCTCGCTGCCGGACCTTCTGGGCTTCGGACGGCGACGGATAGCGGTCTCAGCGGAAGAGCTCCAGGACTACACGCTGTATCAAATAGGCGCACTACAAGGCTTCGTTGAGGCCGAAGGCTCGAAACTTTCCCATGTGAAACCGCACGGGGTCATGTATCTGATGTCGCTGGAGGATGAAGAGCTGGCCGAAGCTGTCATAGCGGCGGTAGCCGAAATAGACAGTTCGCTCCCTCTCTACTGTTTCGACAAGCGCCACACGGAGCTCGCCGCTCGTTACGGCGTCCGGTTAGTCCAGGAAGGATTTGTCGACCTCGGCTATGACGACGCCGGCAACCTTATCATCGAGCGGGAAAAGCTGGCTTGGGACCCT
Source organism: Arthrobacter sp. THG-b23 (assembly GCF_059091265.1). Taxonomy (NCBI): domain Bacteria; kingdom Bacillati; phylum Actinomycetota; class Actinomycetes; order Micrococcales; family Micrococcaceae; genus Arthrobacter; species Arthrobacter sp. THG-b23. Next base: position 119,423 of record NZ_JBNHGM010000004.1, read on the forward strand.
GCGCTTGTGTCCTCACGCGCCATCAGGTTTGTGAGGGAAGGGAAAGTAGCCACGGTGTCGGGGCGGGATCTCGATATCTCCCCGGAAAGCATTTGTCTGCACGGGGACGCACCGAACTCGGTGGAGGTTATCCGCACGGTCTGGCATTCGCTGCAGGATGCCGGCATAGCTGTGCGTCCGTTGACGGAAGCCGAAAACGTGCCGCCGGAACCGGACTGATCCGGTGCGATTCGAGCTGCCCCCGGAAGGGTAGGAGCAACGAGTTGAGTGAGCCTGTACTGGAGCCGATTCTCATCGACGGAACAGTGGACACCATCGTCAACCGGCTGCGGGGCGCTATCGAAAAGGGCGCCTACTCGCCGGGCCAACAGCTGCGGGAAACCAGTCTTGCCCAGCAGCTGAACGTCAGCCGTTCGCCGGTGCGCGAGGCAATGCAGCGGCTCATACAGGAAGGTCTCCTGCACCGGGTGCGCAACCGCGGAGTTTTTGTTTTAGAACTATCCGAGGCGGATATGGATGACATCTCCGTCGCACGTCACTCCGTTGAAAAGACAGCTGCAGAGGAGCTTGCAAAGAATCCAAGGAAACAAATCTTTGATGAACTTCGCCGCATCATCGGCGACATGAAGACGGCGTCGGAAAGCGGACGCCCCTGGTCCGATCTGGTCGACTTGGACCTGGCGTTCCACACGGTCTTGGTCGGGAGCCTCGGCAACAAACGTCTCACGGTCTTCTACCAGACCCTCCTCACCGAAACGCGCCTGTCGTTGATGATGCTGGAGAAATCGTATCCACAACCAAAGGAGATAGTGGCCGAACACCAGGAGCTCCTGGCAAACGTGGAAGGAGGAAACATCGCGGACCTGGGCGAGCAAATCAAACAACACATGGACCACACGGGCCAGCGCCGCAGGTCCATGACGAATACAGCAACGTAATGGCCCGGTTTTTCGAGGAGGAACGCAAATTGAGTGAATTACGGTCGGATCTGGCGGCAAATGTTTGGAAAATCCTCGTGGCGCCGGGAGCGTCTGTGGAGGAAGACGAAACCATCATGATCCTCGAATCCATGAAGATGGAGATCCCGGTTGAAGCGCCCGAAGCCGGCGTTGTCGCGGACATCTCCGTGTCCGAAGGGGATGCGGTCGCGGAAGGACAGCTACTCGCCGTCCTCGACTAGCCGACGGGCACATGCCACACCCCCAGTGCCCGTCTAACTCCGCCTGAATGCATGCTGAATCGCTCGTCACACCCGCAAGCGACGCGCAAGATGGGACAGCCCATGAGGCGATGCGCAAGCAAATGGGGACAGCCCGTGAGGCACAAGGCAGTCTGGGGCGGGGCCTTTTACATGGGACTGCTCTATCGACCTGCCGAGGAGAACAAACAATGGCTACCAAAGCAACCGTTCTGAACCAAACAAACCGTCCCAAGGGTGTGGGCGAGTCACTATGGAGCGCCCAGGCGCACATGCCCTCGGTCCTGCAACGCCGCGTCGTCATTACCGAAGGCCGAGGCGCGTACCTCACGACCTCAGACGGACGCCGCCTGCTCGATGCCACTGCCGGACTGTGGCACGCAAATATCGGCCACGGCCGGGAATCAGTGGCGAAAGCGGCTTATGACCAGATGTGCAAACTGGAGACGTACCACGTATTCGGCCGGTTCGCGAACGATGTGGCACTCTCCCTCGCGGACCGGCTTGTGGCCATGGGCCCGATCCCGGACGCCAAAATAATCTTCAACAGTGGCGGGTCGGACTCCGTCGACCTGGCCTGCAAGATTGCACGGCGCCACTGGCAGTTGGAAGGCATGCCTGACAAAAAAATCATCCTCAGCCGTACTCACTCGTACCACGGCCTCCATGCCTTTGGTACCAGCATTGCCGGGCTTGACTTCAATCGATACGGCTACGGCTCAGATTCCCTTGTACCCGAAACCGCCCTTGTTCCCACAAACGATATTGAAGGCGTACGGGCCGTCGTAGACGAAATCGGCCCCGCAAATATCGCCGCCATTATTACCGAACCGATCATAGGCACTGGGGGGGTAATTCCCCCTGCCCCCGGGTATCTTGAAGGCCTGCAGGAAATCGCCCGGAAAGATGACATTCTTTTGATAGTTGATGAAGTCATCACCGGATTTGGCCGGACAGGCTTCATGTTCGCCTCCCAAAGATTCCATCTCCAGCCCGACATGATTCTGTTAGCCAAAGGAATAACGTCCGGCTACGCCCCGCTCGGCGGCGTCCTCGTCTCCAAGCGGATCTGGGGACGGTTCTACAGAGAACAGGACGCCCCCGTCCTCAGACACGGCATGACGTACTCGGGTCATGCAACAGCTTGCGCAGTTGCACACGCGAACCTCGACATCCTTGAGAACGAACAACTGGTTCTACGGGCCTTGGAACTTGAATCCGTCCTACATAAGGCCCTTGCCCCACTTGCCTCGCATCCCCTCGTGCAGGAAATCCGCAGCGGCACCGGTTTTCTCGCCGGCGTCCAGCTTGCACCCGAGGCAGACGCCGAGGTTGTAGCCAACTCATGCATCGACGACGGCGTCGTCGTGCGGCCTCTGCGCGGCAACACCCTCCAAATCAGCCCCCCCTTCGTCGTGGGCGACGAGGACGTTCACCTCATCGCGAAGACTATAGGGCACATCCTCGACGCGGGGAGTAGCACTCCCCCACCGACATCATCAGAGCAGGCAGGAACTTGAATGTCCTGCAACCATCTCCACTACGGAAAGAAGACCCAACGGGTTCCCGATGAACTGCTCGTCGGGAGGGGTCGCCGGCGACTTCGCTCGCAGGCCCTGGAAGTCTTCATACCAGGCGCATTGTCGGGCGCAGCGTGTGCTTTCAGGGGAAGTCCTGGCCCGCACGCACGACCCGGCAGCCTCAACGAGGCAGGTATCGCAGATACGCGATCCCGTTGTCGAACGTTCTGTGTTCAGCGAGGTTTAGGTCGAGGCGCACGTCGTCGGGCAGGGCGCGGAGGCCTCCGCCCACCATCTTCGGCACCACGAAGAACCTGAAGTCGTCAACCAGGCCCGCACGGATCGCGTCTGCCGCAACCGTGGGCCCGAAGATCTGGACCACACCCTCCGCCCGCTCCACGATCCGCTGCAGCTCTCCCAAGCTCAGGCGCGGCACGATGCGCGTTCGGTCCGACGTGAGCTCTTGGACCGTCATTGTCGACGACACCACGACCTTGTCTATGCCGCGCCAGCGCCGGGCGAACTCCCGCTCAGCCGCAGGTCGGTCCTCGCCGTCGGGGTAGGTGTCCCAGTACCCCATCAACGCATAGGTTTTCCGCCCGAGCACCTCGGTCGATATCTCGGCCATGCGCTCGAGGTGCACAGCAAACACTGCATCACTCGGGCCAGTCCACTGGAAATCGCCGTCGGCATCGGCGACGTAGCCGTCGATGGACACGGTCGCGACATAGGCGAGGGTTCCCATGGTCGTCACCCCTTCAAGGTGCTTACCGGTGCCGGCAGCGACACCGGCACATGTCAGTTCTACTTCAGCTCCTCGGCGAGCATCACAATGATGCCGCTGGGACCGCGGACGTACGTGAGCCTATAGGCGTCCTCGTAGGTTGCCACCCCGCGAAGCGGCCGGCAGCCGTGTTTCGCGGCTATTTCGAGGGTCTTGTCCAAATCATCGACTGAGAAAGCGACGCGGTGCATGCCGATCTCGTTCGGGCGAGTGGGCGTCGACTCGATCGCTTCGGGGTGGAGGTACTCGAAGAGCTCGAGCCGACCGTGACCATCCGGGGTCTGGAGCATCGCGATGTGGGCGTGGTTGCCATCAAGCCCGACGGCGGTGTCGGCCCAGTCACCGCTGACCGTGTCACGGCCGAGGACCGTCAGGCCGAGGTCGGTGAAAAAGGCGATGGCTGCTTCGAGGTCGCGAACGGCGATGCCGACGTTCTCCAGTTTGATGGCCATGCGCGACATGCTAGCGAGCCAAGGGGACAAAAAAGAAGCCCCCCCTGCCGGCCCCGCGCCGCGTCGGAGTTGGCACAATAATCGTGTGGACGACCTGCATGTGCCCCCGGGCCCCGGCGCGCCCCGCGGCCTCCGGGTACCGGCGGGAGAGCTGGTCGAGCAGTTCTCCCGAGCCTCGGGCCCGGGCGGGCAGAGCGTCAACACCGCCGACTCCCGTGTGCAGCTCAGTCTCGATCTGGGCACGACAACGGCGCTCAGCGAGGTCCAGCGCGAACGCGCTATCACCAGGCTCTCCGAGAGGATCTCCGGCACTGTGCTCACCATCAGCGCCTCGGAGCACCGCTCCCAGCGGCAAAACAGGGCTGCGGCGCGGCAACGCCTCGTAGCGCTCCTGCGGGACGCGGTGACTCCGCCCGTCGCCCGGCGGGCAACCCGCCCCACGGCTGGCTCGCGGCATCGCCGGCTCGAAGGAAAACGGTTGCGCTCCGAGACCAAGCGCAACCGCAGGCGCCCAGACTCCGAGTAACCTGCCTGTTTGCGCCGAACGCTGGGCTCTGTCTCAGACGTTTGACCGGAACTCCATAGCCCCCGGAGATGCTTCCGGTGACCGTGGCCTGGGGGGATTTCAGCGCTTGACACAGGTCCGGAGGCGGAGAAAAGTGTCGGCCATACCGCACCCTCGCGACTCCCGCCGCCCCGGTTAGCCGTCCCCGGGAGCCGGGTTTGGCCGCTTGATCATGGAAAGGGGTGAGCATGGGTAACGATCCTTTGGGAGCCAAACCGGCGCCATCTTCCCACGGAGGACATGCGGGACGCCTGATCGCCCGGCATCCGGTAACTGCCTTTGTGGTCATTGCGATCGGGCTGACTTGGGCAGCGCAGGTGATATCGATCGTTTTGCTGGGCAATGTTTTGCCCGGGCTCCTGGCAGAACTGCTGATCCTGCTGGGTACTGCGGTCCTGGTTACCGCAGCCTCAGGCGGCAGGAAGGCCGTCCGGGGCCTGTTCCGGCAGGCCGTCCGCTGGCGGGTAGGCGTCGGCTGGTATGTCGCCGCCCTGCTCGCCATACCCGTGCTGACCCTGCTGATCGCCGCGGCAACCGGCTCTTTTCGGCAACCGGAAGCCGGATGGGCCGCCGAAACGGGCAACTATTTCCTCAATACCATCCTCGTCGGGGCTGTGCTGGCGAATATCTGGGAGGAACTGGCCTGGACCGCCGTGGTACAGCACCGGCTGATGGAGCGGTGGGGCCTGATCGCCGGCTCGCTGCTGACAGCCGTACCCTTCGCCCTGATCCATCTCCCCCTCGCCTTCGCGGATAAGGGCTTCACCGGGACGCCCGTCCGGGAGGTGTTTTTCAACTGGGCGGTCCTGTTCCTCTTCGCCCCGATTTTCCGGCTCCTGGCGGGCATGGCGTATCTGGGCACGGGCGGAAGCATCCTCATCGTCGGCCTCCTTCACGGGTCCTTTAATGCCTCCGGCTCGGATAAGCTCAACGCGTTCGAGGGAGAGTGGCAGCAGATCGCCGCCGCGGCCGTGCTGGCCGGCGTGCTGGCGCTCTACCAACAGAGCGGGGCACGCGCTGAGGGGCGTCGAACAGGACCCCGACCGGATGGTTACGAAGCAACCCCGGACGACACCTGAACTGGATTGGTGCAGCGGCGGCGGAATCCCGGTATCCCATCGAGTTCGCACGGGCGGGATCGTTCGTAAACTCGTCTCATGAGTGAATCTTTGGTGCACTACGTGTCATGCGGCATGCTAATACGCGCAGGCCGAGTGTTGCTCGTGCATCGATCACCGTCGAAGGGACGGTATCCCAATGTCTGGGACTTCCCGGGAGGTCACCTCGAACCAGGCGAGAATAGTCGTCAAGCGCTTGCGCGTGAGCTTCGAGAAGAGTTGGGCGTAGAGATCAGTCTGCCTGTTGGGAATCCGCTACTGACCCGCCAAAATGCTGAGATATTCCAGGAAATATGGAGGGTTGAAGAGTGGGAAGGTGAGATCATCAATGCTGCGCCCGATGAACACGACGCCTTCGGATGGTTCAGCTTGGACGAGGCAATATTCCTGGACCTTGCCGATGACGGGTACCCAGCACTCTTCAATCAGGCGCTGACCTGATTCCGACCGGAAAGGTTATAGCTGCGGACACGGTGGTTCTGTGGAGTCGAGAACTGCAATTTGTTCAGCCGGCTTCTGACAACGAAAAAATTTCATGACTTGGGGTAGCGGCACCTGGTTGTTGCGGTGGGAGCCTGCGGGACCAATCCCTCGTAGTGCAGACAACCTAAACGTTGCAGCGGAACTCCACCACGTTTTGCACTCGAATAACCTCTGCTTCACCACGACAGAGGACGTTGGCGTAGCAAACCTCGACACGCCGGATTCTTTTCGGGAACACGTGCCCGGGCCGGGGTCGACGGTTCCCTTTTGCGCTACTTGCTGGCGACGCCCCTGCCGGCAGATTCAACTTGGCGGGCATCGTGCGTGAACCGTTCCAAAGTGCAGGTCTAGGTTACTGGGTGGATGGCGCCTACGCCGGCGGCGGTCTGGCAATCCCCTGCCGTCCAGATAATCGTCGAAACGGCACGTGACGTACTTGGGCTGTGGCGGTGCTGTGGCAGGCGGGCTTCCGGCAGATCGGGATGGCTCCGCGGTACTTGAAGGGAAATGGCAAGACCACAACCTACGGGGGGCGTCTGCGGGGACTAGCTAGAACTGTCCCTCTTACGTAGCGCGCGCCGCCGCAGGAGCACCGACATGGCGACAATAAAGAAAAGCAAGTACAGCCATGCGGGAATCAGCCGCGCCCAGGTGGGGGCGGATACGAGGATCAGAATCAGATTCGCCAATGTCAGCCCGAGCAGACAGATCGCAAAGGGCCACCACAGGGGGTCCGGCTTCCATGTCGCCATGCCCCGAGCCTAAACCTGAGGAGGAGGGAGGGGTACCTCCTTCGGCCGGCTATGGTCCCGCCCGCCTGCATAGCCATCGCGAAAGCGTGCGGGCACTGCCTCGGATGGACCCCTTGGGGATGGAACCCTAGGGCCGGCTGCCGGCCAGGCGCAGCAGTCGAGGCGAAGGCTGCTCGGCATTGCCGCAATTATCCTCGGTGTCATCACGGCTTCCTGCGCTGCCGTATCCCAGACTTCGGACCGCTGCGGCCAGTAACGGGCCTAAACTTCCCCGGATCATTTGCCCTGCATTCCAGTAACCACGTGGAAGTTGGACTTGGACGAGGCTAACCCCAACGGGGCGAAGCGCATTGCAGGCAGAAGTTTCGAGTCTGAAAATGCTCGTCGAGCGGGTGGAGAGGTCTTCCAAAAGACCGACGATCACCGGTATCACGGCAAGTAGTCCTTCGCTTACTTGTACGGCCGGCCTTTCATGTGCAGGTACTCAATATGCGGTCGGTCAACTTTGGGTACCGCGACCAAGGTTGGAGGCGCTAGGGAGCAAGAGAACAGGCATAATGCCAATAAACGAAAAGGTGAGACCATGCCGGCAGTCGTAAACCCAGGGCGACCTACTGCTGGACCAATCGCGGCGACGGTTGTGATTTTGGCTTCGTTGCTCCTCTTTTTCGTCACCGACAACGCGATTGTGGTTGTCGCCGTAGCTGGTGCCGTGGTGTTCTCACTGTTCGGACTACAGATGTCCAAGTGGTACTGGATCCCGTCTAGCCTCGGCGCATTGCTGCTGCTCTTGCTGCTTGCGCCCATGATTCTCATGTGGACTGGAGGCTAAATGGTCGAGGTCCGCACGACAGTCCCATCCGGCATGTCCCAGGTTTGCTCTCGGGAACACGCACCGGGCGGGGGTTGAGTGGACGATGTGTGCGAGGGCCTGGCGGGTCAGAACCCGCAAGGTTAGCGTTCCGACCCTCGAACTCGGGGAATCCGTCCACACGTGCACCCCGGCCCGTGTGAATCGCAGAGCGGTTTGGGCTGAGATTCGCAACGACAGGTCGCGGTGTTTTTCGCGGAGCTAAATGTCACTTCTGTTGGCCGAAAGCCGATCCATTACTGGGCGCTGCGGCTTAGGTGACGGAGTCAACAAGTTCGGGGGCAGTCCCAACCTGCCCGTTTTCGCTGCAGCCACTCCCTGTTCGTCCGTCCCTGCTGTGCCCAAAAGCCACGCGACGTCACACATGCTGGGCACTTATCACACGAACCTCTTCCACTGTCCTTCGGAAACCACCTCGACGGAGTCGTCGACGACCTTGATCGCTGTCTGTTCGTCGATGGCGTAGGCAGGGACACCTATGTCGGCGGCCCACCGCTCTGCGTGGGCCAGGGTGTTGCTCGGGAAAGCGTTCAGGTGCGGAAAGATTGAAAAATCCACCACCCCCAGAGTCCGGTCATCCGGAGCGGACGGCCACTCGACGAAGTAGTCCCCGACCCGCGGCGTCATCACCATGCTTCCGGCACTCACCCCCACCCACACCGTGTCGGGAAGTCTCGGGAGCAGCTCGGCCACTCCGGACTCCCGCATCCAATGGGACAGGTACGTCGCGTCGCCGCCGTCGACCAAGAGCACGTCGGTCTCCCGAAGCCACGGGACCCACCGATCCGCGCCAATGGTGGGCAGCGCAGTGAGCTCGAGAACGCCGAGCGACGCCCAGCCCAAGCCGGACAAATGACGGAAGTCGTGTTCGGCGGCCAGGAGGTTCCGCACCGATGCCGGTCCGCACATCGGGTGACCCCACTGCGCTGTCGGGACGATCAGGGCGCGGCACTGGGACACCGGCTTGTCGAGAAGCTGCACGAGCGCAGAGTGAATGCTCGGGTTCGTCACGCCGCCTGAGGTAAGCAAAAGTTTCAACGTGCCTCCAGAGTCCCCGCGTGGATGGTGGATGCGTCCGAAGCCGTGGGAACAGGCTGGAACTCACCGACAGATCCGGTAAGCACGCCCGTCTGCTGCTCGGCCTTTCAATAGGTACACACCCAGTCAAACTTTGTCCACAGTTCGACGTGGACGCAGACCTCAGGTTGGTCTGTCCCTTTATGAATGCTTTATTTGTTTGTTCGACGCGCGACCTGCGCGGTTCACGCCGCCATCGAGCGGGTGGCTAGGCTGGGTGGATGGCGACAGTTATTCTCGTGCGGCACGGCCGCACCACAGCCAATGCCACTGGACTGCTGGCCGGTCGGGCCGACGGCGTCTGCCTGGACCAGATCGGGCGCGATCAGGCGGCCCTGACCGGAGACCGCCTCGCGGCCGTGCCCGTAGCCGGGGTGGTGTCGAGCCCTATGGAGCGTTGTCGGCAGACCGCCCGGTTCATCCTCGATCGCCAGGCCGGCTCGCCGTACGCGCCGATCGATCTCGATCTCACCGAGTGTGATTACGGCGAGTGGCAGGGCCGGAAGCTCAGTGATCTCGCGACCGAGGATTTGTGGCCGGTTGTGCAGTCGCAACCGTCCGCCGTCGTTTTTCCCGGCGGTGAATCCCTGGCCGCGATGCAGGCACGGTCGGTGGCAGCGATTCGACGCCACGATGCAGCCTTTGAGGCCGAGTACGGGCCAGGGGCCGTGTGGGTTGCGGTCAGTCACGGTGACATCATCAAGTCAATCCTCGCCGACGCGCTCGGCATGCACCTTGACCTGTTCCAGCGTATCAACGTGGGCCCAGCGTCCGTATCGATCGTTCACTACGGCGCTAGTCGGCCAAGCGTCTACGCGACCAACACCGACGCCGGTGATCTCTCGTGGCTGGCGGACGGCATCGGCTCTGCCGAAGCGCCGGTGGGCGGCGGTGCGGGGCAAAAGGCGCCATGAACCTCATGTGCCTAAAATACTGACATGCCTACACGGGTTCACGAGTTCGCCTGGCCTGATCGAGTCGTCGTCGGCACCATTGGCCTTCCGGGGGCGCGGACGTTCTATCTCCAGGTGCGTTCGGGGACGCAGATCGTGAGCATTGCCCTGGAGAAGCAGCAGTCGGCCCTGCTCGCGGAGAAGATCGACGAAATTCTCGACCAGCTCATCACCGTGGAGGGCAACCCCTTCAGCGTTCCCACGAGTACTCCCATTGAACTTGTCGACGATGACAAGCTCGAGGCCGTTCAGGAGCAGTTTCGCACCGGCTCCATGAGCTTAGGCTGGGACCCGACGACGGCCCAGGTCGTCATCGAGGCCTACCCCATCACCGACGCCGACGACGACGAATCGCTTGATGAGAGCGACGCTGACGCGGCCGAAATGCTGCTGGTGCGAATGCCGGTCGGCACCGCCCGCGCATTCGCCAAGCGCACCCGCGAGGTCGTGGCCGCCGGACGTCCGACGTGCCCGCTTTGCGGTTACCCCATAGACGCCGACGGGCACATTTGCCCCCTTCCCGAGGTCTGATGCCAGCGCCGGACCTGGTGACCGCCGAACTGGAGCTCACCGGCCGCATCACGACGGCTTCAAACGCGACATTTCTGGGCAGCATCGGCGACGTAGTGGTCGTCTATAAGCCGATAGCAGGCGAAAGTCCGCTGTGGGATTTTCCCCACGGCACCCTGGCTCACCGGGAGGTGGCCGCCTACCTGGTATCGCAGGCCTTCGGCTGGGACGTCGTGCCGCACACCTGGCTCCGCGATGGTCCGCTGGGCGAAGGAATGGTGCAGCTCTGGCAGGAGCAAGACCCCGCCCAAAGCGCCGTGAACCTGGTCGCCGCTGACCAGGTGCCGGAGACGGGCTGGAAACACGTTCTCAAGGGTCGTGATGAGAGCGGACAGATGGTCGCCCTCGTTCACGAAGACTCGCCGGCGCTCAGACGCATGGCGGTGTTCGACATCGTCACCAACAACGCCGACCGCAAAGGCGACCACATTCTTGCCATGACGGACGGACGCCGGCACGGCGTGGACCATGGGCTCACCTTTCACCGTGACCACAAGCTGCGCACAGTGCTGTGGGGATGGCTGGGAGACGCTCTGACCGCCGAGGAACGCGACGGCATAGATCGTGTCAGCGAGGGACTGCACGGTGGGCTGGGCCGAAACCTGGCGGAGTTGCTCAGCGCCGAAGAAATCGCTTCGCTCGCCGCGCGCTGCGCCCGGTTGCGCTTGACAGGGCGGTTTCCGGCTCCGAGCGGTGCGATGTCTGCGGTGCCCTGGCCGCTGTTCTAATTCGTTATGAAGCAAAATGCGGTTGGCATTGTCGACTTGGCAACGGGTGGCCTACAACCGGGTCCCCGTTTAGCGCCCGACATCCGGTACGCGGCCTGGCTCCACTCGGCACGTCGTGTGAACTGAATTGCTGACCGCTCGAACTAAGACACCCCGAGCACAGCTGCTCGGGGTGTCCTTGGTTCATCGAAAGACGTTAGCCCAGAAGTGCTACTCCCCACCCCGTTCGGCGCCTTATGGGAAGCGTTGCGTTATCGGGTCAGTATGCTCAGTCACGTGCACGGTGACCTCATCACTTGCCCCTGACCACTCAGGGGCACCAATGAGGGCTGCCCCTGCGTGGTCAGATCACTCTTCGGCGACTCGATAACGTGCCAGACCGACGCCGTCGATGCTTACGCAAGTGCGTCACGCTCGCCGAACACTCACCGCTGGCATGACTAGTCAGCGCCGATTCCGATACGGCTCTGCCGCTAAGGTTAGGTGTCACTGCCTGCATGCCTGCCTGGCTAGCAGGCTGGCTGGCTTGCAATTGAGGAGCGTAACCCGCAGAACGGGAGGTGGCCGTTCCTTTGTCAGATTCCATTCTGCATGTCGACCACCAGCCGGCCCTGCACTTCACCCTTACGAAGCCGGTCGAGCCCGTCAGCGACCTGGTCGAACGTGACGGTCGAAACCATCGGGTCAAGTGCTCCAGAAGCCATCAGGTCATAGACGCCGCCGAGGTCGTCGAGTCCGCCACCCATCGACCCCTTGAGATCGACCTGCTTGATGATCAGGTTGTTGGTGTTGATCTCTGCCGTCAGCCGGCCCATGCCCACCTGGATAACCCTGCCGCCGGCGCGCACGACATCGACGGCGCCCGACGTGGTGCTACCAAAGCCAGCGAAGTCGATGATCACGTCCAACTCAATGTCGGCTAAATCGGTGATGTCTTTCTCGCACCGCACCACCCCGAGCTCCTTCGCCATAGGCCAAACCGATTCCTTCGGCTCTGCCGCGTAGACCGCCTCGTCCACACGATGTCCGCAGCACGTAAGATCTGGCGACTCAATTTGGGGAGCGGGTCTTCGTGTCGTAGCCGAAGCTCCAGCTTGCTGGGCCGAACACGTCGCACATGACCGAAGTAGATCGTGTCCCGCTCCGATTCGGCCTTCAGGTTTCCGTCCCTCAGCATCGGTGCGACGACGAGAGCTGCCATGAGCGCTCTTGACCCTATTAGTGCCATGCCGACGACAAATAGGAAGACCCAGCCTCCGCTGCGACGACCGCGGCTAGGAGCACTGAGGCGGTCGAACAGCTTGTTACTGGCCACAAGTGGTGCTGCTGTGACCTACTTTTTTGCCCAGACCGTCAGACATTGAAGCGAAATTCAACCACGTCGCCGTCGACCATCACGTAGTCCTTGCCTTCGATCCGCACCTTGCCGCGGGCCTTGGCTTCGGCCATGGACCCGGCCTCTACCAGGTCGGCGAAGGAAACGACCTCGGCCTTGATGAAGCCGCGCTGGAAGTCCGAGTGGATCACGCCGGCAGCCTGCGGAGCAGTGTCGCCGCGGTTGATGGTCCAGGCGCGTGCTTCCTTCGGCCCGGCCGTCAGATAGGTCTGCAGGCCCAGCGTGTGGAAGCCCACCCGAGCCAACTGGTCCAGCCCGGACTCGTCCTGGCCGTTCATCTCGAGCATCTCGCGGGCCTCTTCCTCGTCCAGCTCCACGAGGTCCGCTTCCAGCTTGGCATCCAAGAATACGCAGTCGGCGGGGGCCACCAGCCCCCGCAGCTCGGCCTGCCGCTCGGGGCTGCCGAGCACGGCGTCGTCGACGTTGAACACATAAATGAACGGCTTGGCGGTCAGCAGGCTCAGTTCCCGGAGGTTCTCCATGTCCAGCTTGTCGCTCTCGACGGAGGAAAAGACGGTGTCGCCGCGTTCCAGGACTTTCTGCGCTGCCTGCAGGGCAGCCAGCTCCGCGGCGTCGCGCTTCTTGATCTTTACTTCCTTCTCCACCCGCGGAAGGGCCTTCTCCAAGGTCTGGAGGTCGGCCAGGATCAGCTCGGTGTTGATGGTTTCCATGTCCGAGCGCGGGTCGACCTTGCCATCCACGTGGACCACGTCGGGGTCGTCGAAAACACGAATGACCTGGGCGATCGCCTGCGCTTCGCGGATGTTCGCCAGGAACTGGTTGCCCAGCCCCTCACCTTCGGAAGCCCCCTTGACGATGCCCGCAATGTCCACGAAGGACACGGTGGCGGGCAGGATCCGCTGCGATCCGAAGATCTCCGCCAGCTTCTCCAGCCGGGGGTCCGGCAGCGAGACCACACCGACGTTTGGCTCGATGGTGGCGAACGGGTAGTTTGCCGCGAGCACGCTGTTGCGGGTCAGTGCGTTGAAGAGGGTTGATTTGCCGACGTTGGGCAGTCCGACGATGCCAATAGTTAGAGCCACGGTAGTCAAGGATACCGTGGCCCGGACACATCGACCCGCGTGCCGTATTTTGTCCGAGGGGGCTGGCATGGTGAAGGTATGGATGCATCGCATGTACTTCTCGCCCTTCTGGCCCTGTTCGTGGGCGCCGCCGCCGGCGCCGCGGCCGTGGCCGTCCTTTTCCGCCGTCGGCTGGCCGATCTGCAGGACGCCGCGAAGGACGACGGCGATCGGCTGGCGGAGCTCTCGGCCCGCCTCGCCGGGGTGGAGGCGGAGCGCCGGATGCTCGCCGAGCAGAACGCACAGCTCTACGCCCAGGATGAGCAAGAGAACACTGTGCTGCGCGCCCTGATCCCGGTCGGCGAGAAGCTTAAGCTCGTCCAGCAGCAGGTCAGCCTGCTGGAACGGGACCGGGTGGAGCAGTTCGGCCAGTTGGCCGAACAATTGCGTGCAGCCCAGCGCAGCGACGAGGCGCTGATGCGTTCCACGCAGACGCTCGCCTCCGCGCTGCAGTCCAATTCCGCCCGCGGGCAGTGGGGCGAGGTGCAGCTGCGCCGCGTGGTGGAAGCGGCCGGCATGCTAGCCCGGGTGGATTTTGACGAGCAGGTGCATCTGGCCGGCGCGGACCGGACGGGCCGCCCGGACATGATCATCCGACTGCCCGGTGGAAAGTCGATTGTCGCGGATGCCAAGGTTCCGCTGCGCGCCTACCTGCAGGCCCAGGAAATTCCGGCGGCCGCATCGGCTGCGGAACAGCAGCAACGGGTGGATCTGCTGAACACCCATGCCAAGGCGGTGCGCGCCCACGTGGATGCCCTGGCGGCGCGGAAGTATTGGGAGAGCCTGCAGGCTTCCCCGGAGTTGGTGCTCTGTTTCCTGCCCTCGGAGGCTGTGCTCTCCGCCGCCCTGCATGCCGATCCCGGCCTGCTCGACCATGCCTTTGCCCGCAGCGTTGCGCTGGTCTCCCCCGTCTCGCTGCTGGCCACGCTGAAGTCGGTGGCCTTTACCTGGCGGCAGGAAGTGCTGAAGGACAACGCACGCGAGATTTTCGACCTTTCGCGGCAGCTCTACGAGCGGCTCGGAACGCTGGGCGATCATGTCACCCGGCTGGGCTCGTCGCTCAAGAGCTCGGTCGAGCGGTACAACTCGTTTGTGGGGACGCTGGAATCAAGGGTGTTGCCGACCGCTCGGAAGATCTACGCCTTCGACGGCACGTCCTTGGAGGAACCCGCGGCCCCGGCGGCCTTGGAGAACACGCCCCGGCTGCTCTCGGCCCCCGAACTGATCGAAGGCCGGGACCCGGCCGCTTAACGGCGCCAGCGGTGCCGCCTTGCAGAGTGGCACCGCCGTTTGGGGCCACCCTGCACAGCGGATGCCAGGGCTAGCGGGCCGGGCGGGTGACCCGGCCGCCGAGGCCGCGCGACTCGTCGCCGCGTTCCTTGAGCGTGGCGCGCAGTTCCTTCGGCAGCGAGAAAAGGATGTCCTCCTCGGCGGTGACCACTTCCTCCACGTCGCCGTAGCCGTAGTCGCCCAACAGGCGCAGCACCTCGCGCACTAGGACCTCCGGCACGGAGGCTCCGGAGGTCACGCCGACGGTGGCGACGCCCTCGAACCAGGACTCGTCAACCTCGTTGGCAAAGTCCACGCGGTAGGCAGCCTTGGCGCCGTACTCGAGGGCGACCTCTACCAACCGGACGGAGTTGGATGAGTTTTCGGAGCCAACCACAATGACCAAGTCCGCCAAGGGCGCTATCTTCTTGATCGCAGCCTGGCGGTTAGAGGTGGCATAGCATATGTCGTCGCTCGGCGGATCCTGCAGAGCCGGGAAGCGGTCGCGCAGGATGGACACGATTTCCATCGTCTCGTCGACCGAGAGCGTCGTCTGCGACAACCAGATCAACCTCTCCGGATCCCGCACTTCCACTGTCCGCGCCTCGTCCGGGTTGTTGACGATCGTGGTGTGGTCCGGCGCTTCCCCGTAGGTCCCTTCGACTTCTTCGTGTCCCTCGTGACCGATCAGGAGAATCTCGTTGCCGTCGCGGGCGAACCGGACAGCTTCGCGGTGCACCTTGGTCACCAACGGGCAGGTCGCGTCGATGGTCCGCAGCTGGCGGTCCTCGGCGGACTGCACCACGGCGGGCGAAACGCCGTGCGCGGAGAAAACGACCAGCGCGCCTTCCGGCACCTCGTCCGTCTCTTCAACGAAGATGGCGCCCTTTTCCTCCAGGGTGGACACCACGTGCACATTGTGGACGATCTGCTTGCGCACGTAGACGGGCGGACCATAGTGTTCCAGCGCCTTTTCCACGGCGATCACGGCGCGGTCAACGCCGGCGCAGTATCCACGCGGAGCCGCCAGCAGCACCTTCTTGTCACCGTCCACAGGTGCGGCAGCCGAGACCTCATCCGGGGTGCGGCGCTTGCGGGGAATGGTAGGCATGGAAAGGGAAACAGCAGTACTGGCCATGCCTCTATGCTAGCCCGTGGGGCCGGTCCGCCGGGCCCCGCCCGGCACCGCACGCAGAGTGAAACCAGCCACCGCGATGACCAATCCGGCGCCGGCAAAGACGGCGGCCCAGGGCCGGAAGTCGGCGACGGCCAACTCGACCAGCCTCCCCAGGAACACCTGGGCCAATGCACTTTCGCCTGCCGCGTTCTCCGCCAGGGGCGGTGCAAGCCCGGCCCCCAGCCAGAGGACCGCGCCCAGTAATGCCGCGCCAATACCGGCCCAGGCCAGTGCCGTGGCCGAACGCCGGGCGGCCAGCAGCATCAGCACCAGCGCCGCGGCCGCTGCCACCGCCGCGACCCACCACTTCGACGGCAGCTCCTGCACCGAGGACAGGATCCCGGCCGCCTCGGCAGAGCCCAAGGGCAACAACACCTGTTCGGGGCTCCGGATATTAGTGCCCAGCGCGTCCGCTACCCGCGAAACCGCCAGCGCCACTACGGGGGCGATATCCAGTGTGACGGCTGCCTCTCCCCCGGCTGTCCCGGAGAACGTATGTGCGTGCGACAACGCCAGGGTCTCATTCAAAGCCCGCGGAAATCCGGCCAGTTCGGTAATGGCTCCAGCGGTTCGCCCCACGATGGGCCGCACGAGGTCCTGCAGACCGGCGGGCAACTCGGGACTGCCTGCAACTTCTTCCGTTATGGTGGCGGCCAGCGCCGACCGGAACCCGGCGTCGTCGCCGAGCGGGGCGGCCAGCGACACGAAACCTTCACGGTCGAGCACCCGTTGGTTGGCCCAGGCTCCGCACAGCGCGGCGCCGGCGAGGAGCACGGCCAGCAGCCCA
This sequence comes from Arthrobacter sp. THG-b23, assembly GCF_059091265.1. Classification (NCBI taxonomy): domain Bacteria; kingdom Bacillati; phylum Actinomycetota; class Actinomycetes; order Micrococcales; family Micrococcaceae; genus Arthrobacter; species Arthrobacter sp. THG-b23. Next base: position 136,205 of record NZ_JBNHGM010000004.1, read on the forward strand.
CTGACAAAAGCCAACAATGCCCGCACGGTCGCCTCCGTTTCTTCGCTGCCGTCTGGCGGTCCGGCGGCACCGAAGGAGCGCCGCCCACCCCTACCCAGTACAACAGAGAATCGGATTGACGGGGATAACTGGTAAGAATGGAGAGTCTCCGGCAGCCGTCGGAATCACACCTCCGGAAGGGGCAATTCATGGAGTCAAGCGGGGTCCAAGGCGCCGGCACCGGACAATCGACCCTGCCCCCGACCGCCAACCAGACGACGGCCGACAACCCGTGGCCGCTGCGGCTGCTGTCGCAAAAGCTCAAGATGCACATCGACCGCGTGCCGCCCACCTGGGTCGAAGGCCAAGTGATCGAGCTGAACCGCCGGAACGCCACCACCTACCTGACGCTGCGGGACACCGACGCCGAGGCCTCCTTCAGCCTGGTGGTTTGGGGCAGCGTGATGGCGCGCCTGGAGATGCCGCTGGAGCCCGGTTCCCGGGTGGTGGCACAGATCAAGCCGGACCTGTACGTCAAGACCGGGCGGCTGACCATGCAGACCCGGGACATCCGGCCGGTGGGGCTCGGCGACTTGCTGGTGAGGCTGGAGCGGCTGCGCCGGGCGCTGGCCGCCGAAGGCCTCTTCGATCCGTCCCGCAAGCAGCGGCTGCCCTTGCTCCCGCACCGCATCGGCCTCATCACGGGACGGGATTCCGACGCCATGAAGGACGTCATCCGGAATGCCTCGCTGCGCTGGCCGGCCGTCGAATTCGAAGTCCGGGAAGTTGCCGTCCAGGGCGTGAACGCCGTAACCCAGGTGATGCGGGCACTCGCCGAGCTCGACGCCCACCGGGACGTGGACGTCATCGTCATCGCCCGCGGCGGCGGATCACTGGAGGATCTGCTGCCCTTCAGCAATGAGGACCTGGTCCGGGCGGTGGCTGCCGCTGCCACGCCGGTTGTGAGCGCGATCGGGCACGAAGCGGACCGGCCCCTGCTCGACGACGTCGCGGACCTGCGTGCCTCCACACCGACCGACGCCGCCAAGCGCATTGTCCCGGACGTCAGCGAGGAACTGCACCGCATCGGACAGGCCCGTGCCCTGCTTGCCCGGCGAGTGGAGCAGTTGATCCACCGCGAAACCGAGCGCCTGGCCGGACTGCGCAGCCGTCCGGTAATGGCGAACCCCGCGGGCATGGTGGACGTCCGGGCCGAAGATCTCCACCGGCTCATCTCGCGGGCCCATCAGGCCGTCTCGGCGGCCGTTCACCGTGACACCGACCGGGTCGCCCACCTGAAGGCACAGGTACGGGCGCTCTCGCCCCAGAACACCCTGGACCGCGGCTATGCCGTGGCCCAGCTTCCGGACGGCCGGGTTTTGCGTGACGCGGCGGACGCACCGGCAGGAACAAGGTTGCGTCTCCGGGTTGCCGTCGGCGAAGTCGCCGCCGAAGCCCTTCCCTGACGCCGTTCACGGAACCCCAGAAACCACCACAGCACCGGCACCGAAAGCGAGAACACCCCATGACAGAGCAGCCAGCAGCGCCCGCCGACGTCGCGTCCCTCTCCTATGAGCAGGCGCGCGAGGAATTGGTGGCCGTTGTCAGTCAGTTGGAAGCCGGCGGCGCCAGCCTTGAACAGTCCCTGGCGCTGTGGGAGCGCGGGGAGGCGCTGGCGGCCCGCTGCGAGGCGTGGCTGGAAGGCGCACGGCAGCGGCTCGACGCCGCACGCGAGGCGGCAGGCCCCGAGCCGTCGCCGGCCAGCCCGCGCAGCGCCGGTACTCCCGCATCTCCGGTGTCACCCCTCTAGTCCACCCCGGCCAGCCGGCTCCCGGGCATGAGGGACCGGCGGGCACGACGGACCGGCGGGCACGACGGACCGGCGGGCACGACGGACCGGCGCTACGAGGCTGCCAGCCGGGCCTTTTCCGCGGCGACATCGAAGTCCGCCGGCGGCCACTGCGGGTCGACGTCTTCCAGCGCCTGCAGCAGAAGCTCCTGCACGGCGATCCGCGCATACCATTTGTGGTCGGCCGGCACCACGAACCACGGCGCGTCGACGGTGCTGGTCCGTTCCAGCATTACCTGATAGGCCTGCTGATATTCGTCCCATCGCCGGCGCGCGTCGACGTCGCCAGGGTCGTACTTCCAGTGCTTCTCGGGCCGGTCGAGCCGCGCGCGCAACCGCTTGCCCTGTTCGCGCTTGCCCAGGTGCAGCATGACCTTGATCATCCGGATGCCCCGGCCGGCCACCATTGCCTCGAACTCGTTGATCTGCCCGTAGCGTGCTTCCACCTCCGCCATCGGCGAGAGCCGGTGGACGCGGTGGATGAGCACATCTTCGTAGTGCGACCGGTCAAACACCCCGATCATGCCGGGGCCGGGCAAGGCCCGCTCCACCCGCCAAAGGAAATCGTGCTCCAGTTCCTCCGGCGTCGGTGCCTTGAAGGCCCGGTGGGAAATGCCTTGCGGGTCGGCGGCTCCGACCACGTGCCGGACGATCCCGCCCTTGCCGGAGGTATCCATGCCCTGCAACACCAGCAGGACCGCGTCCGGTGCCCCGGCGCGGCTCTGCGCAAAGAGACGTTCCTGCAGTTCGGACAGCCGGCGGTCGGAGGCTCTGAGCAGGAGTTTACCCTCGGTCCTGCCGCCGAGGAATCCGGGCGTGGAGCCGGTATCGACACCGGCCAGGCCGAATCCCGGGCCGACCCGCAGCAGCTCCGATGGACTCCGCGTGAACACGGGCAATCCGGTCTCTTCCACCTGGTCCTCCTGGTTGGTTCACCCCCGTATGGCCTGGGCCAGGGGTGGCGACAGCCTACCGAGCCGCCGCCCGCCCGGCTACGCACACGCGGCAGTTACTGCCGGTACCCGGCCAGGAACTCCTCGATCCGCCCCACTGCTTCGGTCAGCACGTCCACGTTGGGCAGCGTGACCAGTCGGAAATGGTCCGGCTGCGTCCAGTTGAACGCCCGGCCGTGGGAAATCAAGATCTTCTGCTGCTTGAGCAGGTCCAACGCAAACTGCTCGTCGTCCTTGATCCCGTAGACCTCCGGGTCGAGCTTGGGGAACAAGTAGAGCGCGCCCTTGGCCTGCTGCGTGCTGACGCCGGGGATCGCGTTCAACAGCTCATAGGCTTTGTTACGCTGCTCGAGCAGCCTGCCGCCGGGCAGGATGAGGTCGTTGATGCTCTGGTGGCCGCCCAAGGCGGTTTGGATGGCATGCTGGGCGGGCACATTCGCGCACAACCGCATGTTGGTGAGCAGGTTGATGCCTTCGATGTAGTCCGCGGCCAGATGCTTCGGCCCCGAAATGGCCATCCAGCCGCTGCGGAAACCGCACACGCGGTAGGCCTTGGACAGCCCGCTGAACGTCATGACCAGCACGTCGTCGGCCAGCAGCGCCGTGTTCACATGCTCCGCATCCTCGTACAGGATCTTCTCGTAGATCTCGTCCGAGAACACCACCAGGTCGTGCCGGCGCGCCAGCTCCAGCATGCCCTCGAGGATGTGCCGCGGATAGACGGCGCCGGTGGGGTTGTTCGGGTTAATGATCACGATCCCCTTGGTGTTGGGCGTGATCTTCCGTTCGATGTCTTCCAGGTCGGGCAGCCAGCCCTCTTCCTCGACGCAGAGGTAGTGCACCGGGTGGCCGCCGGCCAGCGACACCGACGCGGTCCACAGCGGGTAGTCGGGCGCCGGGATGAGCACTTCGTCGCCGTTGTTCAGCAGCGCCTGCAGGCTCATGGTGATCAGTTCGCTGACCCCGTTGCCCAGGTACACGTCATCCACGCCGATCTCTTGGATGCCGCGGGTCTGGTAGTACTGCGACACGGCGGTCCTGGCGGAGAAAATGCCGCGCGAATCGCTGTAGCCCTGCGCCGTGGGCAGGTTGCGGATCATGTCCACCAGGATGGCGTCCGGGGCTTCGAATCCGAACGGCGCCGGGTTGCCGATGTTCAACTTGAGGATGCGCTGGCCCTCGGCCTCCATCCGCTGGGCATGCTCGAGGAGCGGACCGCGGATGTCGTAGAGGACGTTGTGGAGCTTGTTGGACTGCTTGAACTGGGCCATCCAAAGATCTTCGCACACAGCACGCGCCGCCCCGGTGACCGAGGCGGCGCGTGAACGGGAGCCAAGGCCCTAGCCGGCGAGGCCCTTTTCCGCTAGCCAGTCCGCGGCGGCGTCGGATGGGTTGCGCTTCTCGTCCCCGCTGACCTGGCGGTTGAGGTCGATCAGGTCCTCGGTGGTCAACGCTGCCGAAACCTCGTTGAGCACCTGGGCAGCCTGCTCGTCCACGGCCTCGCTGCGGATCAGCGGCAGCACCTGCTGGGCAATGAAGTTGTTCTTCGGGTCTTCCAGCACCACCAGGTCGTTGTCCTCGATGGACGGGGTGGTGGTGTAGATGTCGGCCACCTGGATCTTGTCGGTGATCAAGGCGTTCAGCGTGGTCGGTCCGCCGTAGTCGTTGATCGGTTCGAAGGACTTGGGCACGCAGCCGTAGTTGGCTTCCAGCCCCGGCAGCCCGTACTCGCGCTCGGCGAATTCCGGGTTGGCTCCGAGCACCAGTTCACCGCACACCGGGCCCATGTCCTCGATCGACGTCAGCTGGTATTCCTCCGCCGTCGCCTTGGTCACCACCATCGCGTCCTTGCTCTCCGCCGACGCGGGCTCCAACACACCGAGCCCCTCGGGCAGGGCGTCCGCCAGGGCTGTCATGACGTCCTCGGCGGAGGCCGCTGTCGCCTCGGTGTCCAGGAACAGCAGGAGGTTGCCGCTGTAGTCCGGGATGATGTCCACGGACCCTTCCTCCACGGCGCTGACGTAGACCTCGCGCGAGCCGATGCCCGGTTGGGTGGTGACGTCGTAGCCGGCAGCGGTCAGTGCGCCCGCATAGATTTCGGCAATGATCTGGCTCTCCGTGCCGCCGCTGGCCCCGACCACCAGGGATCCGCCGGCGCTGCCTTCGGGGGCCGACGTCGCGTCCTGCAGGGGGTCGGATCCCCCGCCGCAGGCAGCCAGCACCAGGGCCACGGCGGCCGCCCCGGCGGCGAGCACGCTGCGCCGTGCGGCCGGATTCTTGTAGCTCCCATGGTGGCGCGCGTTGTTCCCGGGGTGGTTCTTCATGCTCATCTCCTCATGTGCCGGCACTGGCTCCAACCTTACTTGTTCTGCCTTTCGGCCCGCCGCCGGCGCTGCGCACGCCGGGCGATACGGCGACTTTCTGCACCGCGGCCAGCAAGGCGTCCACGACCAGTGCCAGCGCGGCGATCAGCAGCGCTCCGGCAAACAGCCGCACGGAGTCGCGGACCGCCAGCCCGTCGATCAGGAACCGGCCCAGGCCGCCCAGATTGATGTAGGCCACGATGGCCACCGTGGCGATGACCTGCAGCACGGCGGCACGCACCCCGCCCAGCAGCACCGGCAGCGCGTTGGGCAATTCGGCGCGGAACAGGACCTGCCACTCGGTCATGCCCATCGCCCGCGCGGCGTCCACCAGCTGGCGGTCGACGGCGGCGACCCCTGAATACGTGCCGGCCAGCAGCGGCGGGATGGCCAGGATCACCAGGGCGTAGATCGGCGGCATCAGGCCCAGTCCCATCAGGATGACGAACAGCGTCAACAGGCCCAGCGTGGGCATGGCCCGCAGTCCGCTGGCAATGCCCACGACGGCGATGCGCCCCCTTCCGGTGTGGCCGACGAACAGCCCCAGCGGCACGGCGATTGCCGCGGCGATCACCAGCGTCAGGGCGCTGTAGTAAAGGTGCTCCGCCAGCCTGGCCGGCACGCCCGCCGGTCCGGCCCAGTTGGCCGGATCCGCCAGCCACGCCGCGGTCTCTTCGAACAGGTTCATCCGCGCACCGTCGCTTCAGCGGCGTCCGGCCGTTCCCCTCCGGCGGCGAAGGAGCCCGTCCCGGCACCACCGGCCTCCGGCAACGTGCCGGTTATGCCGCCTGTCCGCGGCCCGGTTCCGTCAGCAGCGGCACCCGGACGCCGCCACGGCGTGAGCACCCGCTCAAGCGCCAGCAGGAGCACGTCCATCAGCGCCGCCAGCACCAGGGTCATCAGGATTCCGACCACGATTTCGGTCATGAAATAGCGCAGCAGTCCATCGGTGAACAGGAAACCGAGGTTCCGGACGCCGATCAGAGCCCCGACGCTGGCCACCGAGATGTTGCTCACGGACACCACCCGCAGTCCCGCCACCAGCACCGGGATGCACAGGGGAAGGTCCACTCTGAAGAACCGGCGCACCGGCAGGTAGCCCATGGCCACCGCTGCCTGCCGGACGCCGTCGTCCACTGAGTTGAGCGCGTCCACCACCGCGCGGACCAGCAGCGCGACCGAATACACGGTTAGCGCCACGATCAGGTTGGACATTTCCAGGATGCCGGTGCCCAGGACCACCGGCAGGATCACGAACAGGGCCAGCGACGGGATGGTGTACAGCACCGAGGAGAGGGACAGAATCAGGCCGCGCACCGCACGGATCCGCCAGGCCAGGTAGCCCAGCGGCAGCGACACCACGAGCCCGAGCACCAGCGGAAGCGCGGACTGGAACAGGTGGAGGGCGCTCAGCTCCATCACATACGGCAGGTTCGCCAGGAACCAGTCCATCAACTGCCGCCCGTCCGGAGTTTCTGCAGCACCGCCGCGGGATCGACCAAACCGGCCACCCGCCCGTCGGCGTCGACGGCGACGCCGGCACCGGACGGCGACGACAACGCCGCATCCAGCGCCTGGCGCAGGCTGGACCCCAGGGTGAACAGCGAGCCGCCGATCCGGGCCCGGGCCGGGTCGCGTTCCCCGGGAGGCAGCCATCCCGCCGGCGCACCGTCGTCGTCGGTCAACAACAGCCAGCCCTCCCCGGACGCCTCGCCCACACCGTCCGCGGTCGCAGTGCGGGCAGGCAGCAGCGGCAGCCCGAGCGCGCTGTTAAAGGACAGCGAGCGGAAACCGCGGTCCCGACCAACGAAACCAGCGACAAAATCGTCCACCGGCGCCCGCAGGACCTCCTCGGGCGGGGCGAACTGGGCCAGCCTGCCCCCGGTGGCGAAGACGGCCAATTTGTCGCCGAGGAGGGCCGCCTCGTCGATATCGTGGGTGACGAAGACGATGGTTTTGGCCAGCTGCTGTTGCAGCCGCAGCAGTTCCTGTTGCAGCTCGGCGCGGACCACCGGATCCACCGCGCTGAACGGCTCGTCCATGAGCAGAATCGGCGGATCCGCCGCGAGCGCCCGCGCCACTCCGACGCGCTGCTGCTGGCCGCCGGAGAGCTGGGCCGGATACCTCCTGCCCAGCTCCCGGGACAGTCCGACGACGTCGAGCAGCTCGTCGGCCCGCTGGCGGGCCGCGGCCCGGCGGACTCCGTTCAGCCGAGGCACGGTGGCGATGTTGTCCAGCACCGTGCGGTGCGGCAGCAGCCCGGCAGACTGCATGACGTAGCCCATGGACCGGCGCAGGGCCGCTGCGGGCCGGTCGGAGACGTCGTGGCCGTCCACGAGGACGGACCCGGAGGTTGGCTCCACCATCCGGTTGATCATCCGCAGCGAGGTGGTCTTGCCGCAGCCCGAGGGGCCCACGAAGACCGTGATCGCGCCGCGGTCGATGTCCAGCGTCAGGTCTTGGACCGCGGGTTGTCCAGCGTAGGTCTTCGTGACTGCGCGGAACTGCACCATGGGGCCGTCTCCGGCCTCGGCGACGGCGGCCGGCAGGTCCGCCGGCCGGGCGGCCGGCCGCGTGGGCTCGGGCATGCTGAACCTTCCGTGGGGGGTCCTGGCGGCCGGCTGGGCCGCAGGAGTGCTGGCACCGAGTCTAGTCAACCGCGCGGCCCGCAAGCACACGATCAGCGCCTGCCGCGATGGTCCTTGGCCTGTGCTGCGGCCTTGGCCATCCTGGCGAACTGCCGGCCGGCCCGGCGCTGTTCCGCCACGTTCTGCCTCAGGTGCAGGCGGGCCAGTTCGCGTTCCATCTTCCGGTAGCTGTCCCAGCGCCGCTGCTCCAGGCTGCCGGCGTCGAGGGCCTGGCGCACCGCGCAGCCGGGTTCGGCGCCATGCGCGCAGTCGTTGAACCGGCAGCCGGAGGCCAGGTCCTCGATGTCGGCGAACATGGTCGCCAGCCCCTCCTCCGCATCCCACAGCGCGAAGCCGCGGATGCCCGGGGTGTCCATCAGGACCGCGCCGTTGGGCAGGGGAATGAGCTCACGCGCCGTGGTGGTGTGACGGCCCTTCCCGTCGCCGGCACGGACGGCTCCGGTGTCCTGCACCGCGCGGCCTGCGAGCGCGTTGATCAGGCTGGATTTCCCCGAGCCCGAGGGCCCGAGCAGCACCATCGTGCGGCCCGGACCCAGGTATCCGGCCAAGGCATCGAGTCCGTCGCCCGTTTCCGCGCTGGTCGCCAAGACGTCGGCGCCGGCGGCCTGGTCGACGATCTGGGCGGCGACCTCGTCATGGTGGCCGCTCAGGTCGGCCTTGGTCAGGATGACCACCGGCAGCGCGCCGGAATCCCACGCGGCCACCAGGGTGCGCTCCAGCCGGTTGGCCGACAGCGGGCGGTCGAAGGGCACCACGATGCCGACCATGTCCATGTTGGCGGCCAGGATCTGCTCGGCCGCAAGCGGATCGTAGGCCTGTTTGCGGGACAGGGCGGAAAACCGCGGAAGCAGCCCGGCGATGGCCGGGCCGCCTGCGGAAGCCGGGCGGGCGGCGTCGTACGCCACCCAATCACCGGTGGCCGGCTGCGGGCTGAGCCCTGCGGTGGGCAGGTGCAGCAGGCCGCCGTCGGCCGCCAGCAAAACGCGGCCCCGGTCGGTGCGCACCACCCGGGCGGGGCGGAGCGCCGGATCGGGAAAATGGAGGTTGAACTGCGCGGCGGTGTGTTGGGTATAGCCGTAGCTGCGCAGCAGGGAATGCGGGTGATGGGTGTCGGTCACGACGGTTACCTTTTGGAAATGAGGCCTCCGCGCCGGACGTCCCGGCCGCTAGCCGCGGCTTGGGCGGGGTACGGAGGCGTGGCTGGTGATGGCAGCAGGATCTGCGGCATGGACGGTCATCACACCCACCTCCTCTAGGTTGTCCGGCGGGCTGGTCAGCCCGGCAACTGGATCAGCTTAGCGCTCACCGGCCGTTTGCGGAATGGTCCGCCGGCACGCCGTCCGGGAAGTAGAGCCGCAGCCCCAGATCCACCAGGTCGACCCGGTCCAGCGTCGGAACCTGATGGAGCGGGATCCAGCGGGCCAGGTCCGTGGATCCGTCGGCCTCGTCGGTCAGTTCGCCGCCGACCACACTGGCCGCGTAGATGACGCGGAAGGCGTGCAGCGGCCGGTGCCCGTGCAGGCGCTTCGCGGCCGGAATGTGCTTGCTGTCCACGCCCAGCAACTGCTCGAGCCTGGCGGCATAGCCGGTTTCTTCCCGGATCTCGCGGACCGCGCCGGTTGCCGCATCTTCGCCGTATTCCAGGCCGCCGCCGGGCAGGGTCCACCGGGGCCAGCCTGCGCCGGTCCAGCGGACCAGCAGCACCGCGCCGTCGGCCACCATCACGCCGTAGGCGGCCACGCGCGTGTCGAATTCCATGCCCCCTAGTCTAGGGCGGCGGGCGGGTCGGCTACCGGCGCTGATGCCGCTGTGCGACGCGGCCAGGGCATCCGTGCGCAGTCCGTCGCGGGCGTGCAGCACGGCGTCTTGGCGGGGAGCGCCGGGGCATTGCGCCGACCCCTGTTGGCGGCTAGAACTAAGACCATGGGCAACGCGCCAGCAGGGTTCCACGGCACAGCGCTGCGGAAGCGGGGCCACCGTGCCTGAGTCCGCCGCAACGGTGCCGCGCGGCCTGATCGCCGACCGCCTGCGCGCCGTGCTGGAGAGCGCCGGACCAGATCCGGCACGGTTCCCGGCGGCTGCCAGGGATTGCCTGGACCGCGCTTACGAAGCAGCCTATGCGGAGAACCATGCGGGCGCCCGGGCCTTGGCGCAGGCCGGCCTCGCCCGGTCCTCGGACGCCGAGCTTGACGTCCGGCTGGGCTTGTATTCGGTGCTGATTGCGCTCGCCCAGCTGGCCGGCGAAGAGAAACAGGCCCGGGAGTATCTCCACGCCCGGATCGCCTTGCTCCGCAGCCACGGGCTGGCGGCCGAGGCCGCGGCAGGTGAACGGCTGGGGACGGCCCTGTTCCGCGAAGCCGGCGACGACGATCTCCCGCTCCTGGAAGCCGAACTCGCCCGCCTGCTGGAGACCCATGCCCCGGGGTCGGTGACGGCCGACGTTCAGCTGGCGATCGCCGTCGTCCGTTCCCAGCGCGGGGAAGCGAAGCCGGCGATCGCGCTGCTGGAAGACGCGGTTGCCGGTTACGAGCACTCCGGCCGGACCGACAGCTTGTCCGGCGCGCTGATGTACCTGGCCAACACCTATCTGCAGGCCGACCAGCCGGAACGGGCCACCGCAGTTGCCGACCGGATGCTGGCATTGCCAGGCAACCGCGCCACCACCGCCAGCATGTGGTTGCTGAAGGCCAATGCCGCCGGCGGCGACGGCGCGGCCGGGCTGGAGGAAGCGCTGACGGCGCTGGAACTGTACGCGGCTGCCGGGGTCCGCAAGGGTGCCATCAGCGCCGCCGTCGTGTTGGCGCGGCTGTGTGCCGGCATCGGCGACTACGAAGACTCGGTACTGGCCTGGCAGGCGGCGGTCGCCCAAGCCGAACGCGGTGAGGTCCAGGAAGAGCTCACGCTGCGCCTGGCGCTGGGAAACCAGCTGCTGGAGGCGGAAGAGTACGAACTGGCCGGCGAGGTGCTGTCCAAGCTGCTGCAGCGGCTGGAACACACCAAGGCGCCCCATGCGCAGGTGGCGCGGGCGTTGATGAGTCTGGGCCATGCGCACCGGCACGCCGGCCGGACGGCCGAGGCGCTGGACTGTTGGCGCCGGGCGGTGGCCGAATTCAGCCACGGCGGCGAGTTCGGCGAGGCGGCCCGCGGCCTGCTGGCGACGGGCACGCTGCTCTCCCGCGAGGACCGCGACAAGGACGCCCTGATCTGCTTCGAGGCGGCGGTGGCCGCCGCCCGCAAGGCCGAGGACGACGACGCCGCGCTGCCGCAGGCCCTGCACGCACTCGGACATGCCCTGTGCGAGGCCGGCGACCCGGACGGGCTCACGGTCTTGGACGAGGCCATCCGGCTGGCGCACCTCTACGGGGCGCGGTGGTACGAGGCGGATTACAGTGACACCCGGGCGAGGGGGCTGTGGGCGCTGGAGGACGGCACCGGCGCGGTCTCGGCGGCGCTGCAGGCGGCCGACCTCTACTCGGCCGCCGACGACGCAGCCTCGGCCGGCAACGCCGAACTTTTCGCGGCCCATGTGCTGGCGGAGATGGGGCGCGCCGATGACGCCGTGCCGATGTTCAAGCTGGTGCTGCAGGAGCCCGACGTCAGCCGCACGCTCCGCGTCGCGGCCCAGCTGGGTCTGGCCTCCGCACTGGACGCCCTGGGCAGGACGGTCGAGGCGGACATCGCCCGCCGGGCCGCGGACGCCGCGGCCGACAGCCCCGACTGACGCCCGGCTGACGCTTCCCGGCGGGATGCCCTGGCCACGCCGGCCGTTGCGCTGCCGGGCCGGGTTCTCATCTTGGTCTCATCTGCGCCGTGGATACTGGTGTCATGCCTCGTACAGCCATCCGCACCGTCCTGGTGGCGCTGGCCGTGCTGCTCGGACTGGGCGCCGGAGGCGCGGCACTGGCCGCCACCCTGCGCGAGCCCGGGCCCACCGACCTGGGCCCGTCCATCAGCGTCACGCAGTCCGGGTCGCCGGCCCCGGCCGGGAGTCCGGCGCCGGAAGCCAGCGCGCCGCCGTCGCCCTCGCCCACGCCGACCGCTTCCCCGTCTCCGTCCGCTCCGCCCCGCCCGCCGGAAGGCAACGGCCCGGTTCCGGTCCAGCCGGCGCCGCCACAGGACTACGACGACGACGGGGACGACTGGGATGACGACGGCGGGGATGATGACTGATTCCGGACTGCCCGGTCCTGCAGAAAAATCCAGGCCAACAGCCACGTCCCGCCACCACCGCCACGCCGCCCGGCGCCGCGGCGGCATGCGGTGTGGCAGCGGCGCCCTCTCCGGCGGCCGTGCATAGGCCGCCGGGCGGACTGTCCGTCCGCGTCCGGGTACTGGCCGCGGTGCTCGCCCTTTCGGCCCTGGGCCTGGTGGTGGCCGGATCGGTGGCGTTCGCATTGCAGCGGTCCCATATCATCCAGCGGGTGGACGACTCGCTGCAGCGCAGCGTCAGCGAGTTCAAGACCTTGGCGGCCACGGGCATTGACCCGGACACGGGCGAGCCCTTCACACAGGCGAGCCGGTTGGTTTTCCTGGCGATGGAGCGGACGCTTCCCTCCGCCAACGAAGGCATGCTCGGCCTCGTGGACGGCAGGGTGACGTACACGGCGAGCCCGTCCGTACAGCTAAGGCTCGAGCAGGATGCCGAACTCGTGGCCCTGCTGGGCCCGGACGCGACTGCGTCCGACCGGGTGGTGCTCACCACGATGCAGACGTCGACCACCACGTACCGAGTAGTCACCGTGCCGGTGCAGCTCTCCTCCGACCCGGCCCACAGCACGTTCGTGCTGGCCTATGATTACGACGCCGAACTGCAGCAGCTGGACAACATCTTCCTGACCTACGCACTGATCGGGTTCGGTTCGCTGGTACTGATCGGCGTCGTCGGCTGGCAGGTCGCCGGCCGGCTGCTGGCGCCGATCCGGCTGGTGCGCGAAACGGCACAACGGATCACCGACGCGGACCTGACCCAGCGCATTCCGGTGAGCGGCAACGACGACATCTCCGAGCTCTCCCGCACGTTCAACGACATGCTGGACCGCCTGGAGGCGTCCATGACGGCGCAGCGGCAGCTGCTGGACGACGTCGGACACGAACTGCGCACCCCCATCACCATCCTGCAGGGCCACTTGGAGCTGCAGGACTCGCGCGACCCGGCAGACGTGGAGTCAGTGCGCGGCATCGCCCTGGACGAACTGGACCGGATGCGGCTGCTCGTTGACGACCTGGTCTTGCTGGCCAAGGCTGAACGTCCGGGCTTCGTGAGCCCGTCCGACGTCGAAGTGGGGCAACTGACCGACGACGTGCTGGACAAGGCGCGGCCGCTGGGCAACAAGCGCTGGGCCGTGGACGCGCGGGCCGAAACCCGCTGGCCGCTCGACGGGCGGCGGATCACCCAGGCCTGGCTGCAGTTGGCGGCCAACGCCGTGAAATTTTCCGAGCCCGGTTCCACGGTGGCGATCGGTTCGGCCGTGCGCGGCAATGAGCTGCGGCTGTGGGTCAGGGACGAAGGAACCGGCATCCTTCCGGAAGACCAGGGCAGGATTTTCGACCGCTTCGCACGCGGCAGCAACGGCACACGGGCGGAAGGCTCGGGACTGGGGTTGACCATCGTCAGCGCCATTGCCGCGGCGCACGGCGGCACCGTGGAACTGGCCTCGGCGCCGGGCGCCGGTTCGACTTTCACCGTCGTGCTCACCGGCCCGGAGGCGGCCGCAGACAAGGAGGAGACAGCGTGAGCCAGATTTTGATCATTGAGGACGAGGACAGGATCAGCTCCTTCGTGGCGAAGGGCCTGAAGGCGGCCGGCTATGTGCCCACGGTCGCCGGCACCGGGCGGGAGGGCTACCAGCTGGCCATGACCGGGGACTTCGAGCTGGTCATCCTGGACCTCGGGCTGCCGGACCAGGACGGTTTCACCGTGCTGCGCCGCCTGCGCGAGGGCAGGAACGACACCCCGGTGATCATCCTCACGGCCCGCAGCTCGGTGGACGACACCGTCGCCGGGCTGGAGAACGGCGCGGACGACTACATGTCCAAGCCGTTCCGGTTCGAGGAGCTGCTGGCCCGGGTGCGGCTGCGCCTGCGCTCCGAGGCGCAACCGGTCGACCTGGCCATCCTGAGCAGCGGCACGCTGAGTCTGGACCTGCGGACCCGGCGGGCCACCGTGGGCGGCCGCGAGGTGGATCTCTCCGCCCGGGAGTTCGCCCTCGCCGAGGCCTTCCTGCGGAACCCGGGCCAGGTGCTCAGCCGCGAGCAGCTGCTCTCGCGGGTCTGGGGATACGACTTCGACCCCGGCTCCAACGTGGTGGACGTGTACGTCCGCTATCTGCGCAACAAGTTGGGGGCGGAGAAGTTCGCCACCGTCCGCGGCATGGGCTACCGGCTCGTCACCGACGCCTGAGGCGGGCGACGAATCAGGCCGCGCCGGCGGCCAGGTCCTCGGCGATGGCAAGCCGCTGCCGGGCATCCTGCTGCCAGCCGTCCCCCTCCCCGGGGGTCTTGGCTCCGGCAACCAGCGACAGCGCCACGCCGGCGGCCCGGCCGCGCAGGGCCGCCGGGTCCACCACGGTGTCGAAGACGGCGGTAAAACGCTCCAGCGCCGCCGGGACATGCACGTACCCCGGGTGTACGGCAGGCAGCACGGCCAGGTGCCCGAGGAAACAGGCCAGGTCGTCCACCAGATGGCCCGGTCCCAGCGAGTCCACGTCCATAAGGCCGGTGACCTTCCCGCCGTCCACCAGCAGGTTCGCCTCGTAAAAGTCGCCGTGGGTCGGAACCACCGGACCGGCGTCGGTGGCCGCCAGCAGCCGTTCCACCCGATCGGCCAGGCCAAATACCCGGTCCTGCTCGTCGGGGAGCACGGCCGCCGCCGCCTTGGCGTAGTCGGCGGCGCGGTCCGCCCAGGCCGGGCGCCGCGAGAGCTCCAGCACTCCGGCCGGGAGCGCATCCAGCAGTGCCAGGAGGGTTTCCGGCGCCAGGCCGGCGGCGCCGTCGTCCATCAGGGCCTGGGCCAGCGGCGTACCCTTCGCCTCCGTTAGCACCACCACGCCGTCGGCCGGGCCCGGGGAGGCTACGGGGGCCGGCAGGCCGGCGTCGGTCAGGAGACGGTGCCGGCGGATCAGCTGTGCGGCCCGGTCCGGACGGACCACCTTCAGGAAGACCTTGTGTCCGCCCTGCACGGCTTCCAGCACGGCCCGCCGCAGCGGCCGGTAGCTGACCATTTTCAGCTCCGCTTCTCCCCCGCCGAAGACGCTGCGTCCCACCGCGGCGGGGTCGCACGCCGCAGGCAGTCCGGCCAGCACCGGGTCGGCCGGGTACAGCCAGGCGGTCAGCGGGACGGGTCCGCCGTCCAGGCGTACCAGCGGAAGCCCGCATTCGGGCACCGGCGCGGTGGTGATGCAGACGTACTCAGTCCGCTCGCCGCCGTCGTGCGCGAGGAGCCGCACGGTGTAGATCCCGGTCGCGCCGGCCCCGGGCCGGTGCTGCAGCTTCGCCAGGTGCCAGGACTGGACCGTGCCGCCGAGGGTGCCGACGGCCAGTTCCAGCGGCTCACGCATGCCGGGACTTTCCAACAGGTCGATGCCGGCGGTCTCGGTGGCCATCAGGTCCGGGTTCGGTGAATCCATGCCTCCATTGCACACCATTGCGGCCCGGAACGCCCGGTACCGCGACCGCGGAGCGGACATGACTGCGGCCCGTCCGGTATGGACGGGCCGCAGTCAACCTGCCGGGGTGCCCCGGGTCAGGCGCGCCTGCGCTGCAGGACGTCGTCCAGGTTGAGGCGGTTCGCGGCCGACTGCTGGCCGGAGGCCTCGGCGGCTGAGGCGCCGTCCTCCGGCTGCTGTCCGGCGGCCGCCTGCTCGGATGTCCGGGCGGCCTCGTCGGTCCGCTGCGCGGCGGTCTGCTTGATCGACGTCTTGGTCTGCGGCTTCTTGACCTCGGGAGCCGGCAGCGGCGCCGGAGCGGGGCGCGTGGCCTTGGCCGCGCCGACGTACGTCGGCTTGGGCACGTCGACCGGCTGCCAGGGAGTGCCGGACGGTTGCCCCGGTGCGGCGGTGTCGCCGGCGTCTGCGGCCACCTTCAAGGCTTCCTCGCGCAATTCGGCGGCTGTCAACCGGGCCGGGCCGTCCTGGGCGGGCTGCGGCGCCGCCTCGGTGTCCCCCGCTGCACCGTCAAACAATTCCGTGGGCTTCGCGGGAGCCCTCGCGGCCCCCGCCGGCTGCGCTGCCGATGCCGCGCGGGCGGCCTGCCGGGCGCGTGCGGCGGCGCGGTTCCTGCGATCGCGGACTGCCAGGGAGCGCAGGGTGACGACGACGGCGACGGCCGCCAGCAGCGCGAAGCCCGGGACGCGGCCCGAGACTACGCCAGCCAGCGCGAGGGCTCCGCCGACGACGAAAACCAACAGTGCCGAGGCCCCGGCAAGTGCCAGCGCGGTCCGGCCGTAGCGGATGCGGAACTCGGGCTGCCGGGCGGGCCGGGGCACGGGCGACGAGGTCGAGGGTGCCGGCTGGGCGTTGTATTCCATGATGATCCCCTGGTTGCCGCCGGAGGCGGTTGCGGGTACTGAAACTAGTGGTGCTGCGTGTCCCGGCGCCGATTCAACCATCGCGGGACGGAATGCTCCGCGGAGCACATACGGTCCTACCCAGACAAACCACAGCCCGACGATGACCGCCAAGATCACAGAGCTCTGAATGTCCACTCTCAAAACCGTAGAAGCTCAAGCATGCCGTACGCGGCATTCATCACGGTGTGTCGGATAACGATTCCGCGCGGCGCTGCCTTATGGTGTCGGTCCGACGTCGCCGTGCTCCAGCCAGCGGTCCAGCAGGCCGCCGGGAACCTCCTCGGCAGTGAGCGCGAAACTGCGGTGGTCCGCCCAGGCCCCGTTAATGTGCAGGTACCGCGGGCGCAGCCCTTCGTCGCGAAAGCCGAGCTTCTCCACGACGCGCAGGCTGGGGCGGTTCTCCGGCCTGATGTTGATTTCCATCCGGTGCAGCCCGAGCGTTTGGAAGCAGTGGTCGGTCGCCATGGCCACCGCCGTGGGCGCTATCCCGCGGCCGGCACAGGCCTCATCCACCCAGTACCCCAAGGTGGCCGACATCGCAGAGCCCCAGACGATGTTGGAGACGGTCAGCTGCCCGACCATCGCCGGCTTGGGCCTTCCTGCCCGCAGTTCGGTGATGATCCAGGGCAGGGCCGTGGCCAGCCGCGCCTGGTGCTTGAGCGAGCGGACCATCTCGGAGAACGACGGCAGATACCCGCCCGGAGCCGGGTTCGTGGCTTCCCACGGTTCCAGCCAGCGGGCATTGCGGCGCCGCACGGCGGTCCACTCGCCCCGGTCCCGGTACCGGATCGGGCGCAGCGATAAGTCACCGCATGCAAGCGTCGCTGGCCAGATAGCCGGTCCGTACCCCATGTGAAGTTCTTCGCGGTCGCGACGGGCTCAGTCGCCCGAGCCGTCGATGAAGCCCTTCAGCCAGGAACGCAGTTCCGTGCCGATGTCTTCGCGCTCGGAGGCGATGGTCACGACGGCCTTGAGGTAGCTGAGCTTGTCGCCGGTGTCGTATCGGCGCCCGGTAAAGACCACGCCGTACACGCCGCCGCCCTCGCCTTCGCGGCCGGCCAGGGCTTCGAGCGCATCGGTCAACTGAATTTCGCCGCCCCGGCCCGGCTTGGTGTCCTCCAGCACGTCGAAGACGGCCGGGTGCAGCACGTAACGGCCGATGACCGCCAGGTTGGACGGGGCCTCGTCCGGCGAAGGCTTCTCCACCAGTTCGTTAATCCGTACGTAGCTGCCGTCCCCCATCGGGGTGACGTCGGCGCAGCCGTAGGCGCTGATCTGCGCGGGGTCGACTTCCATCAGGGCGACCACGGAGCCGCCGGTCTGCTGCTGGACCTCGATCATCTGGGTCAGCAGGTCGTCTTGTTCGTCAATCAGGTCGTCTCCGAGCAGCACGGCGAACGGTTCGTCGCCCACGTGCTGGCGGGCCCGAAGGACTGCGTGGCCGAGGCCCAGCGGATCCCCCTGGCGCAGGTAGTGGATGTCAGCCAGCTCCGAGGCCGCCTGCACGGCGGCGAGCTTCTCCACATCGCCTTTCTCCTCCAGGATCTGCTCGAGGTTGGGCACGCGGTCGAAGTGGTCTTCCAGCGGCCGCTTGTTGCGGCCGGTGATGACCAGGACGTCGCTCAAGTCCGCGCGCACCGCTTCTTCGACCACGTACTGGATGGCCGGCTTGTCCACTACAGGGAGCATTTCCTTGGGCATGGCCTTGGTGGCGGGCAGGAAACGGGTTCCCAGCCCGGCGGCCGGAATGACTGCTTTGCGTACCGTGCGATGAGGCGTCATGAATTCAGACTACCGAACGAAGCTGCGAAGCAAGCCGATCCGACGGGAAAGCAACTACGATGTCGGCCATGGAGAAGCAGACCGGCATGGACAAGGAAACCGCCCGCGCATTCTTCCGGGCCCGCCGCCGGGCACGTCCCGAGGAAGACCGGATTCGGGCCGGAACCGCCCTGGCGCGGCAGGTGCTGGACGGTCTCCGGCGGCTGAACGTCCCGGCCGGGACCACCGTGCCGGCCTACCTGTCCGTCGGTTCCGAACCGTCCACGCGCATGCTGCTGCCGGCCCTCGAGGAGGCCGGTTACAGGGTGGTGGTCCCGATCTGTGAACCGGACTACCGGCTCAGCTGGGCGCACTGGTTCAGCGGCGTGGAGCTGGCCCGCAGCCCTCGGGCCTGGATAGACGAGCCGGTCGGAGAACGCTTCGGACCGGAAATCATGGCCGGCCTGCCGCTGGTGCTAGTGCCCGGGCTGGCCGTGGACTCCGCCGGCAACCGGATGGGCCAGGGCGGCGGTTATTACGACCGGTTCCTGGCGTCGCTGGGCGACGGCGAAGCCCGCCCGAAGTTCGTCGGGGTTTTTTACTCCGACGAGGTGGTGGCGGCGGGCGCCTTCGAGTTCACCGCGCTGGACGCGCCGCTGGACGGCGCCGTGTCCCCCGAGGGCTGGACGTGGTTCCCCGGTCGGACGGTGTAGAATTGGCACTCTGAGCGGGTGAGTGCCAACGCCTGGCCGGGCGCCTCCTGCTCCAGCCAAGTTTTTTTCAGGAGGAATTACTGTGCCCACGTACGCCTACGCCTGCAAAGACTGCGCCCATGCCTTCGACATCCAGCAGTCCTTCAGTGATGAATCGCTGACCGTTTGCCCCGAATGCGGCGGCAACCTGCGCAAGAAGTTCAACAGCGTCGGGGTCGTCTTCAAGGGCTCGGGCTTCTACCGCACCGATTCCCGCGACTCTTCCACGGCCGGCTCCGTTCCCGCCGCCTCCCCGGGGTCCGCTGGCTCCGGGTCCGCTGCCTCTTCCGAGGCGGCGAAGCCAGCTGCGGCCGAGGCCTCGAAGCCTGCCGCCGCCCCGGCTCCGGCCGCAGCCGCCAGCTAGCCGCGCCGGGAGCCCGCGGCCGCTCCTACACTGCGAACCGGCGGCGGTACTGCATCCACAGGTGCGCTCACCCCGCTGACCGTGGGCGCCCGTGTGCTTCTAGCGTGGCCGCATGCCCACCGCTGCCGCCCCGTCCCGCACCGCCCGCCCTGCACTGTCGCCGCGCCGGCTGCTGCGGCGGCACTACCGGCTGCTTGCCGCCCTGCTGCTCTGCGCGGCCGCGGCACTGGTCGTGCAGCAGCTGACCCCGGCGCCGAACCCCACTGATTCCGTGGTGGTCGCAGCGTCCGATCTCCCGGCCGGCGCCCTCTTGTCCGCCGACGACCTGGAAGTGGCTGAACTGCCGGCCGGTGCCGTCCCGGAGGGTGCCGCCGACAGCCCGTCCCTGCTGGTGGGCCAGCGCCTGGCGACGGCGCTGCACGCCGGTTCTCCGGTCGTGGACACCTCGATCGTCGGGCCGGGCCTGTTAACGGGGGCGCGGCAGGGGACGGTGGCAGTGCCGGTGCGCCCCGCCGACCCCTCCACGGTCCAGTTGGTGTCGCCGGGCCGGTTGGTGGACATCGTCCTCAGCAGCGGCAACGGGTTCGAAGAACCGGCCGAAACCACAGTCCTGGCGCGGGCCGTTCCGGTGTTGTGGAAAGCCGACGACGGCGCTGCGCCGACTTCGCTGCTCGGCGCGGGCGTGCCCGACGGGCTGGTGGTCGTGGCAGCCGCACCGTCGGACGCCACCGCGCTGGCCGGCGCCTCCAGCCGGGGCAACGTCTTCCTCGTGTTGGTCGGCTGAGGACCGCCCCGGGTCGGCCGGCCCGCAGACCGGCTCCCGGCCTAGCCCCAGTGCGGCGGGCGCTGCTCGCGCAGCCAGGCGTCCCGGTCCTCTTCCCGGTCGCCCCACGCACGGGGGTCGTCCTCCGACGCCTTGGTGGGCAGCGTCGGCGACTGGTTGCGCCTGGCCCGGCGCGGCCGCAACCGGTCGTCGCCGGCATCGCCTGGCTCGTCTGCCGAACCCGCGGCGTGCGGGGACCCCTCCGCCTGCGGTGCCTGCTCCGCCGGCTCCGGCCTCCGCGGGGTGGCCGGACGGTCGTCCTTGTCTGCCGGTTCTTCCGGCTTGTGCAGTCCCAAGTAGCCTCCGATCAGGTCTGCGCACTTCTCCGGATCCGTGAACACCTCGATGGTCCACAGCGTCAGCGGCCGCCAGCCCAACCGCTCGAGCTGTTGCGGGCGCAGCCGGCTGCGCTCGCGCACGGTCAGCTCCTGGTACTGCTGGCTGCCGTCCGATTCCAAGGCCACCGGCAGGGTCGGTTCAACATCCGGCGAATACTGTACCGATCCCGTGCTGGCCGCGATGTCGATGACTCCGTAGTAATGATCCCAGACCCGTGCGCCGCGGGTGCGGATGCGCTCCACCAGGTCCGCGACCAGCGGGTCGTCGATTCCGGGAGAGATTTCGGGCGCCGTGAACCGGCCGTCGCCGAGGTGGCGGTCCAGCAGGTCATGGAAGTCGAGGGCTCCATGCCGCAGCCGCTCGGGGTCCAGGTCCTCGGGGCGGAAGCAGCTGAGCACGTGCAGCGACTGCCGGGAACGGGTCACCGCGGTCGCGAAGAGCGCCCGCCCGTGCGGCGCGGACAGGGGTCCGAAGTCGTGCACCGCACGCCCGTGCGGCGTGCGGCCAAAGCCGAGCGAGAAGATCACGTCGTCGCGGACCAACCCGGACGCGCGTTCGACGGGAACCACCCGGAAGGGCTCCTGGCGGCGGTGGAAGAAATCTGCCGCCGCCGGGTAATTGGGCATCTGCAGCCGGATGGCCTCCGCGACGCGGGCGGCGTGCCGGGCGCTGGCCGTCACCACCGCCAGCGACCGCGACGGCCGAAGGCTGATGTGCTCGAAGACGAGGTCCACCACGCGGTTGAGTTCGGCCGGGACGCTTTCCACGCCTTCGTGTCCGGCGCCGGGCATCCCGGTACCGTCGGGCAGATATTCCACTTCCAGCCCGCCCCCGCGGATGGAGCTGGCGCCGGGCAGCCGGGACAGCGAACCGCCGTAGAACTTCTCGCTCAACGACCGGGTCAGGTCCAGGTCCACGGCACGATAGGCGGTGGTCAGCGCCACCACCGGCAGCACCTCGGAGAGCGCGTGGAAGCAGCTGGCCAACGGTTGCGGGGCTTCGCCGGTAACGGGATCGTTCCGCCGGTCCACGTTGACTTCGAAAGGCTCGGCGCGGCCCAACTCGCCGTCGCCGAACGCCACCACCTGGTGCGCCCGGGAGAGCGCGGTCAGCGCCGACGGCAGGCTGGTGGCTTCGGCGTCGAGGACGATCACGGCATCGAAGTGCTTGCCTTCCGGGAGCAGCAGCGGCAGCACCAGCGGGGAGGCAGTCCAAATCGGCAACAGGGCCGAAACGAGGGACTCCGACTGCTGCCCCAGGGCGGCCAGTGTGGGTTCGCCGGCCTTGAGCAGGTCGCGCAACCGCTGCGCGGCTTTGGGCTTGCTCTTGAGCGAGTGCCGCCAGTTCTGTGCCAGTTCCCAGCGCAGCCGGGCGGGCCCGGACGCGATGTGCGCGTTGTCCGCGAGCCGGTAGACAGCCTCGAGCTTGCGCAGGTTGTCGCCGTCGGACATGGCGAGGTAGTCGTCGCCGCTGATCATCGCTTCGAGTGCCGACTGCCACCACGCCAGGTCCAGTTCCGCACTGACCTCGTTCGCGCCGACTTCGCGTTTGGCCAGATCGTCCAGCAGTTCGGTCAGGCCGTGTTCGCGCATCTGCTCCAGCAGCAGCGTCCGTTCGGGCAGGTTCACCAGCGTTTCGCGGTCCGCGGCCAGGGCGTCGAGCTGTTCCTGGAGTTCGCCGTCGGGCAGGGCCGCGAGGGCACGGTCTTCGGGCACCGGCGCCAGCAGTGCGGCCAGTTTCCCGAGGCGTTGTGCCACCTCCCGGTAAAAGCCGTTCAGGTCCGCCAGCCCGGAGGGCACCGCCGGATGGCGCTGCGACGTCGCGTAGTCGGCCCACTTTGTCCGCTGCTGCTGCACCTCGAAGAGGGATTCATGCAGGTCGGAGATGTGCACGCCCGGGCGGATGTATTCCTTGGCCACCTTGCGCAGCCGGGACCGCGTCATCGAACTCATTTCGATTCCGCGGTCGCGCCGCCAGGAACTCGGCGCGGTCGCGGAAATCAGGTCGGTGACCGGCCGGTCGAAGATGTCCGGGGTGAACTTGTCGAGGCTGCCGCGGACCTCCACCAGCAGCTGGAGCTGTTCCCCCCACTCGCGGAACGTCCCGGCGAGGGCGATCTGCGAATGTTCGGCGACCTTGTTCATCCGTTCGCGCAGCCGCGGAACGTCCTTGGCGAGGTCGGCGGCCAGCTGGTGGGCGTCTTCGGTTTCCTTGCGGTTGAGCAGCTTGGCACCGAACCACGGGCTGGTGGTGGCGGACTTGCTGAAGCTGCCCAGCTCGGCTGCCCGGACCAGCCGGGCCGCCAGCTCCGCCCGGTCGGTGATGCTGTCCAGCACCGACCGCTTCAGCCGCACGGTGGTCGCCGGCGCCGGATCGAGCGAGGTGAGCTTGGCCAGCGACTGCATAGCCTGGTAGGGGGAACAGCGCCAGCGGCTGCGCACGTTGTGCAGCGACTTCACATGCTCCAGGAGCTTGTGCCGGTGCTCGGTGAGGGTGGTGTGCAGCTTCTGAAGCTGCGGCTCCTGCGCCTTTTCGCTGCGGCTGATCGCGCGGATCAGCGCCCGGCGCAGCTGTTCCGGCGTCAGGTCCCCGCTCAGCTGCAGCGCCAGCGACCCCAGGTCCACGGTTTCCAGCTGCTGCGCGAACTCCGTCAGCGTGCCGCGGCGCTCGGCCACCACCAGCACGCTCTTGCCCTCGTAGGCCAGCGCCGCCGCAGCGTTGAGTGCGGTCTGGGTCTGCCCGGTGCCCGGCGGCGCCGAGACCACCAGCGAGTGCCCGGCCTGGACGAGGTCCAGCACCTGTTGCTGGGCGGCGTCGGCGTCGAGCAGCAGGAACTCGTCCTGCGGATCGCGTTCGTCGATCGGCGGCAGCTCCACCTCCGGCACGGGCACCGCGTTGCGGCCGGCCAGCGGACGGGGTCCGGCCTGGGAGCCGGCGCCGGCCTCGGCCAACGCGCGGATCACCGGATGGCCGGCATCGAGAAGGACCGGGTCCGTGACCGCTTCCAAGTCCGCAAAGGTCGACACCAGGAGATGGTGTTCGATGGTCATGTTCCGCACGTCGGCGGTGAGCAGGCGCAGACGTTCCAGCACGGGGTGCGGATCCAGGCGGGCGGTGCTGTAGGCCAGCCGTGCGGTCGCCTCGGCATCGATGCCGACCCCCTGCTCCGCGGACAGGTGGCGGACCAGGGCCGGGTTCAGCCGGGCGCGGTCGGTCAACTGCAGTTCGAAGTCGTCCTGGCTGGGGCGAACGGCCAGCGCCACCGGGATCAGCATCACCGGGGCGTTCAGCGCCTCCGACCGGCCGACCTCGGGAACCCGCCAGGACGCGGTGCCGGCGGCCAGGTACCCGACGTCGATGCCGCGGTCGGAGCCCAGTTCGTAGATCTTGGCGCGCAGGCTGCGGGCGGTGCGCATGGCCGCGGCGTACTGGTTCGGCTCGCGCAGCAAGGTGGAAAGACGGGTGCGGCGCCCGGCCAGCAGCTGCGCCAGGCCGGAGGGGTGGGCATGCGTCAGGTCAATGCTGTTCGACGACGTCGGGGCGAACCGCAGCAAGGTGTCCGACCCGGCAAGATCTCCCAGGTTTTCCAGCCACGATGCCACAACGTCTTCAGCAGCCTCAGCTACGCTGGCCAGCGACACGGCTGCCCCCTTTACTTCACTCTCGGCGACTTGCCTGGACCACAACGGCATGTCAAACAAGGTATCGGACTTTAAACGCCAAACGGGCGACCGCAACACTGCTCGGCGAAATTGCCTTGCAGTTCATCCGCAGCTGCGCCGCGGCTGGGCAGCGGTCGCCCGTTGTGGCTACTCCCACTCGATGGTTCCCGGCGGTTTGCTCGTCACGTCGAGCACCACGCGGTTGACGCCGTCCACTTCGTTGGTAATGCGGTTGGAGATCCGGGCCAGCAGGTCATAGGGGAGCCGCGACCAGTCTGCGGTCATCGCGTCCTCGGAGGAGACCGGACGGAGCACGATCGGGTGTCCGTAGGTGCGGCCGTCGCCCTGCACGCCCACGCTGCGCACGTCGGCCAGCAGGACCACCGGCATCTGCCAGACTTCCTGGTCCAGGCCGGCGGCGGTCAGTTCGGCGCGGGCGATCGCGTCCGCCTTGCGCAGCAGGTCCAGGCGCTCCTGCGTGACTTCGCCGATGATCCGGATGCCAAGGCCCGGGCCGGGGAACGGCTGGCGTCCGACGATTTCGGCCGGCAGGCCCAGCTGGGCGCCGACGGCACGGACTTCGTCCTTGAACAGCGTCCGCAGCGGCTCAACCAGCTCGAACTGCAGGTCCTCGGGCAACCCGCCCACGTTGTGGTGGCTCTTGATGTTGGCGGCGCCCTCGCCGCCGCCGGACTCGACCACGTCCGGGTAGAGCGTTCCCTGCACCAGGAACTTCACCGACTCCCCTTCGGCGGCGGCCTCGGCCAGCACCGCTTTCTCGGCGGCTTCGAAGGCGCGGATGAACTCGCGGCCGATGATCTTGCGCTTGGTCTCCGGGTCGGTGACGCCGGCCAGCGCCGACAGGAAACGCTGCTGCTCGTTGGCTACGTACAGCTTCACGCCCGTGGCCGCGACGAAGTCACGCTCCACCTGCTCGGCCTCGCCCTCGCGCAACAGTCCGTGGTCCACGAAGACGCAGGTCAGCTGGTCGCCGACCGCGCGCTGCACCAGGGCCGCGGCAACGGCGGAGTCCACGCCGCCGGACAGCCCGCAGATCACGCGGGAATCGCCGATCTGGGCGCGGATGCGCTCCACCTGCTCGTCCACGATGTTGCCGGTGGTCCAGTTGGGCTCCAGCCCGGCGCCACGGAAGAGGAAGTTCTCGAGCACCCGCTGGCCGTGGGCCGAATGCTTGACCTCGGGGTGCCACTGCACGCCGTACAGCCTTTTCTCGTCGTTCGCGAAGGCGGCCACCGGGGCGCCGGCCGTGCTGGCCAGCACGTCGAATCCTGCGGGGGCCTCCTGCACCGAATCGCCGTGGCTCATCCAGGTGTTCTGGACGGAGGGCACGCCGGCCAGGATGGACCGGCCCTCCCCCACCGCGGTGGCGTCCGTGGCGCCGTACTCGCGCAGGCCGGTCTTTGCCACCTTGCCGCCCAGGGCGTTCGCCATGGCCTGGAAGCCGTAGCAGATGCCGAACACCGGGACGCCGGCCTCGAACAGGTCCGCGCCGACGTTCGGCGCCCCTTCGGCGTAGACGCTGGAGGGCCCGCCGGAGAGGATGATGGCCACCGGGTTCTTGGCCATCAGCTGTTCGGTGGTGTAGGTGTGCGGAACGATTTCGGAATACACGTTGGCCTCGCGCACGCGGCGGGCGATCAGCTGCGCGTACTGGGCCCCGTAGTCAACGACGAGGACGGGCCGGTGGTCCGTAGTGGCGGGGGGAGGAGTAGTCACCCTTACAGGATAGTCGCCGCGTCCGGGGCCACGCACTTTGGCGTCCGGCCCCGCCGCGTGAGCTAGCGCACGACGGCGGGTGCCCACCCGCCGTCGCGCCCCGGCACCGCGGCGGGTGCCCGGCGCCTGTCAGTAGCGCTTGGCGGCCTCGGGATGGGCGGCCAGTTCTTCTTCCACCTCGCGGTGCACCTTGCGTTCCAGGATGATGGACAGGAACGGGATCACGCCGCCCAGGGCGATCAGCACGAACTTGCTGAACGGCCAGCGCATGAGCGACCAGAGCCGGAAGTCGGCAATCAGGTACAGCACGTACAGCCAGCCGTGCGCTATCAGCACCGCGATGGACAGGTTCATGCCGTCGATCACCGACGGTTCGGCCTGCGCCAGTCCCAGCGCGAAGGTCTCGCCCGTCAGGGTGTTGGTGGCCCCGGCGAACAGGAACAGGTTGAAGCCGTACCGCAGCACCATCTCCACGCAGAGCAGCAGCAGCATGATGCCGGTGATGTAGGAGGTGACCTTGTAGAAGGTCAGGGCGGAGCGGATCTGGGCGTGGGTTCCGCCGAAGCGGCGTTTGGCCGGACGCTGGGTCGCGGCGGAACGGTCGGGGGCGTTTTCGGTCACGTGGACTACCTCGTTGTGTGGGGTGTGCTGGGTGTGGTCTGGTCGGCGGCGTCGCCGCCGTGGCGGGCGCCTGCCTGGCCTGCCGCGCTCCCCCGCCCGGCTTCGGCAGCATGGCGGGCTGCTTCGGCCGCGTCTTCGGCTGCCTCCAGGTCGCGGCGGTAGTCGTCGGCCACCAGCCGCCACCAGAGGAAGATGGCGAATCCGGCGAACACCACCCATTCCACCGCGTAGAAGACGTTCATCCAGTTGACCGGCGCTTCCTGTGGCTGCGGCCCGACAACCACCGGCTGCATCGATGTCCCGTCGGTCGCGGTGCCCAGATCGGTGCCGCCCACGGTGAAGCCGGTCCCGACCACGAAGCCGGAGTAGCCGGGCGCGTTCCAGCGGTTGATCAGCTCGGCCGCGGACAGCGAAGCGACCTGGCCGGCGGGCAGGGTTCCGGGCAGCGGAGCTTCGGTGGGCAACAGGCGCCCGACGACGGTGGCCTCGCCTTCGGGGGCGGGAACGGCGTCCGCCGGTTCCTCGACCCAGCCGCGCACGACAGGGATGACCACGCCTTCGCCGAACTGCTCCACGCCGTCCACCGCGAACGGGTCGACCACCCAGAAACCTTCTTCCCCGTCCTGCAGGCGGTTTTGGACCAGCACCTGTCCGCCGGGGACGAAGCTGCCGTCGAAGGTGACCATTTGGTCCGCGGTGGCGGCCGTCATCGGGATGCCCGGTTCAAAGACGTCGGTGAGCGGCTTGACGGCTTCCGTCTCGCCGGGGGGCGGGGGCGGTTCGCTCTGCGACGTGGAAAACTGCCACTGGCTCAGCAGCACGAACACCGTGGACAGCGCCAGCGCAAGCACCAGAGCCGCTATCCAGCGGGGTTTCAGGGCAGTCTTGAGCACCCATTAAAGGTACTTCGCAACCATGTAGAAAACGAATCCTGCCCGGCGCCCTCAGGCCAGCGGAACGATGTCGTCAACGCCCATACGGGCGCTGTCGGCGGTGACGTCGTCAGGCTGCTCCTGGCTGAGCCGTTCGGCTTCCACGCGGGCCAGGTAGTGCTTCACCTCGCGTTCCACCTGCCCTTCACTCCAGCCGAGGAGGGGCGCCATCAGCTTGGCGACGACCGGCGCGGCGGAGACACCGCGGTCCCAGGCCTCGATGGAGATCCGGGTCCGGCGGGTGAGCACGTCGTGGATGTGCCGGGCTCCCTCGTGCGTGGTCGCATAAACAACCTCGGCCGCCAGGTAGTCGTCGGCACCGGGCAGCGGTTCGGCCAGCTCCGGCCGTTCGGTGATGATGTCCAGCACCTCGCCGACCATGGATCCGTAACGGTTGAGCAGGTGTTCCACCCGGGCCACGTGGATGCCCGTTCGGTCCGCCGTGCGGCTGCGCTTGTTCCATGCTGCCTTGAAACCGGAGGCGCCGAGCAGCGGGATGGTGTCCGTGCAGCTGGGCGGGACGCGCTCGTCGAGGGCCCGTGCCGCCTCGTCCACGGCGTCCTTGGCCATCACGCGGTAGGTGGTGTACTTGCCGCCGGCCACCACCACCAGTCCGGGGACCGGGTGCGCCACCACATGTTCGCGCGAGAGCTTGGCGGTGGAGTCGTTCTCGCCCGCCAGCAGCGGCCGGAGCCCGGCGTAGACGCCCTCGACGTCCTCCCGGGTGAGCGGACGCTGGAGCACTTGGTTGACATGGTCCAGCAGGTAGTCGATGTCCTTGGACGAGGCCGCGGGGTGGGCCTTGTCCAGGTTCCAGTCGGTGTCGGTGGTGCCGATGATCCAGTGCCGCCCCCACGGAATCACGAACAGCACGGACTTCTCGGTGCGCAGGATCAGCCCCACCGTGGACTGGAACCGGTCACGCGGCACCACCAGGTGGATCCCCTTGGAGGAACGCACGCTCAGCTGGCCCCGTTCGGTCACCATGGCCTGGGTTTCGTCCGTCCACACGCCGGTGGCGTTGACCACCTGCTTGGCCCGGATGTTGAACTCGCTGCCGTCCTCCTGGTTCCGCACCCGGGCGCCGACCACGCGTTCGCCCTCGCGCAGGAAATCGACCACCGCCAGTCGGTTCGCCGCGTGCGCCCCGAACGCCGCTGCGGTGCGGACAATGTTGACCACCAGCCGGGCGTCGTCCACCTGCGCGTCGTAGTAGCGGATGGACCCCACCATGGCGTCCTTCTTCAGGCTGGGCGCCGCCCGGAGGGTCCCCCGCCGGGACAGGTGCTTGTGGAAGGGGACGCCGCGGCCGCGGCCCGAGGCGATGGCCAGGGCGTCGTACAAGGCCACGCCCGCGCCGACGTAGGGCCGCTCCACGTACCGTTTGGTCAGCGGGTACAGGAACGGCACCGGCCGCACCAGGTGCGGCGCGATGCGCTCCAGCAGCAGTCCCCGTTCCTGCAGGGCCTCGCGGACCAAGGCGAAGTCCAGCATCTCCAGGTACCGCAGCCCGCCGTGGATCAGCTTGGAAGACCGGGAGGACGTGCCCGAGGCCCAGTCCCGGGCTTCGACGATGCCCACGTCGAGCCCGCGGGTCACCGCGTCCAGGGCGGCCCCGGCACCCACCACCCCGCCGCCGACGATCAGCACGTCCAGCTCGGCCCCGCGCTCCTGTGTGGCGCGCAGGGCGGCCAGCGCCTGCTCGCGGCTCTCGGGACTCAGGGCTCCGGTGGTCATCGCCTATCAGCCTCCCAGCATGATCAGATCAGTCGCCCGCCTGGATCGGCGCCAGCACCACTTCGCAGCGCTGGAACTCTTTCAGGTCGGAGTACCCGGTGGTCGCCATCGACCGGCGCAGCGCACCGACCAGGTTGGAGGTTCCGTCGGTGTGGTTGGACGGGCCGTGGAGCACCCGCTCCAGCGGTCCGACGGTTCCCACGTTCACGCGGTCGCCCCGGGGCAGTTCGTCGTGGTGGGCCTCCTGGCCCCAGTGCCAGCCCCGGCCCGGCGCTTCCTCCGCCCGGGCCAGCGCGGAACCGAGCATCACGGCGTCGGCTCCCATGGCGATGGCCTTGACGATGTCGCCGCTGAAGCCCACGCCGCCGTCGGCAATCACATGCACGTAGCGGCCGCCCGATTCGTCCATGTAGTCCCGGCGCGCGGCCGCCACATCGGAGATCGCCGACGCCATCGGGGCGTGGATGCCCAGCGCCCGGCGCGTGGTTGTCGTCGCTCCCCCGCCGAAGCCCACCAGCACGCCGGCGGCGCCGGTGCGCATCAGGTGCAGGGCCGGGGTGTAGCCGGCGGCGCCGCCGACGATCACGGGCGTGTCCAGCTCGTAGATGAACTGCTTCAGGTTCAGCGGTTCCTGCGTCTTGGAGACGTGTTCGGCGGAGACGGTGGTGCCGCGGATCACGAAGATGTCCACGCCGGCGGCCACCACGGTCTTGTAGAACTCCTGGGTGCGCTGCGGCGTCAGCGAGCCGGCCACGGTCACCCCGGCTTCCCGGATCTCGGCCAGCCGGGAGGTGATCAATTCCGGCTGCACGGGCGCGGAGTAGAGCTCCTGCATCCGCTTGGTCGCGGCCGGGCTGAAGTTCTCGGTGCCCAGCGCGGCGATCTCGTCGAGCACCGGCAGCGGATCCTCGTACCGGGTCCACAGGCCCTCGAGATTGAGGACGCCCAGGCCGCCCAGCTTGCCCAGCGCGATGGCGGTGGCCGGCGACATGACCGAGTCCATCGGCGCGGCGATGACCGGGGCGTCGAACGTATACGCGTCGATCTGCCAGCTGACCGAGACGTCCTTCGGATCGCGCGTCCGGCGCGAGGGGACGATCGCCACGTCGTCGAGGGAGTAGGCTCGGCGCCCACGCTTGCCACGGCCAATTTCAATCTCGTAAGTCACGGCTCTAGGTTATCCCACCGCTGGAACGCTTCACCGTGGAACGGGCAGGGACAGGACTTTCGCCGGCGCCCAGCGGACAGGGCGGACCCCCTCGTGTCGACCGCAAGGCACTCCTCTTCCGACTGCTGGCGTCGTCCCGGCGCAGGCGGTACGCTCGACCTGCCGCACGGCAGGCAAGCGCACCGTAGGCCCGCTCGCTATACGGTTGCCGCCGGCCGGCCGCAGGTAGCCGGAGCGGGAAGTGGTCAGTCATGGGAGGAAGATTCCGGCGGTCCGTTGAGCGCATGCGACCGTTCGCGAGTGGCGTGGCGGCCACCCTATGTTTTGGCGTCGCCGGGCTGGTCTGGTCCATGCCCTCCCGTCGTTCGCGCCGGTTGCGGAGAGCCGCATCGTGTACCGTTTGCGCTGTCCACCAGCGGGTGCAGGGTGTCGCCCTCTTTGTGGTGGCGGCCCTCCTGGTTGCGGGAGCCGGGGCCCGCTTCCAGGAGGCGCTCTCCCCGCCAATCGTTTGCCACAGCCATATCACCGCCGACGGACAGATCAAGCCCGAGCCGCGTCTGCAGATTTCACCACCGGCCCCGTGGCGCATCACCCGCAATTTCCTGGTCGCCCCTATCAGCGGCGTCGGGGTCCTGACCGGGCGCAGCCTTGATATGGAAGCGTGCACAGGACCGTCGCTGTTGGTCATGTTCTGGCCCCCGCCGCGAACCAGTGGTGGCGGAACAATGCTCGGCGACGTGTTCGTTGCGTGGATGCCGCCGGTAGACCCAGCGGGCCCATTGAGCGTCAACGGATATGGCATAGCCGATGAGGGCCAGTACGTCCGCTACGGCCCGAACATCTCCCAGACCCGGGCCGGGGACGAGGCCCTCGCCATCCACGAGTCGCGGCATGTTGACCAGTGGGCCGTAGCTAACTTGCTCGCCGGCCCGTTCGCATTTCCGGCGGCATACATCATCGACGGGGCACTGTTCCCCTCCTCACGCAACCACTTCGAGCGGGCCGCCGGATTGTCCTACGGGGCGTATCCGCCCGCGCCGGATAACTGGCCGGCGCCGCGCTGGCCCGACACCGCGGCCCTCGTGCTCATCGCGCTTCTGATCTTCCGACGCCGGCTCCGTTGGCTCACCCGCGTCGCGGTCGGCGGCCGCTTGCACACCCGTGCCCACGCACCGATGCGCTGTCCCGTCCATACGCGCGGCTGGTCGCGGCCCGTGGGCGCGCCCCCGGTGCTGTCGCCGCCCCGCTGACCGCCCCGGCTCACCGCCGGCGCGGTGTTGGCGAAAGTCCTGCCGCTGGTTAACGCGAGGGGCGCCGCTCCCCCTGTTGTGGGGAACGGCGCCGCCGAAGACTGCGGGACTACCGCTTGTAGTTCGGTGCCTCCACGGTCATCATGATGTCGTGCGGGTGGGACTCCTTCAGCCCCGCCGCCGTGATCCGCACGAACTTGCCTTTGGCCTTCAGCTCGGCGACGCTGCGGGCACCGGTGTAGAACATCGTCTGGCGCAGGCCGCCCACCAGCTGGTGCGCGACGGCGGAGAGCGGGCCGCGGTACGGCACCTGGCCTTCGATGCCCTCGGGGATCAGCTTCTCGTCGTCCGGCACGTCGGCCTGGAAGTAGCGGTCCTTGGAGTAGGAAGTGTTCTTGCCGCGCGTCTGCATGGCCCCCAGCGAGCCCATGCCGCGGTAGGCCTTGAACTGCTTGCCGTTGACGAACACCAGGTCGCCCGGGGACTCTGCGGCCCCGGCCAGCAGCGAACCGAGCATCACGGTGTCCGCGCCGGCGACCAAGGCCTTGCCGATGTCGCCGGAATGCTGCAGGCCGCCGTCGGCAATCACCGGGATGCCGGCCGGGATGGCCGCCTTGGCCGACTCGTAGATCGCGGTGATCTGCGGGACGCCCACGCCGGCGACCACGCGGGTGGTGCAGATGGAGCCCGGGCCCACGCCCACCTTAATGGCGTCGGCGCCGGCGTCGACCAGCGCCTGCGCGCCCTCGCGGGTGGCGGCCTGACCGCCGATCACGTCCACATGGGCCGCGGCCGGGTCCTTCTTCAGCCGGGCGATCATGTCCAGCACGCCCTGGCTGTGGCCGTTGGCGGTATCCACCACCAGCACGTCCACGCCGGCCTCGATCATGGTCATGGAGCGCTCGTAGCCGTCGCCGAAGAAGCCGACCGCCGCGCCGACGCGCAGCCGGCCGTCGTCGTCCTTGGTGGCCAGCGGGTACTGCTCCGCCTTGTCGAAGTCCTTGACGGTGATCAAACCCTGCAGCATGCCGGCGTCGTCCACCAGCGGGAGTTTCTCGATCCGGTTCTTGCCCAGCAGTTCAATGACTTCCGGACGGCTGATGCCCACCTTGCCCGTGATCAACGGCATGGAGGTCATCACCTCATGCACCTTGGTGGTGGGATAGTCGGCGCGGGGCACGAAACGGGTGTCTCGGTTGGTGCAGATGCCCACGAGCTTGCCCTCGGAGTCCACCACGGGCAGTCCGGACACGCGGTAGTTGTAGCAAAGCTCGTCCAGTTCGGCCAGCGTGGCATCCGGGGCGATGGTCACCGGATTGGTGATCATGCCGGACTCACTGCGCTTGACCCGGTCCACGTGCTCGGCCTGGTCCTGGATGGACAGGTTGCGGTGGATGACGCCCAGGCCGCCCTGGCGCGCCATGGCGATGGCCATCCGCGATTCCGTCACGGTATCCATGGCGGCGGAGAGGAGCGGGGTCTGGACCGTGATGCGGCGGGTCAGCCTGGAGCTGGTGTCGGCCTCGGACGGAATCACATCCGTCGGGCCGGGCAGCAGGAGCACGTCGTCGTAGGTCAGACCCTCGAAAGCGAACGGATTAAATTCTTCGGACACTGCAGGGCCTTTCGAACGATACCGGTGGCGGCCGCCAGTCACCGACAGCGAGAATCGGTTTCCGGGGTTGGTTACATCCTAAAACGATTCCGCCCCGCCCACTATTTCCCGCGGACACCGATGTGGCGGAGCTAACGCGGGCGGACAACACGTGGGCGCCCACGACGACGGAGGGGACCCTGCCACGGGCAGGATCCCCTCCGGACGGGCGAGGCCCGACCAGCAGCTGGCGGCGTGCGCTAGTGCTGGTGGTTGTGCTCGTCCTCTTCGGCCGGCTTCTCGACGACCAGGGTTTCGGTGGTCAGCACCAGTGCCGCGATCGAGGCTGCGTTGCGCAACGCCGAACGGGTCACCTTCACCGGGTCGATGATGCCGGCGGCGACGAGGTCCTCGTATTCGCCGGTGGCGGCGTTGAAGCCGTTGTTGACCTCCAGCTCGCCGACCTTGGAGACGACGACCATGCCCTCGTGGCCGGCGTTTTCCGCGATCCAGCGCAGCGGCTGGGCCAGCGCACGGCGGACCAGGCCGACGGCGGTGGCTGCGTCGCCCTCGAGCGCCAGCACGTTCGGGTCGGTCTCCAGAGCCTGGGCGGCGTGCACCAGGGCGGTGCCGCCACCGGCCACGATGCCTTCTTCCAGGGCAGCGCGGGTGGAGGACACGGCGTCCTCGATCCGGTGCTTCTTCTCCTTCATTTCGACCTCGGTGGCAGCGCCGACCTTGATCACGCCGATGCCGCCGGACAGCTTGGCCAGGCGCTCCTGGAGCTTCTCGCGGTCCCAATCGGAATCGGTGCGCAGCACCTCTGCCTGCAACTGGGCCACGCGGTCGGCCACGTCGGCCTCGGAACCGGCGCCGTCAACGATGGTGGTGTTGTCCTTGGTGACGGTGATGCGGCGTGCCGTACCCAGCACCTCGAGGCCCACCTGGTCCAGCTTCAGGCCGAGGTCCGCGGACACGACCTGGGCGCCGGTGAGCACCGCGATGTCCTGCAGCATGGCCTTGCGGCGGTCGCCAAAGCCCGGTGCCTTCACGGCGGCAACGTTCAGGGTGCCGCGGATCTTGTTGACCACCAGGGTGGAGAGGGCTTCGCCGTCGATGTCTTCGGCGATGATGAACAGCGGCTTGTTGGCCTGCAGCACCTTTTCCAGCAGCGGCAGGAACTCCTGCACCGTGGAGATCTTGCCCTGGGAGATCAGGATCAGCGCGTCCTCGAGGACTGCCTCCTGGCGCTCCTGGTCGGTGACGAAGTACTGCGACAGCAGGCCCTTGTCGAACTGCATGCCCTCGGTGAGCACCAGCTCGGTCTCCATGCTGGAGCCCTCTTCGATGGTGATGACGCCGTCCTTGCCCACCTTGTCGAACGCTTCGGCCAGCAGCTTGCCGACCTCGGGGCTCTGGGCGGAGATGGTGGCGACCTCGGCGACCTTGCCTCCGACCTCGCGGGCGTTCTCCAGCAGGCGGGCGGCCACGGCCTCGACCGCTACCTCGATGCCGTGCTTGAGGGCGCCGGGGGCGGCGCCGGCGGCCACGTTGCGGAGGCCTTCCTTCACCAGGGCCTGGGCCAGGACGGTAGCGGTGGTGGTGCCGTCACCGGCAACATCGTTGGTCTTGGTGGCGACTTCCTTGGCCAACTGCGCGCCGAGGTTCTCGTACGGATCGTCGAGTTCCACCTCGCGGGCGATGGTCACGCCGTCGTTGGTGATGGTGGGGGCGCCCCACTTCTTGTCCAGGACCACGTTGCGGCCACGTGGACCGAGGGTGACCCGGACGGTATTGGCGAGCTTGTCGACGCCGGCTTCCAGCGCCCTGCGGGCAGCGTCGTTGAACTCCAACTGCTTTGCCATGAATTTGTTCCTTTCACGCAAAATGCCCCGGCTGCGCTGCTATAGGAGGCAGCCGGGGCATTTCGGTTGTCCGTGATTCCGGCTGCGGGCGTCGACTGCGCGCGCCCGAGCCGCCGGACTCAGCTGATGGGCCTTACTTGGTGACGATGGCCAGCACGTCGCGGGCGGAGAGCACCAGGTACTCTTCCCCGCCGACCTTGACCTCGGTTCCGCCGTACTTCGAGTAGATGACGACGTCACCCTCGGCTACGTCAACGGGAACCCGGTTGCCATTGTCATCGACGCGGCCGGGGCCGATCGCGACAACTTTGCCTTCCTGCGGCTTTTCCTTGGCGGTGTCCGGAATGACCAGGCCGGAGGCCGTGGTCTGCTCTGCTTCGAGCGGCTGGACAACAATACGATCCTCAAGAGGCTTAATGGAGACCGACACTCGGCTCTCTCCTTTTCATGCGCTACGAATAGGTTGGCCAAGGAGATGTCTGCCGTCGTCGCGGTGCCGGCAGGCGGTTCCTTGTATTAGCACCCACACGGGGCGAGTGCTAACTGCGACTCTATGAGAAGGATTAGCACTCGGTCAAGGCGAGTGCCAACGGGCGGGTCGGCCCGACTTCCGCGGCCACCACCCGTGTGACGCAAATCGACGACGCCCACCGCCGGCCAAGTTGCGTAAGGCTAACCTAACCCGGTAGCTTTCAAGCTGCGCGCAAATAGCAAACGTTTATGTTGCCTAATGCCGGTCCCCGCCCGGGCCGGCGTTGACGAACGATGGAGAGTCAGTGAAAAAGCCCCTGAAGTCCGGCCTGGTGGCCTTGACCGCAGCCGTTTCCATGCTCGCGCTGAGCGCCTGCGGCCAGCAGACCGATGCCGCAGCAGGCACCGGCGCCGAGACGATCAGCGTAGAGCACGCCGCCGGCACCACCGACGTGCCGGTGAACCCGGAGACCGTCTACACCTTCGATCTCGGGGTGCTGGACAGCCTCACCGCCCTGGGCGTCGAGGTCGACGGCGTCCCGGAGGCAGCGGTGTTCCCCGAGTCACTGGCACAGTACGCCGGGGACGACTACACCAAGATCGGCTCCATGAAGGAACCCGACTTCGAGGCGATCAGCCAAGGCGCACCCGATTTGATCATCATCTCGGGCCGCACCGCCGAGGCCTACGGGGAGCTGAGCAAAATCGCCCCGACCATCGACCTGAGCGTTGATACCGCCGCTCCGATCGAGAGCTTCAAGGAAGTCTCCGCGACCCTCGGCGAGATCTTCGGCAAGGAAGCCGAAGTCGAAGAAAAGCTGGCAGCCATCGACACCCGGATCGAGGACACCAAGGCCGCCGCCGCCGACGCCGGCACCGGCCTGGTGCTGATGACGAGTGGCGGCGAGATGACGGCCTACGGGGCAGGGTCCCGGTTCGGCATCGTGCACGATGTCCTGGGCGTGCAGACCGCCGCGGACGTAAAGTCCGAGGGCCCGCACGGCGAGGCCATCTCGCACGAATTCGTCGCCGAGGCCAACCCGGACCACCTGTTCGTGATCGACCGCGACGCGGCCGTCGGCGAATCCGGGGAGGCCGCTGCGGCCGTCCTGGACAACGAACTGGTCAACGGCACGAGCGCCGCCAAGAACGACAGCATCACCTACCTGGATTCAGCATCCTGGTACCTGGTGGGCTACGGCCTGAATAATACGGACGCCATGATCAGTGCCGTCCAGGCAGCCATCACGAAGTAGCACCCGTACGGCCGCCGGCGACCCGCCGGCGGCCTGCGCGGTGGCCCGATCCATGGCTTCCTCCACGATTTCCAGTCCGGCCCCGGCGGCAGCAGCCGCGGCCGGACGCTCCCGCGCCCGCGGATCCGGTTCCCAGCTCGCCTGGGCGGGCACCGCCGTCGTTATCCTGGCAATTGCCAGCATGTTTGTGGGCGTCAGCGATGTGTCCCTGCCCGCCTTGCTGGCCGGTGACCAGACGGCCTGGGACATCTTCTGGATCAGCCGGCTGCCGCGCACCCTGTCGGTCATCCTGGCCGGCGCGGCGCTGGGTATTGCCGGGCTGATCATGCAGCTGATGGCGCGGAACAAATTCGTGGAGCCCTCCACCGTGGGCACCGTGGAGTCGGCCTCGCTGGGCATCCTGGTGGTCACGGTGGCGGTCCCCGGCGCCACACTCTTGGCCAAGATGTCCGTGGCGACCGTGTTCGCGGCCGCCGGGACCGGCCTGTTCCTGCTGGTGCTGCGCCGGATCCCGCTGCGCAACACGCTCATTGTGCCGCTGGTGGGCATCATGCTGGGCGGCGTCATCGCCGCGGTGACCACGTTCTTTGCCTACCGCTACGACCTGCTCCAGACGCTGAACAGCTGGATGATCGGCGACTTCTCCGGCGTGCTGCGCGGCCGCTACGAACTCCTCTGGATTGTCGCGGTGCTCGCGGTGATCGGCTACCTGTGCGCGGATCGGT
This sequence comes from Arthrobacter sp. THG-b23, assembly GCF_059091265.1. NCBI lineage: Bacteria > Bacillati > Actinomycetota > Actinomycetes > Micrococcales > Micrococcaceae > Arthrobacter > Arthrobacter sp. THG-b23. Next base: position 173,620 of record NZ_JBNHGM010000004.1, read on the forward strand.
TCACGATGGCCGGCATGGGCCAGGAATTCTCCACCAACCTGGGCCTGAACTACGGCCGGGTCCTGACGCTGGGGCTGGTCATCGTCTCGCTGATCAGCGCCGTGGTGGTGGTCAACATCGGCGCTATTCCGTTCCTGGGACTCGTGGTGCCCAACCTGGTGTCGCTGGCGTTCGGCGACAGCGCCCGCCGTTCAGTTCCCTGGGTGGCAGTCTTCGGCGCCGGCTTCGTGCTGCTGTGCGACATCATCGGCCGCACCATCCGCTACCCCTACGAGATCCCGGTGGGCGTCATCGTCTCCGCGGTGGGCAGCGCCATCTTCCTGTACCTGCTGCTGAGGACCCGCAAGAATGGCTGATTCGGTACTTCCCGCCGCGCTGACGCAGCACAAGCGCCGCACCCTCACCGCGGTCCGGCCGCGAACCTGGATCATCCTGCTGGGCCTCCTGACGGCCGTCCTTGTGGCCATCTTCATGACCATCGACCTGCGCGGCAACCTCGGCTACATCCTGCCCCGGCGGGCCATCAAGATCGGTTCGATGCTGCTGGTGGCGTACGCCGTGGGCGTGTCTACCGTGTTGTTCCAGACGGTGACCGCCAACCGGATCCTGACCCCGTCGATCATGGGCTTCGATGCCCTCTACATGCTGATCCAGACCGGACTGACCTTCGCCATCGGCGGGCAGGCGCTGCTGAGCCTGGGCGCGCCGGTGCGCTTCGTGATCGAAGTGATGCTGATGGTGGGCTTCTCCTTCCTGCTCTACCGCTGGCTGTTCACCGGCGGCGGCAAGAGCCTGCACCTGATGCTGCTGGTGGGCATCGTGTTCGGGACAATGTTCCGCGGCATCTCCTCGCTGCTGCAGCGGCTGATCGACCCGAGCGAATTCATCATCCTGCAGGACCTGTTCTTCGCCAGCTTCAACAACGTGGACGGCGTGCTGCTGGCCGCCTCCGCGGTGGCCGTCGCCGCTGCCACCGTCCCGGTCTGGCGGATGCGCCGGCAACTGGACGTCCTGGCCTTGGGCCGGGACACTGCGCTGAACCTGGGCGTAGACCACCGGCGGGCCGTCACCACCGTGCTGATGCTGTGCGCCATCCTGGTGGCCGTTTCCACCGCGCTGGTGGGCCCAATCACGTTCTTCGGCCTGCTGGTGGCCAGCCTTGCCTACCTGCTGTGCTCGCACTTCCGGCACGTGTACGTGCTGCCCATCGCCGTGCTGTTGGGCGCCATCGCCCTGGTCGGCGGCCAACTGGTGCTCGAGCAGGTGTTCAGCTTCGATACCGCGCTGAGCATCGTCATTGAATTCGCCGGCGGCCTCCTGTTCATCGCCCTGCTGCTGAAAGGCTCCATCAAATGATCCACGTCTCCGGAGTCTCCAAGACCTACGGCACGCAGACCGTGGTGGACGACGTCAGCTGCTACATCAAGGACGGCGGCATCACCTCGATCATCGGCCCGAACGGAGCCGGCAAGTCCACGCTGCTGTCCATGGTCTCCCGGCTGCTGCCCATGGACGCCGGGGCGGTGACCATCGACGGGCTCGACGTCGGCAGCACCCCGGGCAAGGAACTGGCCCGCAAGATGGCCATCCTGCGCCAGGACAACCAGCTGACCGTCCGTCTGACCGTGCGGGACCTGGTGGGCTTCGGCCGTTTCCCGCACAACAACGGTCGGCCGGGCCCCGCCGACCTCGCCCAGATCGAGCAGGCGCTGGAGTACCTGGACCTGACGTCGATGGCGGACAAGTTTGTGGACGAACTCTCCGGCGGCCAGCGGCAGCGTGCCTTCATCGCCATGGTGCTGGCGCAGGACACCGACTATCTGCTGCTGGATGAGCCGCTGAACAACCTGGACATGAAGCACTCGGTGGAAATGATGCGGCTGCTGCGCCGGCTGACCGATGAGCTGGGCAAGACCGTGGTGCTGGTCATCCACGACATCAACTTCGCCTCCTGCTACTCGGACTCGATCATCGCCATGCGCTCCGGCCGCCTGGTGCACCAGGGCCCGCCGGCCCAAATCATGCAGCCGGACGTACTGCGCGACGTCTACGACATCGACATCCGCATCGAGGAAATCGAAGGCAACCGGATCGGCGTCTACTTCGCCTGACGCAGGCTGGCGGGCTGCCAGCCGGCAAGGCTGCCCCGCGGACCGGCAAGGCGTCAGACCACGGAGAAATCGCCCGGCAGCATGGTCCGCCCGGTCAGGGCCAGCAGCACCAGCGCGCCGTCGCCGCGTTCCGAGGCGATCTCCATCGCCAGGCGCCCGGCTTCCAGCTCCACGCCGCGCGGCAGCTCGGCCACCAAGCCGCACGCCCGGGACAGGTCAAGAGTGTGCACGGCCAGTTCGAAGATCCGGGTGGGCAGATAGTCGCTGAAGCGCATCCCGCCGGCGGCGGTCTCGATGACCCGGTCTTCGGTCAACGGCAGCGTGTTCTCCAGCTGGGCCAGCAGCCGGTCCACCATGTCCACCGGGTCCGGCCCCAGCTCCCTGCCGGCGGCAATGGCCCGCTCGGTGACACCGGGATCATTTGCCAGTCCGGTGGCCAGATAATAATCGGCGGCGGATTCCACCTGGACTATCGCTGCGGGGCGCCCCAAGTACGTCAGCACCGTGGATAGCGCGCGGCTGGTATGTCCGGCGAGCGTCCGGACGCTCCAGTCGTCCAATCCGGGGGCATTCCACGCGGTCGGCGGCACGTTTGCCAGGACCTCGCGGAAATACCGGCCCGCGGACAGGAACGTTGCCGCCGATTGGATCATGCGCCCATGCTACGGCCGGCGGGCGGCAACGACCAGCGGCCCCCATGCATCGCGGCCGGTTCGGCCGGGAGCCACCGTGGCGTAACGTTCAGGCGAGGCGCCGGATCTCCGGCTGCCATCCCGGAACCGGTGCACCGACGCCCGCGGCGACGTCGTTCCAGAGGGCCTGCCAGCCCTGGTGGGCACGGTTGCCGGCCTCGATCAGCTTGCCAAGTTCCGCTTCAATCTCGGCTTGGCAAGCGTCGGTATCAATGTCGTACCCGTCAATGGATGTGGACATCATGCACGCCTCCTCACAGTAAGCTTCCTTACCGACTCTACGGAGTCCCAGCATATCCGGCCATGGGGAGAACTACCCATCGCCGCTTTTGGAGGCGAAAATGGGCCGGTCGGCTGGCCTGATTCTGCTGCACTAGGCTTGAAACCATGGCACCCGAGACCCACGCCGAGAGCATTGCACCGATCCTCACTCCGGAAGGCTGGGAGCTGCTGAATTCGCTCGGCCCGTATTCCGAGGCAGAGAGCCTGCACACCGGCACGGAGCTGCGCAAGGCCGGTCACTCCCCCGAACTGGTCTCCGCTGCCATGACACAGTCCCGGCTGCGGGCGAAGGCCGAGGCGAAGTTCGGTCCGTTCGCGGAGAAAATGCTTTTCACCCCGGCCGGACTGGAACAGGCCACCCGGCTGAACATCGCCGCCATGCACGCGCAGCGGTTCCAGGCCGCCGGAGTGGAGCACGTCGCGGACCTGGGCTGTGGAATCGGCGCAGACGCCATGGCGCTGGCCAGCCTGGACCGCAGGGTCACCGCCGTGGAACGGGATGAGACCACCGCCGCCGTGGCCACGATCAACCTGATGCCGTGGCCAACCGCCACCGTGGTCAACGCCGATGCGGAAGGACTGGACCTGACCGGGATCGACGGCGTGTGGCTGGATCCGGCGCGGCGGACGACGACGGCCTCGGGCACCACCCGCATCTTCGACCCGGAGGCGTTTTCTCCGCCGCTGTCCTTCGTGGAGGGGCTGGCCGACGGGGGCATGCCGGTGGGGGTCAAGATGGGTCCCGGGATTCCCCATGAGGCGCTGCCGGAGAATTGCGAGGCCCAATGGGTATCCGTCGACGGCGACGTGGTCGAGGCTGCGCTGTGGTTCAACCGGCTGGCCCGGCCGGGCATCCGGCGCGCGGCCCTGGTCACCGGTGCCGGCGGCACCGCCGAGCTGACCAGCGCCGTCAGCTACGACCCCGCCAACCAGGACGTGGCGATCGGGCCGGCGGCGGGCTACCTTTATGAGCCCGACGGCGCGGTGATCCGCGCGGGGCTGGTGGCCGACCTCGCCCGCGGCCTGGGCGGGCACTTGCTGGATGAGCACATCGCGTACATCTGCGCCCCGCACCTGCAGCAATCGCCGTTCGCCCGGGCGTACCGGGTGCTGGAGGTCAAGCCGTACAACGTCAAGAAGCTCAAGGCCTGGGTGAAGGCGAGCCGGATCGGCACGCTGGAGATCAAGAAGCGCGGCACATCGGTTGCACCGGACGAGCTGCGCAAGACCCTGTTGACCGGTTCCGGCAAGGGGCCGAACAAGGCCACCCTGGTGTTGACGAGGGTCGGTGAGGACCGGATCGCCATCGTCGTCGAACCCGTTCCCGCCGCCGGCACCCGCAGCCGCGAGCGCAGCGCCAGGCCCTGAAGCACTAGAATCAAGCTGTGTCTTGGCCCCGCTGGCGCCAGACGTGTACCTCCGGCGGCAGCCGGTCCCGCCAGAGACGGAGCAACGTTTGTACATCGATTTCGCACGGTCCGCCCAATCCTCCCTCGGGGTTGAGTGGGAGTTGGCGCTGGTGGATGCCCAGACCGGCGAACTGGTCTCGGTGGCCGAGCAGGTGCTGGACGCCGTCCGCGCCGGCCATCCCGAGCTGGGGGACGATGACGAGCACCCGCACGTGAAGCAGGAGCTGCTGCTGAACACCGTGGAGCTGGTCACCGGCATCTGCAACACCGTCAGCGAGGCCAAGGCGGACCTGAGCAGCGCCCTGGCGGCCGTCCGCGACGTCACCGACCCGATGGGCGTGGAGCTCTTTTGCGCCGGCAGCCATCCGTTTGCCGCACCGCGGTTGCAGCCGGTCACCGACAAGGAACGCTACGCAAAGCTGATCGACCGCACCCAATGGTGGGGACACCAGATGGTGATTTACGGCGTGCACGTGCACGTGGGCCTGGACCACCGGGACAAGGCCCTGCCCGTGTTGGACGGGCTGGTCAACTATTTCCCGCACTTCCAGGCGCTCTCCGCCTCCTCCCCCTTCTGGGCGGGAGAGGACACTGGCTACGCCTCGCAGCGCGCGCTGATGTTCCAGCAGCTGCCCACCGCCGGGCTGCCGTTCCAATTCCCCAGCTGGGCGGTGTACGAGGATTACGTCGAGGACATGTTCACCACCGGGGTGATCGACACGATCAGCGAGATCCGCTGGGACATCCGGCCGGTTCCCGCGCTGGGCACCATCGAGATGCGGGTGTGCGACGGGCTGTCCACCTTGCAGGACGTCGGGGCCGTCGCCGCGCTGACGCAGTGCCTGGTGGACGAGTTCTCCACCGCCCTGGACAACGGCTGGGCCATCCCCACCATGCCGCCGTGGCACGTGCAGGAGAACAAATGGCGTGCCGCCCGCTACGGCATGGACGCCATCATCATCCTCAACGCCGCCGGCAAGGAAATGCCGGTCACGGAGCACCTGCGCGAACACGTGCTGAACCGGCTGGAGCCGGTTGCCAGGAAGCTCGGCTGCAGCGAGGAGCTGGCGGACGTGGAGAAGATCCTCGAAGCCGGCGCCGGCTACCAGCGCCAGCGCAGGGTCGCCGCTGAGCACAACGGCGACCTGCGCGCCGTCGTCCTCGACGTGGTCGGCCAGCTTCGCGGGAGCAGCTGACCCGCCGGCCGCGGCCTCCGCGCCGGGCCCGGCTCCGCGCGCCGGCTCCGGCTCCGGCAGGATCCCGGCTGCCGCCGCGCCCCGGTTTCCGTCAAGGCGGCCCGCTGGAATTCGCTCCCGTTTCCGGCTGAATCCGGTCCCGTTTCGTGCTGAACAGGGGTAGGCTCTGCCCCAAGGAAAACCGGAGCCGGATGCGGGAAAGGGCTGGCCATGGCCGGGGAAAAGCACCCAGACGACGAGGCGCTGTACCAGGCGGATGCCGCGGCCTCGGACCAGGAATCCGACGGCCCGCCCCATGCCGGTTCCGCCGGTCTGGACGCTGCCATAGAACCGGACGTCGACCGTCGGTCCGAGGAGCAGCGGGAAGACGAGGACAAGAAACCGGCGTCCCCCAGGGATCCCGGCAACGGCACCTAGGACCAGCCGCACCCGTCCCGGGCAGCGCGGCCTCCCGGGCGGCTCCGGGGCCTTGACCGTTGCGGCCGGGCGTGTGAGGCTTGCGGGCACTCGACTATTCGCTTCCTCAAGGAGGCACTGCGCTGATGAGAGCCATGGTGTACCGCGGGCCCTACAAGACCCGGGTAGAAGAAAAAGACATCCCCGCGATCGAACACCCCAATGATGCCATTGTGCGGGTGACACTGGCCGCGATCTGCGGCTCGGACCTGCACCTCTACCACGGCATGATGCCCGACACCCGGGTCGGGATGACGTTCGGGCACGAGTTCATCGGCGTGGTCCACGAAGTGGGGCCGTCGGTGCGGAACCTCGCCCCGGGCGACCGGGTCATGGTGCCGTTCAACGTCTACTGCGGGTCCTGTTACTTCTGCGCGCGGGGCCTGTATTCCAACTGCCACAACGTGAATCCGAACGCCACGGCCGTGGGCGCCATCTACGGCTACTCCCACACCTGCGGAGGCTACGACGGCGGCCAAGCCGAATATGTCCGGGTGCCCTTTGCCGACGTCGGGCCCGCCCTGATTCCGGACTGGATGGAGGACGAGGACGCCGTGATGCTCACCGACGCGCTGCCCACCGGGTACTTCGGGGCGCAGCTGGGCGACATCGTCGAAGGCGACACCGTGGTGGTCTTCGGAGCCGGGCCCGTGGGGTTGTTTGCCGCAAAGTCCTCCTGGCTCATGGGAGCGGGGCGCGTGATCGTCATCGACCACCTGGAATACCGGCTGGAGATGGCCCGCACCTTCGCGCATGCGGAGACCTACAACTTCGCCGAGCATGACGACATCGTGGTGCACCTGAAGAAGGTGACCGATGACCTCGGGGCGGACGCGGCAATTGACGCCGTGGGAGCCGAGGCGGACGGCAACCTGACCCAGCACCTCACCTCGGCCAAGTTCAAGCTGCAGGGCGGCTCGCCGGTCGCCCTGAACTGGGCCATCGATTCGGTCCGCAAGGGCGGGACCATTTCCGTGATGGGCGCCTATGGACCGATGTTCAGCGCCGTGAAGTTCGGCGACGCCCTGAACAAAGGCTTGACGCTGCGCATGAACCAGTGTCCGGTCAAGCGCCAATGGCCGCGGTTGTTTGAGCACGTCCGAAACGGCTACCTGAAACCCAACGACATCGTCACCCACCGCATACCGCTGGAGCATATCTCCGACGGGTATCACATTTTCTCGTCGAAACTCGATGGCTGCATTAAACCGCTCATCGTGCCGAATGCCGGCTAGGAGACACCGCGATGCCGTACACAGCCGAAAAACCGGAGCGCAGGTATTCCAGCGAAGAACTCCGCGACCGGATCCCGGGCTGGGGTGCCGACCTGGATCCGGAGGACCGTCCGGCCGTGCCGAAGGAACGCTTCGATCCCGGCGCCACCGGCGCACACTGGGATTTCCCCGAGCGCCAGGAGGAGAAATGGCCGCGCGAGCGATCCCTTGAACACCGCATGCTGACGCCCGTCTTCGGCACGTCGACGCCGCCCAAGGGACTCTCGGGCGCGATGCGCCGGTACTCCTACCGCAAGTTCAGCGAGGCGCGGGCGGCGCACTGGCTGATCCTGCTGGCCGCCGACCGGGTCGATGCCTGGGAAAGCCACCTGCGCTCCTTCGCGACCCTGCGTCCGGACAATCCCGTCACCGAATCCGGTGTGCGCAGCGAGTTCAGCCATCACGGATTGGCCTCCCGAACCGGGACGAAGCGTGCCGACCTGAGCCACCAATGGCTCGACCCGGTCATCGTGGCCGGCCCCTGGCTGGCGGCAGGCGGCCTGGCCGCGCTGGCGGTCAAGGGCCTGGCCCGGCGCCTGCGCGCCTGAACGGGAAGATCCCCAGCGTTTACTCGAGGAGCTGCAGCAACTCCTGGTTGTCGGCAAACACCTCCGCGGCGTTCTCCTTGGTCACCGGCTCGGCTTCGGTCAGGTAGGCCGCTACGGTGGTTTGCGCGTTGCCGTAAGAGTCTTCGTCGTCGGCCTTGGGTGCATCGTCCTGCGCGAACCCTTTGACGAGCGTCAAGGCCTCGCCCACCATGGCCGCCGGGTCGGCGTAGGTGGTGGCGTACTGCTTGTCGGCCATGATTGATTCCACGGCTTCCGGGGCGGATCCGCTGCCGATGACGACGGCGGAATCCTGCCCGCCGTCTTCGGCGGCCTGGATGAGCACCTGGGCGGTGGCGTCATCGGCCGCCAGGATGCCGTGCAAATCGTCGGAGGCGTAGTCCTCCTGCAACATGGCGGCCAGCCGTTCTCCCGCGGCATCCGGGTTTTCGCCCGCGGTTGCCTCGAAATCCGACTGCCCGGACGCCACGGCCACGGTGCCGTCGTCGATCTTGGATTGCAGCACGCTCATCGCACCGTCGAACGCCAGGCGCGCCCCGCCGTCGTCCGGGTGGCCGCTGAACAGTTCGACGTTGTAGGGTCCCTCGCCCTGCCGTTCGGCCAGCCCGTCGAGCAGTGCCTGCGCCTGGATCTCCCCGTTTTGGAAGGCATCCACGCCCACCAGGTAGCCGACAACGCCGGTGTCCGTGACCATGGTGGCAAAGGCGATGACCGGGATTTGCGCCTCTTGCGCCGCGGCCAACTGCTCCCCCAGGCCTGCAGGGTCCGCCGCGTCCACGATCAGCACTTCCGGTTCACCCTCGAGCATGGAACTGATCTGTTGCTGCTGTTCGGCGGCAGTTGCCGCGACCTGGACGTTCGGTTCGAAGTTTGAGCCCTCGATCTGTTCGGTGAACAGCGCTTCGGCGTACGCGGTGTCGGCGGAGAGGGACACGCCGATCAACGAACCGGTCTCGAAGCCTCCGGCACCCCCCGCTTCCGGCCCCCCACCCGTCTCTTCACCGGTGCGGGTACAGGACGTCAGCAGGAGTGCCGCCGTGACGGCCACCGCCGCCGGCAGTTTCAGTCGTCCAGCCAAAGATCCCATGTCGTGTACCTCCGTCGTTTCCGCCGTCCGACCGGATGGAAGAGTTGCTGGGGAAGGAGCCGGCGTGCCCCGCCATGGTTTCAGCCTAGGTCGCCGCCGCGGATTGTGATAGACGGTGCCGGCCCGGGGTCCCGGGCGCGGGCGGGATCGCCCTAGAGGTGCACGCTGGTGACCGGCATCGACGAATCCGGGGCGAATTCGAGGCCGGAGGGCCTGCCGCCGGCCATGACCACCTGGGCGCCGAGCGCCGCTACCATCGCCCCGTTGTCCGTGCACAGGGACACCGGCGGCACCCGCAGGGAGATGCCGTGCTGCGCGCAGCGTTCCTCGGTCAACGCCCGCAGCCGCGAGTTCGCCGCAACGCCGCCGCCGAGCAGCAGGTTGGTGATGCCGTTTTCGGTGCAGGCCAGCATCGCCTTGGCGGTGATGACGTCCGCCACCGCTTCCTGGAAGGACGCGGCGATGTCGGCCACCGGCAGCGGCTCCCCCGCGGCTTCGAACTGCTCCACGCACCGGGCCACAGCCGTCTTCAGGCCGGAGAAGGACCAGTCGTAGCGGTGCGCTCCGGGGGCCTGCGCCGAGCCCATGTATTTGGGCTGGCTCAGTCCGCGGGGGAACCGGATGCGCTTCGGGTCGCCCTCCCGCGCCAGTTTGTCGATCGCCGGGCCGCCCGGATAGCCCAGGCCCAGGATGCGGGCCACCTTGTCGTAGGCTTCGCCCGCCGCGTCGTCGATGGTGGAGCCGAGCGGTTCCACATCGTCGGTGAGGGAGCGCACGCGCAAAATCTCCGTGTGTCCGCCGGAGACCAGCAGCGCGCCCAGGTTCTCCGGCAGCGCTCCCCCGTCCAGCACGCCCACGCCCACATGGGCGACCAGGTGGTTGATGGCGTACAGCGGCTTGCCGGTGGCCAGCGCAAGGGCCTTGGCCGCGCACACGCCGACCATCAGGGCGCCGGACAGTCCGGGGCCGGAGGTCACGGCGAGCGCGTCCACCTCCCCGAGGGTGACACCGGCCGTGTCCAGCGCCTGTTCCAGCGTCGGGATGAAGGCATCGAGGTGGGCGCGCGAGGCGATTTCCGGGATCACTCCGCCGAAGCGCACGTGTTCCTCCATCGAGGAGGACACGGTGTTGGCCAGGAGCCTATCCCCGCGGACGATGCCCACGCCGGTTTCGTCGCAGGAGGACTCGATGCCCACCACCAGCGGTTCGGTGCGGTTCATCGGGTGTCCTCCGTCGTCTCGGGTTCCTGGTTTGTCCTGCCGGTTGTGGCGCCGCCGTCGGTGCCGGCGCGGCCGGTCCTGGCGCCGCCGTCGGTGCCCGTGCGGGCATCCGGGGCATTGGTGCCGGGGCCGGCCTTCGGGGCATTGGTGCCGGGAGCACCCGCCCAGTCCTTGAGGCGCAGCCGCATGATCAGGGCGTCAACGCCGCCCCGGTAGTAGCGCGGCCGCACATGGATCTGCTCGAAGCCGAACCAGCGGTACAGCCGCTGCGCCCGGGGGTTGTCCGCGCGGACTTCGAGCAGGACGTCGTCGGCCCGCTGTCGCCGGGCCTGGTCGATCAGCAGGGTCAGCAGCGTGGTGCCTATGCCTTGCCCCTCGCGCTCGGGGACCACCGCAATGGTCTGCACGTCGGCGATGGGCCGCACACACATCAGCCCGGCATAGCCGATCACGGCGCCGAGCGCGTCCTCGGCCACGTAGTAGCTGCGGGTGTCCTGCGCCAGTTCCTCATAGAACATTTCCGTCGGCCACGCATCGTCCGGGAACAGCTTCCGTTCCAGCGCATCCACGACCGGCACGTCGGCCTCGGTCATCGGCCGGATGCCGCCCGCCGGCCGTGGCGTGCGGGCGGTCACAGCGCGCGCTTCCGCGGTCCGGGGACCTTGGCATCGGACTCGCGCAGGTACAGCGGCGTGGTGTCCGGCAGGGAAAGTCCCTTGTCCAGCCGGGCGACGGCGGTGCGGCCCAGCGCTTCGGCGGTGGGCTGGGTGCCGCTGTACTCGGTGACGGCCAGCAGTTGCTCCGGGTACAGCCCGGCGCCCATGCCGTAGGCCGGCAGGCGTGGCACGTCCGAGGGAGCGCCGACATGCGGGCCGTCGAGCAGTTCGTGCGTGCCGCCGGTGCTGCGGTAGCGCGCCCAGTACACTTCCTTGCGCCGGGCGTCGGTGGCCACAACGAACTCGTCCACGCCTGCGCGCCACGCGTCGGGTGCGGCGTCAACGGCGATGGCGTCCAGGCTCATCGCCCCGTGCAGCGGCTTGCCCCAGGCGAAGGCCAGCGCCCGTGCGGTGGCGATGCCGGAGCGCAGGCCGGTAAACGGTCCCGGGCCCACACCCACCACCAAGGCGTCGATGTCGGCGCCGGTGACGTCCGCCGTCGTCATGATCTTGCTGATCCCGAGGGCCAGCACCTCGGCGTGCGTGCGCGTGTCCTCGGTGGCGAACGCGGCCAGGGTCTCTCCTTGTCCGGCCAGCAATGCGGCGCTGGCGATGGCGGAGGTATCAATGGAGAGAATCAGCACGGATCAATTTTACTTGAGGTACGCGGCGTGCCTTTCGGGCGCGCAACGGGGACGGGTCAGGCCGCGGCCAGGCCCACTCCGCGGCCGCGGCGGGCCGGCCGTGGCTGCGCAGACCGGGCGGTCACGCCGGCGGTGGGCCGGCGATGTTGACCAGCCAGTGGATACCGAACTTGTCCGTGCACATGCCGAAGGTGTCGCCCCAGGGCGCTTTTTGCAGCGGCTCGGTGACGTCGGCGCCGTCGATCAGCTTGTCCCAGTAGCCGCGCAGTTCGGCCTCGTTGTCGCCGCTGAGCGAGAGGGAGTGGCTGGACCCGGGGGTGTACTCCATGGTGGCGGGGGTGTCCGCGGCCATGAGCACCAGACCGCGCTCGGTGGACAGTTGCGAGTGCATGATCTTATCGATCTCCGCCGGGTCGTCGCTGGCCTGGAAGTCGCCGAAGGTGTTCAGCGTCAGTTCCCCGCCGAACACCGAATGGTAGAACGTCATGGCTTCCCTGGCCTGGTCGCGGAATCCCAGGTACGGGTTCAGCTTGGTCTCCATGGCGGGCCTCCTCGTGGTCTGATGACGCCATCGATTATGGACCTGCACCGGGAGGCAGTGAAGACCGCGGGCTCCCGCAGGGTCCCTGCCCCGCAAAATTCGCGCGCCGCGAGGCACCCGGCTGCGCGCCAAGCCGGGCGCTGCCTCCGCGCCCGGCGAGGCGGGGCCCCTGCGGCTCAGGCAAACATGTAGGCGGCCCAGCGCGGCCCGTAGGCGGCCATGCGGATCAGCCGCGGCTCGCCGTCGTCGGGCTCTTCGAAATCCAGCACGACGCCGGTGCTCCGCCGCGCTCCCGCGGCACCCTCCGCGCCGCCCGGCCCGGCTGTGTCGCCCGTCCCGGCTGCCTCGGCCGGCGCCGCACCGTGCGGCCCGCCCGGCGCGGCGCCCCCGGCGGGCCGGTTCGCCAGGTCTGCCCCGGTGGCCCGGACCAGCGAGATGTCCAGCCAGCTGTCGGAGAGGTGCTCCACCCGGCCGCGGCCCCACTCCACCACAGTCACGGCCTGATCCATGGTGTTCTCCAGGTCGATGTCGTCGATCTCGCCGTCGGACTGCAGCCGGTAGGCATCCACGTGGACCAGGTCCGGCCCGCCGTTCATGCTGGGGTGGCTGCGGACCAGCACGAAGGTGGGGGAAATGATACCGGGGCGGACTCCGAGTCCTTCCCCCAGCCCTTGGGTGAAGGTGGTTTTCCCCGCCCCCAACCCGCCGCTGAGCACCACCAGGTCGCCGGCGCGCAGGATCCTGCCCAGCCTGGCGGCCAGCGCCTGCGTTTCCTCGGCCGAGGCCACCTGGAACTCGCGCTCCCACACCGGGGAGGCCGGTTGCTGCTGCATCATGGAAGGTGCTCCCCCTGTCCGGTCGGCGTCGTCCTTCATGCCAGTACCGCGCCGGGATCCCCGGCGCTGTCGGTGTTCCGGTCGTCGATCGCCGCCAGCGCTGCCCGGACCTGGGCCGCCGCCGCTGCCTGCTCGGCCGCGGACGGCGTGAGTGCGGGTGCCTCGGCCGCCGGGGCGTCCTCCCCGTCGCTCTCCGGGTCGTCGGCGGTTCCGGTGTAGTAGCGCGGGACGCGCTGGCTGACGCGGGTAACAATCTCGTAGTTGATGGTGCCGGCTCCCGCCGCCCAGTCCTGGGCGTCCGGGACGTCCCGGCCCGGGCCGAAAAGGACCACTTCCTCGCCCACGAGGTCTTCGGCGTCGTTGGTCCCCAGGTCCACCACGAACTGGTCCATGGCCACCCGGCCGACCACGTCATAGCGGCGGCCGCCGATGGACACCTGGACGTTGGTGGCGCTGCGCGGGATGCCGTCCGCGTAGCCCAGCGGCACCAGCACCAGCGTGGTCGGTCCGGAGGTCAGGTAGCTCAGCCCGTAGGAGACGCCCTGGCCACTGGGCACCTGTTTGCAGTTGGCCACCCGTGCGCGCAACGTCATGGCCGGAACCAGCCCGAGTTCCTCCGGGGCCTGCCCTTCGAACGGCGAGAGCCCGTAGATGCCCAGGCCCACGCGGACCATGTCGAAGTGCGCGTCCGGGCGGCTGAGCGTACCGGGCGTGTTGGCCAAATGGCGGACCTCCAGGTCCAGCCCGGCGTTCTCGGCCACCGCCACCGCCTCGCGGAAGCGGTCCACCTGCTCGTCGGTCTCCGGCCGGTGCGGTTCGTCGGCGACCGCCAGGTGGGAGAAGACGCCGACCACCCGCAACAGCCCCTGCTCCTGGTACTCCACGGCCCGGTTGATCAGGTCCTCCCAGAGCGCCGGCGGGCAGCCGTTGCGGCCCAGCCCGGTATCGATCTTCAGGTGCACGCGTGCCGGCCGTTCCAGTTGCCGGGCGGCCTTGACCACCGGCTCCAGCTCCCAGCCGGAAACGCCGACGTCGATCCCCGCCTCAATGCCCGCGGCGAAGTCCGTGTCCGGGGTGTGCAGCCAGGCCAGGATGGGCGCATCGATGCCCGCGGCACGCAGGGCCAGCCCCTCCGTGAAGTGGGCGACGCCCAGCCAGGACGCACCCGCTTCCAGGGCGGCCCGGGCCACCGGGACCGCTCCGTGGCCGTAGGCGTCCGCCTTGACCACGGCCATCACGCGGGCCGGCGCCGCGACCTCGCGCAGGTGCCGCACGTTGGCGCGGATGGCGGCCAGGTTGATCACGGCTTGGCGGTCATAGGGCAAAGGTGACGTTGTAGAGCTCACGGATCCATTCTCCCATCCGAAGCATGCTTCGGGCTGAAGGCCTGCGCCACGGAGCGGAATGCACCGGATCAAACGCCCCGGCCAAAGATTCTCGGCCGGGCCAGCCGCCAGGGCCTGTGGTTGGCCCTTGCTGGCACAATACAAGCAAGGGCCGCGTCCCGGGCTCCGGGCGGCCGATCGTTATCCAATGTCAATCGTTCGGGGGAAGCAGTGGCAACACTTGCCATACTGGGCGGCGGCGGGTTTCGGGTGCCGCTGGTCTACCGCGCGCTCGCCAACGGATCCGCGGCCTCCCTGGTGGACCGGCTGGTGCTCCACGATGTAGACGCAGGCCGGCAGCGGGCGATCGTCCGGGTGCTGGAAGATGCGCCCCTGCCCGGGGGCGGCCGCCCGCCGAAAATCGAGTCCGCCCGTGACCTGGATGGTGCGCTGGCCGGCGCCGACGTCGTCTTTTCGGCCATCCGTCCCGGCGGCACCCTGGGCAGGACGCTGGACGAACGCGTGGCAACCCGGCTGAACCTGCTGGGCCAGGAGACCACCGGAGCCGCCGGGATAGCCTCCGGCCTGCGCGCCGTCCCCGCCGCCCTGCACATCGCACGGCGGATGCGCGAGCTCAGCCCCGGCGCGTGGCTGATCAACTTCACCAACCCCGCCGGGCTGGTCACCGAAGCCATGCTGCCGCTGCTGGGCCATCGGGCGGTCGGGATTTGCGACACGCCCATGGGGCTGGTCACGCGTGCGGCGAAGGCCGCGGGTGCAAGGTTGCGCCGCGGCTCGTTGGCGGGCGTGGACTATGTGGGCCTCAACCATCTGGGTTGGCTGCGCGGACTGGAGCACCGGGGCCGGGACCTGCTTCCCGGTTTGCTCGACGACCCGGGGCTGCTCCAGTCGTTCGAAGAGGGCCGGATTTTCGGCACGCGGGAGCTGCAGGTGCTCGGCGCCATTCCGAATGCCTACCTGTTCTATTACTACTTCCGCCGGGAGGCCACCCTGGCGTTGGCCGGCGCCGCCCAGACCCGCGGCGAGTCCATCCACGAATTGCAGCAGGAGCTGTACGCCCGCCTGCAGGCTTCCGGCACCCCGTACGCGGACTGGGAGAACGCCCTGCGGCGCCGCGAGGAGAACTATTTGTCCGAAGCCCGCGAGATCGGCGTCTCGCGCGATGAACAGGATGCGGCGGCCGGCGGCTACGAACACGTGGCCTTGGACGTGATGCGCGCCCTGCTCTCCGGCGAGCGCACCGAGCTGATCCTCAACGTCCGCAACGCCGGCACCATCCCGCAGCTGCCGGACGACGCCGTGGTCGAGGTGCCGTCGGTGGTCGATGCGGGCGGCGCCCGCCCCCTGCCGGTGAAGCCGCTGACCTTGCATCAGGCCGGACTGATGACACAGATCAAGGCAGTGGAGCAGGAGGTCATCCGGGGCGGGCAGGGTGACCGCACGGCGGCCCTCCGGGCCTTCATGTTCCACCCGCTGATTACCTCCGGCCACGTGGCCCACCGCCTGCTTGAGGCCTACGAACAGGCCCACGGATACCGCTGGAGCTGAAAGGGGCCTGAAGCATGCCCACCGAGGACGACGTGCGCCGCCTCTGCCTGGCCCTGCCCGGCGTCACCGAGCGGCCAAGCTGGGGCCAGCCCGCCTGGTTCGCCAAGTCGCTGATGGCCCGGATCTGGGAGCGGGGCGTGCTGACCGTCAAGTCCGATGAGCGGGAAGCCCTGGCCGCAACTGCCCCGGACGTCTTCTTCTGGACCCCGCACCACGAGCGTTCGCCGCTGCTGGTGCTGATGCGCCTGGAGAAAGTCGAGCCCGACCATCTCGAAGAATTGCTCGACGAATCGTTCCGGCTCGCCGGAGGCCGGCACCGTCGGTGACCGACGCTGCCGGCCGCCGGCGAGGACCAGGCGCGCCCGGGACTTAGCGCACTCCGGCGGGCTGTGCCTCGGCCTGCTCGGGCCGGCGGGTGTGCTGCGCCAGGTTGGCGCCCTCCACATCCACGTCCGGGAGGATCCTGTCCAGCCACGCCGGCATCCACCAGGCGGCCTTGCCGAACAGGTGCATCGCCGCCGGGATCAGCGTCATGCGCACCACGAACGCGTCCAGCAGCACGCCCAGGGCCAGCGCGAAGCCGATCGGCCGGACCATGGTCAGGTGGGAGAAGATGAACCCGGCGAACACGGAGACCATAATGATCGCCGCGGCCGTGACCACTTTGGCACCGTGGTTGAAGCCGCTGACCACGGCGGCCCTGGCGTCCTCGCCGTGCGCGTAGGATTCGCGCATGCCGGAGACCAGGAACATCTGGTAGTCCATCGCCAGGCCGAACAGGACGCCGATCATGATCATCGGCAGGAAGCTCAGGATCGGTCCGGGGTCGTGGACGTCGAAGATGCCGCCCAGCCAGCCCCACTGGTAGATCGCCACCACGGCGCCGAAGCTGGCACCGAGTGACAGCAGGAACCCGGCGGTGGCCAGCAGCGGCACCAGGATGGAGCGGAAGACCAGCAGCAGCAGGATCAGCGAGAGCCCGATCACGATGGCCAGGTAGACCGGCATGGCGTCCGCCAGCTTGTCGGAGACATCGATCTGCATCGGCGGCTGCCCGGTCACCGAGAGTCCGACGCCGGTATTCTGCTCGAGTGTGCCCGCCTGCGCCCGCAGGTTGTGGACCAGCTCCTCGGTGCTTTCGGCCGCCGGGCCTTCTGCGGGAATGACCTGCAGGACGGCGGTGCGCCCGTCCCCGCTGGTGCCGGTCGGAACGGCTGCGGCGACGTGGTCCATCGCGCGCAGCTCCTGGGAGAGCCGCAGCAGCGTCTCGTCCGTCTCCGTGCCTTCCAGGCCCGCCGGGAGGTCGGCCACCACGATCAGCGGACCGTTGATTCCCTCGCCGAAGCTCTCGCCCAGCTGCCGGTAGGACTGGTAGGCCGTCGAGTCCGCAGGCTCGGAGCTGCCGTCCGGCAGGCCAAGCCGCAGCTCGGCGGCCGGTACCGCCATCACGCCGAGCACCGCCACGCCGGCGATCAGCGCGAGCCACGGGTGCTTCGTGACCGACTTGCCCCAGCTGCGCTTGGGGTCGTTGTGGAAGTCTGCTTCGCGCGCCGAAGCCTCCGCGCCGGCGGCGACCGGGCCGGGCAGGCCGGCCTTGGCCCACGCCCGTGTGGAGAGAATGCGCCTGCCCATGATGGCCAGCATCGCCGGGGTCAGGGTCAAGGCGACGACGACGGCGACCGCCACGGTTGCGGCTCCGGCCAGTCCCAGCACCGTCAGGAACGGGATGCCCGGCACCGCCAGCGCGGCCAGGGCGATGATCACGGTGAGGCCGGCGAAGAGCACTGCGTTGCCGGCGGTTCCGGTGGCGCGGCCGATCGATTCGATCAGCGGCACGCCGGAGAGCAGCTGGGTGCGGTGGCGGTTGACGATGAACAGGGAGTAGTCGATGCCCACGGCCAGGCCCAGCATCAGCGCCAGCACCGGCGAGACGGAGCTCATCTCGATGACACCGCTGAGCGCCATGGTGCAGCCCACGCCGACCCCGACGCCGACGAGCGCCATCAGCAGCGGCAGCCCGGCCGCGATGAGCGTGCCGAGCATCAGCACCAGCACGGCGGCGGCCACGGCGATGCCGATGATCTCGGCAGCTCCGAACAGGCTGGAGATGTCTTCGACGATGTCCTTGCTGTACTCCGCCCGCAGCCCCGGCACCAGACCGGCCTCGGTGACCCGCTGGACCTGTTCGCGGTCCTCCTTGGAAACCTCCATCATGCCCTGTTCGAACTGGACCTGGACGAACGCGGCCGCACCGTCCTCGGAGACGAACCGCAGCCCCTCCGAGGACTGCTGTCGCAGCTTCCCCGCCTCCAGATCGGCGACGCCTGACTCGTACTCCGCCCGACCGTCTGCCAGCCGCTGTTCGGCTTCCGCCAACCGGGCCTGGGCCGTTTCCAGCTGCGCACGCTGCGGCTCCAGCCGGGCACGTGCCTGCTCGGCCATCGCCGCCTGGCCGGATGCCTCCAGCTGCCCGATCTGCGCCTCGGCCGCCTTTAACTGCTGCAGGCCCGGCTCCAGTTGCGCCTTGCCCGCATCCAGCTCGGCCTGGGCGTCGTCCAGCCGTTGCGCGGCGGCTGCCAGCTTCTCTTCGCCGGCGGCGATGGTCTGTGGCGCACTGTCCAGGGCGGCCTGCAGTTCGACAGGGTCTGTGGCGTTTTTGACCGCGTCCAGATGTGTCAGGTCCGCGGAGATCCCCGCAATGGCGTCCTCCTGCCCGGCGGTGAACGCCCGGCCGTCCGCCGTCGTGAACACGATGGTGCCGAGCCCGCCCGCGGCGGCCGGCATTTTCTCCCGCAGTTCGTCCGCCACCGCCTGGGCGGGGGTGCCGGGAATGGTGAAGCTGTTGGAGAGGGTGCCCATGAAGGCCGCGACGGATCCGCCGACGGCGACCATCACCACCAGCCACGCGGAGACGAACCACCAGCGTTTCCGCGCGGCGAGTTTGCCGAGCTTGTAGAGCAGCGAAGCCATGGGGTCAGTCCTTGGGACGGGGGTTGAAGCCGGTGCGCAGCATGTCAAGGCTCTCGAGCAACTGCTGGCGGAAGGCCGACGGTTCCGGCGCCTCGCCGGCGGGGGTCTGGGTGGCGGCCATGCGCATGGCCGCCTGCGCGCAGGCGATCAGCGAACCGGCAAGCGCCGTGACCATCAGTTCGCCGGCGTTGTCCGGCAGCCGGGGGCGCAGGCCGTCTTCGAGCGACTGCCTGGCCTGGTTCCAGGCCTGCAGCTGCACGCGCTCCAACTGAGCGTCGTCGACACCCATCTGGTAGATCTCGCACAGCAGCGCGAGCCGGCCCTGGCTGATCTCCCCGCCGAAGGTGGCGAGGACCGCGTCCATGATCGGTTCGTCGTCCGGCCGCTCATCGAGCCGTTTGAAGGACTCGGCCAGGAACTCTTCAACCGGCCGCGTCACCGCCGCCTCGACGGAGGGGAAGTAGTTGAAGAAGGTCCGGCGCGACACGCCCGCCGCTGCTGCCACCTGGTCTGCCGTGAAGCCGCCCGGCCCCTGCTCCCTAGTCAGCCGCAGCGCGGCCGCGGTAATGGCGCCGCGCGTTGCCGCCTTGTTTCGTTCACGGAGCCCTTCCAACGGCACCGACGTTTCTGCACTCATCCGGCCAGTGTAGGGCTTAAATTGCACGCCATGCAAAGTTGCCTTCAATGCAGTTATTTCAGGCGGGGCCACATCCTCGGCTAAATTAGTGGGGTGTTCCCCCTCCCCCGGAGAACACCCCTGGCACCATTGCCGACG
The DNA here is from genome assembly GCF_059091265.1 of Arthrobacter sp. THG-b23. Classification (NCBI taxonomy): domain Bacteria; kingdom Bacillati; phylum Actinomycetota; class Actinomycetes; order Micrococcales; family Micrococcaceae; genus Arthrobacter; species Arthrobacter sp. THG-b23. The sequence continues at coordinate 193,229 of NZ_JBNHGM010000004.1, forward strand.
CCAACTAGTCTCCTAGGACGTTCATGTCTCCGCGCACTCTGTTCCGCACTGTCGCTTTCGCCGAAGCCGTGACGTGGACGCTGCTATTGCTGGCCCTGCTCCTGCGGGCGCTGGTGCCGGAGGCACGCCTAGCGGTCAGTATCGCGGGCGGCCTGCACGGCTTTGTCTTCCTCTGCTACGTCGTCAGCACCTGCTTTACGTGGGTGAACCAAAGGTGGTCTGCAGGCCGCGGCATCCTGGCCGTGGTCTCCGCCGCCATCCCGTACGCGACTATTCCCGTGGAGAAGTCGATGGACCGGCACGGCCTGCTCGGCGACGCATGGCGGCTGGGTGCCGGCGGTGAAGCGCCGCACGGTTTTCTCGAGAAGCTGCAGGCGGCCGTGCTCGCCCGCCCGGTGGCGGCCATCGCCGTCGTCGTAGTCGCCGTTGCCGCCGTCTTCGGCTTCCTGCTCTACATGGGTCCGCCGGATACCTGGTTCACCTAGGACTGGATCACCTCAGTGAGGAGCCGCCGGCGCCGTTTCGCGCCGGCGGCTCCTCTTGCCGTTAAGTGCTGTGGTGTCCCCAAGACGATGGGGAGGAACGCGAGATCCCGTCCCTTGCCGCCTTGGGTACCCCTGGCGGAATGATTTCCTTAAGGGTGATCTCCTAGTGGTGGCCGTTGTCGTGGTCGTCGCACCGGAACTTGACGCGGTCGCTCGACACCCATCCGTCGGCGCGGCTGTAGCTGACCGCCTTGTACGTCTTGCCGCACTTCAGGTCGTCGCCACGGACGGTGAAGTCGCCGTCATGGGTCCGGACGTAGAAATGATCCACGACCTTGTGCTTGGAAACGTTGATGATCCAGACATGGACGCGTTTCGCTTCGTAGTCCTCGCCCCTTACGCGGTAATCGCCGTCATCATAAATGCGCAGCGTCAGGGTAGCGTCGCCGTCGCCGTGGTCGCCTTTGTCTTCGTGGGAATGCGAAGCAGGCACCGCCACGCTGCCGGCACCGGCCGGTGCCGCGACGCCGATTGACGCGAGAAGTCCCAGGAGTACGCCGGTCACCATCAACCACACGCGCAGTCTTGCTGAAGTTTTCATTACTAAGAGTGCTTCCGTGCTTTTCCGGGAGGCCAGGAACGCGGAAGGCGCGTCCGCCTGTCATCGATGAACGGCCTGGCGGGCCCCCCGGGCTTCCTATCGCCGCTGCCGCTCACTGGTGCCGGAAGAACGACGGGACTGCCCCCGGCCCAACAGAAGTTACATGAGGTTGCCATCCCTCGGGAGGATCCTGCCTCCGGTGCCCCGCACCGTGCCCCAGCGGCGCGGTTGGCACGCTTACAGAGTAGTGGAAACAGGTATTTCCGGGTACCCCGTCACGCGGTTTTTCCTCGCTGGAATCCTTGGCCGGCGGATCGTTTACTCATCGTGGCGGGACCATCCGCCCCCTAGCCGTTCGGCTTCCAGATGTTGATGTCGGAGTCCACGGCGAACCGGTTGATCGCGTCGGCTTCCTCGGTCGTGAAGTCCAGTTTGGCCACGGCGGCGAGGCTGTCCTCCAGCTGCTGCACGCTTGAGGCCCCGATCAAGGCCGAGGCGACGGGGGCGCCCTTGGCTTGCCGGCGAAGCACCCAGGCGATGGCCAGCTGCGCCAATGACTGGCCTCGGTCGGCCGCCAGCTGGTTCAGGCCGCGGACGCGGTCCAGGTTTTCGTCGGAGAGCATCTGCGGGAACAGCGACTTGTCCTGCGCGGCGCGGGAGTCTTTGGGGATGCCGTTCAGGTAGCGGTCCGTGAGCATGCCTTGGGCCAGCGGCGAGAACGCGATGCAACCCATGCCTTCGTCCGCCAGGACTTCCAGCAGATTCGGGCTGCCGCCTTCCACCCAACGGTTGAGCATGGAGTACGACGGCTGGTGGATCAGCAGCGGGGTCCCCAGCGCGCGCATGATGCGTGCGGCTTCCCGGGTCTGCTCGGCCGTGTAGGAAGAGATGCCCGCGTACATGGCCTTGCCGGAGCGGACGGCTTGGTCCAGTGCTCCCATCGTCTCTTCAAGCGGCGTGTTCGGGTCCGGCCGGTGGCTGTAGAAGATGTCCACGTAGTCCAGGCCCATCCGCTTCAGCGAGGCGTCCAGGCTGGAGAGCAGGTATTTGCGCGATCCCCACTCGCCGTACGGGCCGGGCCACATCAGGTAGCCGGCCTTGGTGGAGATCACCAGTTCGTCACGGTAGGGCAGGAAATCCTTGCGCATGTGCCGGCCGAAATTGGTTTCGGCGCTGCCCTCCGGCGGGCCGTAGTTGTTGGCCACGTCGAAGTGGGTCACACCGAGGTCGAAGGCCCGGCGCAGGATGGCGCCCTGCACTTCGAACGGCTTGTCGTCGCCGAAGTTGTGCCAGAGGCCCAGCGAGACGGCGGGCAGCTTCAGGCCGCTGCGGCCCACCCGGCGGTAGGGAATGTTCTGGTACCGGTTCTCTGCAGCCTCATACGCCATCCCCTCATCATGCCATTGTGAGGCTACCGGTCCCGACCGGTGATGATCCTGCCCACAACCGCGGGGAGGACGGCACCGATATTGGAGGCGGCCAAGGGTGCACCCGGCGACGACGACGGCGATGCCCGCCTTCCGGCGCGTCCGCCACGGCTCCCCGTCGCCGACGGCTGCAGCGGCGCTCCGCTGTCCCGCCTCGCAGTGCACCGCCCCGATGCCTCCGTCGCGGCGAGCCCGTGCAGGCAGGCGGCCATGGCAGCCACCACCGCACCGTGCTCGGCCGCGGCGAACCCGGCCGCGTCCAGGTCTTCGGTCCGGATGGTAGCGGCGAGCGCGCCGAGGATCCCGGCCAGGGTGTCGCCCGACCCTGCCGTGGCCAGCCATGCCGGCCCGTCGTCCTGGCTGAACAGGGCGCCGTCCGGTGCCGCGATCACCGTCACGGAGCCTTTGAGCAGCACGGTGGCCCCGGTGAGCCCGGCGGCCAGCGCGGCGAATTCTGCGGGTGCCGCTTCGATATGCTCCCGGTCGGTCTCCACGCCTTGGGCTTCGAGGATGCGCACCAGTTCGCCGGCGTGCGGCGTCAGGACCACCCGGGGCCCCAACTCCGCGGGCAGCACGTCGAACGCACCGGCATCGGCGATGACCGGCAGCCCGGAAGCCAGGGCGTCCCGGGCGCGCTGGCGCTGGTCGGGGTCGCCGTCGGTTCCCGGACCCACCAGCCACGCCTGGACATGGGAGTCGGCGACGGCATCCTGCGAGCAGACCGCTTCGGGAGTCAGCACGTTGATCTGGCGACAAACCTCGGTCGGGCCGAGATAGCGGACCATGCCCACACCGGTGGCGGACGCCGCCCCGGTCGCGAGCAGCGCCGCCCCGGGATAGGACGCAGATCCAGCGGCGACGCCGAGCACCCCGCGGGTGTACTTGTGGTCCGTGCGGCGCGGCACGGGCCACAATCGGGCCAGATCCCGCGCCTGAAGCCGCCGCAGCCGCGGTGCCGGAAGCAGTTGCCCGATGCCGATATCCACCGTTTCGACCCGGCCGGCGAGCGCCGCGGCGGGATCCAGCAACAGGCCGGACTTGGCGCCGCCGAAGGTGACCGTGAGGTCCGCCGGCAGTACGGGGTGGATCACCTCGCCGGTCCCGGCGTTGACGCCGCTGGGGAGGTCGCACGCCACGACGCGCGGGCGGCGACGGTGGCCCGGCCCGGACTCAAGGAGCGCCTGAACCAGTTCCCGGGCCGGTCCCCGCAGCGCCCCGGACGCGCCGGTGCCCAGAATCCCGTCGACCAGCACGTCGGCGGCGGAACAAGTCTCGGCTGCCTCGCGGATTGCCTGCGTCGCCTCCCGGAGCTCCGGACCCTCGGAACCCTCCGGAGCCTGGCGGGCCGGGTCCCCGCCGGTTGCTTCCGCCGCCAGCCGCAGCACCGATCCGCCTGCCCGCTCGAAGGCGGCCAACGCCCCCGCGTGTACCCGCTCCGCCGTGAGCACCGCCGTCGCCATGGCGCCGCGGCGGGCCGCCGAAGCAGCGGCGAAGAGGGCGTCGCCGCCGTTGTTGCCGCTGCCGGCCAGCACCACCAGCCGGGAACCATAGACCCGGCCCCGGACGCGCTTCAGTTCCCGGATGACGACGGCCGCCAGTCCGGCCGCGGCGCGGTCCATCAGCAGCGGTCCTTGCCCGGCGTCCAGCAGCGGCCGTTCGGCGGCGCGGATGTCCTCCGGAGACCAGGCGCGGATCATGCCATCCTCCCGGTTCAGCTGGCGGGGCCGCTGCGGACTATGGCGGCCGAGTGTGCCGGCAGCACCAGCCCGCCGGATGCCGCGGCGTCCCCGGACGCGGTCCCGGCCGTGCCGGCGTTGCCCCCGGCGGCGAGCGCCGCGCCGTCGTCGGTCGCAGTCCCGGCCGTGCCGGCGTTGCCCCCGACGGCGAGCGCCGCACCGTCGTCGGTCGCCAGGACCAGCGTGCCCGTCCCGGCGGGGAGCCGCCGCGGCTCGGCGGAGAAGTTGCAGCAGATCGCGAAGGAGCCCCGACGCAGGATCAGCCAGCCTTCCTCCGCTTGTGACTCTACGGACGCGGACGCGAAGTCCGGTTTTGTCAGCTCCGGATGCTGCTTCCGGAGGGCGATCAGCCGGGTGTAGAGCTCCAGGAGCCGGGCATGGTCGCCTGTTTGCGGCTCTGTCCAGTCCAGTTTGGAGTTGCGGAACGTCGCCGGGTCCTGCGGATCGGGCACTGCCTCCGGGTCCCAGCCCATCCGCTCGAACTCTTTGAGCCTGCCGGCAGAGGTCGCCTCGCCCAGCTCCGGTTCGGGATGGGAGGTGAAGAACTGCCAGGGCGTGGACGCGGCGAACTCCTCGCCCATGAAGATCATCGGCGTAAACGGTGACATCAGGTTCAGCACCGCGGCCAGCGCCAACTGCCCGTAGCCGAGGGTACCGGTGAGCCGGTCCCCGGCGGCACGGTTGCCGATCTGGTCGTGGTTCTGGGTGCAGACGACCAGTTGCCGGGCGGTTACCCGGTCCTTGTCGATCGGCCGGCCGTGGTGCCGTTCCCGGAACGAGGAGTAGCTGCCGTCGTGGAAGAAACCCTCCCGCAGCACCTTTTCCAGCGCTCCCAGGCCGGCAAAGTCGGCGTAGTAGCCGCTGGTTTCGCCGGTGAGGTTCACGTGCACGGCGTGGTGGAAGTCGTCGCTCCACTGGCCGGCCAGGCCATAGCCGTTCACGTCCCGGGACTCGATCAGCCGCGGGTTGTTGAGGTCGGACTCGGCGATCAGGAACAACGGCTTATCCAGCTCGGCGGCGCATTCGTCCGTCGCCGCCGCGATCTCCTCAAGGATGTGCACGGCGCGCTCGTCCCGCAGCGCATGCACCGCATCCAGACGCAGGCCGTCCACATGGTAGTCGCGGAACCACATCAGCACGTTGTCGATGATGAAGCGGCGGACCTCGTCCGAACCGGGTCCGTCCAGGTTCACGGACTCGCCCCAGGTGTTGGCGCTGCCGCTGCTCAAATATGGCCCGAACCGCGGCAGGTAGTTTCCGCTGGGACCCAGGTGGTTGTAGACCACGTCCTGGATGACGCCGATGCCGTTGGCGTGCGCGGCGTCCACGAACCGCTGGTAGGCGGCCGGCCCGCCGTAGCTTTCCTGCACGGCGTACCAGAGCACGCCGTCGTAGCCCCAGTTGTGCGTGCCGTTGAACGCGTTGACCGGCAGCAGTTCCACATAATCCACCCCGAGCTCGGCCAGGTAGTCGAGCTTGGCCGCGGCGGAATCCAGCGTGCCCTCAGAGGTGAACGTGCCGATATGCAGTTCGTAGATCACCCCGCCCAGTCCGGGGGAAACCCAGTCCTGGTCCTGCCATGGGTGGGCCCCGGCATCGAAGGTCCGGGACATGCCGTGGACCCCGTCCGGCTGGCGGCGCGACCGGGGATCCGGCAGCACCGCGTCCCCGCCGTCCAGCAGATAGCCGTAGTCGGTATCCCCCTCGGGCGCGGCGGCGGAGTCGCCCAGACGCCACCAGCCGGCGTGGTCGGGCCCCTGCATCGGCAGCCGTGCGGCGCCGGCCTGCAATTCCAGCCTGCCGGCGCGGGGCGCCCACACCGCGAAGTCCCGGCTCATGACGACTCCTCCTGTTCGCGCACCAGCAGCGCCACCGGCAGTTCCGCCAGCAACCCGGCCACCGGCAGGACGCCGTCGCAGGCGTGGCTCCGCCCGCTCAGCACATCGCGGTATTCTCCGGCGGGGAGGACGACGGCGGTGTCCCGCCACCCGCCGTCGCGCTGCAGCCGCACCGGCAGCCTGGTGGCCAGCGTGATGGCACCGCCGCGGTCGAAGCCGAACGCGTGGTCGGCGGCGGGGCCTTGTACCGGAATGGCCTCGTAGCCGGTGAACAGCTCCGGCCGGTCCCGGCGCAGCCGAAGGGCCCGGGCGACCACCAGCATCTTGGCCGCCGCGCCTTCGTCCACCGGCGGCGTCCCGTCCCGGTCCAGGTTGTCCAGCGCCTGAAGCCTGGCGTTGAAGTCCACCGGCCGGCGGTTGTCCGGGTCCACCAGCGAATGGTCCCAGAACTCGGTTCCCTGGTAGACATCGGGCACTCCGGGCATGGTCAGCTGGATGAGCTTGGCCGAGAGCGAGTTGCTCCAGCCGAACGGCTTGGTTTTCTCCGCCAGCCCGACCAGCAGCCGGTTCACCTCCGGGTCGTCGAAGGCCGCGTCCACGGCGGCGTGGAGTTGTTTTTCGAAGTCGGGGTCCGGGTCGATCCACGAGGTGCTGTTGCCCGCTTCCCGGGCGGCCTTCTCCGCGTACGCATGGGCACGTTCCCGGCTGAATGGCCAGGCGCCCAGCGCTGCCTGCCAGAGCAGGTCGGCGAACGGCAGGTCTCCGAAGGGTGCCAGCCGGTTGAGCTCCGCCAGCCACTCCGGCCACTGGTCCGCCAGTTCGGCGAGCACCGAGATGCGGGCCCGGGTGTCCTCGCTGCGCTTCGTGTCGTGGGTGGACAGGGCGGTCATGGCGAGCGGCAGTTCCTGCTGCCGGCGAATCAACCGGGTGTGGAGCTCGAACGGCTCCACCGCGAAGATCGACGGGTCCGCCCCCACCTCGTTCAGGGACGTCAGGCGCGTATAGCGGTAAAACGCGGTGTCTTCCACTCCCTTGGCCATCACCATGCCGGAGGTCTGCTGGAACCGCACCGCGAGTTCGGTGAGCACCCCCTGCGGATGCAGCAGCGGCAGCAGGATGGTGACGGCTTCGGCCAGGTCCGGGCGGCGGACCTGGGCGGCGATCCCGGCTTCCTCCAGGTACTGCGCGCCGACCGGCAGGTAGCTCCGGTATACCGGGAAGCAGCTGAGCAGTTCGGCGATCGCATCCGCCGCCGTCTCGAAGTCCAGGCCGGCGCCGGCCGGAACCAGCCGGGCCAGGCGCAGCACCTCGGAGCGCAGGATACCGTCGGCGATGCCCCGCTTGGTGTCGTGGATCATGTGCTTGTACGGCTGGACGGGGGCCGCGTCGGTGAGTCGTTCCCGCCCGTCGGGATCGACCAGCAGCCGGTCCACGTCCGCCAGCGCGTCGTACCCAGTGGTGCCCGCGCAGGCCCAGTCGGCCGGCAGCTCCTCCCCCGGCTCCAGGATCTTCTCTACCAGGACGTAGGCGCCGCCGGTCAGCTCCTGCAGCCGCTGGAGATAGCCCTTCGGGTCCGCCAGCCCGTCGGGATGGTCCACGCGCAGCCCGTCGACCAGACCTTCGTCGAACCAGCGCTTGATCTCGGCGTGGGACTCATCGAAGACCCACGGCACCTCCACCCGGACTCCGGCCAGGGAGTTGACGCCAAAGAACCGGCGGTAATTGAGTTCGGCATCGGCCCGCCGCCAGTTCACCAGCTGGTAGTGCTGGCGTTCATGGACTTCGCGGGCAGTAGCGCCGTCGTCGCCGGTCCCCTCGGCTATGGGGAAGCGGTGGTCGTAGTAGCGCAGCTCCCCGCCGGCCAGTTCCAACGCCTCGAGCTCCGCGTCGCCGTCGCCCAGCACGGGAAGCCGGAGCTTGCCGCCGCCGGCGTCCCAGTCGATGTCGAACGCTTCGGCATAGCGCGACCCGCGGCCCTCGGACAGCAGCGACCACCACCAGCGGTTGTTGGCCGCAGTGGCCACACCCATGTGGTTCGGCACGATGTCCACCAGGACGCCCATCCCGGCCTTCCGTGCGGCGGCAGAGAGGGTCCGCAGTCCGTCGATCCCGCCCCGGGCAGGATCCACCGCGCCGAAGTCGACCACATCGTAGCCGTGATCGGAACCCGGCTCCGCGGTCAGAAGGGGCGACAGGTACACCCAGTCGATGCCGAGCCTGCGCAGGTAGGGCAGCAGCCCGGCGGCGTCATACAGCGTGAACGATTCCCTGATCTGCAGTCGGTAGGTCGACGCCGGGGCCCTCATCCTTTCGCCTGCCCCTGCTCGGCCCCGGCGGCCTGCTGCCCGGGTTCCCCGGCCGGCTCGGCCCCGGCCGTCCGCTCCGCCTCGGCCGTCCGCTCCGCCTCGGCCATCGCGGCAACGGAGGCGGCGACAGAGTGGTCTGGCTCTTCTTCCGGCGCCGTGTGGGCCTTCAGGACCACCGTGGACTTGGCGGCAACCGGCACCTTCGTACCGGCCTTCAGCGGGCCGGGCAGGTGCTCGCCGCCGGCCGTGTCGATGATGATGTCCCAGGCGGCTGAATATTCCACCGGCGGCAACACGAACGGCACCTCGTCGTCGGCAGCGTTGAAGTACACCAGGAAATGCTCATCGGTGATCCGTTGCCCGCGGTCGTCGCGCCCACGGATGCCCTGGCCGTTGAGGAAGACGCCGATGCAGCGGCCGAGGGCCTCGTCCCAGTCCTCGGGCTCCATCGGTGTTCCCTCCGTGGTGAGCCAGACAACGTCGCTCAACGGCTCGCCCTGGCCCCGGCGGACCGGCTTCCCGTCGAAGAACAACCGCCGCCGGAAGGTCGGGTGCTCGGCCCGCAACCGGTTGATGGTGGCGACGAACTCGAGCAGCGGCTGGTCCATGTTGTTCCAGTCCACCCAGGACAGCTCCGAGTCCTGGCAGTACACGTTGTTGTTGCCCTGCTGCGTACGTCCCAGCTCATCCCCGTGCGCGATCATCGGCACGCCCTGGCTCAGCAGCAGGGTGGCCAGGAAGTTCCGCTGCTGGCGGGCGCGCAGGGTGAGGACCGCCGGGTCATCGGTGGGTCCCTCCACTCCGCAGTTCCACGAGCGGTTGTGCGATTCGCCGTCGTTATTGTCTTCGCCGTTGGCCTCGTTGTGTTTCTCGTTGTAGGACACCAGGTCCCGCAACGTGAACCCGTCATGGGCGGTGACGAAGTTGATGGAGGCAACCGGGCGCCGCCCGGTGGCCTCGTACAGGTCCGAGGAGCCGGTGATGCGCGAGGCGAATTCGCCCAGGGTGGAGGGTTCGCCCCGCCAAAAATCGCGGACGGTGTCCCGGTACTGGCCATTCCACTCGGTCCACAGGGGCGGGAAGTTGCCCACCTGGTAGCCGCCCGGACCGATGTCCCAGGGTTCGGCGATGAGTTTGGTTTGGGACACGATCGGATCCTGCTGCACCATTTCGAAGAAGGTCGACAGCCGGTCCACGTCGTAGAACTCGCGGGCCAGGGTGGAGGCCAGGTCGAAGCGGAATCCGTCCACGTGCATCTCCGACGCCCAATAGCGCAGCGAGTCCATCAGCAGCTGCAGCGAATGGGGATGGCGCACGTTCAGCGAATTTCCCGTGCCGGTGTAGTCCATGTAGTACTGCTGCTGGTCCTCGACCAGCCGGTAGTAGGCCGCGTTGTCGAGTCCGCGGAAGGACAGCGTCGGGCCCAGGTGGTTGCCCTCGGCCGTGTGATTGTACACGACGTCGAGGATCACCTCGATGCCGGCAAGATGCAGTTCCCGGACCATCGCCTTGAACTCCTGCACCTGCTGCCCGGTATCGCCGGAGGAACAATACGTGTTCTGCGGCGCGAAGAAGCCGATGGTGTTGTAGCCCCAGTAGTTGGAGAGTCCCTTCTCCTGGAGCGTGCTGTCGTTGACGAACTGGTGGACCGGCATCAGCTCGATGGCGGTGACGCCCAGCTTCTGCAGGTGCCCGATGACCGCCGGATGCGCGATGCCGGCGTAGGTGCCGCGCTGTTCTTCCGGGATTTCCGGGTGCAGCTGGGTCAGGCCCTTCACGTGGGCTTCGTAAATCACCGAGCGGTGGTAGGGCGTGCGCGGCTTGCGGTCGCCGTCCCAATCAAAGAACGGGTTGACGACGACGCCGAGCATCATGTGCCCCGCCGAGTCCTCGTCGTTGCGGGAATCCTCGTCCCCGAAGTTGTAGCCGAACAGTGGCTGGGCCCAGTCGATCTGGCCGCTGACGGCCTTCGCGTAGGGGTCCAGCAGCAGCTTGTTCACATTGCAGCGCTGCCCTTGGCCCGGGTCGTAAGGCCCGTCCACGCGGAAGCCGTACTTCTGGCCCGGCTGGACTTGCGGAAGGTAGCAGTGCCATACGTAGCCGTCGACGTCCTTGAGTTCGATCCTCGTCTCGGCGCCGTCGTCGTCGAACAGGCACAGGAAAACGGCCTCCGCTGCTTCGCTGAACACGGCGAAATTGGTGCCGTTGCCGTCATACGTGGCACCCAACGGATAGGCGTCTCCCGGCCAAACTTCCATGTGCAAACTCCTGATGATCGGTTATGGTCCCTGATCCCTTCATACCCCATGGTCCCGACAATGGATATCCTCGGTTGTCCGCCTGGCGGGCAATTCGAGACGGCGCGGCAGGCGGTTCCTGCCATCGGCCCGGTGCTCGTTGCGTTGGACACACGGCGCGGTGGTCAACCCTTGACGCCCACCCGGCCCCGGCGGCATCACCGGGCCTGCCCAATGGTTTCAACCACTGTCGGGGGGACCAATGCGGGCGTATTGTTGAGCTACCATCAGGTTCTCGTGAGGCAGGGCTGGCCATGACTGGCAGCGATTCGACTGGCAGCGATTCCGGTTCCAGAGGCGTTGTCTCCCGGCGCCAATTCACGACGGCGACGGCCCTCACGGTGCTCGGCGCGGCAGGCCTGCTGGGCGGCAGCCTGCCCCGCGCCGCAACCGCCCCCGGTCCCGGCGGTCCGCTGGCACTCAGCCTCGCGGCGGCGGTCATCAACAGGGTTTACCGCATCACCGCCCGTGAAAGGGCGCGGGTCACGGACGCGCCCAAGCACGAGTTCCGGGGCTTCTGGCTCTCCACCGTGCTGAACATCGACTGGCCCTCACGCCCCGGCTTGGCGGCGGCCAATCAGCAGGCCGAACTGCGCAACTGGCTGGACCTTGCCCGCAGCCGAAACCTGAACGCCGTGCTGCTGCAGGTCCGCCCCGCAGCCGACGTCTTCTGGCCGTCGACCGCGGGAGAGCCCTGGTCCCGCTATCTGACCGGCACCCAGGGACGGAATCCAGGTTACGATCCGCTGGCCTACGCGATCAGCCAGGCGCATGCGCGCAACCTGCACCTGCACGCGTGGTTTAACCCGTTCCGCGTGTCCATGACGGCGGACCCGGCGGACCTGATCTCCTGGCATCCGGCGCGGAAAAACCCGAGCTGGACTTTCGCCTACGGTGGCCGGCGCTATTACAACCCGGGCATCCCCGCCGTCCGCAGCTACATCATCAAGGTGATCACCGAGGTTGTGGCCAAGTACGACGTCGACGGCATCCACCTCGATGACTATTTCTATCCCTACCCGGTCGCGGGGCAAAGCATCCCGGACTCCGCTGCCTACACTGCCCACCGGCTGGCCGGCGAGAGCGTGGCGAACTTCCGGCGGCGCAGCGTCAATACTTTCGTCCGCGACCTCAGCGCCGCGATATATGCGGCCAAACCGCGGATGCTGTTCGGCATCAGCCCGTTTGGGATCTGGCGCAACCGATCGACGGATAGTTTGGGCTCCGCTACCTCCGGCCTGCAGAGCTACGACGCCACGTTCGCCGACTCCCGGCTCTGGGTGAAGCAAGGCTGGCTGGACTACGTGGTCCCGCAGCTGTACTGGCACCAAGGCAATGCGGCTGCGGATTACAACACGCTGGTGAATTGGTGGGCGGCCCAGGTGAACGGCACCGTCTGCAAGCTCTACATCGGGGAGGCGGCCTACAAGGTGGGCGACCCCGCCCAGGGGGCCGACTGGCAGGACCCCCGCGAGCTGTACAACCACACGGCGAAGTGCCGGGCAACGCCGGGGGTGAGAGGCCAGGTCTACTTCTCCGCCAAGTCCGTCCGGGCCAATCGGCTGGACAGCATCGGCCTCGTCAAGGACAAGTTCTACCGGCGCGTGGCGATGACTCCGGTGATGTCCCATCTGGGCGCCCAGCGTCCCTACGCGCCGCTGATCACCAGCGCCCGGTGGAGCGGATCCGGCGTCGAGCTCATCTGGCGGGGTGCAACGAGCGGGACGCTGCCCCGGCACTATGCCATCTACCGCTGGGAGTCCACGGGCGCCGAGGCGGCGTTCATTCCCTCGCAAGCGGGAGCCCTCCGGCGCGTGCATCGCCGCCGCGGCAATCCCGAGAGGTTCGTGGACACGGGCGCCGTGCGGGGACGCACGTATTGGTACGTTGTGGTCGGCATGAGCGATCTCATGGTCGAATCGGCCGCGGCATCCGCCATCTTCATACGAGCCTGATGCTTTGGAGGAAGCCATGACGCCCGCCTCCCCTCCAGATGGCGATCAGGACCTTGTCCTGCTGGAGACTCTTGCCCGCCGGTTTTCGGATGACCCGCTGGTCGAAAGCGGCACGATGTTCCGCAGTCCAGGCCTGAGGGTGGGTGGAAAGATCTTCGCGTTCCTCGGTCACGACGACCGCCTGATCGTGAAGGTTCCGCGGCACCGCGCGGAAGAGTTTGTTGCTTCCGGAGCGGCGGAACCGGTCACCATGGGAAAGAGGACCATGAAGGAATGGGTCGCTTTCCCTGCCACGGCCAACAATTCGCCGGCGACCGAGCAGCTGTGGCTCAGTGTCGTCGACGAGGCCTATGCGTACGTCAAGAGCCTGGGCGGCAACTGATGGCCGGCCACCGGAACAATGGGCGGACCCTCCCCCGCCGTGCCGAATAGCCCAGGAGTCACCGTGGCGAAGCTGCTGTATTCCGCAATCATGTCTCTCGACGGCTACATTGCCGACCAGGACGGCAACTTCGACTGGAGCGTCCCCGACGAGGAGGTGCACTCCTTCGTCAATGACCTGGAACGACGCGTAGGCACCTATCTCTTCGGGCGCCGCATGTACGAGGTCATGGTCGTCTGGGAAACCGTGCCCACGGCGCCGGACGTCGCGCCGGTGGAACGGGACTTCGCCGAGTCGTGGCTGCGGAAGGACAAGGTCGTCTATTCCCGAACCCTAGAGAAGGCCTCAAGCGCCCGCACACGGATCGAGCGGGACTTCGAGCCGGAGGCCGTGCGGCGCATGAAGGCAGCGGCGTCGGCGGACCTGAGCATCAGCGGGCCCGGCCTCGCCAGCCACGCGTTCAAGGCAGGTCTGGTGGATGAATGCTTGTTTTTTGTTTCGCCGGTCGTGGTGGGGGGCGGGAAGCGCTTTCTGGCCGAGGACCTGAAAGTGGGCCTCGAGCTGCTGGACGAGCGTCGCTTCGGCAACGGCGTCGTGTACCTGCACTATCGGGTGGCAAGTTAGCCGCCTCAACGGGGCGTCCGCCAGCCGGCCGCTACTTCTCGGCGACCGCCATGGCTGTCGCCAGATCGCCGTCGTGGCTCATGGACAGGTGCCAGAACTTCACGCCCTTGGCCGCCGAGGCCGCGGCCACCGTGCCGGTAAATTCCGGGTACGGGTCTCCGCCCGCGTCGACGCAGATGGTGCAGTCCTGCCAGTTCATGCCGGACGGGGCGCCCAGTGCCTTGGCAATCGCTTCCTTGGCAGCGAAGCGGGCGGCCAGGGACCGGGTGTTGAGTTCCCGCTCGGCCGGCGTGAACAGTCGCTCGAGCAAAGCCGGGGTGCGCTGCAGCTGCCGGCGGAACCTGGAAACTTCCACCACGTCCACGCCGATGCCCACGATCATTTTTCGGCTCCCGCCCGAACGGACCACGGCGAGCGGGCACACCGCGGTGCCAGCACCGGCTCCCCCGTGGAGATCAGGGTGCACCGCACGGGCGGCACGGACAGCAGCCGGACGCGCCGCCGCAGCGCCGCCCGGCGGGCGCGGACGCGACGCTTCGGAACCGAGCAGTCCCCGATCCTGTTGTACGGAGCTCGGGGCGCTGCAAAGAGTAATCGGGTGGACATGCCTGCCAAATGCCTATTACTCGACGGTGACGCTCTTGGCCAGGTTGCGCGGCTGGTCCACGTCGTAGCCCTTGGCCGTCGCGAGTGCGCAGGCGAAGATCTGCAGCGGGACCGTGGTCAGCAGCGGAGCCAGCAGCGTCGGCGTCTCGGGAACGTAGAAGACGAACTCCGCAAAGTCCTTGACCGCGTCGTCGCCCGCCTCGGCGATGACAATGGTTTTGGCACCGCGGGCGCGGATCTCCTGGATGTTCGAGACGACCTTGGCGTGCAGCGAGTTGCGGCCGCGCGGGGAAGGCACCACCACGAAGACCGGCTGGCCTTCCTCGATCAGGGCGATCGGGCCGTGCTTGAGCTCGCCCGCGGCGAAGCCTTCGGCGTGGATGTAGGCCAGCTCCTTCAGCTTCAGCGCGCCCTCCATGGCGACGGGGAAGCCAACATGCCGGCCCAGGAACAGGACCGACTTGGTCTCGGCCATCCGCACGGCCAGGTCCTTGATGTCCTGGGCGTTGTCCAGCACGCTCTGGATCTTCGCCGGGATCTTGCCCAGGTCGGCCAGGATGTCCTTGATCTCGCCCTGGAACTTGTTCCCGCGCAGCTGCGCCAGGTAGAGGCCCAGCAGGTAGGCGGCGGTGATCTGCGCCAGGAAGGCCTTCGTCGAGGCGACGGCGATCTCGGGTCCGGCGTGCGTGTAGAGCACGGCGTCGGCCTCGCGCGGGATGGTGGAACCGTTGGTGTTGCAGATCGCCAGGACCTTGGCTCCCTGCTCCTTGGCGTACCGGACGGCCATCAGGGTGTCCATGGTCTCGCCGGACTGGGAAATTGCCACGATCAGGGTGTTGGCATCCACGATCGGGTCCCGGTAACGGAACTCGTGCGAAAGTTCCACCTCCACCGGAATACGGCACCAGTGCTCGATCGCGTACTTCGCCACCTGGCCGGCGTAGGCCGACGTTCCGCAGGCCAGCACAATAATCTTGTTGGCGGTCTTGAGCAGTTCCGGGTCGATCCGCAGCTCATCCAGGGTCAACCGGCCGTGCAGGTCCGAACGGCCCAGCAGGGTCTGGCCGACCGCCTCGGGCTGGTCGTTGATTTCCTTCTCCATGAAGGACGGGTAGCCACCCTTCTCCGCGGCAGCGGCGTCCCAGTTCACCTCGAATTCGGTGCCCTTGGCGGGATTGCCGAAGAAGTCGGTGATCTCGAAGGAGTCGGGGGTGATGGTGACGATCTGGTCCTGCTCCAGCTCCACGGCGCGGCGGGTGAAGTCGATGAAGCCGGAGACATCGGAGCCCAGGAAGTTTTCACCCTCGCCCAGTCCGACGACGAGCGGCGAGTTACGGCGCGCGGCGACGACGACGTCGGGCTGGTCCTGGTGGATGGCCAGCAGCGTGAAGGCGCCCTCCAGCTTCTGGCAGGCGAGCTGCATGGCCTTGGACAGGGTCGCAGTGGCGGGATCCTCCGCGACCAGGGAACGGTAGAGGTCCCCGAGCAGCACGGCGGCCACTTCGGTGTCTGTTTCCGAGCGCAGCGTGTGGCCCTTGGCGAGCATGGAGGCACGGATCTCGGCGAAGTTCTCGATGATGCCGTTGTGAATCACGGCGAGCTTGTCGTCATCGGCCAGGTGCGGGTGCGCGTTTTCGTCGGTGGGTCCGCCGTGCGTGGCCCAGCGGGTGTGGCCGATGCCGGTCAGCGACTCGGGCAGCGGGTCGGACTCGAGCTCGCCCAGCAGATTGCTCAGCTTGCCCGACTTCTTCCGCGCCTCGATACCGTCACTGGAGATGACCGCCACCCCCGCGGAATCGTAACCGCGGTATTCCAGGCGGCGAAGGCCCTCGAGAACGACGTCCAGGGCGCTGTGATCAGCAGCGCTGACTCCGGCCCCGCCGTCGCGGCGGCCAACATAACCTACGATTCCACACATGGGGTTAAGGGTACCTGCCCGCGGGACCGTCACAGACAGCGCGTTCCACATGCCATCCCGGCGGCGCCTGCGGCGGGGGCCGGGGCAAACACGGCGCGCCGCTGTGGTGCGCCTTTTGGGATTTGATTCCCGCAGCAGGCACAATTCATAGGTGACTGATGCGACACCGAAGACGACGGCGTCCAACGGTGAGAGTAACTTCACACCATTCGTTGAGCTGGACCGGCAGACCTGGTCCCGGCTGTCCAACGAGATTGAACAGCCCCTGGACCAGGACGATATCGAGCGACTCCGGGGCCTGGGTGATGCCCTGAACCTGGACGAAGTCCGCGAGGTGTACCTGCCGCTCTCCCGGCTGCTCAACCTGTATGTGGGCGCGGCCGGCGAGCTGCACAAGGCCACCACCACATTCCTGGGCGAAACCAGCCGACGCACGCCGTTCGTGATCGGCGTGGCCGGATCGGTCGCCGTCGGGAAGTCCACCACTGCCCGCGTGCTGCGCGAGATGCTGCGCCGCTGGCCGGACACCCCGAACGTTGAGCTGGTCACCACCGACGGTTTCCTCTACCCCAACGCGGAACTGGCCCGGCGCGGGCTGATGGAGCGCAAGGGCTTCCCCGAGTCCTACGACCAGCGCGCGCTGCTGCGGTTCGTGTCCGAGGTGAAGTCCGGAGCCGAGGAAGTGCATGCCCCTTGGTACTCGCACCTGACCTACGACATCGTGCCGGACAAGGAAGTGGTGGTCCACCGCCCGGATGTGTTGATCGTGGAGGGGCTGAACGTCCTGGCTCCCGCGCGCCCGCGGGCGGACGGACGCACCGGGCTGGCGCTCAGCGACTTCTTCGATTTCTCCATTTATGTGGATGCCAAGACCTCCTATATTGAGCAGTGGTACGTCAACCGCTTCCACAAGCTGCGGCGGACGTCCTTCACGGATCCGGAATCCTATTTCCACCGCTACGCCTCGCTCACGGACGACGAGGCCACCGAGACGGCGCTGGGGATCTGGCGCCGGATTAATGAACCGAACTTGAGGGAGAACGTGTTGCCGACACGCGGGCGGGCGCAACTGGTGCTCACCAAGGATGCGGACCACTCGATCCGCAGAATGCTGCTGCGGAAAACCTGACATGGCGGCTTTGAGGGCTCCGGTGCTTGCAGCCGGCGTAGCCGCCGTGCTGGCCCTGCTCACCGGTTGCGCCCCGGCGGGGGAAACCGCTCCCCCTCCCGCCGATTCCGCCGGCACGACGACGGCCGCACCGGCCCCGTCCGAGGACACCACGTCCCTGCCGGTCCCCGAACAGAGCCCGAAGGCTTCCCGGAAGGACGGCGACGCCACCGGTGGAGGTAAGAAGGACGGCGGAAACAAGGGCGGAGCCCAGGGTGGCGGACAGAAGGACGGCGGGAAGCAGGACGGCGGTGCGAGCGGCGGCGGGAAGAAAAACGGCGGCGCGCCCGGCGCCGGGGAGGACCACACAGACCCGGCGAGCATCGCCGTCGTCGTCAACAAGGCGCGGCCCCTCAATCCGCTGAACTACTACCCCGTGGACCTGCGCCAGCCGGCGGTGAACCTGGGTACCGGCGGGGAATCCGCGCTGCTGCGCGACGCCGTGGCGACCGCCACCGAGGACATGTTCAACGCCGCCGCTGCCGACGGGGCGTCCATGATCATGGTCAGCGGTTTCCGGTCCTACGCCACGCAGGTGAGCACCTACAACCACTGGGTGCGGCAACACGGCAGCGAGATTGCCGCGGACATGATCTCGGCGCGGCCCGGTTATTCGGAGCACCAGACCGGGCTGTCCCTGGACATCGGCGACGCCACCGGGGTGTGCAACCTGCAGCAGTGCTTCGCCGAGACGGCAGCGGGCAGCTGGGTGGCCAACAACGCCGCGCGCTTCGGGTTCATCATCCGCTACCGGCCCGGCGCCGAGGCTGTGACCGGTTATTCGCCGGAGCCTTGGCACCTGCGCTACGTGGGAAAGAAAGTGGCTGCGGAGATGGCCGAACGGGGCATCGAGACGCTCGAAGAGTACTTCGGTTTGCCCGGAGCCGCCCGCTATTCGTGAGCGGCGACGAGGCAGCGCCACCTTGTAGCGGCCTCAGGGCCCGGCCCCGAGGCGTTACATTTGGCCACATGATAAACGGATTCAAAGAGTTCATTATGAAGGGCAATGTCATTGACCTTGCCGTGGCCGTGATCATCGGCGGAGCCTTCGGGAGCGTGGTCAATGCCTTGGTCAACAGCGTGCTGATGCCGTTCATCGCCGGGCTGGTCGGTTCGCCGAACTTCGACAGCTTCCTGCTGTGGGACTTCAACGGCAACAACGTCGCATTCGGCGTCCTGCTGACCGCCATCGTGAACTTCCTGCTCATTGCCTCCGCGATCTACTTCGTCATTGTGGCACCGATGAACCACATGATCGAGCGGCGCAACCGCCGCCTGGGGATCAACAGGGAAGAGGAGGCTGTCGACCCGCAGGTCGCGCTGCTCACCGAGATTCGGGACGCGCTGAAGGCGCGCAACCAGGCGTAAAGGCGGCCTCCGGAAGCCCGCCGCTACCGTCGCGCGGGGCGTTCCCGCAGCGCCGTAGGGAGGGCCTGACGTTTCGGCCCGCTCGGCGTACGCTGTGATCATCACCATCGGGAGCCTGCTGGAGGGAACTCCCGACACCCCTCGCGCAAGAATCAGGTGAAACCTCCATGCGACCTCATCTCCCCCTTTCCTTGACGGCAAGATTTGCCGCCGCGCTGCTGACCGCCCTCGCTCTGATGCTGGCGGGGCTGCCGGCCTCCGCCGGCCACGTTGCCTCCGACACCCCCGGTTCGACGTCGGGGTGCACGGACCGAATCATCGACCTGCCGGACGCAACGTCTGCGGAGGGCATCGCCGCCGGGCGGGGCAGCACCTTCTACGCCGGCGATCTGCTGGCGGGCGACATCTTCCGTGGCGACATACGGCGGGGCACCGCCGAGAAGTTCATCGACGCACCGGACGGGCGGTTCGCCGTCGGCATGGCTGCCGACACGCGGCGGAACCTGCTCTTCGTGGCCGGCGGGCCTACCGGCAAGGCGTATGTCTACAACACACGGACCGGAGAACCGGTGGCCGAGTTCCAACTGAACGACCCCGCCAGTTCCTTCATCAACGACGTAACCCTTGGCCGGGGCGGCGCGTGGTTTACGAACTCGCGTGAAGGCGAGCTGTACTTCGTGCCGATCGACCACCGCGGGCAGCTGGGCAGCCCGCGGACACTGCAACTGAGCGGTCCTGCCGCGGAAATCCCGAGCGCGTTCAACCTGAACGGCATCGTGGCGGCCGACCACGGGCGGAAGCTGATCGTGGCCCACTCGGCCAACGCGGCGCTGTACACCGTCAACCCGAGGACCGGTGCCAGCGAGATAATCTCCGGCGTCAGCGTCCCCAACGTCGACGGGTTGGTGCTGAAAGGCCGCTGGCTCTGGGCGGTCCAGAACATGGACAACCAGATCAGCGTGATCAAGCTGGACCGCCGCTTTGACTCCGGGGAGGTCCGGTCCGTGATCACCAGTGACGCCTTCCAAACCCCGACCACCGCCGCGCTGTTCGGCCATCGGCTTGCCGTCGTGAACGCGAAGTTCGACACCGGCAACCCGCCGACGGCGGACAGCTACGAGGTTGTGGTGGTGAAGGCCTGGCGCTGAGAGCTACCCGGCACGAGACGGCGGCTTGGCCGGACCGCAACCACCGGACCGGCAGCTCGCCCGCCCTACTCGGAGGCGGCGGCCGTCTCCAACGACAGGTGCGCCTTCACGGTCCGGGCCAGTTCCTCGGCGGTAGCCTGGGCGGTCTCCATGTCCGCGGCTTCGACCATCACGCGGACGACGGGCTCGGTGCCGGACGGGCGTAGCAGCACCCGGCCGGTGCCACCCAGCGCGGCGGACGCGGCCGCCACGGCCTGCTGGAGCGGCTGGTTGGTTTCGACCCCCGACTTGTCCACGTCCTTAACGTTGATCAGTACCTGGGGAAGCCGGACCATCCGCTGCGACAGCTCCGAGAGGGGCTTGCCGGACTTGGCCACCTGGGCGGCCAGCTGCAGCCCGGTCAGGACGCCGTCGCCGGTGGTGGCGTAGTCCGAGAAGATGACGTGGCCCGACTGCTCGCCGCCCAGCGAGTAGCCGTGGGCGCGCATGCATTCCAGCACGTACCGGTCGCCGACGGCGGTTTCCTGGATGCGGATGCCGGCGTCCTGCAGGGCGAGCTTCATGCCGAGGTTGCTCATGACCGTGGCGACCAGGACATCGTCCTTGAGCCGGCCGGCTTCACGCAGGGCCAGCGCCAGGATCGTCATGATTTGGTCGCCGTCCACGACTTCGCCGCGCTCGTCCACGGCCAGGCAGCGGTCGGCGTCGCCGTCGTGGGCAATGCCCAGGTCGGCGCCGTGCTCGACGACGGCGGCCTGCAGCTTCTCCAGGTGGGTGGAACCCACGCCGTCGTTGATGTTCAGCCCGTCCGGCTCGGCACCCATCACCACAATGTCCGCACCGGCGGCGCGGAACACCTCCGGCGAGCAGCCGCTGGCTGCACCGTGTGCGCAGTCGAGAACGACTTTCAGGCCCTCCAGGCGGGCCGGCAGCGTCTGCAGCAGGTGCAGGATGTAGCGGTCTTCCGCGTCCGCGAAACGCTGGATGCGTCCAATCTCCGCGCCCGTGGGCCGGACGCGCGGCTGCGCCATCTCATGCTCGATCGCGTCCTCGACCTCGTCCGGCAGCTTGTGCCCGCCGCGGGCGAAGAACTTGATGCCGTTGTCCGGTGCCGGATTGTGCGAGGCGGAAATCATCACGCCAAAGTCCGCCGCCAGATCCCCCACGAGGTACGCGGCCGCCGGGGTGGGCAGCACCCCGGCGTCGTAGACGTCGACACCCGCACTGGCGAGGCCGGCCTCCACGGCAGCGCTGATGAACTCGCCGCTGGCGCGCGGGTCGCGGGCGATCACCGCCGTCGGGCGCTTGCCGTCTTCAACTTGCCGGTGGCCAAGGACCACTGCGGCGGCCTGTGCGACCTCGAGCGCGAGCTCTGCAGTGATCAATCCGTTGGCCAGTCCGCGGACTCCGTCGGTACCAAATAATCTAGACATCGCGACCCATTTTACGGCAGGGTGCCAAGCAGTCGGTCCACCTCCGGCCGGCAGTCGCGTGGGAAGCCCCGTTTTGGCCCCGGCCACGTCCCCGGATACGGCCACTTAAACGCCAGCGAGGCCCCGCAGCCATGCTGCGGGACCTCGCGGTGGAAGCCAAAGCTCCGGAAGCGGTTTAGCGCTTCGAGTACTGCGGCGCCTTGCGGGCCTTCTTGAGACCGGCCTTCTTGCGCTCGATGATGCGAGCGTCGCGGGTGAGGAAACCGGCCTTCTTCAGGGTCGGGCGGTTGTTCTCGCGGTCGATCTCGTTCAGTGCGCGGGCAACGCCCAGGCGCAGCGCACCGGCCTGGCCGGAGGGGCCGCCGCCGTGGATGCGGGCGATGACGTCGTAAGCGCCTTCCAGATCCAGGATCTTGAACGGATCGTTCACTTCCTGCTGGTGCAGCTTGTTCGGGAAGTAGTTCGCCAGCTCACGGCCGTTGATGGTCCAGTTGCCGGCACCCGGAACCAGACGCACGCGGGCGATAGCCTGCTTGCGGCGACCCACGGCGCCTCCGCCTACGGTGAGGGCGGGGCGTTCCTTCTTGGCGGTCTCGGTGACCTCGGATGATTCCGAGGTGTAGCTGGTGAGGGTTTCGCCCTCAGCAGCAGTGTTCAGCTCTTCAGCCACGATGCTCCTTGAATTAAGTTTCTAGTGGTGGCCGGCGCTACTGGGCGACCTGGGTGATTTCGAAGGTCTTCGGCTGCTGGGCAGCGTGCGGGTGCTCGGCGCCCGTGTAGACCTTCAGCTTGGACAGCTGCTGGGCAGCCAGGGAGTTCTTCGGCAGCATGCCCCTGATGGCCTTCTCAACTGCACGAACCGGATTCTTCTCCAGCAGTTCGGCGTAGTTGACGGAGGACAGGCCACCCGGGAAACCGGAGTGGCGGTAGGCACGCTTCTGTTCGAGCTTGGCGCCGGTCAGGGCGACCTTCTCAGCGTTGATGATGATGACGAAATCGCCCATGTCCATGTGAGGAGCAAAGGTCGGCTTGTGCTTTCCGCGCAGCAGTGTTGCGGTCTGGCTGGCAAGACGACCCAGGACGACGTCGGTGGCGTCAATGACGTGCCACTGGCGGTTGATATCGCCGGGCTTCGGAGTGTACGTACGCACGGTTTTTGCCTTCGTTTGGTGTTCTAAGGTAGCGGCGCATCCTTCACAGAACGCACGCGCAAAGTTGGTGATGCGCTACCGGAACTTCAGGTGAGGACTGAAATGTAACCAGTGGCCCAGAAAGTCTCGGCTATCTCCGTGGACCAGGTTGGCCCTGCAACTGGGCCGCCACACGGACATAGCGTATCGAGGTTGGACACGCACAACGACTACCAAGTTTATCCTGCCGTGCGGGGTTAGGTCAAAAAGACCCAGAACAGCACGACGACGCCGGTTCCTGGCCGGGGCCCCTGGGGCCGCCGGTGGCGCGGTTTAGCTGCCAGTGCGGTTTGGCTGCCAGTGCGGTTTGGCTGCCGGCGCCGTTTAGCTGCCGGCGCTCCCGGCTCCGCCGCTGCCGGGGAGGCTGAGGCCCAGCAGGGCCTTGATGCGTTCCTCGGCCTCCGGGCCGCTTTGCGCGGCTGCCACGTTGGCTTCGCTGACCGCCTGGACCACTTCATCGCGCTGGATCTTTACGCCGCGCGGGGCCTCGATGCCCAGGCGGACGCCGTCGCGGCGGGCATCCAGCACGGTGATGACAATGTCGTCACCGATCAGGATCCGCTCTCCGGGTTTTCGCGTCAGCACCAGCACGCGTCAACTCTATCGCAGCTGAACTTGGCGCCGGGGCAGGCCGCGCAACCCGTCGCGGGCGTCAGAGCCAGGCGGCCTCGGCCGGCTCGCCGTCCACCCAACCCACCGGCACCCCGAGTGTGTTGACCGTCTTCGGCGAGCCGGTGTGCCTCGTTCCGGTGACCGCCAGGCCGTCGGGAACGACGACCCGCTGCACGGCCTGCACCCAGCGGTCGGTGTCCTCGGCCTTCCGCCCGGCGTCCACCGCCAGCCAGATCTGGTCGGCTCCCAGTGCCGGCAGGAGCGCGAGCAGCTCCAAAGACGGCGTGAGCGCCTGACCCAAGCCAAAGGCCACGAAGACGCTCTGTCCGCGCTCCACGCCTCGGGCACGGGCACCTATCGCACTGTTGCGGTCCTGCACCGGTCTCCGGACATCGGCGGCATGCGCACCGGCCATCTTCACCATGTTCCCGCCGCCGTAAATCCAATCGGCGGCCTCGGACGGCGCACCGTTAACCGCTGGCGCCGCGGCGGCCATGGAAGTGGCAGCCTCCAGGGCAACATCGCCCTGGCCGATCACCAGCACCAGGTCCCCCGGACCGTACAGCGGCACCGGGATGGCCGGCTTGCCGGCCGGGCCCGCGCCCGCGGCCCGCTGGGCCTCCTGCGGCTGCGCCGGCCCGTCCTCTGTGACTGTGCCGACGACTACGCCGGTGCCTCCCCCGGCGTCTGCGTGGCCTTCAGTGTGGGCCGAGCGGCGCGGAGCCGGGTCGGTGGCCTCCGTGCCGGCCTGCTCAACCTCCTGCCCGGCCTGCTCCGCCTGCCCATGCTCCCGCTCAAAAGCCTCGGTTGCCGGGGGTCCGGCCGCCGCGCGGCGGCCCGTACCGGCCGGCCGGGTCCGGGATCCGGTGGCCTCCAGGGAACCGCCGGCCACTGCTGCCGCCGGCATGGCCGAAGCTGCCGTAATTGGGACCGGGGCTGCTGCGGCTGCGGTGGCTGCGGCTGCCGTGGCTGGGGCTCCCGTGGCTGGGGCCTCCGTGACGGGGGCTTCCGTGACGGGGTCTTCGATGGCCGCTGCACGGGCCTCCGGCCCCAGCGCGGCCGCGCCGCCGGCATCTGTGCCCGCGTCCTTCGGGGGTTTCGGGTCGATCCGCCGCCGTCCCGAGCCGGGCCCTGCCGCGGCGGCTCCGGAGCCCTCCGCCTGCCCGCCGGCGGCTTCCGGCAGCGGTTCCTCCAGGCGGGCGCCCTTGGGTAGCCGGGTGGGCCGCGCCGTGTTGAAGGTCAGGTTGTCCATGATGACCGCGAACTGGTCGGTATGCGTGGAGACGTGCAGTTCGGGCGCCTTGCCGTGCAGCCTTGATTCGGTGCGCTCGGCGTCGGCCAGCAGCGCGGCGATTCCGGCGCGTGCCTTCTGGTCCAGGGCGTGCTGGCCGCGCACGGTCGAGGCCGGCAGTTCCACGGTGACTTCGTAGTGCTCGCGGGCGAAGAAGCCGCGGATGCCGCCGACCGTGACCTTTTCGGCCGCGACGATCTTCGCGTCGGGCCCGTGGTCGGCCAGGACCTTGGCCTTGAGTTCCTGGAGGGATGCGCCTTTAAGCTGCAGCCGTCTGGCCGACACGTACTACCCCCACGGTCTCGATCTTCACGTTGGCGGAGGTGACCTCCTGGTAGGACAGTACCGGAAGTCCCCCGGCCTGCGCCGAGACGAGCCGCCGGATGGCGGGGCGCAGCGCGGGCGCGCACACCAGCACGGCGGTGAGGCCGTTGGCTTCCACCTTCTCCAGCGCGTTCCGCAGCGAGGCCAGCACGGCTTCGGTCCGTTCCACCGAGAGCAGGATCTGCGTGCCGTGTTCGGACGGGCGCATGCCCTCCAGCATCGACTGCTCCAGCGTGGGATCGATCATGATCACGCGCAGCAGCTGCCCGTCCAGGTACTGCGCGGTCAAGGCCGGGCCCAGCGCCTGCCGGGCGGCCTCGATCAGCCCCTCCGGGTCGGTGGACGACTTGGCCTTCAGCGCCAGCGCCTCGTAGATGCGCGGCAGGTCGTTGATCGGGATCTGCTCCGCCAGCAGCCCCTGCAGCACGCGCTGCACCTCGGCCAGCGACAGCAGGGACGGGGTGAGTTCGTCGACGGCGGACGGGTTCACCGACTTCACGCCCTCGGTCAGCACGCGCACGTCCTCCCGGGTCAGCAGCCGCGCGGCGTTGGCGGAGATCAACGAGGACAGGTGCGTGACCAGCACGGAGACCCGGTCGATCACGGTGGCTCCGGCCATCTCCGCGCTGTGCCGCATCTCCGCCGGGACCCATTTGCCGGCCAGCCCGAACACCGGCTCCACCGTGGCGACGCCCGGCAGCGATTCCAGGTTGTCCCCCAGCGCCAGGACCTTGCCCGCCGGTGCGTCGCCGCGGCCGGCCTCCACGCCGGCAATCCGGATCACATACGTGGACATCGGCAGGTCGATGCTGTCGCGGGTGCGCACCGGCGGCACCACCACGCCCAGCTCCATGGCAATCTTCCGGCGCAGCGCGCGCACCCGGGCCAGCAGGTCGTCGGAGGCGCCGGAGACCAAATCCACCAGGTCCGGGGCCAGCTGGATCTCCAGCGCGTGCACCCGCATCTGTTCGATCAGGTCCTCGGTAGTCTCCGAAGCGGGAGCCGCCTGACCCGCTTCGGCGGCAGCGGCGTCGTCGTCCTTGGCTTTGGCCGCCTCCGTGGCCTTGAGCCGCTGTGCCATGAAGATCAGGAACGCGCCCACCAGGATGAACGGGATCTTGGGCATGCCCGGGATCAGGGCCAGCAGAATGGCCGCGCCGCCGGCGATCATCAGCGCCTGGCGGGACTGGGTCAGCTGGTCGGAGGCGTCGGAGCCCATTTCGGAGTCGGCATTCGACCGGGTCACGACCATGCCGGTGGACACGGCCATCAGCAGCGCCGGGATCTGCGTGACCAGGCCGTCGCCGATGGTCAGCAGGGTGTAGGTGCTGACCGCGTCGCCGATCTCCATGCCGCGCTGCAGCATGCCGATGGCGATGCCGCCGATGATGTTGATGATGATAATGATGATGCCGGCGATCGCGTCGCCCTTGACGAACTTGGACGCGCCGTCCATGGCGCCGTAGAAGTCGGCTTCGGCGGACACCTCGGCACGGCGTTCGCGGGCCTGCGCGTCGGTGATCAGGCCGGCGTTCAGGTCGGCGTCGATCGCCATCTGCTTGCCCGGCATCGCGTCCAGCGTGAAGCGCGCGCCCACCTCGGCCACCCGCTCGGCGCCCTTGGTGACCACCACGAACTGGATGACCACCAGGATCAGGAACACCACCGCGCCGATGATGATCGAGCCGCCCACGGCCACGTGGCCGAAGGCCTCGATCACCTGCCCGGCGTAGCCGTCGCCCAGCACCAGCCGGGTGGACGCCACGTTCAGGCCCAGCCGGAACAGCGTGGCCACCAGCAGCAGCGACGGGAACACGGAGAAGTCCAGCGGCTTCTTCACGAACATGGTGGTCAGCAGGATCACCAGCGCCAGCAGGATGTTCACGATGATCAGCACATCCAGCAGTCCCGCCGGAATCGGCACCACCAGCAGCAGGATGATGCCCACCACCCCGATCGGGACGGCGAGCTTGGAGAGGTTGCGGTTCATCAGTCACCTCCGGGTGACGGTAGGGACAAGGCACGGCGGCCCTGCCGGGTTGAAGCGTGGGCGGCGGCATCGGCGTCGGTCATGGCCGGCTCCGCCATGGTGTGGACGCCGACGGCCGTGCCGCGGGCCTTCAGGCTCATGACGAAGGCCAGCACGCGGGCCACGGCGTTGTAGAGCTCCATGGGGATTTCCTGGCCGATCTCGCAGGCGGCGTGCAGCGCCCGGGCCAGCGGGACATCGCGCACCACCGGCACGCGGGTGGTTTCGGCTTCCTCGCGGATGCGGGCGGCAATGTTGCCCGCCCCCTTGGCCACCACGCGCGGCGCCGACTTTCCCGGTTCGTACTTCAGCGCCACCGCGTAGTGGGTCGGGTTGACCAGCACGACGTCGGAGCCTCCCACCGCGGCGATCATGCGGTTGCGGCTCATCGCCAGCTGCCGCGAGCGCCGCTGCGACTTGATCAGCGGATCGCCCTCGGAGTTCTTGTTCTCGTCGCGGACTTCCTTCTTGGTCATCCGGGTTTTCTTGCGGTTGCGCCGGATCACCACCATCACGTCCAGCACGGCCAGCATCAGGCCGGCGATGATCGCGGTCTGCAGCAGGCCGGCGGTGCCGCCGCCCGCAGCCTCGAGCAGCGAGGCGACCGAAAGCCCGCCGGCGGTCATCAACACCGGGACCAGCCCCTGGATCACAAAGTACAGGGCCAGTCCCACCACCACGGTCTTCAGCAGCGCCTTGGCACCCTGCCAGAGCGCCTGCATGCCGAACACCTTCTTGAGCCCGTTGACCAGGTTGAACTGCTGGGTCTCGGGTTTGAACTTCTTCCAGTGGATGCCGCCCTGCAGCGCCGCACCCGCGATGACCACGGCGACCACGGCCAGGAACATCGGTGTGAGCGTGTACGTGATGGTGCCCAGCCCGTCCTCGAGCACCTTGACCACCAGCCCCGGGTCCGGCGACTGGATCATCCGGGTGACGGTGAACATCTGGTCAGTGCCGGCCTGGGAGGCCCGGTCGATGGTCATCGGCAGCATCAACGCGGCCGCGCCCACGCCAAGCCAGGCGGTGAGGTCCTGGGATTTGGAGAGCTGGCCCTTCTGGCGGACGTCCTTCATCCGCTTGGGGGTGGCTTGCTCTGTCCGTTCTTCGGACGTTTCCTGCGACATCTAGCCCACCCCCGTCAGCGCCGTCACGGCCTGCCCGGCGAGCGAGGAGACAATCCGCGGCAGCGCCACGAACACCACGCCGGCCAGGGTCAGGGTCAGGAAGATCTTCAACGGAAAACCCAGCGCAAACGCGTTCAGCGCCGGGGCCACCCGCGTGAGCAGACCCAGGCCGGCGTCGGCCAGGAACAGCACCACCAGCAGGGGTCCGGCAATCTGCACCGCCGCCAGGAACATCTGCGTCACGCCGGTGATGATCAGCTGCACGGGCTCGGCCAGGTCGACTCCCCCGCCCAGCGGCAGCGCGGTGAAACTGCGCGCGAGCCCGCCAATGATCAACTGGTAGCCGTCGGAGGCGAACAGCAGCACCAGGGCGGCCATCTGGAACAGCCGGGTGAACTGGGCGCCGTTGACCATCGACTGCGGGTCGAACGCCTGCGCCATGGAGAAGCCGCCGAACAGGTCGATCAGCGTGCCCGCCGACTGCACCGCGGAGAACACCACCAACACGAGGAAGCCCAGCAGCGCGCCCACCAGGATCTCCAGCACCAGCGCGCCGAAGAACCCCGCCGTGCTCATCGGCTCGTACCCGTTGGCCACCCGCGGGGAGACCGCCAGGGCCAGTCCGACGCCGAGCATCGCCTTGATGCGGGTCGGGATGGCTCCGTAGGAGAACGGCGGGGCAATCAGCAGGAAAGCCACCATGCGGACACCTGCCAGCATGGTGGCCTCGATCCACGCCTGGTCGAGCGGGAGGTTCATTATCCGCCGCCGAGCAGGCCGGGGATTTTCTCGAACATTTCCTGGGTGAAGGAGACCATCTCGGAGATCATCCAGTGTCCGCAGATCAGCAGCGCCACGGCCACCGCCACGGCCTTGGGCACGAAGGACAGCGTGATTTCCTGGATCTGCGTCATGGACTGCACCAGGGAGACGGCGAAGCCCACCACCAGCGCGGTGACCAGCACCGGGGCGGAGAGTTTGGCGGCGACCAGCAGGCCCTGCAGGCCGATGTCGAGGACGGCGTTTGTATCCACGGCTAGGTACCGTAACTTCCGACCAGGGCGGTGATGATCAGGCCCCAGCCATCCACCAGCACGAACAGCAGGATCTTGAACGGCAGCGAAATCATCACCGGCGGGAGCATCATCATGCCCATGGACATCAGCGCCGAGGCCACCACCAGGTCGATCACCAGGAACGGCACGAAGATGACAAACCCGATGATGAACGCGGCGCGCAACTCGGAAATCATGAACGCCGGGATCAGGGTCTGCAGCGGCACCGCCTCCGGATTCTCCGGGTTGGGCAGGTCGGCAGCGCGCATCATCAGCGCCAGGTCTTCCTCGCGGGTGTGCGCCAGCATGAAGTTCTGCAGCGGAGCGGCGGCGGCACCCACCGCGTCCGTGAAGTTCGTGGTCCCTTCCATGTACGGCTGCACGCCCAGCTCGTTCACTTGGGTCAGCACTGGCCACATGATGAACAGCGACAGGAACAGCGCCAGCCCGGCCAGCACCTGGTTCGGCGGGATGGAGGGCAGGGACAGCGCGTTCCGGGTCATCGCCAGCACCACGAAGATCTTGGTGAAGGACGTCATCATCAGCAGCAGCGCGGGAGCCACCGACAGCAGCGTGATGCCCAGCAGAGTGATGACGGCGGACGACGGCGTCCCGTTGGGCCCGTTGATTTCCACCGAGAACCCGCCGTCGCCGTCCGGCGACCCCGGTTCCACGGGGGCCAGCGGGTCCACGGGGGGAACCGGGGCGACCGGCGACGCGAAGGCTGAAGGCGCGCTCAGGATGGCGGCGACGACGGCAAAGACCACCGCCAGCAGTAACGCCAGCAGTGCTGTGGTGGCCAGACGCGGCCAGCGGCCCGCCGTCAAGGCCATAATGCCGGTGCTTCTCAACGCGAACGGACCTGCTTCAGGGCTTCGGCGGTCTGCTTCCAGGTCGACGGCGAAAGGATGGAGCCGGCCAGCGGGGAATCCGGCGCCTGCTCCGCCCAGCCGGCCGGACGCGACGCCCGGCGGCCGGTGCGGACAGAACGCCGTCCGCCGTCGATCGGATACAGTCCGGCCTGCCGGATGGGAATGACGTCGTTGTCGTGGTTCGCCTCGTCGAACTCCTGCGCGGCGACCGGGTGCTCTTCAATCGCTTGTTCGACGAGCGGCTCGGGCATGGGCGCGGCGGCACGACGGGCCGCGCGGCGCGGGAAACCGGAGTCGGCGACGGAGGAAACTGCCGTTCGGGGGGCGGCCGCAGCATCGGACGAGCCGGACGGGACCGCCGCCTCTGCGGCGGCCTGGTCCTGGCCCGATGGGCGGCCGGTGGCAAGCTCCAGCAGCCGGGAGAAGCTGTCCGCCGTGGTCTGTGGAGCGCGGTGGGCGGGCTCGGCCGCCTCTTCGACCGGCGCCTCACGGCTGTCCAGCACGTGCACGGCCTGATCCGTCACGCCCAGCACGAAGCGCTGGCCGTCGGCGTCAACCACCACGACGGCCGCCTTGGGCCCGATGGTCTGGCGTTCCACCACGCGCACCAGCTTGCGGGCGCCGGTGCGGGCGCCGCGGCTGAAGCGGCGCTGCAGCACCCAGAGCAGCCCCAGCACCACGGCCAGCGAGAGCGCTACCCGCAAAGCGAGGACTACTGTCTCCATTTAGAGGAGTCCTTCGGGCACGTCGAGGATCTTGGTGATGCGCACGGCGTAGTCCTGGTCGACGACGACGACCTCGCCGTGGGCGATCAGGCGGCCGTTGAGCAGCACGTCGGCGGGGGCACCGGCCGAGCGGTCCAGTTCGATCACGCCGCCCGGCTCCAGGTTCAGCACGTCGCGCACGGACATCCGCGTGCGGCCAATCTCCACCGTCAGCGCCATTTCCACGTTGTTGATGCGGCCCAGCTTGGCCAACACCGAGTCGTCCGCGCCGTGCCCGGCCGGGTTACCGCGCAGCCGGATGGCGAACCAGCCGCCGGCCTCGCCGTCGCCGCCGGTTAGCTTGAACACTGCGGCTTCCGGATCGGAGAACAGCGCCGCGGCGTTGCCGACGCGTGCTTCACCCAGCACACCGGCACCGAGAACGGACGTGGCCGCTTCCAGCGCCGGGCGCAGCAGGTCGGCGGCGGATACCAACGGGGAATCCGTACCCGCGGCGGCGGCCAGCGCGGCCTGGTCGGCCACCACCAAGGCGACGTCGGCCGAGGTACCGCCCACAAAGGATCCGACGACGGCGGAGGCCACCTGCCCGGGCAGCGGCCCGCCTTCGTCCTGGCGAACCGCGTAGAGCGGCGTGTTGGTGGGCAGCAGCCCCAGGAGCGCGTCGGCGGCAGCAGCCTGGAGGGTCTGGGTCTGTGTCATCGGGCGTTCTCCTCGGTTGTAACAATGACTCCGGCCAGGCGGTTGCCGTTGGCGCCCACGGCGGCATGCGCCAGCCGTTCGCCGTTGACGGCAACATCCAGCGGGCGGTGTTGCGGGTGCGGCAGCGGCAGCAGGTCGCCTATGGCCAAGTCAAGGACCTGGCCGGGACGGACGCGCATGGGGGCGAATTGCAGGGCCACGTCCACCGGGATCTGCACCAGCTGGGTCTCCAGCAGCTTCCGTGCGTTGGCCGGGCTGCTCATGGCGAACGAATCACGCAGCTGGGTCAGCAGCACCTCGGCCGGGATTGCTACCGTAGCGGGCGCGGACATGTCGCCGACCCGGATTTCGAAGGTGGCAACGATCATCAGGTCGTTGGTTGCCGCCGCCTGCGCGAACTGCGAGTTGTAATGGATCTGGTCCAGGCTGATGGGCGTGGTGAGCAGGGAACCCAGCGAGTAGCGCAGGTCCTCCAGCGCGTCCTCCATGAGGCGGCTGACCAGGGCCTGTTCAATCTGGGTGAACTTGCGGTCCGGATAGTCGTGGCTGCCGTTGCCGCCCAGCATGTGGTCTACCCACGTCATCGCAGCCTTGGTCGGGAACTGGATCACGGCCTTGCCGGTGATGTCGTCGAGGGCGCAGAGGACCATCGCGGTACTGGCCGGCAAAGAGGCCGCGTACTCGTCGTAGGTTTGCATCTGGACCTGCTCCGACGTGACCGTGCAGATCACGCGGACCTTGGCGGTCAGCTGGGTGCCCCACTGTCGGGCGAATGTTTCGAAGGCCAACTCCAGCACGCGGGAATGCTCCCGCGCCAGAGTGGTGGGCCGCCGGAAATCGTAAACTTCGACGGCTCTGGCCGGCTTTTCGGGCGCGCTAGAGTGCGCATGTTCCTGGACCGTCACAGCAGGCACTATCGGCAGCCTGATTCGGGATGTTAGCAGTTTCGGGAATGCAGGTGGGCGGGTCCCCGGCGGCACGTCCGACGTCGGCCGCCCGGTGCCAGAGCCGAGCCCTCAGTGGTCGGAGGAGGTCGCGCCGGGCGCCGGCGCGTAGGTGGCGTCCGGCCCAGGGCCGCCGCTGTGGCCATCGCCGGTGACGACGTCCTTCCCGGAGCTTCCACCCGGTTCTCCTGCCACGCGCTCGGCAGGTTTGTCCTCAGCGGCTTCAGCCTCAGCCGACTCGGCCTCGGCCTTTTCCGCAGCTTCAGCTTCGGCGGCCTTCTTGGCCAATTCCGCCCGTTCCGCAGCGGCCTCCTTGGCGGCGCCGGCAGGATCCTTCATGACTTCCGGGATCAGGTTGCGGATGGCTTCCGGCTGGCCGGAAAGCACCACGATGTCCACGCGACGGTTCATGGTGAGATCTTTGTCGCTCCCGCTGGTGGTCAGCGGCCTGGATTCACCGAAGCCAACGGCGGAGATGCGGTTCGAAACCACGCCGCTGTCTTCCACCAGATGGCGCAGCACATTCACGGCACGCTCCGAGGAGAGCTCCCAGTCCAGAGCGTTCGGGTCCAGATGGCGCACCTGCGCCGTGTGGCCTTCCACCTTCAGCTCGTAGCCGACCGGCCTCAGCACCGGACCCACCACGTTCAGGACCTTGATGGTCTGCCGGGTGAGCGCCGGTGAGTCGGGCTCGAAGAACGTCTCGCTGCCAATCAGGCGAACGGTCAGCCCGCGTTCGTCAAGCTGGAAGCGGACAGCTTTTTCGAGGCCTTCTTCCTGCAGCCCCTTGGTGATCTTCTCCTGGATGTTGCGCAGGTCATTGACTTCCTTGATGGCCACGTCGAGATCGGTTTTCAGCTCGCCCTCGGTGTCCTCTTCGGCGTCACCGCTGGTAAACCCCTGGCCCTCCGCGTCAACGAGTTCCGGCGGGACGACTACCCCTTCCGCCGTATCAACCGCTTGGGTGCGTTCCACGCCGAAACCAGTGGCCAACGAGTTGGCCAGCTTCTCGAACTTCGCCGCATCCACCGTGGACATGGCGAAGAGCACGATGAACATACACATCAGCACGGTGACCATGTCCATGTAGGAGGCCATCCACCGCTCGTCCGGGTGCTCGTCTTCTTCCGCGCCGAGCGGCCGGCGCGGGCGCCGCGACTTCATGCTGCCTTGACCGCAGGCTTGTCGTCGGACTTGCCGGATTTGCCTTCCTTGCCCGGCTTCCCCGCGCTCATCTCATGCTCCGGAACCATGGCACGCAGTCGTTCGCCCAACAGCCGAGGCTGGCTGCCGGCCTGGACCGCCAGCATGCCTTCCATTAGCAGGGTCATGCGTTCGGTTTCCAGGTCGGACAAGCGCCTCAGCTTGCCGCCGATCGGCAGCCAAATGAAGTTGGCGGAGAGCAGGCCCCACAGGGTTGCAACGAACGCCGTCGCAATCATCGGTCCCAAGGTATCCGGGGTGGAGAGGTTTTCCAGCACGTGCGTCAGCGATACAACGGTGCCGATGATGCCGATGGTCGGGGCGTAGCCGCCCATGCCCATAAAAAACTTGGAGGATTGACGATCGGTGCGCGCTTTGGTGCTGATCTCGTCTTCGAGGAGGATCCGCAGTTCCTCGCCGTCGGTGCCGTCGGCGATGTTCTGCAGCGCCCGCTGCATGAATGGGTCCTTCTCCTCGGTCGCCTCTGCATCCAGTGCCAGCAGGCCCTCGCTGCGCGCTTTCTCGGCCAGTTCCACCACTCGGTCAATGACTACCTGCGGCTTCGCGACCTTGCCGGTGAAAGCCCGGGGCAACGCTTTGAAGGCGTGCAGGCCGTCCCTGAGGGTGGTGCTGGCCAAACCCACGGCGATAGTGGCACCAAAGACCAGAATCATGGGTGCCGGGATGAGGAGCGCCGAGACGTGGGCGCCCTCGAGGGTGATCATGGCGTAGAGCGAGCCGAAGGCCAGCAGGAGGCCTATAAGTGTTGCGGGATCCATTTACGTATTCCTAGGGCGCAGCGGCACAGTGTTGCCGGAGTCCGCGGAGTCTTCTCCGGGGGCAGGCGCGGCGGGTGGCACGAGGCCGAGCTGGGGGTGACCGTGCTGGTGGACTGAAGGCGGCAGCTCACGGGCCAGGTGCAGCACGTATGCGCGGTAGCTGGCGATCATCTCGATGACCTGGCTCATCGTCTCGGTGACGATGTACTTCGCGCCGTCGACCATCACCAAGGTGGTGTCAGGGTTGGCATGGACGCGCTCAATGAGGTCAGGGTTGACCGCAAACTGGCTGTCGTTCAGCCGCGTTACTACGATCATTGGCCCCGTCCCAGGTTTTCTCGAGGGCTCCGGTGAGCCGCTACCTACTACCTTCGGCCGCGCGCGCCCCGCGGTTAGCTGCTCAGGCCGCTTGTCGCGTGCGTTCCCGGTCACGCCGGCTGGGCTGGGACTTGATTCCACTTTCTCCTGCAGCAGGACATGCGCCCAGTGGCGGTAATAGGGAGCCACGCCTGCTGTTGGGTGGTGAGTGATCCCGCCCCAAAACCGGACCGCTGGCATTGCGGGAGGCCTGCTTCATCACGTGACTTGGAGCGGTTGGGGTGGGACGTGGGTTTGCCAGTAGGAGTTGCGCAGCGGTTTGCGGCGGGGGTCGATGTAGTCCGGCGGGGTGAACCAAGGGATGCCGTCGAGGACGTTGATCTGCCAGTTGCCTTGCTCGATCAGGTCGTGGTGGAGCAGGCAGAGGCACACCCCGTTATCGACAGTGGTGCGACCGCCGGCCCACCACGGGATGATGTGGTGCGCTTCGGTCCAGAACGCGGGCATGCTGCACCCCGGGAAGGCACACCCCTTGTCCCGGACGACCAAGGCCCGGCGGATGGCCCGGTTGAAGAACCGTTGCGACCTGCCCAGGTCCAGGATTTCGCCCTCGGACCCGAGGACGGCCGGCATGATTTCCGCGTCGCAGGCCATCCGGCGCACCGTGGTGGCCGACACCGGTCCGTTAAAGACCGCGCTGCCGCCGCCGGAGAGCAGCCCGGCCAGCTGGTCATACCCCGTGGTAACGATCACCTGCGTCCGGTGCCCGCCCGAGTCCGGAAGCCTGCCGGTGTTCAACGCGATCCGGCAGGCCCCGACCAGGCCCGCGAGCAGCTTCTGCGCCCGGGTGGCATCATCCATCGCCTCCACCACGGCCGGATCCACCACCCCGCGGCCATCAGCCCCTGCAGACACAGCACCTTCAGCCGGAATCATTTCCGGGCCGGCAGCGTCGATGGCGGATGCAGCGTCTGCCACGCCGGTCCCGGCCGCACCAGCATGATCCGTGCCTGCCGCTGCAGTGCCTGCGTCGGTGTTTGCCGCGCTGCCGGTGCCGGGGCCGGCGGGGCCTGCCGTGCCACCTTCACTTCCGCCCTTGGTGGCGGTTTCGATGGCGTCGGGGCGGATCCGCGGGTTCGCGGCGCTGTTCATCACGGTGGCGAGTGCTTCGTACTGGGCATCGGTGGTGTTAATGACGAACTGGTGCAACCCCCGGCGCCGGCCCCGGTAGAACATGCCCTGCCGGGCCCGCAGTTCCTCCTCGGTCGGCTCGGCACCGTCCTGGTCGACCGCGGTTTCCCACGTCCTGGCGACCATCACCAGGGTGTCGGCATCGGCCTCTACGGCCTGCCGGACCAGCGACGCTTCCATCGCCTGCAACGCCTCCGGGGTACCGGCGTGCCGGGCCCGGTCCAGGGAATCAACGACCACGGCCGCTGCGTGGCCGCTGACCTCCCCGCCGGCCATGGCCTCCGCCAGGACCGGCAGCGCCGGGACACCGGGTTCCCCGTCAAAGCGCGCCGGCGCGGTTATCGCCTTGCCGACCCGCAGCCTGCGCCGCGCCTCGACAATACCGATCCCCAACCGTGAGCGCAGATACTCCGCGTTGTTGGCGAACTCCGTCTTGCGGCGGCGCTGCGCCGGCTTTGACCCGCACAGGTCCGGGTTCGCGGCGTCCACGCCGGTGTTGATCGCCGCCGCCGGATCCGCCCACTCCCCCGCCCCTGCGCCGGCCCCGGCCTTGGTGCCTGTGCAAGGGCCGGGCGCCGTGGAGTGTTCGCCGTTGCCGGCGATGTCCGCCCGCTCCACGGCCTGGGCGCCGACTCCGGGTCCGGGCGCCGTGGAGTGTTCCCCGTTGGCGGCGATGTCCGCCCGCTCCACGGCCTGGGCGCCGGCGGCCTGCAGGAACTCCACCAGCTTCGAAACGTCCTCGACCGCCGCTACCGTATTGGCAAGATCCCGGGTGCACAAAGATGCAGACTCCGCGGGAAAGCGGTCAGCGATATCCTGCAGCAGGGCAAACGCCTGGGTCAGGGATGTTCCCATCTCCCCGGTGCGATCCAACGGTGCAAGAGCCATACCACAATTTTATTCGTACACACATTCGACGGCCACCAAAAGGGCCCATTGTGTAGGAGTAGTGCCACGCCACTAAACCAGCTGATGAACAGAGGTTGATTCCCGGCAAAGAAATAACGGCCGCCTGGGAACGGGGTGCAGGCGGCCGCTGCAAAGTGGGGGTACTCCGCGGGGCGGAACCCGGTAAGGGTCGTACGTGGTCTCAGGTGTGACGATGAAGAAATGGTCTGCAATCTCTGAACCATCCCTTAGGCGGTGCCCGCTAGATCGTAGGCTGATCCGATAAAAAAGAAGCTCGGATCCATCTCCGCTCAGCCGGAGTAGGGTCACGCTCATCCCACTCCCGTTCCAGCCGCGGCCGCACCCGGAGCCGCACGTTACTGCCTCGACCGGCGCTCCAGGAGGAGTGCCGTCACCCCCGCCGCAACCGCTGCGACGATCGTGGCGATTAGAAGAAGGGGCAGCAGATCCGACCGCCCGGTCAGTGCCAGGGCCGCCATCGTCAGGACGAAGGCGGCCGCTGCCAGAAGAACCACAAGCCGCAGCCTCCTAAGCCGTACCCCCTTCCGACCCATGCTGGGCTTGGGCTGCGGGCTCTGCCGCCGCAATGACCGTTCCAGAACTGATGCGGTAACTGTAGCCGCAACGCCTACGACGGGGATGACGATGGTCAGAGGCCGAGTTAGTTCCGGCTGCGCGAGTGCCAGAGCAAGCATCGTAAGCATCAGTACGAGGGCGGGAGTGATAACGGCAACTCCTTGGTTTCATCACGAGTCCTCATAAGTTGTGTAGATCCCAATGCCCACACATATCCAGCCCTCCGACGGCTCCCACTACAGGTGCGAGGGTTCCCAGACGGCCATGTTCAAACCCAGGGCCGGTTCGCATTCGGCGCCCAATTCAAGGTTCTCCACGATGCTTGCGTTCGCTGTCGAATAAGAACATAGCCAAAAACATGAGCCCAAGCATGGTTACGAGGATGAGTGTCCAATTTGACTCAGTAATCATGAAGTAGATGCCAGCAACCAGCATCAGGACTAGCGGTATGCCCATCATGAGAGTCAGGAATCGCCCTCTTTCACGGTAAGTCCAGACCTGCCCTCTTTTCGGGAACATTGGCACTCCAATCTAACGAAGGGCGTTACCTATCCGAGCCAAATCTCCGAGAAAAGCAAGATAGTTCAGACCATTTTTATGCTCGTTTCGCCTACTGCGTTGTCCGTGACTAAATCTGCAAAAATACCTGTAGCAACGCTCAGCGCGCAACTAACTCCGAGGGTAATAACAGTCCCCGAACCCCCGTTCAGAGTGCCCAACCCGAGGGCAATGGAAGCGGTGACCCCCGCTCCCGTGGCGCAGTCCGCGGCACCTTCAGCGAAACTGTAGAGCCGAAGGGGGGTCAGAGAGGTTAACGGGGTCGTTGGTGGCGAAGGCGTAGCGGTTGGCGCTTGCGGGGTCGAGGGGAGTGTCGAGGGTGTCCTGCTGGGTGAAACGTCCTGTGTCAGGGTTGTAGTAGCAGGCACCGAACTTGACCCAGCCGATGGCGCAGTTCTGGATGGCTTGCTTGAAGAGGTAGGGGTTTGGGCAACGGCGATGGATGCCTGGAGCGTCACCTTCGTCGAACATTCATCACATATCCCCAAACTGCAGTCGCGAGCAATACAACAGCGCACAGAAGGATAGCTGTTCTAGGAACGGCTTGACTCGAATCCAAAACGAGCGCGGCGTATAGCGCCGCCAACAGTGCAAAGATCGCCATGGACATATATACAGCGATGTGCTGCCTCTTACGCATACCTTGCCTCGACTCGATTGGGCTGACTGCACTTCAACAAGAGTCCGCAGCTCCTGTGGCCGAAATACACCGGTGCCCGCAGAGACCACGGCCACAACCACTAGCGGAGCCGCAGCAGCCCCCACTCCAGTCCGTCCACGGTGAGCACCGGCGAGAGGACGGGCGGGATGTCCAGCGGAGGCACGCCGAACTCCTGCTCGACGACGATCGGATCCCACCCGCCGCCATATTCGATGCGTGTCCTCGACATGAACCTGTACCCCCCCTTGGTACTGGGGCGAGTGTAATGCAGGTCACAAATAGGAGATAGACCCGGTCCGAACGTATGTCGGACCGGGGCTATTTTCCTATGTTCTGTTAGGAGACAGAGTAAAAGTTCAGAAATTTTAGCGCTTCAGGTTAGTCAGTTCCTGCAGCACTTCATCTGAGGTGGTGATGATGCGGGCGTTGGCCTGGAAGCCGCGCTGCGCGACGATCAGGTTGGTGAATTCCTGCGACAGGTCCACGTTGGACATTTCCAGCGAGCCACCGGCCAGCGTGCCAAGGCCGCCAGTGCCGGCGGTACCCAGCTCGACCTGGCCGGAGTTGGCGGTTGCACGGTACGACGACGAACCCGCCTTTTCGAGGCCCCCCGGGTTGGTGAAGTTGGCCAGTGCAACTCGGCCGACGACAGCCTGGTCCCCGTTGCTGAAGGATCCCATGAGTGTGCCATCGGGGCTCATGGTGAAGGATTCAAGGGTGCCGGCGGCCCGACCGTTTTGGCTGTCGAAGCCAACGGTAGTCATGCCCGCGTAACCGCTGAGACCCGTCAGATTAACGTTGACGCCGTCAACCGCCATGGGACCGCTTGGCGTCAGGACGCCGTTCCCGTTGAGCGCAAGCGATGCACCGACAGTCCCGCTGCCGGTCTTGGAGACATCCCAGCCGTCTGCTGTGCGAGTGAAAGTCAGGGAGAGGCTGGCCTTGGTGCCGTCCGCCGTAAAGACCTCAACATCGCGGACAAGGGCATCTGATTCCTTCGCGTCAGACGGAAGGTTCCCTGCGAGCACTGCCTCGGAAGTGGCACGGGCCTTGGAGATGGCGTCAGGGGAAAGATCGATTGCGCCAATGGGTCCGCCAACGGGCATGTTTCCGTCGGCATCTGCCATCCAGCCCTGCAGGATGGCCCCGTCCGGGGAGACGAGGCGGCCCATGGAATCGAGTTCGAAGGCGCCGGCGCGGGTGTACAGCTGCTCGCCGCCCTTGGTGGTGATGAAGAAGCCGTCGCCGGAGATCATCATGTCGGTGGCCTTGCCCGTGGCCTGCGAGGAGCCCTGGGTGAAGTTGGTGGAGATGCCGGCCACCTGCACGCCGAGTCCCACCTGTGCCGGGTTGGTGCCGCCGGCCTGGGCCTGCGGGCCGCCTGCGCCCTGGGTCATCTGGGACAGGGTGTCCTGGAACTGGACGGAGGAGGCCTTGAAGCCGGTGGTGTTGACGTTGGCGATGTTGTTGCCGGTGACATCAAGCATGGTCTGGTGGGAGCGGAGTCCGGAGATTCCGGAGTAGAGCGAGCGGAGCATAATCAGCGCCTTTCGGATCGTGGAACGGACGGGTAATTCAGTGATTGGGAAATTTGGGTGGCGGCATTAGCCGGCTTAGGGGGCAGCATCTCAGGCGGCGGCACCCCCGGTGGTACCGGCGGCGCTGGCCGCGGCGTTGGCGCCCGGCGCATCGGTGCCGCTGGCATCCGAGCCGGAGGCACCGACGTCGTTAGTGGCTTCACCCGGACCCGACTCCCCCGCCGCGCCGGCGGCGGTGATCCCGGCGACCAGATCCAGCGGGATCTCCCGGCCGTCGACGATCACCTGAGGGACCGGCCCGGCATAGGACACAGAGGTGGCGGTGCCTGTGACCAGGGATCCGTCCGCGCCGTAGTAGCTGACCTCGCGGCCCACCAGCGCCGCGGCTACGCCGCGCATCTGCAGGGAGAAGTTCTCCTCGCTGGTGGTGGTCATGGTGGCGATGCTTTCCATCATGGCCAGCTGGGTGGACTGGGAGATCATTTGGTTGGTGTCCATCGGCGAGCTGGGGTCCTGGTTCTGCAACTGGGTGACCAGCAGGTGCATGAACATCTCGCCGTCCATGGACTGCTTCGGTGCTCGGACCGGCGGGGCGGTGTACGTCGGGGCGACTGAGCCGACGGGTGGGACGGAGTCGGTGGGCATGGTTCTCCTTGTCTCAGGCCAGCACGTCGAGGCTGGTCGATATCCCGTAGGGACGTCTCAGGGCGGATGGGTCGGTGGTGTCCGGGGCCGCATCGGCGGCGGTTCCGGTGGCTGCGCCGGGGCGGCCTTCCTGTCCCTGCGGGCCGCCGGAGGGCCGGCCGTCGGGACCGAACTGCATGCCGGGGCGCGCATCGTTCGGGCGGTTCTGGTTGGACAGGTCCAGGTTGGCGTTCAGGCCGGTGGCGGCAAGATCGCGCTTCAGGTCGGCCATGACGGCGCGCAAGGCGTCGCGGCCGGCGTCGTTCGGCGCGAAGAGCTCCACGCGGACGCCCTCCCCCGTCACGTGGGCGCGGACGGTGACCGGGCCCAGGTTGTCCGGCGTCACGCTGATTGTCATCACATGCTCGCCGGGCCTGGCCTGCGCGAGCGTAAAGAGCGGGCGGGCCACCTGCGCGGTGAACGGCAGCTGCTGGTGCGGCG
This sequence comes from Arthrobacter sp. THG-b23, assembly GCF_059091265.1. Lineage (NCBI taxonomy): Bacteria > Bacillati > Actinomycetota > Actinomycetes > Micrococcales > Micrococcaceae > Arthrobacter > Arthrobacter sp. THG-b23. The sequence goes on from NZ_JBNHGM010000004.1 coordinate 234,247, forward strand.
GGACGGGAGCGGGCGCCGTGGCGGGAGCGGCAGCCGCCGGCTGGGACACCGGGACCGGCTGTGCGGCGACCGGCACCTGAATGCCCTGCTGCAGCTGTTCGGTCTCGCCGCGGACCGCGCTGGCCGCGGCTGCGGCGGCCGGTGCCGCTGCGGCTCCGCCTTGGGCCGGAGCGCCCGGCGCTGGTTGGGCGGGAAGCACGACGCCGGTGGGCGGCTGCGTGGGAACGGTTGCCTGGGTTGCGGGCTGGGTGGGAACCGCTGGTGCGAGTGGGCCCGCCGCCTGGTTCTGCGCTGCGTCGCCTGTCGCGGCCGCCGGCGCGACGCCGGCTCCGGTCGCGGGGGTGGCCACGGCGGCTGCCCCTGGTCCGGCGGCCGGTCCGAGTGCACCCGCGGCGGTTGCGGCAGCGTTCGCCAGTGCAGGTGCCGGACTTCCTGCGCCCTGTTCGGCCACGTTCCCGCCGTGAACAGCGCTCGCGGCGGACTGGGCATCAGCCAAGGTTGCGGCTGCTTCAGCGCGGGGAGCGGCCAGGCCAACCGGGCTATGGGCCCCCGCGGATGCTCCGGCGCCGCCTGCGGGACCGGTGACCGAGGCGGGCCAGCCGCCGGTAATGCCGGTGCCAATTGCAGTGCCCGTTCCGGCGGCCTGCTGGCTTCCGGTCGCGGCGCCATCTGGCACCGGGGACCGGCCTGCCTCGCCACCTTCTTCGGCGATCGCAGTTCCGGCGCTGGTCGCATCGCCGACGGTGATGCCGTGGCCGGCAGCGAGCGGCCAGGGTGACGGAGCGCCGCCGAGACCAGCAACTGCCGCTGCCGGATCAGTCCCTGCAGCGTCGCGGGAAGGACCGGCGGCGGACTCGGCCGCGCCGGTGCCCGGCAGCGATGCTGCACCCCGGGCGGTGTCGTTCCGGAAGGCTCCGGCTGCCCCGGCGGCGCCCGCGTGAGTCGTCGTGCCCCCGGCGGAGGGAGCGCCGTCGTGCTTGGAGCGCTTGGCGGAAGCCACGGAACCTTGCTGCAGCGCATCCTGCATGGCGGCATCGAAACCGGGAGAAGAGGAGCGCGGGGCGGACGGCCCGCCCGAACGGGCGGAGGCCGCCGGGGCGATGGGCAGGGAATTCACGGGCAGGCTCATGCGGTGCGTCCCTTCGCCATGGCCGCCTGGGCGGTGGCCAACAGATCGGTCAACTGTCCGGCACCGTTGGTGCCCTGGCCGCCGGGGAGCATCGAGGCCAGTCCGGTGTTGCCGGTCTGGCCGGAGAGCATGGCGGTGATCGCGCCGGACGTGCCGTTCTGCCCGGTGAGCATCGAGGTCAACCCGGTGGACGTGGAGAGCTGCGCGGCGGCGATCAGGTCGGTCAGCGCGGTCTGCTGGTCGGCGCTCAACCCGGCGGGGCTGGCAGCCGAGCCGGCGCCGGCAGCCTGGACAGAGGACTCCTCGGGCAGGATGCGGCGGATGGTGGTGAGGTTGGAGTCGTTCTCCCAGGCGTCGCGGACCTTAATGGTGTCGCCGGGCTGCGGGGCGTCGATGGCCTTGCCGTTGCCCAGGTAGATGGAGACGTGGCCGCCGTCGAACGAGAAGAGCAGGTCGCCGGGCTTGGCGTCGGCCATGGAAGCCACCGCAGTGCCTTCCTTCATCTGGTCCCAGGTGACGCGCGGCAGGTCGATGCCGATGTCGCGGAAGGCGTGCTGCACGAAGGACGAGCAGTCGAGGCCGACGGACGCGTCGTTGCCGCCCCAGACGTAGGGCAGGCCCACGTACTTTTCCGTGGCCTTGATCAGCTCGGCGGCGGTTCCGGTCGCGGCGGTCCCGGACGCGGCGCCGGTTGCGGGGGTCTGGGCTGCTGCCGTCAGCGCGTCGGCAAACGCGCTTGCCGTGGTGCCGCCCGTGCTGCTGCCTGCGGTCGCGCGGGACGCGGCGTCCGCGGCGGCGGGAGGCTGGGCGAGCTGGGTCAGCGTGGACTGGATCTGCTGGATCCGCCCGAGGGTATCGGTCATGCTCATCGTCCGTCGCCGCCCCGGGCGCCGGTGGACAGCTCGTCCAGCACCAGCTGCTCGCGCCGCAGCTCTTCGAACGCCTCGGCCGCAAGGTGCCGGGTCTCGAGCTTCTCCAGGCCCACGGACTGCTTGCGCACGGCGAGGAACTCCTGCTGCGCCTGCTGCGCCTCGTTCTGCCGGGCCCGGTCCAGGTTTTCCAGATCGGCCAGCATGCTGCGCGAGGCGGAGCGGGCGGCGGCCACGGCGTGCAGCGTGGCGGCATCGGAAACTTCGCTCATGATCTCGCCCAGCTCGTCGCGGGCAGCCACCACCCGGGCGCCGGACTCGCGGGCACGGTGATTCGCGGCGGCGAGGTTTCCGGCGGCCTGGTCCTGCTGTAGCTGGCGCAGCCGCAGCAGCCCGGCCAGGGGGAAGGATCGTGCCATCTCTACATACCTCCAAGGGTGCGAGCCAGGCGGTTCAGTTGCTCCCACGACTGCGCGGCAGGCGTCTGGTCGTCCATCCGCTGCTGCAGGAACAGGTTGATGTCGTCTTCGTGCTGCACGGCCGCGTCCACCAGCGGGTTGGAACCGGGCTGGTAAGCGCCCACGTCCAGCAGGTCCTGCGCGGCCTTGCGGGCCGCCAGCACCTTGCGTACTGCGCCCGCAGCGCGGGAGTTCTCCGGGCTGTTGACCTTGGATGCCACGCGGGAGATCGAGCCGAGCGGGTCCACGGACGGGTAATGCCCGGAGACGGCCAGCTTGCGGTCCAGCACCACGTGCCCGTCCAGGATGGAGCGGGCGGAGTCGGCGATCGGTTCGTTGTGGTCGTCGCCGTCCACCAGCACCGTGTACATCCCGGTCACCGAACCGGTTTCGGCGGTGCCGGCGCGTTCCAGCAGCCGGGCCAGCAGGGAGAAGGTCGACGGCGGATAGCCGCGGGTGGCCGGTGGCTCGCCGACGGAGAGGCCGATCTCGCGCTGGGCCATCGCCACGCGGGTCAGCGAGTCCATCATCAGCATCACGTCCGCCCCGCGGTCGCGGAACGATTCGGCAATCCGGGTGGCCGTAAACGCGGCGCGCAGCCGCATCAACGCCGGTTCGTCGGAGGTGGAGACCACCACGATGGACCGGGCCAACCCGGCCTCGCCGAGGTCGTCTTCGAGGAACTCGCGGACTTCACGCCCGCGCTCCCCGACCAGCGCGATCACGGAGACCTCGGCGTCGGTGCCGCGGGCGATCATGGACAGCAGCGAGGACTTGCCCACGCCGGAGCCGGCAAACAGGCCCATGCGCTGGCCCTTGCCCACGGTGGTGAGCGTGTCCAGCACGCGCACGCCCAGCTGCAGGGGCGTGTCGATCCGCGCGCGGTGCATGGCGGACGGGGTGTCGTTGTCCAGCGGGACCAGCGAGTCGAAAACCAACGGCCCCTTGCCGTCGATCGGCCGGCCCATCCCGTCCAGCACCCGGCCAAACAGCCCGTTGCCGGTGGGCACCAGCACCGGGGCTCCCTTGGCCTTGGCCGGGGTGCCGGTATTGATCCCGGTGAGCCGGCCCAGCGGCATGCAGCGGATGCTGTCCCGGCCGGTGGCCACGACCTCTGCCTCCACGCCCTGGCCGTCGCCGATGAGCACCAGGTCGCCGATGGCGCAATCAAGCCCAATGATCTCGACGCCGAGGCCCACTACCGAGGACACCATCCCGTAGCGCTGGGGCCGGGCTGCTGCCAGCGCGTCGGTGAACCGGTCGGCGCGGGGGCGCCAGGCGACGGCGGTCACTGCCGGGCCTCCAGCAGCGCAGCCTTGGCCCGGGCCAGCGCGGTGCTGATCCGCGCGTCCAGGAAGCCGTCGGCAAACTCGGTGACGGCGTCCCCCGGCGCGAGTGACGAATCGGGGCTGAAGCCCACGCCGGCCTGCTCGCGCATTTCCGGCGCCAGCATGGTCAGGTCGGTCGGGTTCATCCGGACGGTGTGCACGCGGGAGGCATCCACCCCGGCCATTGCCCGGGTGAGGGCCGAACGGGCGGAGGCTGCGCCGTCGGACAATTCATGGCCCAGGATGGCTTCCGCCAGTTCCATGGCCGCGGCGGCCAGGGTGTCCTGCGCGGCGGCCAGCACGGGTGCCGCGCGTTCTTCCAGGGCACGGGTGGCCGCACCCAGCGCGGCCACTGCCTGCTGCACGCGGGCGCGGGCGTCCGCTATCGCGGCGGCGTGGTCCTGCTCCATCGCCAGCTGGCGTTCGCGCATCAGTTCGGCGCCTTCGCGCATGCCGGCGGTGTAGCCGGCGGCGTGGCCCCGGACCCTGGCTTGTTCGAGCGCCTTTTCCTGCGAGTCGTCGCTGCGCAGTTCGGTGTAGCGCAGCTTGGCGAAGGCCCCGGTACCGGTGCTCAGCTCGGGGAAACTCATCCTGGAGAACGCGGCGTCAGTAGACATATTCGTCCTCCTCCGCAGCGCGCTGCACCGTGATGATGCCGCTGGCCTCGAGCTCGCGGATCGAGCGCACGATGTCCGCCCGTGCCTCTTCGATCTGCGACATGCGCAGCGGCCCGGTGGCTTTGATCTCGTCGTCGAGGATGTCGCGGTTGCGTTCGGAAACGTTCTTGCGGATCAGTTCGGTGACCGGTTCGCTGGCGCCCTTCATGGCCACCGCGAGCACCGCGATCTCGATGCCGCGCAGCACCTGCTGCACGTCGCGCGGTTCCAGCTTGGTGATGTCTTCGAAGGTGAGCATCCGGGAGCGGACTTCCTCCGCCAGCTCCGGATCGCGTTCCTCCAGGGCCTCCAGCAGCGCGCGTTCGGTGGCGACGTCCGCACGGTTGATGATGTCCACCAGCGGCCCGACGCCGCCCACCACCTCCACCTGTTGGCGGGGTACGACGGCGCCGGCCCTCACCTTGAGCGTGTCCGCCACAATCGAGACGGCTTCGGGGGTGGCGGTTCCCATGGTGGCGATGCACTGCGCCACCTCGGGCCGCACCGAATCCTCCAGCCCGGCGATCACCGTGGATGCCTGCTCCGGGCGCACATGCGCCAGCACCAGCGCGATGGTCTGCGGGATTTCGCCGTTCAACAGCGTGATCAGCTGGGTGGGATCGGCGTCATCCAGGAACTCGAAGGGTTTCCCGGCCATGGACGTGGCCAGCCGGTCGAGCACGCCCGCGGCCTTTTCCGCGCCGAAGGATGCGGCCAGCAGTCCGGCGGCGAACTCCTTGCCGCCGCGCGGCCGGCGCCGGCCCTTGACCGTCATGTCGTGGAATTCCTTGAACGCTTCCTCGGCAGCCTCGGGGTCCACCCGGCCCATGCTCACGAGCTCGGCGGTGATCAGCTCGGCCTCGGCCTCGCTGAAGCGCTTCATGACCTCGGCGGCCCGGGCCTGTTCCATCTGCATCAGCACCACCGCCACCTTCTGGGTGCCGGTCAACGTGGTCAGTAACTCGCTCATGCGTTCTGCTTGTCATCCATCAGGGAGCGCAGGAAGTCGGCGGTCTTGTCCGGTTCCTGGGCGGCCAGGGCGTCGATTTCCGCCCGCTTGCGGTTCATTTCCTTCTGCTCGTCGGACAGCTCCGGCGGGCCGGCGAGCTCCAACGCGGTGGTGTTCGGGCCGGTGACCACGGGGATCGGTTCCGGCACGATGATGGGCTTCGCGGGAAGCTGCAGGTCCTGGGGGGCCTCGATCTCGGGCTGGAAATCCTGCAGCTCGCCCAGGTCCACCGGCTCGCGGTTCTGCCGGCGGGACCAGCGGGCGTAGACCAGCAGGGCGATGATCACCAGCAGGATGATGCCGGCGGTGATGATGGCGGTGCGGATCAACTCGGCCTGGCGCGCGGCTTCCTCGGCGGCCTGTGCGGCGGCCAGCGCCTCGGCGGCCTCCTGCGCACCGGCGGTGTTGAACGGCACGAGTTCGACCGTGACCTCGTCCCCGCGGTCGGCGTTGATGCCGGCGGCGGTGGTCACCAGGCCCTCGATGTTGGCGACGTTCAAGGCGCCGGCGGCGTCTGCGTCCAAGGCCACGGACACAGTCTGGCGGTTGATCGCCCCGGCCGGGATCGCGCGGGTCTCGGTCACCTTGTTCAGCGCGTTGTTCTTGGTCTCCGACTCGGAGGTGAAGGTTCCGTCGCCGCCGGTGTTGCCCGGTACGGCGATGTTGTCCGGGCCCAGCACGCCGGCCGCTCCCCCGCCGGTTCCCTCGTACTCTTCCGTCTGCGCGGACTCGTTCAGGGCCGGTGCGCCGTCCGGCGTCGTAAACGTTTCTTCCACGCGCTCGGCGGACTCGTAGTTCATGTCCGCGGCAACCACCACGGAGGAATTTCCGGGCCCGACCACGCGGTCCAGCATGCTCTGCACCGAGGCGCGGACACGCTCTTCGTAGTCGGAGGCCTGCTTGTCCGCGGAACCCGTGGCGCCCACGCCCACGGCGGAGAGCACGGTGCCGGCGGCGTCGATGACGGCGACGTTCTCCGGCTTCATGCCGTCGATCGAGGCGGACGTGAGGTGGACGATAGCCTGCACGTGGTCGGCGGACAGGGTGGTCTTTTCCGTGTCCACGAACACGGAGGCGGTGGCCTCGCCCTTCTCGGCGACGAAGACCGTCTCCTCCGGGATGGCCAGCCGTACGGAAGCGGTCTTGACGCCGTCGAGTGCCTCGATGGTGGACGCCAGTTCGCCTTCCAAGGCCCGCTTGTAGGTGACGGACTGCTGGAACTCCGAGGAGGTCACGCCCATGTCGTCCAGCAGCGAGTAGCCGCCGGTGGACGAGCTCGGCAGGCCGGCCGAGGCGGCCTTGAGCCGCTGGTCGTAGACGTTCTCCTCCGGCACCAGGATGGTTCCGCCGCCGTTGGTCAATTCGTACGGCACGCCGTCGGTGCGCAGCTGCTCCACGATGGTGTTGGCGTCGGCCGCGGCCAGCCCGGAGAACAGCGGGGTGTAGGAGGGCTTGGACGCCCACGTCGTCAGGGCGGCAATGCCGAGCACGACGACGGCGATGCCGATGATCGCGATGGTGCGCTGGGCGACGGTGAACTCGCTGACGGTTTTGCCCAGCTTCGAGAACCAGGAGGAGACCTTGCCGGGCATCAGGCCTGCATCCTCATGATCTCGTTGAAGGCGTCAACGCCCTTGTTCCGGACGGCGGCCACGAGTTCCAACGTCACGGCGGCGCGGGTGGAGGCCAGGGTCGCGTTGTGGATGTCGTTCAGGTCGCCGGTGACGGCCTGGATGGCCAGCTCATTGGACGTGGACTGCAGCTGCTGCAGATTATCGACGGCACCGGTCAGCGAGGTGGCGAAGCCGACGCCGTTGGTGGCCTGCGGAGCTTCGGCGGCCGGCAGGTAGCCGGTGCCGGCGACGCCCTGAATCGGGGGGATGGATGACAGCGGCATCAGTTGCGTCCAATCTGGAGGGCGGCCTCGTAGGTCGTCTTCGCCCGGTCCACCACGGCCGCGTTGGCCTGGTAGCCGCGCTGGGCCAGGATCAGGTTGCCCATCTGCTGGGACAGGTCGATGTCCGGGTAGCGGACGTAACCGTCCTCGTCCGCCAGCGGGTGGTCGGGCTCATGGACCATGCGGCCCTCGGCCTCGCCGAATTCGGCCCCGGCCACGTAGACACCGGAGACGCCCTGGCCTTCCTGCGCGATCACATAGCGGGCCTGGAAGGCGGCGCCGTCGGTGCTGGTGGCGTTGTTCGCGTTGGCCAGGTTGTCGGAGACGGCGTCCAGCCACTTGCGATGGACGGTCAGGCCGGTGCCGGCGATTCCAATGGCGTCGAAAGTCATCAGTTGGTCCTCATCGCCGTGCGGACGCCGCTGAAGGGGCTCTCCGCTGCCCGGGCTGCGAACTGGTAGCGCAGCACTGTTTCAATGTTGGAGAGCGTCTCGGTATCCAGGTTGACGTTGCTGCCGTCCAACCGAGTAGGCTCCAGCGAGCGGTCCATTGTGGCGCTGGCGCTGCCGTTACCGCGGGCCACCGACGTCGCCAGCGCTTCCTCGAACTGGACGCGCTGTGCGTGGTAGCCGGGGGTATTGACGTTCGCGATGTTGTTGGCGATGGCACGCTGGCGCATGGCGAGGCCGTCCAGGGCGCTCTGCATGGCAGCCCCCGTCACAGATTCGAACACAGCAAAGACCCGTCTTACTACTGGCATGTGGGCGGCCGATCCATGGCCTGTTCTGTGAGCGATCCGTGCTCACTATCCAGTTATCGGCACGCAGCCGGGGGTCGTTAGTTAAATCTTTAGATTGGTTAACCGTTTACGTCGAGGTAGACGGAACGCCCTGATGTTCCGGGGGTGGGGACGGCGTCCAAGAGCGCCGATTCCTGCCGGTTTTGCCGCATGTCAGCGCGCAATTCACGAATGACCTCCTGCTGCGCGGCGGCCAGTTTCGTGGCCCGCTCCACCAGCTCGTCCGGAATCGGTCCCAGCCCCTGCGGGGCCTTCCACTGCGCGACGGCGGCGCGCCGGCCTTTCACGTCCTTGTCACCGGCCCTGTCCCCGGGCTTGGCGTCCGCGGGTCCCCTGCTCTGGCCTTCTGTCCCGGCGCCGGCCCCAGCGGCTGCGGCGAGGGCCACTTCCAATTCGTCCAGCACCGCAATCCAGCGCCGCAATCCCGCAGTGTCGCCCTCCGGCATGTCAGGCAATGCCAAGTTCGCCGCCGAGGCCGACGCCACGGGAAGGCTGTGCCGGGAGCTGCCCGGCCGCCTCATGCCAGGCCTCGCGCAGCGGCTGCAGCAGGTCGATGCATTCGCGGGTCCGTGCAGCATCGCGGTGGATGTTCGCATTCATCATCGCGGTCAGCGTGTAGGTGTAGAGCGCCTTCAGGCCCTCTCCCCCGTCCCACACGTCCGTCTTCAGCGAGGACATCAGCTCGGACACGATGGCCTGCGCATGGATCAGGTTCTCGGACGCCACCGACCAGTGCTGGTTCTGCTGTGCGGCCTCTGCCCGGTTCAAGTCCAGCAGCAGCCGGTCATAGAGCATGGTCAGCAACCGGGCTGGCGTGGCCGACATGATCGCGTCACGCTGGAACTGGTTGCGCTTGGCCTGGGCACCGAAGCCCGGCCCGTATGTCAATGTCATTTCTTCGTGCTCCCCCATGATGGCAGGGTGGCCAGCTGCGAGTTGAGCCAGTCCCCCTGCGACTGCAGGCTGTTCAGCGTTACTTCAAGTTGGGCCCAGGTACGTTCGAGTGTGGAGCGGCGCATCGCCAACCGGGTATCCCACTCGGCAACTTGGTCATTCATGCTGCGGACCAGGGATTCTTGCCCTTGGATGCGCTTGGTGATGGCGCCGTCGTACTTGTCCGATGCATCGGTGGCAGCGGTAGCCACGCGACCGGCGATCGTCTGGACCAGCTTCTCAGCCCACGCGGAGTCTTCCTTCATCGCCTTGCCGAACTTTTCGGCATCAAACTCAATCGAGCCGTCCTTGGTGACGCTGATGCCGATTTCCGACGGCGACCGCCCCTCGATTGGGCTGATTGCAGCGGTCATCATGCGCTGCTGAATGTCACGGACGCTGCTGTCCCCGGTGAAGATTCCACCCTTGGTCGTCGTTGACCCGGTGGACGTGGAGACGTTCACGGATGAGTTCTTGGAGATGAAGGCGAACAGATCCTTCAAGCCGTCAACCAGCGCCTTGGCTTTCGCAGTCACGGCTTCGTCGTCGCGCGTGATCGTGACGGTCGACTTGTCACCAGGAAGCGCGTCGGCACCGAGGGTGACGTTTACACCGGGCAGGAGGTCAGTGAACGTGTTCGAGGACGAAGAGATTTCCTGCATTCCGTTCCAAATCGACACCCGAGCATCTTGCGCGATTTGAACGTCCATCGTGGAAAACGCGGCGTCCCCGGCGAGCGTCAGAGTGAATTCGCCAGCGGCTCCGGTCTCCTTTGAAACCAACTGCAGCCGATACTGCGGGGTCGTCGGATCGCTTCCCACCGACACCTTGGTTGCGGTGACGCCTGCACCGGATTCATTCACCGCGGTAACGACCTGGTCGAGCGTCATTCCGCTAGTGTCAATTTGCGCTTTTACTTGACCGTCTTTGAGCGCGATAGTCAGAATATTGGCAGTCTCCGGCCAATCACTGAGCAACGATGAAACCGAAACCTGGGCCTTGGCTAACTGGACGACCTCTAAGTCCATGCCGCCCGCAGAGGCCCCCTCGGCAGCGGTCACTGAAACTTTGTCGGAACTGCTCGTGCCGGAGTACATGCTGAGTGCGTTCGCTTTGCTCGTCTCGGTGGCCGTTTTTCCGAGATCGGCTATGCGTGTGTTGAGTGCTTGAAGGGCACTCACCAGCGTCTGGGTGCTGGAAACCTTGTTTTTTAGGAGTGATTGCGGACGCGCTTCCAGCTGCATGAGCTGATTAATCATGGTTGCGGTATCCAAACCGCTGACCATGCCGCCAATAGAAAACGCCACGCCAGTTCCTCCTGAAAGAAGCCTGTTTACTAGAAGAAATGCTGACGCCCGGCAGCGAAGAGTGTGAGGTCCAATTCGTTCGCCTCGCTGCCGGGCCGCATTCAGCCGTTAGCTACCCGGATTTAGCCGAGGAGCTGCAGCACACCCTGGTTGATCTGGTTGGCCTGAGCCAGCATCGCGGTGCCGGCCTGGGACATGATCTGGTTCTTGGTGAACTTAGCCATCTCCGAAGCCATGTCGGTGTCGCGGATACGAGACTCGGATGCCGACAGGTTCTCTGCAGAGATGTTGATGCTCTTGATTGCCGTTTCGAAACGGTTCTGGGAAGCACCCAGGTTGGAACGCTCGGCAGAGATGGCCTTGATCGCGTTGTCGATGTTCGTGATGGTCGTCTGTGCCGCACCGTGGTCGGTCACGGAGAAGCCTGCGCCAGGGGCGAGACCATCCGCGGAAGCCAACGTATCGACGGAGGTGCCCACGTTGGCCAGGGTCACGTTGATGGCGTTGTTAGCGTTGCCATCAGCGCCGACCTGGAAGGTCTTGGTACCACCCTTGAGCAGATCGATTCCGTTGAAGTTGGTGGACTCCGTGATCCGGTAGAGCTCCTTGGACAGCTCGCCGGCTTCCTTCTCGATGGCGGTGCGGGCCTCAGCGTTGTTGGAGTCATTCGCACCCTGAACTGCCAGGTCGCGCATGCGCTGCAGGATGGAGTGGACCTCGGTGAGTGCACCTTCAGCGGTCTGGATGACGGAGATGCCGTCCTGGGCGTTGCGGGCTGCAACGTTCAGGCCGTTGACCTGCGAACGCAGGCCCTCGGAGATCGACAGGCCGGCTGCGTCATCGGCAGCGCGGTTGATGCGCAGGCCGGTGGACAGCTTCTCCAGGGACTTGGAAATGTCGTTCTGGGTGTTCGACAGGTTGCGGTACGAGTTCAGGGCCGCAACGTTGGTGTTAATGGCGAAAGCCATGATGAAACTCCTCCATGAGATGGTACAAATTCACCGGCCCGTCCATGGGCTGGCACTTGTAGCTATCGGAGGAATACGCGGATCCGTTAGGAGAAGTGCAAAGAATTTTTCGCGGTGCGGGCCGCATTGGCCGGCTGCTGCGATCAGGTCAAGAAACCGCGGCCCTTGGCTGCGTGGCGGCGAAGCGTGTAATCCCGCCGATGGTCTGATCGGCCAGCGCGGTCAGGTACGCCTTCCGGCGGGAAGGAGCAATCCGAGACTCGGGCACGTAGCCGGCACCGCCGTCGTCGGAATAGTGAGTATGCAGGCCATCCCGGAGGAGGCGGATAGCCTCGGAGCGCTGCTGGGAGACGGCCGAGTGGGTAGCGCCGAGTTCTTCGGCGATTTCCTTGACAGAGCGGTCCTCGAAGTAGATCTGCTCCACGATGTACCGCATCTTCTCGGGAAGATGGTGCACTGCGGCCTTCAGGAATGCGAGTCGCTCCTCGGTGAGGAGTGAGCCTTCGGGCGACGCCGTCTCAGAGACCAGGAATTCGGCCGTTGTGTCATCCAGGGTGGAGACAGTGCGCGAAGCGTCGTCCATGGCGGCCTCCGCGGTCTCGCGGTCAACCCCGAGGGCGGCAGCAAGCTCGTCAACGCTCGGGTAGCGGCCGAGTTCGGCAGTAAGGGTCTCGCGGACGGACAGCGTTTCCTTGATACGTTTGCGCACGGATCGGGGCGCCCAGTCGATGGCCCGCATTTCGTCGGCAAAGGCTCCGATGATGCGACGGCGGGCAAAGGCGCCGAAAGGAACGCCGAGATCCGGATTGAAGGCGTCGGCGGCGGTGATGAGCGCTACCGAGCCGGCAGAGGCGAGGTCGTCGCGAGAGAGGTGGGTTGCTTTGGCGCACACTTCGGAGACCAGATATCCGACGAGCGGGAGGTTCTCAACCACCAGTGCATTGCGGTCAGCACGATTCACTGACTTGTCCCCCTCCGTGCCAAAAGATACTGGACGAATCTTCCTTATGATTCGAGGGGTGCGGCCTCGAAAGAACGATTCATCTCTTGGTGAAACCTATCATCATTCGCTCCTAACGCAAGGGGTTGTGCGGCCGATAGATAGATATGTAGCCATGCCGTTACTTTTTGTTCATCCAGTGGCGGCTTTTGACGCGGACCCGCGGGGGTTGTGTCCGCAGAATCAACCAGGGGAGGTGCCTGACATGGGAGCCCATGAACTGTCCGCCATGCTGTGGCACGAACGTGAACTTCTTGAATTACTGGTCTTCAAACTCGAGGAGGAGCAGCTGCTCCTGACGGCGGGCAAGTCCCGCTGGCTGCAGCACGCGACCCGCGAGGTGGAACAGGTTCTGGAGCGGCTGCGCGACGCCGGCCTGGCCCGAACGGTGGAGGTGGCCGCACTGGCCCGGGAGTGGGGTACGCCGGAAGGCGCCACGCTGCGCGAGCTGACCGAACAGGCCCCGGTGGGGCCGTGGGGCGAGATCTTCAAGGGACACATGCAGGCACTGACACAGTTGACCCTGCAGATCCGTGAACTGCGCGACGTGAACGAGAAGTTCCTGCGTGCGGCTGCCCGGTCCACCCAGGAAACGCTCGCCAATTTCAATCCCGATGCCGGGACCTATGACTCTCATGGGACGGCAGGGCTTTCGGGCAACCGCTCCCAGCTGTTCGACACAACGATCTGAGGTTTTCGCAGTGAGCACCTTCAGCGGCCTGAACACCGCGTACACCGGTCTGGTGGCCGCCCGTCAAGGTTTGAACGTGGTGGGCCAGAACATCGCCAACGCCAATACCGAGGGCTACACCCGCCAGCGGGTCAGTACGTCGTCCATCGGCGCCCTCGACCGCACCGGGCTGCTGACCGGAGGCGTGCAGATCGGCCAAGGCGTTTCAGTAGATGCGATTGCGCGGCTGGGCGACATGCACCTGGATACGCGCGTCCGGTTCTCGGCCGGTGTCGCCGGGTATTCTGCAGTGCGCGCCAATACGATGTCCGGCCTGGAAGCGTCGTTGCGCGAGCCGGGCCAATACGGCATCTCGACGCAGCTTCAGGAGTTCTGGGCTTCTTGGCAGGCCTTGTCGAACCGGCCGGATGACGGCGCTGCCGGCGCGGTGGTGCTGGAAGAGGCGAACATCCTGGCCAACATGATCAAGCGCGGTTACCAGGAGGTTCGCGAGCAGTTCTCCCGCCTGCGCTCCGATGTGGACACGATGACCGCGGAGGTCAACGGCGCTGCGTCCCAGGTAGCCAACCTCAACGAGAAGATTCGTTTTGCTGTCGCCAACGGGGGCTCCGCCAACGAGCTGATGGACCACCGCAACCTGCTGACAGAACGGCTGGCTGCCCTGACCGGAGCCACGGTTCGCCATGGCAGCGACGGGCAGGTGGATGTGCTGATCGGCGGGAATGCGATTGTCGCCGGTTCCAGCGCCCAGAGAATCGCCGTTACAGCGGACTCGGATACGGATATTTCCGGCACAAAAGGTGTGCGTCTCGAGTGGGCGAGTCCGAGTCGGACCGGCATGCCGGTGGTTCTCGACGGCGGTGAAATCGCGGGCGCAATATCCATGTTGGGCAACGCTCAGGGAGATGGGCCGCTGCGGCAGGCCGCCGACAGCTACGACAATTTCGCCACCACGTTAAAGGACTCGGTGGACAGCGTCTACGCGAAGACTGTGCCCGGCGGGAATCCCGCACCGGAGTTTTTCAGTTTCGATCCCGAGCTGCCGGACAAGGCACTTGGTCTCATCGTTGCGGTCAAGACCGTAGGCGACCTCAAGGCGGGAGATCCAGCAAAGGGCGCTCTTGATGGTTCCGTCGCTGACGAGTTGGCCCAGCTCGGCATCGGCGCTGGCTCGCCTGACCGCGTTTGGGAGAACATCGTCACGACAATCGGTGTAGCCGCGAAGACGGAGCTGCAGCAGTCCAACCTCGCGGATATTGCGTCCCAGTCTGCCAAGACGTTGCAACTGTCCAACGCGTCGGTGGACATGGACGAAGAGAACGTCAACCTGCTGACATACCAGCACGCCTACCAAGGTGCGGCTCGAGTGATGACGGCGATTGATGAAATGCTCGATACGTTGATCAACCGCACCGGATTGGTCGGGAGGTAGCCATGATTTCACGAGTCACTAACCAAACGATGAGCAGCTTCGCCCAGCGCAACCTGCAGGACAACATGGCGCGTATCGCCAAGCTGCAGGAGTTGGCCGCTGGCGAGTCGCTGATTGCCCGCCCCTCGGACAACCCGACGGGCACCGCCGATTCCATGCGCACACGTGCCGATATGCGCGCCAACGCGCAATACAAGCACAACATCGACGACGCCAATGGCTGGCTCACCACCACCGACTCCGCGCTGGGCACGGTCACCGATTTGCTCAACAAGGCCCGCGATCTGACGATCCAGGCTTCCAATGGTTCCATCTCGCAAACTGCACGCGAGGCCGTCGCCTTGGAGCTTGGAAGCATCAAGGAAAGCCTTTTGGCTGCGACTCGGACGCAGTACCTGGGACGCAACGTGTTTGCGGGGAACTCCGACAAGCCGGACGTATATAGAGACCCCCTAACCGCGCCTTACACCGTGACGGAACCGAGCGCCACCGGCGTGGAGCGTCGCATCGGACCCGGGGCACACCAAACGGTACGCGTCGATGCCAGCGCTGCTGCGGTCTTCGGCGACGATTCCACGGGCACGGGCCCGTCGGTTTTCGCCCTGCTGGACTCTATGATCTCGAAGCTCAAGGGAACCGGCAGCGTCAGCGAAGACTTGAACGCCATCGACGCCCGGCTGAACACCGTGATCAACGCACGCGCCGAGGTCGGCACCCGCCACGCCCAGATCCTGAAAGCCCAGGAGACTAACTTGGACGAAGCTGTTTCGCTTGAAGCCCGCCGCTCCGGGATCGAGGATCCGGATATAGGAAAGGTAATCCTGGACCTGAAGATGCAGGAAGTGGCCTATCAGGCCGCGCTGCAGGTCACGGCGCGGGTACTGCAGCCGACGTTGATGGACTTCCTGCGATGAGCGCCGCACTGACCTTCGTCGCGCCTCCCCCTGGACTCGCACCGCTGGTCGACTTCACGCTGGACGAGATCACGGGAGCGGCGGGACTGTACTCCTTGCAGCCCGTGGCCGAACCGGGCAAGCGCCTGTTCGTCCTGGACGCCGCGACCTACCTGAACCAGTACACGCCGGTGATTTCCGACGACGATCGCGCGGCCCTGGACCTCAAGGTCTCCGAGGACGCCATGGTGCTGGTGGTGGCCAACCCCGGAGAAGCAGGCACCACCGTGAACCTGATGGCCCCGATCGTCGTCAACGTGCACACCGGCGTCAGCGCGCAGGTCATTTTGGAAGGCCAGGACTGGCCCCTGCGGGCCGAGCTGACGCCGCTGGCCGCCTAGCTTCCCCTCAGCCGCGTAACACTGCGGCGGGCTGAAGAAGTCAGACGTCTGAAACTATTGAGCTGACGGCAGCTACCGTGCAAGAGTTATGCCCACGGTCCAAGGGACCTGCTGGGGGATCCGGGATCACCGGTTGAATGGCTTCCGGCGGCTTATGGGGGAACCGCCGGAAGCAATCACCCTCACCCCTCGTCCGGGTCCGCGCGTTTGGCTCTGGTCTGCTCCGCCCGGCGCAGCAGTTCGCCGCCGTCGGGATAAAGCACTTCTTCCAGCACCAACGGATGCGGCGGAGCCAGTTTGCTCTTCGAATCCCGCACCTTCGCCAGCATCCGGTCGCGCAGCCACTCCGGTGCCTGCTCGCCGCCGCCGACCATCAACGATGCGCCGATCAGGGCACGCACCATGTTGTGGCAGAACGCGTCGGCTTGCACCGTGGCCACCACCACGCCGTCGGCGCCGCGGGCGAAGTCGAACTTCTGCAGTTCCCGGACAGTGGTGGCGCCTTCCCTGGGCTTGCAGAAGGCCAGGAAGTCGCCAATGCCCAGGAGCTTGGCGGCTGCCTGGTTCAGGAGATCGACGTCGACGGCGTGCTTGTGCCACAGCGTGGTGTTGCGTGACAGCGGATCCCAGAGCTCCGCCCGGTCGGCGATGCGGTAGCTGTAGCGGCGCCAGAGGGCGGAGAACCGGGCGTCGAATCCGTCGGGGGCGACGACGGCCCCCTTAACCTCGATTGCCCCGGCAAGGTCACGATAGGGTACCGGGGCGCCGACGCGGCCACCGAGCACCTTGGCCAGCACCCCGCGCAAACGCCGGACCAGGGCTTCGGCGGGATCGACCTCCCGGCCTCGGGCCAGTCCGTGCCACTCCCCCGGTTCCAGGTCGAAATGCACCACCTGCCCCCGGGCGTGCACGCCGGCGTCGGTACGGCCGGCAACCGTCAGCCGGATCGGCCGGCGGATCATGATCGCCAGCGCTTCCTCGACCGCGCCTTGCACGGTCAGCCGTCCGGGCTGCACGGCCCACCCGCTGAAGGGTCCGCCGTCGTACGCAAGATCCAGGCGGACACGCACGAGCCCGCCGTCCCGGTCGGGGACGGGGGAAGTAGTCGGTGGCATGGATTCCATGCTACCGGGGCCCTGTGTAAGTATCGGATGGCGCCGGCGCCCACGGCTGGTTGTGGGCCGGTCACCGGCCGGGCGCCAGTGGACTGTCGACGCTCGAGGGCATTCGGTCTATGTTGCTGGGACAGCGCCCGAACCGCGGGCGGGACCGCGAGGTTCGGAGGAGCGATGGCAGGCAGCCTTGGAACCGCAACATCGACGGATCACAACCGCCGGATCGCCCTGCCCGGCATCATCCTCGGAGTGGGGCTGGGCGGCTTCGTGGACGGGATCCTGCTGCACCAGATCCTGCAGTGGCACCACATGCTCACCAGTGCGGACACCGCGAACATCGACGTCGGTTCGTATCCGCCAAACACCGTCCACGGCCTGGAGATGAATACGCTGTGGGACGGGCTGTTCCATACGGTGACCTGGCTGGCCGTGCTGATCGGGCTGGGGCTGTTGTACTCGCGGGTGACGTCCTCGCGCGGACGGGTGTGGGCATCCCGTACCCTCTGGGGCTGGATGCTGCTCGGCTGGGGACTCTTCAATCTCGTAGAGGGGATCATCGACCACCACATCCTTGCCATCCACCATGTCATCAGCGGCGATTACCAGATGCTGGCCGACATTCTCTTTCTGTTGTTCGGGGCGTTGCTGGTGGTCGGCGGCTGGCTGCTGCAACGGTCCGGCCGGATGGTGGATCTGACGACGGCAAACGGCCCCGGCAGGTCAACCGGCCACGGCCTCCGCCGCCCGGAGGGGGACACGGGGAGGGACCCGGCATGACCGGCACCCACTCTGCCCACAACCACCAGCCAGCCGCGTTCGACGCCGTGCTGCCGCTGGCCCTGGTTGCGGTGCTGGCCTGCGGCTACGCGGTCCTGGCGTGGCTGCGGAGCCGGGAGGACCGTGGCTGGAGCCGCTGGCGAACCGTGTCCTTCCTCGCTGGCGCACTGCTGCTGGTGCTGGGCTTCGCGCCGCAGCTGATGCCGCTGGCGCCGGACGGGCTGCCGGCCCACATGGTCCAGCACCTGCTGATTGGCATGTATGCGCCGATCGGGCTGGTGCTTGGTGCACCGGTGACCCTGCTGCTGAGGTCGGTGCCGCCCCGTTGCGGCAAGGCGATCGGAAGGGTCCTGCGCTCACGGCCGCTCCATCTGGTGGCCAACCCGGCGACCGCGCTGATCCTCAGCCTCGGCGGGCTGGCCGGCCTGTACTTCACGCCGCTGTACAACCTCGCGGCGGACAACCCGGTGCTGCACCACGCCATTCACCTGCACTTCCTGGCCGCCGGCTGTCTCTTCGCCTGGGTGATCGCCGGGCCCGACCCGGCACCGGGCAGGCCCTCCGTGCCGGCGCGGCTGGTGGTGCTGGGCGTCGCCATCGCCGGCCATGCAGTCCTGTCCCAGCTGCTCTACGCGGGGCTGTTCGTCCAGGTCCCGGCGCCCCCGGGTGAGCTGAGGCTCGCCGGTGAACTGATGTACTACGGCGGGGACATCGCCGAGCTGCTGCTGGCCTTCGCGCTGGTGTCGACGTGGCGGCCCCGCCGCACTTCCGGTCCCGGCCGTTATCCCGGACCCGGCCGCGCCGGGCACAAAGCGCGCTCCCCCAAGCCGGGCACCGCCGTCGTCATATGAGCCTTCCCGGATGCGCAAAAAGCCCGCCATCTCCCGAAGGGAACAGCGGGCTTCAAGCAGTGAAGGCGAAGAACTACTTCTTCTCTTCGGCAGCTTCCTCGGCGGACTCCGCCGACGGAGCAGACTCTGCGGACTCGGGAGAGTCAGCGGAATCGCCGGACTGCGCCGACTCGGGCGATTCAGCGGACTCGGCCGAAGCCGTCTCTTCCTCGACCGGAGCCGGGGCAGCCTTGGCAGTGGCCTTCTCGGCCTCGTTCACGACGGCCTGCTTCGGGGACACCGGCTCCATCACCAGTTCGATGACGGCCATGGGGGCGTTGTCGCCCTTGCGGTTGCCGATCTTGGTGATGCGGGTGTAGCCGCCGTCGCGGTTGGTCATCACCGGCGCGATGTCGGTGAACAGCTCGTGCACGATGCCCTTGTTGCTGATCACGGCCAGCACGCGGCGGCGCGAGGCCAGGTCGCCGCGCTTGGCGAAGGTGATCAGGCGCTCGGCGAACGGGCGCAGGCGCTTGGCCTTGGTGACCGTGGTGGTGATCCGCTTGTGCTCGAAGAGCGCGGCGGACAGGTTGGCGAGCATCAGGCGCTCGTGGGCAGGACCGCCTCCGAGGCGCGGACCCTTAGCGGGGGTAGGCATTATGTTTTCTCCTCAATGGTGCCGCTGTGCGCTCCCGAGCGCCGTGGCGGCAGAATTCTTGCGTTTTAGAGTTCGTCCTCGAAGGTTTCGTCCTCGTCGATGGCTGCGGCGCGGGCAGCCAGATCGAACCCAGGGGGCGAATCCTTCAGCGACAGACCCAGTTCCACCAGCTTTGCCTTGACCTCGTCGATGGACTTGGCACCAAAGTTGCGGATGTCCATCAGGTCGGCCTCGGAGCGGGCAACGAGTTCACCCACGGTGTGGATGCCCTCACGCTTAAGGCAGTTGTACGAACGGACGGTCAGTTCCAGGTCCTCGATCGGCAGGGCCATGTCGGCAGCCAGGGCGGCGTCCGTGGGGCTCGGGCCAATCTCGATGCCTTCGGCGGCGGTGTTCAACTCGCGGGCCAGGCCGAACAGTTCAACCAGGGTGGTTCCGGCAGAGGCGACGGCGTCGCGCGGTGCAATGGAAGCCTTGGTTTCGACGTCGACAATCAGGCGGTCGAAGTCGGTGCGCTGCTCAACACGGGTTGCCTCAACTTTGAAGGTCACCTTCAGCACCGGCGAGTAGATGGAGTCGACCGGGATGCGGCCGATCTCCTGGTCGCCGGACTTGTTCTGGGCTGCCGACACGTAGCCACGGCCGCGTTCGATGGTCAGTTCGAGCTCGAACTTGCCCTTCTCGTTCAGCGTGGCGATGTGCAGGTCCGGGTTGTGGAATTCCACGCCGGCCGGCGGCGCGATGTCCGCGGCGGTGACAACACCGGGTCCCTGCTTGCGCAGGTAGGCAACCACGGGCTCGTCGTGCTCGGAGGAGACAGCCAGGTTCTTGATGTTCAGGATGATCTCGGTGACATCTTCCTTCACACCCGGCACGGTGGTGAACTCATGCAGCACGCCGTCGATGCGGATGCTGGTTACGGCAGCCCCCGGAATCGAGGACAGCAGCGTGCGGCGGAGGGAGTTTCCGAGGGTGTAGCCAAAGCCCGGCTCCAGCGGTTCGATGACGAACCGAGAGCGGTTATCGGCCACTACTTCTTCAGTAAGGGTGGGGCGCTGTGCAATGAGCACTTAGATTTCCTTTCAGCGAGCATCCGCTATATGACGCAGCACGAATTGGTGGAAAAGGGCGGCTGGTCAGCCTCCAGCGTGGAACTTTCGGCCGCCGACAGGCTCTCCCGCAAAAGTGGGAGGAATCTGTGCGGCGGCCAAAAGTATCCTTGGGCTGCTTAGACGCGGCGGCGCTTCGGCGGACGGCAACCGTTGTGCGCGCTGGGGGTGACGTCCTGGATGGAGCCAACCTCAAGGCCAGCGGCCTGCAGCGAACGGATTGCGGTCTCGCGTCCCGACCCCGGGCCCTTCACGAAGACGTCGACCTTCTTCAGGCCGTGCTCCTGGGCGCGCTTGGCGGCCGATTCGGCAGCCATCTGCGCGGCGAACGGGGTGGACTTGCGGGAGCCCTTGAAGCCAACCTCGCCGGCCGAGGCCCACGAGATGACGGCACCGGACGGGTCCGTGATGGACACGATGGTGTTGTTGAAGGTGCTCTTGATGTGCGCCTGGCCCAGCGCGATGTTCTTCTTGTCCTTGCGACGCGGCTTGCGTACCGCTCCACGAGTCTTGGGGGGCATTGCTTCTCCTACAAAGTTGGTTGGTAGCTATCTGACCGGCTGGGAATCAGCGGGTCTTCTTCTTACCGGCGACGGTGCGCTTCGGGCCCTTGCGGGTACGAGCGTTGGTCTTGGTGCGCTGTCCGCGGACGGGCAGGCCACGGCGGTGGCGGATGCCTTCGTAGCTGCCGATCTCAACCTTGCGGCGGATGTCGGCTGCAACTTCGCGGCGGAGGTCGCCTTCTACCTTGTAGTTGCCCTCGATGAAGTCACGCAGCTGCACGAGCTCAGCGTCGGTGAGGTCCTTGACGCGGGTTTCCGGGCTGATGCCGGTCTCCGCGATAACCTGCTCTGCACGGGTCTTACCCACGCCGTAGATGTAAGTCAGGGCGATAATTACCCGCTTTTCGCGGGGAATATCTACGCCAGCGAGACGAGCCATAGTGGCGGTTCTCCTTGTTGTATCCGGAGGTCTGAAGCAGCGCGTCCCCGTTGTTCGGGTCCCCGGCCTCCGTGCCGGGGGTATGCAGGTTGCCCTGCTGCGCTGCCTATATTGAGTTACTACGCGTGGGCGTGCTGCCCCTGCTGAAGCAGGAGTCTTAGCCCTGGCGCTGCTTGTGGCGCGGGTTCTCGCAGATCACAATGACGTTGCCCTTGCGACGAATCACCTGGCACTTGTCACAAATCCGCTTGACGCTCGGCTGGACCTTCATGGTTTTCCTTTGCGTTGTTAGCTGATGCTGCCTTGTAACTACTTACGGTTTTCCGCAGTTGCCTGCGGCATAAGTCTTTACTTGTAGCGGTAGACGATACGGCCCCGTGAGAGGTCGTACGGGCTGAGTTCCACCACAACGCGGTCCTCGGGGAGGATCCTGATGTAGTGCTGACGCATCTTTCCCGAGATATGAGCCAGCACAACGTGCCCGTTGGTCAGCTCAACGCGGAACATCGCATTGGGCAGAGCCTCCTGCACAGTGCCTTCAATCTCAATGACACCGTCTTTCTTAGCCATATCCTCCGCTAACGTCAGTAACCATCGCCGAAGCGGTGGCTAGTTTTTGGGTTTTGCTTGCCGCTACACCCCCACTGAGCCGTACGTTCCGGCAGGCTTTCGCGGGCGCCATGCACCCGAAGATGGGCATGAAAGTAGAGACAACCAACAGACAACTGTACTCCGGAAGCCGGATAAAGTTAAATCCGGGTAACGCCTGGGGCCCCCGCGCGCGGCAGCCCTCAGTCCGGGTGCGGATACTTTTCCAGTACGACGCCGGCCGCCTCCACCCGTTCGGCGCTCACCACGGCGTCCCAAATGGCCGCGGTGACCGCTTCCGCGGCCAGAGTGTGCAGTTCCGCCCGGGGGTCGATGGGCCCGTCCTGCACCAGCTGCTGCGCCCCGGTAGCCAGGGCGAAGACCACGTCCCCGTCCATCAGGGTGTGCGACGGGCTCAACGCACGGGCCAGTCCGGCGTGCGCCGCCGAGGCCGTCCGCTTGGCCTGTGCCGGATCCAACACGGCATTGGTTGCGACGACGCACAGGGTTGTGTTCAGCGGGGACGCCGGCCGGTGCTCGGTCAGTCCCGGTTCCCCGGCCCGCCGGCCCAGGCCGCCGGTTGCTGCCGGCACCGCGCCAAGGCCATCGGACCTCATGTCACGGCCCGCCGCATTGCCGCCATGCCCTGGGAACGCCCCCGTGAACGGCGCGCCGGCGGCATTGGCCACCGCGAGCACGCCGACCACGATGCCGTCGTTGGCACCGCCCATCCGCAGCGAGGCAGTCCCCACTCCCCCTTTGTACTGCTGGAAGCCCATGGCCGCGCCGGTGCCGGCGCCCACGTTGCCCCGCCGCACCTCGCCAAAGTCCTGCATCGCGCCGGCGGAGGCGGCGGCGTCGTAGCCCATCTGTTCATCCGGGCGCGCGGCGATGTCCCCGCCCCGGCCCAGATCGTAGATGGCCGCGGCCGGAACAATCGGCACCACGGCATTCTGCGTGCGGAAGCCTAGCCCCTGTTCCTCCAGCCAGCGCTGCGCACCGTGCGCGGCCACCAAACCGAAGGCGCTCCCGCCGGCGAGCACCACGGCATCCACGGTGGGCACCAGGGTGGTGGGATCCAGCGCATCGGTCTCGTGCGTGGCCGGCCCGCCCCCGCGGACGTCCACGGCACCGACTGTCCCCGGCGGCGGCAGCACCACGGTGACGCCGGTCAGCCAGCCGTCGCCGGTCTTCTGGACCTGTCCCACGCGGATGCCGGGCACGTCGGTAATGGAAGTAGCCATGGCCTCATCCTCGCTGGCCGCCGGCGGCCCGGGCAAGGGAAGTCGGGATCTTTAGCCGGTGCCGAAGGCCAGCAGGCTCTGCTGTCCGACGTCGAGGCACGCCCCGAGGAGCAGGACCACCACATAGACGCTGACCGGCACCAGCAACGCCCACTCGCGCGCCGACCCAGCATTTCCCAGCAGCGGCAAGGCGAAGTATCCGTTCCGCCGCCAGATGGCGTTGAGCAGCGGCACCCGCCGCCACACCTTCGGGGGCTTAATCCGCAGGGGCCACAGCAGGTTCACTCCCCCGGTGGTCAGCATGTCGCCGAGCACATGCATGATGACGCCGATGCCCATGGCCAGCGGGAACCAGTTGTGCTGTTCCGGGGCGTACAGGGCGATGAAGGCCGCGACTGAGAGGCCCACGGCCCACGGAATTTTCTGTAGCCCGTCGGGCAGGAACTTCAGGGCCTTGGCGGCGAAGGCCACCAGCAACACGCACAGCAGCCCCGCGCCCGGGTAGACCGTGCCGAACCGCTCGGTCTCGGCGGTCCAGAGCCCGGCCACCCACGCGATCCCGACGAACGCCGCCAAGCCGATCAGCGAGTGGGTGCCCCTGCGGTGTCCGCCGGCCACGGCGCCAATGCCCGCGCAGACCACGTTGGAGAGTGGCGGCAGCGAGCGGGCGACGGTGGCGTGGCGGTGGTCGGCATCCGGGACGAGTGCGGCACCGGCGGTCACCATGGCCCCGGTGATCAGGCCCAGCGGCCCCACGTCCAGCAGCCCCCAGCCGAGGGTGAGGCTCTGCCCGCCCCAGCCCAGCGGCGTCGTCAGGGCATCCAGCGGCACGTGGACCTGGCTGGTGACGGCGATCCAGGCGGCGGCGCCGGAGAGGGCGTGGTGGGCTCCCATCATGGTGGGCAAGGTCCTTTCGGGGAGTGCGGTGTCCGTGCGCCGGCCTTCGGCTGGCCGCGGCGGGATCGGCGGTGCGGGCTCCGGATTAACCTCGAAAGGCCGGGCCGGCTGGAATTAACCTCGAAAGGCCGGGCCGGCTGGACATGGTTCCAGCGGACCGGCCTTTCGGTGACGTCGGGCCAAGAAAGTGGCGGCGGGCGTTTAGTCCAGTGGCACCGGGGTGACCCCCAGCGGAGCCAGCCTGGCCGCGCCCCCGTCTTCGGCAGTCAAGACCCAGATGCCGCCGTCGTGCACTGCCACGGTGTGCTCCCACTGGCAGGACCGCGAGCCGTCCGTGGTCACCACGGTCCAGTCGTCGTCCAGCACTTTGGTCTCGATGTCCCCGCGCACCAGCATGGGTTCAATGGCCAGGCAGAGACCGGGGCGGATCTTCGGGCCGCGGTGGTTCGTCCGGTAGTTCAGCACGTCCGGGGCCTGGTGCATGGCGGTGCCGATGCCGTGGCCCACGTAGTCCTCCAGGATGCCCAACGGCTTGCCCGGCACGGAGGATACGTAGTCGTCGATGGCGTTGCCGATGTCGCCCACGCGGTGGCCGGTGGCGAGGGCGGCAATGCCGTGCCACATGGCTTCCTCGGTGACGTCGGACAGCCGCTGGTCTTCCGGATCGGCGGTGCCCACGATGACGCCGCGGGCGGAGTCACCGTGCCAGCCGTCAACGCTGCAGCCCCCGTCGATCGAGATGATGTCCCCGTCCCGGAGCACCTTGCCGCCCGGGATTCCATGGACCACTTCCTCGTTGACGGACACGCAGACCGTTGCGGGGAAGCCGTGGTAGCCCTTGAAGTTGCTCTTGGCGCCCGCCTCGTCCAGCACCGCCTCGAAGGCCGCGTCCACATCCGCCGTCGTGGCGCCCGGGACGGCGGCGGCGACCGCAGCGTCCAGGGCGCGGCTGACCACCAGGCCGGCGGTCCGCATTTTCCGGATCTGGTCCTTGGTCTTGTATTCGATGCTGGGCTGGCCGAAGGCCATGGGCTGCCTCTAACTTTCTGGCGGGTGTCAGGCCGTGACGGACTTGAGCGCGGATACGATGCGCTCGGTGACCTCGTCGATGTCGCCGATGCCGTCAACGGTCGCGACGATCCCGCGGTCCGCGTAACGGCTCACGACGGCCTCCGTCTGCTCGTGGTACAGGGACAGCCGGCGCCGGATCACCGTTTCGTTGTCATCGCTGCGGCCTTCCTGAGCGGCGCGGCCCAGCAGGCGCTTGACCAGCTCCTCGTCGTCGGCGGTCAGCTGCAGCACGATGTCCAGCTTCGAACCGGCCTCGGCCAGGATGCTGTCCAGCTCGTCGACCTGCCCGCTGGTGCGGGGGTAGCCGTCCAGCAGGAAGCCGTCGGCTGCGTCGGGCTGCTTCAACCGGTCGCGCACCATGCTGTTGGTGACGCTGTCCGGCACGAACTCGCCCTTGTCGATGTACTTCTTGGCCTCGATGCCAAGCGGAGTCTCTTCCTTCACGTTGGCGCGGAAGATGTCTCCGGTGGAGATCGCGACAATGCCCAGCCGGTCGGAAATGCGGGAGGCCTGGGTGCCTTTGCCCGATCCGGGCGGGCCAATAATGAGCATTTGGGTCATCGCAGAAGTCCTTCGTAGTGCCGTTGCTGTAGTTGTGCGTTGATTTGTTTGACGGTCTCCAGGCCCACACCGACCATGATGAGGATGGAGACGCCGCCAAACGGGAAGTTTTGGTTGGCGTTGATCAGCACCAGGGCGATCAGCGGGATGAGCGAGACGATGCCCAGATAGAGCGCGCCGGGCAGCGTGATCCTGGCCAGCACGTACTGCAGGTACTCCGCCGTCGGGCGGCCGGCCCGGATGCCCGGGATGAAGCCGCCGTACTTCTTCATGTTCTCGGCCACTTCCTCAGGGTTGAAAGTGATGGCCACGTAGAAGTAGGTGAAGAAGACGATCAGGGCGAAGTAGACCGCCATGTAGAACGGCGAGTCCCCGCTGACCAAGTACGTGTTGATCCAGTTGACCCACTCCGGCGGCGCGGTGGTGCCGTCGGCCGGGGTGTTGAACTGGGCGATCAGCGACGGCAGGTACAGCATCGACGACGCGAAGATCACCGGGATGACACCGGCCATGTTCACCTTGATCGGGATGTAGGTGCTGGTGCCGCCGACGGTGCGGCGTCCCACCATGCGCTTGGCGTACTGCACCGGGATGCGGCGCTGCGACTGTTCCACGAAGACCACCGCGGCGACGGTCAGCAGGCCGACGATCAGCACGCCCAGGAAGACGTTCACGCCCTGGGTGTTCCAGATCTCGCCCAGCGAGCTCGGGAAGCCGGCGGCGATGGAGATGAAGATCAGCAGGGACATGCCGTTGCCGACGCCCTTCTCGGTGATCAGCTCGCCCATCCACATGATCAGGCCGGTGCCTGCGGTCAGGGTCAGGATGATCAGCGAGACCGTGACCAGGTTGTCCTCGGGGATGATCGGAACGGGACAGTCCCCCAGGAGGGCGCCGGTCCGCGCCAGCGACACCAGTGTCGTGGCGTTGAGCAGGCCCAGCGCGATGGTCAGGTAGCGGGTGTACTGCGTGAGCTTGGACTGGCCCTGCGGGCCTTCCTGGTGCAGCTCCTGGAACCGGGGGATGACGACGCGCAGCAGCTGCACGATGATGCTGGCGGTGATGTACGGCATGATGCCGAGGGCGAAGATGGACACCTGCAGCAGCGCACCGCCGCTGAAGAGGTTGACGAACTGGTACAGCCCGCCGCTGGTGTTGCCCAGCGCCAGGCACTGCTGCACGTTGCCGTAGTCCACACCGGGGGCGGGGATGAAGACGCCCATGCGGTAGACCGTCATAATGCCGAGCGTGAACAGCAACTTGCGCCGCAGGTCCGGCGTCCGGAATGCCCGGCCAATTGCGCTAAGCAAGCGTCCTCCCAAGAAGTTTCTGATGCCGCTGCGCGGCAAGTCACAAGATCCGAGTCTATCGGCTCGGCCCGTTCGCATTAAACGGGTTAAGAATACGGGGTGTGCCTTTAAAGCGGCTGAACTCGTGGCGGCCGGCGTAAACCGGCCACCACGAGTTCAGTCAGAGGCTGCTAAAAGACGCCACCTGTCACGGGCTGCTAGAGCGCCGTCACGGTGCCGCCGGCGGCGGCGATCTTTTCAGCGGCACTGGCGGAGAAGGCGTCAACCTTCACATCGACCTTGACGGTGATGTCGCCGGTGCCCAGGACCTTCACGGGCTGGTTCTTGCGAACCGCGCCCTTGGCCACCAGGGCCTCCACGGTCACGTCGCCGCCCTCGGGGAACAGCTCGCTGAGCTTGTCCAGGTTTACAACCTGGAACTCCACCTTGAACGGGTTCTTGAAGCCGCGCAGCTTCGGCAGGCGCATGTGCAGCGGCAGCTGGCCGCCGGCAAAGCCAGCCTTAACCTGGTAGCGGGCCTTCGTGCCCTTGGTACCGCGACCGGCGGTCTTGCCCTTGGAGCCTTCACCACGACCGACACGGGTCTTGGCGGTCTTGGCACCGGGGGCAGGACGCAGGTGGTGGACCTTCAGAGTTTTGTTCTCTTCTGCCATCTTTACTTCGCCTCCTCAACCTTCACCAGGTGAGAAACAGTGTTGACCATGCCGACGGTCACTGCATCGGCGCTGCGGACAACGGTGTGTCCGATGCGCTTCAGGCCCAGTGAACGCAGCGTGTCGCGCTGGTTCTGCTTGCCGCCAATGACGGACTTGATCTGCGTGATTTCCAACTGCGCATCCGACGGAGTCAGATTCTTGGGTGTGGTCATTACGCACCTGCCTTCTGCATGTTGCGCAGCAGGATAGCCGGAGCAACCTCGTCCAGGGGCAGGCCACGGCGGGCGGCCACGGAGCGGGGCTCCTCCAGGCGACGCAGCGCATCGACCGTAGCGTGCACAATGTTGATCGCGTTGGCGGAGCCAAGCGACTTGGAGAGCACGTCGTGGATACCGGCGCACTCGAGTACGGCGCGGACCGGACCACCGGCGATCACACCGGTACCGGCAGCAGCCGGACGCAGCATGACAACGCCTGCAGCGGCTTCGCCCTGCACCTGGTGCGGGACGGTTCCGGCGATGATCGGCACGCGGAAGAAGGACTTCTTGGCCTCTTCCACGCCCTTGGCGATCGCTGCCGGAACTTCCTTGGCCTTGCCGTAGCCCACGCCGACCATGCCGTTGCCGTCGCCGACAACTACCAGAGCCGTGAAGCTAAAGCGGCGGCCGCCCTTGACGACCTTGGACACGCGGTTGATGGTGACGACGCGCTCGAGGAACTTGTCCTTCTCGGCATCGCGTGCGTTGTCGCGGCCACGGCCGCGGCCGCCACGGTCGTTGCCACCACGGTCGCTGCCACCGCGTTCGCCACGACGGCCGCCGCGGCGGTCCTCCTGGCCGGAAGCAGCGGTGGTTTCAGCGGATCCCGCGGCAGCGGTCTCAGTTGCTTCAGTCACCTGAGTTTCCTTTTCGTTGTTCTCAGCGGTCACAGTGCCAGCCCACCTTCACGTGCGCCGTCGGCAACCGCTGCGATACGGCCGTGGTACCGGTTGCCGCCGCGGTCGAAGACCACGGCCTCAACACCGGCAGCCTTGGCACGCTCGGCAACGAGCTCACCGACGCGCTTTGCCTTGGCGGACTTGTCGCCCTCCAGGGCCCGCAGGTCGGCTTCCATGGTGGAAGCGGAAGCCACGGTGATGCCCTTGCTGTCATCGACAACCTGGACAAAGATGTGGCGTGCGGAGCGGTTGACCACCAGGCGCGGACGGACCGCGGTACCGGTGATGCGCTTGCGGACGCGCAGGTGGCGGCGGCCGCGTGCTGCGGACTTGGACTTCGAGGTCCGCTTCTTATTAATGCTGATCGCCATGGTTTACTTACCAGCCTTTCCGACCTTGCGGCGGATTTGCTCGCCGGCGTAGCGAACGCCCTTGCCCTTGTAGGGGTCGGGCTTGCGCAGCTTGCGGATGTTGGCAGCAACTTCGCCGACCTGCTGCTTGTTGATACCGGAGACGGAGAGCTTGGTGGCGCCCTCCACGGCGAAGGTGATTCCCTCGGGTGCGTTGACGATCACCGGGTGGCTGAAGCCCAGGGCGAACTCGAGGTCCGAGCCCTTGGCCTGCACACGGTAACCGGTGCCGACGATCTCGAGGTCCTTCTTGTAGCCTTCGGTGACGCCGACGATCATGTTGTTGATCAGCGTGCGGGTCAGGCCGTGCAGGGACCGGGATTCGCGCTCGTCGTTCGGGCGGGAGACGGTGATGGTGTTCTCTTCCAGGGAAGCCGTGATGGGCGAAGCCAGAGTGTGGCTCAGCTCGCCCTTGGCGCCCTTGACGGAGACGACGTTGCCGTCGACCTTGACCTCAACGCCTGCGGGAACGGTGATGGGGAGACGTCCAATACGTGACATTTAATCTCTTCCTTTCCGTTACCAGACGTAAGCGAGGACTTCGCCGCCCACGCCCTTCTTGCCGGCCTGACGATCAGTCATCAGTCCGGAAGAGGTGGACAGGATTGCGATGCCCAGGCCACCGAGTACGTGCGGCAGGTTGGTGGACTTCGCGTAAACGCGCAGACCGGGCTTGGAGATGCGGCGGATGCCGGCGATGGAACGCTCGCGGTTAGGACCGAACTTGAGTTCCAGGGTCAGCTTCTTGCCAACCTCGGCCTCTTCTTCCTTCCAGCCGGCGATGTAGCCTTCGGCCTTCAGGATGTCGGCGACGCGAGCCTTGAGCTTGCTGTACGGCATCGACACTGAGTCGTGGTATGCCGAGTTGGCGTTGCGCAGACGCGTGAGCATGTCTGCGACAGGATCTGTCATAGTCATTGTGGGCTCTTGCCCTTCCTCGTAACGGTTTCCTCGCTCCGGTCAGCGCTGGGCGCCGGGGCGGGACCTTTCACGTAGCTAATTAATCTTCGGTCTTGAACGGGAAGCCCAGCGCCTTCAGCAGCGCGCGGCCCTCGTCATCGGTCTTTGCAGTGGTCACTACGGTGATATCCATACCGCGCACGCGGTCGATCCTGTCCTGATCGATCTCGTGGAACATGGACTGTTCGGTCAGACCGAAGGTGTAGTTGCCGTTGCCGTCAAACTGCTTGCCGTTGAGGCCGCGGAAGTCGCGGATACGGGGCAGGGCCAGGGTGACCAGGCGGTCCACGAATTCCCACATGCGGTCGCCGCGCAGCGTCGCGTGGGCGCCGATCGGCATGCCCTCGCGCAGCTTGAACTGGGCGATGGACTTGCGGGCCTTGGTGACCTGCGGCTTCTGACCGGTGATCTGGGTCAGGTCGCGCACGGCGCCGTCGATGAGCTTGGAGTCCTTGGCGGCATCTCCGACACCCATGTTGACAACGACCTTGACCAGGCGGGGAACCTGGTTCACGTTCTCGTACTTGAACTCATCCCGCAGAGCCTGCTTGATCTCGCCGGCGTAGCGAGTCTTCAGACGGGGGACGATCTTGGTGACAGTCTCAGTCATTAGAGGTCCTTCCCGGAGGCCTTGGACACGCGGATACGCACAGTGCGCTCACGGCCATCACGCTCGACGGTTTCGGTGCGGTAGCCAACGCGGGTCGGCTTCTTGGTCTCGGGATCGACGATCGCCACGTTCGAGATGTGGATCGGGGCCTCAACGGTCTCGATGCCACCGGTCTTCGTGCCGCGTTCCGACTGCCCGGCCTTGGTGTGCTTGGTGACGCGGTTGACGCCTTCGACCAGCACACGGTTGGACTCCGTGAACACCTTCAGGACCTTGCCCTGCTTGCCGCGGTCGCCGCCGCGCTCAGCCTTGGCACCGGTGATGACCTGAACGAGGTCACCCTTCTTGATCTTGTACTTAGCCATGGACTACAGCACCTCCGGAGCCAACGAGATGATCTTCATGAACTTCTTGTCGCGAAGCTCACGGCCGACCGGGCCGAAGATACGGGTACCGCGGGGGTCGCCGTCGTTCTTGAGGATCACGGCTGCGTTCTCATCGAACTTGATGTAGGAACCATCCGCACGGCGGCGTTCCTTCTTGGTGCGAACGATGACAGCCTTGACGATGTCACCCTTCTTGACGTTGCCGCCCGGAATTGCATCCTTGACGGTGGCAACAATGGTGTCGCCAATGCCTGCGTAGCGACGGCCGGATCCACCGAGAACGCGGATGGTCAAGATTTCCTTGGCACCCGTGTTGTCGGCGACCTTCAGTCGCGACTCCTGCTGAATCACTTATTACTCCTGTCGTCGCGCCGGTTCTCATTGCTGAGCCTTGCGGAACGGATATGGGTAGCCCGCACCGTAACTCCCCCTGGCCACACGCGTGTGCGGTCCGAAGGCGGTTGCGGGAATTTGCCTATTCTGTCCATGCGGAAGGATGGATGGTCTTTCCAAACGGCACAGGCAAGATTACTAGTTTATGACCAAGACACCCCGGACGTGAAATCACGGCCAGGGGCTTGTACTTTTCAAAGGGTCTGCGGCCGAAACCACAGTCCTTCCAAACCCTTCCGGCTGCTCCGGCGGACCGGGATCCAGTTCGTGCCGGAAGGGAAACTTAAGGGTGCGGGGCCCGCCCGCTCGGCAGGCGGGCCCCGCACGCAGGACGTAAGTCCTACTTGGCCTTTTCGATGATCTCGACCAGGCGCCACCGCTTGGTGGCGGACAGCGGACGGGTCTCGGCGATCAGAACCAGGTCGCCGATGCCGGCGGCGTTCTGCTCGTCGTGGGCCTTGCGCTTCTCGGTCCGGCGGATCACCTTGCCGTACAGCGCGTGCTTCACGCGGTCCTCAACCTCGACCACGATGGTCTTTTCCATCTTGTCCGAGACGACGTAGCCGCGGGCGGTCTTACGGTAACCGCGAGCCTGAGTGGCTTCTTCCACAGTTGCATCCTTGTTCGTGTTTTCGCTCACTTGGCCTCATCCTCCGAAGCGGGGGTTTCGGTCTCGGCGGTTTCGGCTTCGGCGGCCTTTTCGGACTTCTTAGCCTTCTTGGCCTTCTTTTCCTCGACCGGAGCTTCCGCAGAAGCCTCGACCTCGGGACGAATGCCCAGCTCGCGCTCACGCAGCACGGTGTAGATGCGCGCGATGTCCCGCTTCACTGCCTTCAGGCGGCCGTGGTTTTCCAGCTGACCGGTGGCGGACTGGAAACGGAGGTTGAACAGCTCCTCCTTGGCCTTGCGCAGCTCCTCTGCGAGACGGTCCTTATCGAAAGTCTCGAGCTGATCGGTTGCCAGTTCCTTTGAACCAACTGCCATTTCTATTCACCACCTTCGCGACGCACAATGCGTGCCTTCAACGGCAGCTTGTGGATCGCCAGGCGCAGGGCCTCGCGAGCTACCTCTTCATTGACACCGGACAGTTCGAACAGAACCCGTCCCGGCTTGACGTTTGCGACCCACCATTCCGGCGAACCCTTACCGGAACCCATGCGGGTTTCGGCCGGCTTCTTGGTCAGCGGGCGGTCCGGATAAATGTTGATCCAGACCTTGCCGCCACGCTTGATGTGGCGGGTCATCGCAATACGGGCCGCTTCGATCTGGCGGTTGGTGACGTATGCCGGCGTCAGAGCCTGGATACCCCACTCGCCGAAGCTGACCTCGGTGCCGCCGGAAGCAGCGCCGGAACGACCCGGGTGGTGCTGCTTACGGAACTTAACTCGACGTGGGATAAGCATTTAAGCTTCTCCTCCTTCTGCTGCCGGCGCTGCTGCCTCAGCGGCAGGTGCCTCGGCCTTGGCTGCGCCCTCGCCTGCGGCGGGAGCGGCAGCACGGTCATTACGACGACGGCGCTCGCCACCGGCGGGGCGGCCCGGACGGTCGCCACGACCACGCGAGGACGGAGCAGCAGCCTGCTGGGCCGCCAGTTCCTTCGCGGTCACGTCGCCCTTGTAGATCCAGACCTTGACGCCGATGCGGCCGAACGTGGTCTTGGCCTCGAAGAAGCCGTAGTCGATGTTCGCCCGCAGGGTGTGCAGGGGCACACGGCCTTCGCGGTAGAACTCCGAACGGCTCATTTCGGCGCCGCCGAGGCGACCGGAGCACTGGACACGGATGCCCTTGGCGCCGGCGCGGGTGGCGGACTGCATGGCCTTCTTCATGGCGCGGCGGAAGGCCACGCGGGAGGTCAGCTGCTCGGCGATGCCCTGGGCAACCAGCTGCGCTTCGATCTCCGGGTTCTTGACCTCGAGGATGTTCAGCTGCACCTGCTTGCCGGTGAGCTTCTCCAGCTCGCCGCGGATGCGGTCTGCTTCGGCGCCGCGGCGGCCGATAACGATGCCGGGGCGGGCGGTGTGGATGTCCACACGCACGCGGTCACGGGTACGCTCGATCTCAACCTTCGCGATGCCCGCGCGGTCCATGCCCGTGGACATCAGCTGGCGGATCTTCACGTCCTCGCGGACAAAGTCCTTGTAGCGCTGGCCGGCCTTGTTGCTGTCAGCGAACCAGTGGGAGACATGGTCGGTGGTGATACCGAGTCGGAATCCGTGCGGGTTTACTTTCTGTCCCACTTACTGGTCCTCCTCTTTCTCCGGGGTAGCGACAACAAGCGTGATGTGGCTGGTCCGTTTCTTGATGCGGTAGGCACGCCCCTGGGCGCGCGGCTGGAACCGCTTCATGGTGGGGCCTTCATCTACGAATGCTTCGCTGATGTACAGGTCGCTCTCGTCAAAGGCGACGCCGTCACGGTCCGCGATAACGCGGGCGTTGGCGACTGCCGACGCGAGTACCTTGCTGACCGGCTCCGAAGCTGCCTGCGGGGCAAACTTCAGAATTGCCAGAGCCTCATTCGCCTGCTTGCCACGAACAAGGTTGACGACGCGCCGGGCCTTCATAGGCGTCACGCGAATATGGCGCGCAATAGCCTTGGCTTCCATTGCTTTCCTTCTCTCGTCTTCTGCCGTAAGAGCAGCGCCTAGCGGCGCTTGCCCTTGCGGTCGTCCTTCACATGGCCGCGGAAGGTCCGCGTCGGGGCGAATTCGCCGAGCTTGTGCCCGACCATCGACTCAGTGACAAACACCGGAATGTGCTTGCGTCCGTCGTGTACGGCGATCGTGTGTCCGAGCATGTCGGGCACGATCATCGAACGGCGGGACCACGTCTTGATGACGTTCTTGGTGCCCTTTTCGTTCTCTGCAGCTACCTTCACGAAGAGGTGCTGATCGACGAAGGGGCCTTTCTTCAGGCTGCGTGGCATGTTCCCAGGCTCCTATCGCTTGTTCTTGCCAGTACGACGGCGACGCACAATCAGGCGGTCGCTTTCCTTGTTCGGGCGGCGGGTGCGGCCCTCGGGCTTGCCGTTCGGGTTGACCGGGTGGCGGCCACCGGAGGTCTTGCCCTCGCCACCACCGTGCGGGTGGTCGATCGGGTTCATGGCCACACCGCGGACGGTCGGGCGGACGCCCTTCCAGCGCATGCGGCCGGCCTTGCCCCAGCTGATGTTGGACTGCTCGGCGTTGCCCACCTCGCCGATGGTTGCGCGGCAGCGCACATCGACGTTGCGGATTTCGCCGGACGGCAGGCGGAGCTGGCCGTACTTGCCTTCCTTGGCCACCAACTGGACGGAGGCACCGGCGGAGCGGGCCATCTTGGCACCGCCGCCCGGACGCAGCTCCACAGCGTGGATGACCGTACCGACGGGGATGTTGCGCAGCGGCAGGTTGTTGCCCGGCTTGATGTCGGCGCTGGCGCCGGCCTCGACCGTGTCTCCCTGCTTCAGCTTGGCCGGAGCCAGGATGTAGCGCTTGGTGCCATCAACGTAGTGCAGCAGGGCGATCCGCGCGGTGCGGTTCGGGTCGTACTCGATGTGAGCGACCTTGGCGGGCACGCCGTCCTTGTCATGACGACGGAAGTCGATCAGACGGTACTGGCGCTTGTGTCCGCCGCCCTTGTGACGGGTAGTGATCTTGCCGGAGTTGTTACGTCCACCTGACTTGGTCAGCGGGCGCAGCAACGACTTTTCCGGCGTCGATCGCGTGATTTCAGCGAAGTCGGCCACGCTCGAGCCGCGACGGCCCGGTGTAGTCGGCTTGTATTTACGGATTCCCATAGTTCAATTCCTCGTTAAAGTGGTCTCCGCTTAAGAAAGCGGACCGCCGAAGATGTCGATTGTGCCTTCCTTCAGGGTGACAATTGCGCGCTTGGTGTCCTTGCGCTGTCCCCATCCGAACTTGGTCCGCTTGCGCTTACCGGCACGGTTGATGGTGTTGATCGAGTCGACCTTGACGGAGAAAATCTTCTCCACGGCCAGCTTGATCTCGGTCTTGTTCGAGCGGGGGTCGACCAGGAAGGTGTACTTACCTTCGTCGATCAGGCCGTAGCTCTTCTCCGAAACGACGGGAGCAAGGATCACGTCGCGGGGATCTTTTGTGGTGGTCGCGCTCACTTGGCGTCCTCCTTGGCAGTTGCTTTAGCTGCGATGAACGCCTCGTAGGCGGCCTGGGTGAAGACCACGTCGTCGGAAACCAGCACGTCGTAGGTGTTCAGCTGATCCACGTAAATGGTGTGAACAGCCTCGATGTTGCGCAGGCTCAGGGCCGCCACATCGTTGGCGCGCTCGATGACTACGAGCAGGTTCTTGCGATCGGTGATGGCGCGCAGGGCATCGGTAGCGGCCTTGGTGGACGGCTTGTCGCCGGCAACCAGTGCCTCCACGACGTGGATGCGGCCGTTGCGTGCCCGGTCGGAGAGGGCGCCGCGCAGGGCAGCGGCCTTCATCTTCTTGGGGGTGCGCTGGCTGTAGTCGCGCGGGGTCGGGCCGTGCACGACGCCGCCGCCGGTCATGTGCGGGGCGCGGATCGAACCCTGGCGGGCGCGGCCGGTGCCCTTCTGCTTGAACGGCTTGCGGCCGGCACCGGAAACCTCGGCGCGGGTCTTGGTCTTGTGGGTTCCCTGCCGGGCAGCAGCGAGCTGTGCGACGACGACCTGGTGCAGCAGCGGCACGTTGGTCTGGACGTCGAAGATCTCTGCAGGCAGGTCAACCTTGATCGTGTTAGCCATTGAACTAGGCTCCCTTCACAGCGGAACGGACGAGAACGACCGAGCCGCGGGCACCGGGAACGGCACCCTTGATCAAGAGCAGCGAGTTCTCAGTGTCCACAGCGTGAACGGTCAGGTTCAGCGTGGTCTGGCGGACGGCACCCATGCGGCCGGACATGCGCATGCCCTTGAAAACGCGGCCCGGAGTGGACGCGCCACCGATGGAACCGGGCTTGCGGTGGTTCTTGTGCGCGCCGTGCGAGGCACCCACACCGGCGAAGCCGTGACGCTTCATGACACCGGCGAAGCCCTTGCCCTTGGTGGTTCCGACGACGTCGACCTTCTGGCCGGTCTCGAACAGCTCCACGGAGAGTTCCTGGCCCAGCTCGTAGGAGCCGGCATCGGCGGTGCGCAGCTCAACCACGTGGCGGCGCGGGGTAACCCCGGCCTTCTCGAAGTGGCCGGCCAGCGGCTTGGTCACCTTGCGCGGGTCGATCTGGCCGTAGCCGATCTGGACGGCGGTGTAGCCGTCGACGTCCGCAGAGCGCAGCTGGGTGATGACGTTGGAGTCGGCCTTGACGACGGTGACCGGGATGAGCCGGTTGTTCTCGTCCCAGACCTGGGTCATGCCGAGCTTGGTGCCCAGCAGTCCCTTTACTTGGCGTGTAGTGGTAGACAAATTACTCACTCCCCTACAGCTTGATTTCGATGTTCACGTCCGCCGGCAGGTCGAGCCGCATCAGCGAATCGACGGCCTTGGGCGTGGGATCGATAATGTCGATCAGCCGCTTGTGGGTGCGCATTTCAAAGTGCTCCCGGCTGTCCTTGTACTTGTGCGGCGACCGGATAACGCAGTACACGTTCTTCTCGGTGGGCAGCGGCACGGGGCCCACTACCGTTGCGCCTGCACGCGTGACCGTCTCGACGATCTTCCGTGCTGAAACATCAATGACCTCATGGTCATATGACTTCAGACGGATGCGGATTTTCTGTCCCGCCATGGCGTCTCCGCTCTCTTTCTCAGTGCTGCTCTGTTGACTTTCTCCTGATGCGCCCCGATGGCTGGATCGCTCCTGGCCTGGCGCTCCTCCGGCAGACTGAATCCGGATGAATCCGGGTTCCTCACCCTGCTGAGGCTCCGACCCCCGCGGTCGGGCGTGTCGCGAACATTCTGCGCACTCCGCCCGCTCAAAAAGGAGGGTGGGTTATATTTGGGCTTTGAAATCTGTGGAGCCTGACCCTGCCCCGGGCATTATCCCGGGCGGGACCCAGCTTCGCACGAAGACATGCAAAAGCGCTTGAACAACTCATCTAGTGTGGCAGACTTTGGCCCTGATTGCGAATCGGCCCCCGGCCCCGTGCCTTCGGACGCAAGGATCAGCCAGGGAGCCGCGGCCCTGCCGCGGGCGCTGCACCCCGCCGACGGGCGGAAGGTTCCCGCCGCCGTCGTCGGCAGCTGCACCCCTCCGTCGGCAGCTGCTCCCCGCTGTCGGGCTTCATCCGGACGCGCGGCGGCTGCGCCGCTATGGCGCGGACCTGCCGGCAGTGCGATGCTGGTGCCAGCCCGCTCCAGCGGGCCCCGCAATGCGGGAGGACCATGTTTTACGGAGGACGACAGCGAATGGCAATGGACAGCGGGCGCCTGGCGGCATTGATCCCGTCCGACTTTAGCCTGGGCGTGGCGACGGCGGCGTTCCAGATCGAGGGCGCCGTGGCCGAAGACGGGCGCGGACCGTCCGGCTGGGACGCGTTCTCGCATGAGCCCGGGCGGATTGCCGGCGGCGCGACGGCGGATGCTGCCTGCGACCACTACCACCGGATGCCCGAGGACGTCGGGCTGATGGCGGAGCTCGGCGTGGACTCATACCGGTTCTCGCTGTCCTGGCCGCGGATCCAGCCCGGCGGACAGGGACCGGTCAACCAGCAGGGCATCGATTTCTACGACCGCCTGCTGGATGAACTGCTGGCGCGGGGCATCTCACCGATGTGCACGCTCTACCACTGGGACACCCCGCTGCCGCTGGAGCACGCGGGTGGCTGGCTGAACCGGGACACGGCCTACCGGCTGGCCGACTTCGCGGCCATCGCCGCGGACAAGTTCGGCGACCGGGTGGACCGCTGGGTGACGATCAACGAGCCGACCACCGTCACCCTCAACGGCTACGGCCTCGGGGTCCATGCACCCGGCCAGGCCGGGCTGTTCGATGCCCTGCCCGCCGCGCACCATCTCATCCTCGCGCACGGGCTCAGCCTCTCGGCCCTGCGGGCCGGCGGGATCGCGGGCGAGGCCGGCATTACCAACGTCTACTCCCCCGTGGTCGGCGCCAAGGAAGGCCTGGCCCACGATGTGCTGGTGGAACTGTTCGATGTGCTGCACAACGGCATGTTTTCGGACCCCGTCCTGCTGGGCCGCTACCCGACTATCAACCCGGTGCTCAAACCCGCGCTCCAGTACCTGCGCGAAATTCCGGACGAAGACCTGGCGGTAATGAGCCAGCCGCTGGATTTCTACGGGCTGAACTACTACTTCCCCACCAGGATCGGCATCGGACCGGGACCGCTGACCGGTCCGGAGGCAATCCCCGAGGGCCTGCCCGAGTTGCTCTGGGAGCAGGGCGGCGACCTGCCGTTCCATCTGGCCGCGTGGCCGGGTTATGAGCGGACAGAATTCGGCTGGCCGGTGGCACCCGACTACCTGCAGGTTGCCTTGGCCCAAATGGCGGAGCGCTACCCCAACCTGCCGCCGGTCTACATCACCGAGGGCGGCGCCAGCTTCAAGGATGTGGTGGTCCGCGATGCGCTGACCAAGGAGCCGTCCGTTGCCGACGTGCGGCGGATCGACTACTTGGCCACGCACCTGGAGGCCGCGCTCACCGCGACGGCACCGGACGGGCCCGCGGCCGGCATCGACCTGCGCGGCTACTACGTCTGGACGCTGATGGACAACTTCGAATGGGCGGCAGGGTACAGCCAGCGCTTCGGCCTGGTGTACGTGGACTTCGCCACCCAGCAGCGGATCCGCAAGGCCTCCTTCCACTGGCTGAAGGATGTGGCAGCGCGGCGTCGTCGTGCCGGCGCAGGCACGGCGTCCGGGCAATCGGCGACGGCGGTGGCCGCACCGAGTCAGGCCTGACGTCCCGCCGGTGCCTTCGATGCCGCAGGCGTCTTGGGCTACCGCCCGCCGTTGGCGCGCCGGATCCGGCGGGCACGGTCGAGTTCATGGCGGTAGTACCGCCTGCCCCAGGACACCGCTCCGACCACCGCGGCGACCAGGCCCAGGACGATCCACACGATCAGCCATTCCATGGTTCCGATCCTACTGGTTGCCGGTCAAAATTCGTGGTCGTCCCCCAATCCCCGGGACCGCGGCCACGACTATTCTGGGAGTGTCCACCGCAGACGCTCCCAGAAAGCCGGACAACCATGCTCAGCACCCACACCATGACGACGGTCCTGCCCGTGAAGGACATGGACCGGGCGCGCGCGTTCTACCAAAATTCCCTCGGCTTGCAGCCCGCCGGCCCGCTCGGAGAGGACTCGTTCCTGTTCTCCAGCGACGGCTCCACCGCGGTAGAACTCATCGTCCGACCGGAAGCCGACACGTCGGACCACACCTCGATCAGCTTCGAGGTTGCCGACTTGGAGACCGAGATGTCCGAACTGGCCAGCCGCGGCGTCGACTTCGCGGACTACGACCTGCCGGGCCTCAAAACCGTCAACCACATCGCGGTCACCGGCCACCAGCGCTGCGCCTGGTTCCCGGACTCGGAGGGCAACATCCTCTGCCTGCACCAAAACATCTGAACCCGGCCGGAACATGGCGGCCGGCGCTTCCCGGCCCGCCGCACCGGAGGTACACCACCGCCGCTGAGGGGACCATCGGCTTCGCCCTCGGCCCGGAAAGTTAAAAGAGAGAAGAGAACCCCCGCCGTCCTGGGACGGCGGGGGTTCTCTTGCCTCCGACCGGAAATCTCCGGTCAGCAGATCACAGAGTTACTTGGTGATCTTGGTGACGCGGCCCGAACCAACGGTGCGGCCGCCTTCACGGATAGCGAAGCCGAGGCCCTCTTCCATGGCGATCGGCTGGATGAGCTCAACGGTCATCTCAGTGTTGTCGCCCGGCATGACCATTTCGGTGCCTTCCGGCAGGGTGATAACGCCGGTCACGTCGGTGGTGCGGAAGTAGAACTGCGGACGGTAGTTCGAGTAGAACGGGTTGTGGCGGCCGCCTTCATCCTTGGACAGGATGTAGACGTTGGCCTCGAAGTCGGTGTGCGGGGTGATCGAACCCGGCTTCACAATAACCTGGCCGCGCTCCACGTCTTCGCGCTTGATACCGCGCAGCAGCAGGCCACAGTTCTCGCCTGCCCATGCTTCGTCGAGCTGCTTGTGGAACATCTCGATACCGGTAACGGTGGTCTTCTGCACCGGACGGATGCCGACGATCTCGACCTCGGAGTTGATGGCGAGGGTACCGCGCTCGGCGCGGCCGGTCACCACGGTGCCGCGGCCGGTGATGGTGAAGACGTCTTCAACCGGCATCAGGAACGGCTTGTCCTTGTCGCGGACCGGGTCCGGGATGTACTCGTCAACGGCGTCCATCAGGTCCTCGACAGACTTGACCCACTGGGCGTCGCCTTCCAGGGCCTTCAGGCCGGAAGTGCGGATGACCGGTGCGTTGTCGCCGTCGAACTCCTGCGAGCTGAGCAGCTCACGGACTTCCATTTCGACCAGGTCGAGCAGTTCCTCGTCCTCAACCATGTCCGACTTGTTCAGGGCCACCAGCAGCGTCGGAACGCCAACCTGGCGGGCCAGCAGAACGTGCTCGCGGGTCTGGGCCATCGGGCCGTCAGTCGCGGCAACCACCAGGATTGCGCCGTCCATCTGGGCGGCACCGGTGATCATGTTCTTGATGTAGTCAGCGTGGCCGGGGGCGTCCACGTGTGCGTAGTGGCGCTTCTCGGTCTGGTACTCGACGTGCGAGATGTTGATGGTGATACCGCGCTGGCGCTCTTCCGGGGCAGAGTCGATAGCTGCGAAGTCACGCTGCTCGTTGAGATCGGGGTACTTGTCAGCAAGCACCTTGGAAATGGCAGCGGTCAACGTGGTCTTACCGTGGTCAACGTGACCGATGGTGCCAATGTTGACGTGCGGCTTAGTCCGCTCGAACTTTGCCTTCGCCACGGGTTCCTCCTAGAACGTGTTGAGAAGATTTGCTCTTCGGACGCGATTGTCACGGCCGAAACTTGAACAAGTCTACTTCGGGCTTTTGTGTTTGGTGAAATTACTGGTTCCGTCAGGTACCGGCAAAAACTTGCGCGGTTCCGTCAGTGGGTTGTGCGGGCGGCCGGCTGCGTGAGCCGACCGGCCGCCCGCACGGGGTGCCGGGTCCCTACGGATAAGGACCCGCCACCATTGGTTTTACTCGCCGCGCGTCTTCTGGATGATCTCGTCGGCGACAGCCTTCGGGACCTCAGAGTAGCTTTCGAACTGCATCGAGTACACCGCGCGGCCCTGCGTCTTGGAACGCAGGTCGCCGATGTAGCCGAACATCTCGGAAAGCGGAACGTTAGCGCGCACAACCTTCACGCCGCTAGCGTCCTCCATGGACTGGATCTGTCCACGGCGGGAGTTCAGGTCGCCGATCACGTCGCCCATGTATTCCTCAGGGGTACGTACTTCGACGGCCATCAGCGGCTCGAGCAGGACCGGGTTGGCGCGGCGTGCGCCTTCCTTGAAGACCTGGGAACCAGCGATCTTGAAGGCCATTTCCGAAGAGTCGACGTCGTGGTATGCGCCGTCGAGCAGGATGGCCTTGACGCCGACCAGCGGGTAGCCGGCCAGGATGCCGAGCTGCATGGCATCCTGGATGCCAGCGTCGACCGAGGGGATGTATTCGCGCGGAATACGGCCGCCGGTGACCTTGTTCTCGAACTCGTAGAAGGTGCCGTCGGTGGTGTCCAGCGGCTCGAAGGAAACCTGGACCTTCGCGAACTGGCCGGATCCACCCGTCTGCTTCTTGTGGGTGAAGTCGACCTTCTCGACAGCCTTCTTGATGGTTTCACGGTAGGCAACCTGGGGCTTGCCCACGTTGGCCTCGACCTTGAACTCGCGGCGCATGCGGTCCACCAGGATGTCCAGGTGCAGCTCGCCCATGCCGCCGATTTCGGTCTGGCCGGTCTCTTCGTTCAGCGAAACGGTGAACGTCGGGTCCTCGGCGGAGAGCTTCTGGATAGCCGTGGAAAGCTTCTCCTGGTCGCCCTTGGTCTTCGGCTCGATGGCCACGAAGATCACCGGCTCCGGGAAGGACATCGACTCGAGGACGATCGGGGCGTCGACGGCGCACAGGGTGTCGCCGGTGGTGGTGTCCTTCAGGCCGATCACCGCGTAGATGTGGCCTGCGTGCACCTCATCCACCGGGTTCTCCTTGTTGGCGTGCATCTGGAACAGCTTGCCGATGCGCTCCTTCTTGCCCTTGGTGGAGTTCAGCAGCTGGGTTCCGGAGGTGGCCTTGCCCGAGTACACCCGGATGAAGGTCAGCTGGCCGAAGAACGGGTGCGCCGCAACCTTGAACGCCAGGGCC
Source organism: Arthrobacter sp. THG-b23 (assembly GCF_059091265.1). Taxonomy (NCBI): domain Bacteria; kingdom Bacillati; phylum Actinomycetota; class Actinomycetes; order Micrococcales; family Micrococcaceae; genus Arthrobacter; species Arthrobacter sp. THG-b23. The sequence goes on from NZ_JBNHGM010000004.1 coordinate 276,758, forward strand.
GAGAACGGCTCGTCCTCGTTCGGCTTGCGGGTCAGCTCGATTTCCTCGTTCTTGGGGTCGTGCCCGATCATCGACGGAACGTCGACCGGGGACGGCAGGTAATCGATGACGGCGTCCAGCATCGGCTGCACCCCGCGGTTCTTGAAGGCAGAACCACAGAAGACCGGGTAGATCTCCGAGTTGACGACCATCTTGCGGATGCCGGCCTTCAGCTCGTCGATGGAGATCTCTTCGCCTTCGAGGTACTTCTCCATGAGTTCCTCGGAAGCCTCGGCAACGGCTTCCACCAGCTGCGCGCGGTATTCCTCGGCCTTGGCCTGCAGATCCTCGGGGATCTCCCGGGTCTCGTAGGCAGCACCCATGGAAACGTCGCCCTTGGCGTCACCCTCCCAGACCATGGCCTTCATGGTCAGCAGGTCGACGACGCCGATGAAGTCGTTCTCGGAACCGATCGGCAGCTGCATGACCAGCGGCTTGGCGCCGAGGCGCTTGATGATGGTGTCCACCGTGAAGTAGAAGTCGGCGCCCAGCTTGTCCATCTTGTTGACGAAGCAGATGCGGGGAACCTCGTACTTGTCGGCCTGGCGCCACACAGTCTCGGACTGCGGCTCCACGCCTTCCTTGCCGTCGAAGACAGCGACAGCACCGTCGAGGACGCGCAGCGAACGCTCAACCTCCACCGTGAAGTCCACGTGGCCCGGGGTGTCGATGATGTTGATCTGGTTCTGGTTCCAGAAGCAGGTCACCGCGGCGGAGGTGATGGTGATGCCGCGTTCCTTTTCCTGTTCCATCCAGTCGGTCGTCGACGCACCGTCGTGAGTTTCGCCGAGCTTGTGGTTCACACCCGTGTAGAACAGGATGCGTTCCGTAGTGGTGGTCTTGCCGGCATCGATGTGGGCCATGATGCCGATATTGCGGACCTTCGTAAGGTCGGTTAGCACGTCCAGTGCCACAATGTCTCCCTTTGTAGGTGAGGGGTACGACGACGGCGGTTAGCGCCGTCGTCGTACCTGCTCTTTACCAGCGGTAGTGGGCGAAGGCCTTGTTGGACTCGGCCATCTTGTGGGTGTCTTCGCGACGCTTCACAGCGGCACCGAGACCGTTCGACGCATCCAGAATCTCGTTCATGAGACGCTCGGTCATCGTCTTCTCGCGGCGGGCCTTCGAGTAGCCGACCAGCCAGCGCAGGGCCAGGGCCGTGGCACGGCCCGGCTTGACCTCAACCGGAACCTGGTAGGTGGCGCCGCCGACGCGGCGGGAGCGGACCTCCAGGGTCGGGCGGACGTTGTCCATGGCTTTCTTCAGGGCGGCAACGGGGTCGCCGCCGGACTTGGCCTTCACACCGTCGAGGGCGCCGTAAACGATGCGCTCTGCGGTGGACTTCTTGCCGTCAACAAGAACCTTGTTGATCAGCTGGGTCACCAACGGGGAACCGTGGACGGGATCTACAACTAGCGGCCGCTTGGGGGCCGGACCCTTGCGAGGCATATTACTTCTTCTCCATCTTCGCGCCGTAGCGGCTGCGAGCCTGCTTGCGGTTCTTGACACCCTGGGTGTCGAGGGCGCCGCGGACGATCTTGTAGCGGACACCGGGCAGGTCCTTCACACGGCCGCCGCGCACCAGCACGATGGAGTGTTCCTGCAGGTTGTGGCCTACACCGGGGATGTAGGCAGTCACTTCGATGCCGCCGGCGAGCTTGACGCGGGCTACCTTGCGGAGCGCAGAGTTCGGCTTCTTCGGGGTGGTGGTGTAAACGCGGGTGCAAACGCCGCGCTTCATCGGGCTGCCCTTGAGGGCAGGCGCCTTGGTCTTATTGACCTTGGGTGAGCGGCCCTTGCGGACCAGCTGGTTAATCGTAGGCACTTTCGTGTTCTCCGTTTTTCTCGGGCTTTGCCCCGCCTCACTTGCAGGGCCAGGCACTGTCGGTCGTCTTCGCACCCGCTGCCGAATTGAAGCGACCGTAGGCGTGCAAAAGTGTGGCATTCTCCGCGCAAGAACCCCGCGGACCGGAAACAGGCCCCATCCCGGTTTTATACGGAACGGCCTTCATCCACTGCCACACAAAAACAATCGAAGAAAAGTCTATCAGAGAATGCGGGCCGCGGACGACGGGGTGGCCCGGCGGCTGCCCGGCCGCTGCACAGCGGCCTGTCCGCGGCGTCATGACCGTTCCATGGCCAGCAGCAGGGCGGCTTCCAGCGGCTTGGCCAGCGTCTTCATGTAGGTGCCCGAGACATGATTGAGGTCCCGGTACACCAAGACGTTGCCGATCACCGCGGGGCAGGTCTCACGGTCACAGAAGTGTGCCGACATGTCGATGACCTGCGTCCGCGGCGCCAGCCTGGCGGCATCTTCGGTGAGGTCCTTCCCGTCGAGCCCGTCGCTCCGGGGCTGGCCGCATTCGGCCGGGTCCTCGTAGTTCACCGCCACGCAGTCCCGGGCGATGGCGCCCTCACGCGGGCGGGGCGTGTCCTTCAACGCGTACACGTCGACGCCGGCGTCGGCTAGCTCGTTCCAGTACTCGGCGAAGCCCGCCGCGCCGGGCCGCTGTCCCGTGCCGGAGTCGACGAAGGAAGACTCCGCATAGTACGAGGTGAGGACCGCGTCCACGTCGCCGCGGGACGTCAGCCGTTCCATGGTCTGTTCGTTGGGCCCCTGGCAGACGGATTCCCCCTTGGCTTCCAGCTTGCGCTGCTCCGCGCTAAACGGGCAGGAATTATGGATATACGTGAGCAGGCGCCACCCCCGTTCCCGGGCAACAGGCTCCAGGGCCTTGAACCAGTGGCCCGCGTGCGAGTCACCCACCAGCGCCAGGGTGAAGTCACCCTCCGGGTCCCCGAAGGTGCATTCCTTGGTCTCGGTCGCCATCGACTTGACGGCGCAATCGCCGAGGCCGGACTGGTCGGCTCCGGCCCGGGCGGGATCCGGGACCACCAACGGTGTCTCGGTGGCGAAGGCGCGGTGGCCCTCCTCCGACATCGAGGCAACCCCGAAGCCCGGCGGCGGGGCCGCCAGCAGCGCGGACGTCGCCTCAGCGCGTTGGGCCAGGATCCGATCCTGCTGGTTGGCCGGCACGAAGGCCAGCGTGCCGACCAGCGCGGTGGCCGCGGCACCGGCGGCGAGCGGCCGCCAGGCGCTGGCGCTGAACCAGCCAAAGCGGCGCACCGGTGTTTCCACGAAGTAATAGCTCAGGGCGGCCAGGCCAAAGGAACAGGCCAGCAGCAGCGGGCTCGTGGCCGGCCCGGGTTCTTCATCGGCCAGGGTCGTGAAAAACACGATCAGGGGCCAGTGCCAGAGGTAGAGCGAGTAGGAGACGTTCCCCGTCCATTGGACAGGCCGCCAGTCCACCAGGCGGTGCAGGGACAGCGGGCCGCTGGTCCGTCCGGCAGCGATGACGGCGAGGGTGCCCAGCACCGGCAGCAGCGCCGCCGCCCCGGGGAACGGCGTGCTGCCGTTGAAGAGGAACGCCGAGGCCACGATGGCGGTCAGTCCGGCTGCCGCCAGGATGCTGCGCAAGTAGGGCCAGCGCCGCGGGTCCTGGTGCAGGGCGGCCAGCAGCCCGCCCAGCCCAAGCTCCCATATCCGGGTGGGGGTGATGAAGTAGGCGGCCGGGCTGCCGCCGGCGGTAGCCCAGATGCCGTACGCCAGCGACGCTGCGACGACGACGGCGAAGATCGCGGCGGCCGTCCGTGCCACCTCTTCCCCCGGGCGACGCGCCGTTACCGGGCGGCCCTGCCGCCTGCGGCGCACCGCGAAGACGGCCAGCAAGACCAGCAGCGGCCACAGCAGATAGAACTGTTCCTCGACGGCCAGGGACCAGAAGTGCTGAAGCGGTGTCGGCGTCTCGGTCGCCGCCAGGTAGTCGACCGATCCGGCGGCCAGGACCCAGTTTTGGACATAAAGGGTGGAGGCCAGCGCCTGGCCCCCGATGCGCTCCCACTGGCTCATGGGCAGCAGCGCCAGCGTTGCCGCCAGTACGACGGCGATGGTCAGCAGCGCCGCGGGCAGGATGCGCCGGATGCGGGCCGCCCAGAATGATCGCAGGGACAGCGTGCCGGTGGCCGCCGCCTCGCGGAGCATGTGGCCGGTGATCAGGAAGCCGGAGATGACGAAGAAGACGTCCACTCCGACGAATCCGCCGGGCAGCCAGCGCGGCTCCAGGTGGTAGGCCACCACCAACAGCACCGCAAGGGCGCGCAGGGCTTGGATTTCGGGCAGGAATTTCCGCCGCTGTGTCTCAGGATCCATCGCAGGACATTCATCCATGCCAAGGCCAACGACAGTTGGCGGCGGGGTGAACGTCCGGGGGCAGGACCGGGACGGCTACCTCAGGCGCTTCGGCGCCGCCAGAAGATGAGGGCGGAGCCTAGCAGCAACAGGCCCATTCCACCCGCGGCCAGCCAGACGGTGCCGGCGGCACCGGTTTCTGCCAGTGCACTGGCCGGGACGGTCACCGGCGGCACGTCCGACTGTGCTGCCGGCAGGGGCAGCGCGGCCGGAGCCACGATCGGGCTGGCCGGGCTGACGACTGTTTCCTTGGCCGGTTGACCCGATGCGGGCTCGTCGACAACCGGCCACTCGCCGAAGTCGCCGGGCCATTCTCCGATGCCTTCGAACATCTCGTACATCCACAGGATGAGTTCCTCCCCCGCAGCGGGATCGGAGGCGCTCATTTCGCGGATCATGGCGGCCAGGCCGTCCAGGTCGCCCGCCATCAGGTAGTCCAGCATGAGGTCCACCAGGTACTGCATGCCCTCGGACTCGAGCACGAGGTCGATGTTCTCCTCCATCCAGCGCATGACGGTCTCTTCGTCCGCGGCGGCGATGTCATCCGGGATGTTGAAGTCGCTGTGGGTCAGGGTGCGTCCGCCCACCACTATGGGCTCGACCAGAACGGGTTTCGTCGTTGGAGGAGCGACGGGTGCGGGCGCAACCTCCGTGGCCGGCTCCGCTGCCGGGGCAGCCGGCTCGGCGGCGGGAGTATCGGCGGCGGGAGTATCGGGCATGGTTTCCGAGGCCGATGTCCGAGCTGATTCCTCGGCCGAGGCATCTTCCGCGGAGGCCGCCGCTTCGTCACCTGCGCCGGCATCGATCGGGCCCGCGGCCCCCGCGGCCCCGGCGGTGCCGTCGGCGCCGTCCGACGGTGCGCCGTCGTTATCCGCTGCGGGGGCCTCGACCAGCATGGTAACCACGGCGTCAGCCAGGGCCTCTTCCGGCTCCGTCTGAACCGGCTCGGCAACGGCAGTTTCTTCAACCGGCGCGCTCGCGGCAGCTTCGGACACAACCGTCCCGACGGCAACCGCGTCCGGGCCGGGCGCCGCGGGCGCGATGTCACCGGGGATCGGGGCCTGCTGGCCGGCCGGATCCTGGGTGCCAGCGTGGGCGGGAACGCTGCCCAGGGCGAGAGCGGCGGCAACGGTGCCGGTGAGCAGCGCAGCGCGCAGTCGTGATGTCACGTGAATGTCCTGTCCCCAACTCGGCTGTCTTGGCAGGGCGGATATCGCGCCGATCCGATTGCTTAGGCGCCCTGCGTCGGCCGGCGTCTACCGGCCCTGGCAGAAATATAAATGATCCAGGACACATTCTGCTAACCGACACGTCGTGTACGGGTTCCGCCGGGAACCGCCATGGTCCCGCCCCGTCCGACCCAAGCCCGTCTTATCCCGGTCCCGGGCTGAGTGTTGCCTCGCCCTCCAGCAGCCCGAGGGAACTGATCCAAGGAAAGACGAACTCCAAGAGCACCAGGACGGCCGCCGCCAGCAGCAACAGAGACAGCATAATCCGCACGGCGAGCGGGCCCGGCAGGTTCCGGAAGATCCAGGCGTACACCTCAGGCTCCTGCCTGCGCGGCGACCAGGCCGGCGATGTCGGGGGGCGGTCCGGTGTCGGCGGGGCGCCAGGAGTCCAGCGCGGCGTAGGCGATGTAACGCTCCTTGTCGCCGAACCTCGGATGACAGGTTGTCAGCGTCATCATCGCTCTGACCGGTTCGGCCCCGGGTTGTTCCGGTACGGGCAGCAACACGTCTGTCCGGTCCGGCGTCACGATGGTGTATTCCTCGAAGACGTAGCTGAAGTACCCGTCGGCAGTACGCACATGGATGCGGTCCCCGGGCCGGAGCGCATCGATTCTGTCCAGGACCTTGCCGTACGTCTGCCGGTGGCCGGCCACCGCGAAGTTCCCGACCTCCCCCGGCATCGCTGCCCCGGCGTACATGCCCAGGCCCAGCGAATCGAGGACTTCGGGACCCACTCCCCCGGAGACCGGCACGGAGAAGTCCTCGCCGAAGCGCGGGATGTAGACGATGCCGAAGGTCTCCCCGTCCCCGGGCGGCTCGCCTGGCTGCGGCGGCCCGAAGTCCGCGGCAGCGGCTGGCTCGGTGGGACCTGCGAACTGCCGGGACAGGGTGGTGACTGCGCCCTGCTGCGCCGCCTGGGCGTCCACGTTGGTCCACCACAGCTGCCAGATGACGTAGAGGAGGAGGATACCCCCGATGGTCACGAGCAGTTCGCCCGCCAGGCCGGCGGCAGTTCGGAGCGGACCGGCGGTTCTGCGTGTTCCCATATAAGCGATCCTCCCTGGGGGAACTGGATTCCTGGTGGCGGCGTGGCCAACGCCCGGGCGGGCCTACTGCTGGGCGCGCAGTGCGTCGGTGATCTTGGCGGCGGCGGCCTGGAGCTTCGGCAGGGCTTCCGCGACCACGGCGTCCACGTCCCGGGTGCCGTCTGCCAGCGATGCCTGCATGGACATGTTCAACGCGGCTGCCACGGAACCGTCCGGATGCAGCACCGGCACCGCCACGGAGCGCAGCCCGATCTCCAGCTCCTGGTCCACCAGGGCCCATCCTTGGCGCCGCACCTTGTCCAGCTCCGCCCGGAGCTTGTCCGGGTCGGCGATGGTCCGTGACGTCAGCGGCTTCAGGTCGGCGGAGGCCAGATAGTCCTCCAGCTGGCCGGCGGGCAGGCCGGCGAGCAGCACGCGGCCCATCGACGTCGCGTAGGCGGGGAAGCGTGTGCCCACCATGATGCCCACGGTCATGATCCGCCGGGTATGGATGCGGGCGATGTAGACGATCTCATCGCCGTCGAGAATCGACGCGGAGGTGGATTCATGCAGCTCCGCGGAAAGCTCCTCCAGCAATGGCTGCACCAGCTGGGGCAGACTCTGCCCGGCGAGGTAGGAATACCCCAGCTGGAGCACCAGGGCGGTGAGTTCGAAGACACGGCCGTCCGTGCGCACATAGCCCAGGTCGACCAGGGTGTGCAGGAACCTCCGCGCCGTGGCACGGGTCAGGCCGGTCCTCTTGGAGACCTCGCTGAGCGTCATGGTGACGTTGTCGGCGTCGAAGGCCCTGATCACGGTCAATCCGCGGGCCAGCGACTGGACGAACTGGTCGCCCGGCGTCTTGGTCTCGGTCATGGTTCCTTTTTGCAGTTACTCGGTGGGCGGAAGCAGCTTGATGTCCATCTTGGACTGCAGTTCTTCAAGCGTGGTTCCGAACGTTTCGCGCACGCGCACGCCTTCCTCCGTAATCAGGAAGACCGCGTCATTAGTGTATATGCGGGTGACGCAGCCCACGCCCGTGAGCGGGTAGGTGCATTCCGGAACCAGCTTCGGCTTGCCGTCCTTGGTGAACAGGGACATCATCACGTAGACATCCTTGGCCCCGGTCGCCAGGTCCATCGCACCGCCAACGGCGGGGATGGCATCGGGTGCGCCGGTATGCCAGTTCGCCAGGTCGCCGGTGGCGGAGACCTGGAACGCGCCGAGCACGCAGACGTCCAGGTGGCCGCCGCGCATCATGGCGAAGGAGTCGGCGTGGTGGAAGTAGGAAGCCCCCGGCACCTCGGTGACCGGGACCTTGCCCGCGTTGATCAGGTCCTGGTCGATCTCGTCGCCCTGCGCCTCCGGGCCCATGCCCAGCATGCCGTTCTCCGTGTGCAGGGTGATGTCCTGCTCCGCGGTCAGGTAATTGGAGACGGACGTCGGCTGGCCGATGCCGAGGTTGACGAAGGAACCGGGCTTGATGTCTTGGGCCACAAGCTTGGCCAGGTCTTCGCGGCTGAGTTTCTCGCTCACTGGTTTGCCTCTCCCTCTGCGACCTGCGGCGCAATTTCGACGACGGTGTCCACGTAGATGCCCGGAGTCACGATGACCTCGGGATCCAGTTGGCCGGTCTCCACGATGCCGGAGACCTGGACGATGCTCTTCTTGGCGGCGGCGGCCATGATCGGTCCGAAGTTGCGGGCGGTCTTGCGGTAGACCAGGTTGCCCTTCTTGTCGGAGGTCAGCGCCTTGATCAGCGCGACGTCGCCGTGGATCGGGGTCTCGAGCACGTAGCCCTTGCCGTCGATCATGCGGGTTTCCTTGCCTTCGGCCAGCATGGTGCCGTAGCCCGTGGGCGTGAAGAAGCCGCCGATCCCGGCGCCGGCGGCGCGGATACGTTCGGCCAGGTTGCCCTGCGGCACCAGCTCCAGTTCGATCTCGCCGGCGCGGTAGGCGGTGTCGAAGTGCCAGGAGTCGGACTGGCGCGGGAAGGAGCAGATGATCTTCTTGACCCTGCGCTCCTTGATCAGCAGCGCCAGGCCGGCGTCCGCCTGCCCGGCGTTGTTGTTCACCACGGTCAGGTCGGTGGCGCCGCAGTCCATGAGCGCGTCGATCAGCTCCATCGGCTGGCCGGCGTTGCCGAAGCCGCCGATCAGCACGGTGGCGCCGTCCTGGATGCCGGCCACGGCGTCCTGGGCAGTAGCAGCGAATGTAGCCACTCGCTTACCTCCTTAGTTCTTGGTTGAGTTGACGTTTTCCAGCACGACGGCGAGGCCCTGGCCGACGCCGATGCAGATGGCGGCCACGCCCCAGCGGTCGCCCGATTCCTGCAGGCGGCGGGCCAGCGTGCCGAGGATGCGGATCCCCGAGGCGCCCAGCGGGTGGCCGATGGCCACGGCACCGCCCCAGGCGTTCACGATCGCCGGGTCGATGTCCCAGTTGTCGATGCAGGCCAGGGACTGCGCGGCGAATGCCTCATTAAGCTCGACGGCGGCGACATCGGACCAGTTGATCCCGGCCCGCTTGACGGCCTGGTTGGCGGCCTCCACCGGCGCGAACCCGAAGAACTGCGGGTCCAGGGCGGACGTGCCGCGGCCGGCGATCCGGGCCAGCGGCTCGGTACCCAGCAGCCCGGCGGCGGCCTCGCTGCCCAGCCAGGCCGCGGAAGCGCCGTCGTTCAGCGGCGAAGCGTTGCCGGCCGTGACCGTGCCGCCCTCGGGGCCGTCGCCCACCGGCCGGAAGACGGTCTTCAGCCCGGCCAGGACGTCAACGGTGCTGGTGGGGCGGATGGACTCGTCGCGGGCCAGGTCGGTGCCCGGAACCTGCACCACCATCGAGTCGTACCTGCCCGCGTTCCAGGCCTCGTCGGCCAGCCGGTGCGAGGCGGCGGCGAACTCGTCCTGCCGTTCGCGGGTGATGCCGTGACGCTCGCGCAGCTGTTCGGTGGCCTCGCCCAGGGAGACGGTCCATTCCTGGGGCATCTTCTTGTTCACCAGGCGCCAGCCCAGCGTGGTGGACGCCAGCGTCATGTTGCCGGCCGGGTAGGGCTTCTCGGTCTTTGGCAGCACCCACGGCGCCCGGCTCATCGACTCGACGCCGCCGATCAGCACCAGGTCGCCTTCGCCGGCGTTGATCTGCCGGGAGGCGATGATCGCGGCGTCCAGGCTGGAGCCGCACAGCCGGTTCACGGTGGTGCCCGGGATGGAGGTGGGCAGGCCCGCCAGCAGCGTGGCCATCCGCGCGACGTTCCGGTTCTCTTCGCCGGCGCCGTTGGCGTTGCCGAAGATCACCTCGTCGATGCGCTCCGGGTCCAGGCCGGGGGCCCGGGAAACTTCCGCCTTGACGACTTCGGCCGCCAGGTCGTCCGGTCGGACACCTGCCAGCGCACCGCCGAACTTGCCGAAGGGGGTGCGGACGGCGTCATACAAATATGCCTGGTTCATTCGAGGCTCCTTCGTGGCGCACTTGGGGCGTGCGCTTTTCGGTTACAGCAAACGGTCCGGTCCAGCGCTCAGGCTGGACCGGACCGCTCCGTCGACACGGGGGTCCGCGCAGGAACTTGCCGTTCGGCACGGGACCGCCGCGGGGGCGGCATCCGGTCTTTGCCGAGGGTGTTCGCTTTACGAACGCATGTACGTCATATGAACTATATCGAGCCCTTGTGATCCTCGTCAAGGCTGGCAAAGACGCCCTTGGCCACCTTGAACGCGACGTTGGCGTCCGGAACGCCGCAGTAGATGGCCGACTGCAGCACCACTTCCTTGATCTCGTCCCGGGTCATGCCGTTAGTCAGCGCCGCCCGGACATGCATGGCGAATTCCTCCCAGTGATTCCTGGCGATCATGGCGGTCAGCGTGATGGCGCTGCGCGTGGTGCGGGGCAGCCCCTCCCGGGTCCAGATGGTCCCCCAGGCGTAACGGGTGATCAGTTCCTGGAAGTCCTGGGTGAACTCATCGATCGAGCTGTTCGCGCGGTCCACGTGGGCATCGCCGAGGACCTGCCGGCGCACCGCCATGCCCTCGTCGTAGACCTCCTGCTGTGTCTTGGCAGGATCGAAGGTGCGGTTGTCGCTCACGGCGTGTACTCCTTGGGTAGTTCAGTCATGGGTCCGGCTGCCGTTCAGGCGGCCAGGAAGAAATCTCGCAGCAGCGCCGCGGTTTCCCCCGGTGCTTCGGCGGGTGCCTGGTGGGCCACCCCGTCGACGACGGCGGAGCTCCCCTTCTGCACGCCGGCGGCCACTGCTTCGGCGAACCCGGGCGGGCACACCTGGTCCACCGCCCCGGCGATGGCGATCACCGGGGTGCCTATTTCACCGAGCCGTTCGCGGACGTCGAAGCCGGCCAGGGCCTCGCAGGCGTGGGCGTAGGCGAAGCGGTCGGCGTTCTGCAGGGTGTGCAGCAGCCGGGTAGTGCGCTCGGGGTGCTTCTCGATGAAGCCCGGCGCGAACCAGCGCTGCGCCGAGCCGGTCACCATCGTGGGCGTGCCCGCGGTGCGCACGGTTTCCGCGCGCTCCAGCCACGCCTCCGGCTCGCCGATCTTGGCGCCGGAGCACACCACGCCCAGGCCGGCGAAGCGGTCCGGGTAGTCCAGGCCCAGCTGCAGGGCCAGTTCACCGGCCAACGAGACGCCGGCGAAGTACACCTTGGCCGCGGCGTCGATGTCGCCGGCTTCGCGCAGCTTGTCGAGCATCGCCACGACTCCTTGGGCCAGTTCGGCCATGGTGAACGGTCCGGTCGAGGCGGGGCTGGCCCCGTGGCCGGGCAGGTCAACGCCCACTACCTGGAAGTCCTGCAGGTGCTCCACGGCGTCGGACCAGAGCGCCTTGGCGCCGGTGCCCAGTCCCGCGCCGGCCAGCAGCACCGGCCTGCCTTTGCCCTCGGACAGCAGGGTGGGGGTGATTTCGGGAACGGTCACGAATGGCTCCATTCTGCGTAGTGGGATGTGATTCGGTCGATCAGTTCGCTGCTTTGGCCGGTGTACCCGGCCGGATCCAGCAGTTCGGCCAGCGCCGGGTCGGACAGGACCTCGCCCGGCACAGCTTCGCGCAGCAGTTGCGCCAGGCTGCCCTGGCCGGCGAGCGACTGGTTGACCAGGCTCTGGACCTTGGACTTGCCGGCGCCGGGGGTCCCGCCGTCCAGCATCGGCGCCACCGTGGCCATGACGCGTTCGCTGACCACCAGCTCGCCGGTGATCTGCAGGTTCCGGCGCATCGTCTCCGGGCGGACCACCAGCCCGTCGGAGAGTTCGGCCAGCTTGGCCGCCGCCCCGCCGGCCAGCCGGAGCAGCTGGCGCAGCGCCTGCCACTCCACGTGCCAGGAACCGTCCGGCCGCTCGTCGATGGCCCCGGCCGCCGCGGCCTGGACCTGGGCCAGGTGTCCGGGAGCGGCGAGGGCGGCGCTGCGGATCAGCACGGACAGCACCGGATTCTGTTTCTGCGGCATGGCCGAGGAGCCGCCGCGGCCGTCTGCGGCGGGCTCGGAGACCTCGCCGAGCTCGGGCCGGCTCAGCAGCAGCACGTCGTTGGCGACCTTTCCGGCGGCCGCCAGCACGTCGGCCAGCGCGGCGGCCAGCGAAGTGACCGGCAGTCGGTTGGTCTGCCACGGCGCCACCGGATCGGCCAGCCCCAGCCGCCCGGCGAGGCGGGCCGCCAGGGCGAGCGCGTCGTCGTCCTGCCCGGTGCCCTCCGCCGGAGGGTTGGCGGGCCGGTTGGCCAGGTCGGTGAGCGCGGCCATGGTGCCGGCCGCACCGCCCCACTGCAGCGGCAGTCCGCCGGCCACCTGCTCCAACCGGATACCGGCCTGGGCCACGCCGGAGAGCCAGTTGGCGGCCTTGAGCCCGAACGTCGACGGCAGCGAATGCTGGGTGAGCGTGCGGGCCACGGTGACGGTGGCGCGGTGTTCGTCCGCCAACCGTCCGAGGCCCGCGGCGGCTGACTTGAGGTCGGTGACGATTCCGGCCAGCGCGCGGCGGGCCATCAGCATCAGGGCGCTGTCCAGGATGTCCTGGCTGGTGGCGCCCTGGTGGATCGCCGGGACGGAAGCCGGGTCGTGCTTTTTGATCTCCGCCCGCAGGTCGGCCAGCAGCGGGATGACCGGATTGCCGCCGCCCTGTGCCCGCTCGGCCAGCCCCGCGGCGTCGTAGAGGTCCGCATGCGCGGCCTGCTCGACGGCCGGGACGGCCTCCGCCGGCACCCTGCCCGCGTCGGCCAGCACGCGGGTCCATTCGAGCTCGACGTCGAGCATGGCTTGGATGAATTGGTAGTCGCTGGTTAAACGGGACGCTGCTGTCCCAGCCGAAGCCGGGGACAGCAGCCCGAAATCAGCGTGGTCCGCTGGGTTCATGTGTTCCTAAATCCCCGGGTAGCTCAGGAAGACGGTCTCGCCTTCGCCCTGCAGCCGGATGTCGAAGCGGAGGTCGCCGTTCGGCTCGCGCTCGGCGATGAGCGTGTTCCGCCGCTCTTCCGGCAGCGAGGACAGCAGCGGATCGTTGGCCAGCGCCTCGGTGTCCTCCGGCAGGTAGATCCGGGTGAACAGCCGGTTCAGCAGGCCGCGGGCGAAGACCACCATGGAGATGAACGGGGCCTTGCCCGGCTCGGTGGCACCCGGGTTGACCGTGGTGAAGGTGTAGTGGCCCACGTTGTCCACGGCCACCCGGCCGAAGCCGGTGAAGGTGTGGTTGTCGCGGACCAGGGACCCGGTTTCGCGGGAGATCTTGCCGTGCTCGTCGGCCTGCCAGATCTCCAGCATGGAGTCGGGGATCACGGCGCCGTTGCCGTCGTAGACCACGCCGTGCAGCCGGATGGCTCCGGCGTGCGCGCGGTGGACCAGCTGGCTGTCCTTCTCGTAGGGCAGCGCGAAGCCGTAGAACGGGCCGATGGTCTGGCCCGGGGTGGGCACCAGTTTGGTGGTGGACTCGCTCATCAGTGCTCCTCGCCTTCTTCCATCCATGTGCGGTTGCTGCCGGAAAGGACGATGTCCCAGCGGTAGCCGGTGTTCCACTCGTGGCTGGTGATCGAGTGGTCGTAGGTGGCGACCAGGCGGTCGCGGGCCGCCGGGTCGGTGATCGACTGGTAGATCGGATCCAGGGGGAACAGCGGGTCGCCCGGGAAGTACATCTGGGTGATCATGCGCTGGGTGAAGTCCGTACCGAACAGCGAGAAGTGGATGTGGGCCGGGCGCCAGGCGTTGTGGTGGTTCTTCCACGGGTACGGAGCCGGCTTGATGGTGGTGAACTTGTACTCGCCGTTGGGCCCGGTGATGCAGCGGCCCACGCCGGTGAAGTTCGGGTCGATCGGGGCCGGGTGCTGGTCGCGCTTGTGCACGTAACGTCCGGCGGCGTTGGCCTGCCAGACTTCCACCAGCTGGTTGCGCACCGGGCGGCCGTCGCCGTCCAGGACACGGCCCTGCACCACGATCCGCTCGCCGAGCGGCTCGCCGTTGTGCTGGATGGTCAGGTCCGACTCCAGGATGTGCACGTCCCGCTCGCCGAAGGCCGGGCTCCACAGCTCGATGGTCTCCGGGTCCGCGTGGTGCAGGTCCTTGGTGGGGTGGCGCAGCAGCGAGGAGCGGTACGGCGCAAAGTCGATGCGCGGCTGCGTTTCCTCGGCGCCCCCGGCCTCCACGCCCTTGCGGTACGCCTCGTGGCTGTCGGCGATTTCCTGGCTGATCTTCTCCTGCGAATCCGCGGTGGCGGCGGGATCCAGCAGGTGGCTGTCGTCAAACGTCTCGTCCTCGAAAGCCTCGTCCTGAGCTTTAGCGTCGCTCATCGGGACTCCTTTCCGTTGTGGCTGTGGATGGGTTAAGGGTTTGCGCCCGGTGTGGTGCGGGCGCAGCGGCTACTTGTGCGGCCAACCCGTGTAGGACTCGGCCAGGTACTGCTGCCCGAAGCGGGAACCGGTCACGGTGGCCAGTTCGCCCAGCGCGCGCTTGGTCTCGAACGGCGAGGCATCCTCGCGGGTGTGCAGCATGCTGGTCATCCAGTAGGAGAAGTTCTGCGCCTTCCAGACCCGCTCCAGCGCCAGGTCGGAGTAGCCCTCCAGCAGGGCGTCGCTGCCGGTGGAGTAGAACGAGTCGATGGCCTCGAAGAGCACCTTGACGTCCGCGAAGGCCAGGTTCAGGCCCTTGGCGCCGGTGGGCGGCACCGTGTGTCCGGCGTCGCCGGCCAGGAACATGCGCCCGTGGGACAGCGGTTCCCGCACGAAGGAGCGGAAGGCCAGCACGGTCTTGTCGAAGATCGGTCCCTGCTTCAGCTGGAAGCCGTCCGGTCCGTCGACCCGCTTCTGCAGTTCCGCCCAGATCCGGTCGTCGCTCCAGTCGTCCACGTTCTCGGCCGGATCGCACTGGAAGTACATGCGCTGGACCCTCTCGCTGCGCTGCGAGATCAGCGCGAAGCCGTGCGGCGAGTTCGCGTAGATCAGTTCCGGGGCGCTCTTCGGGGCCTCGGTCAGGATCCCGAACCACGCGAACGGATACTCGATCTTGTAGTCCTGCTCCCCCTTCACCGCGCGGCGGCAGAAGCTGCGGGAGCCATCGGCTCCAACCAGGATGTCGCAGTGCACCTCGAAGGCGGCGCCGTCCTTGTCCGTGAACCGGAACTTGGGCGTGGTGGTCTCCAGGTCCAGCACCTCGGTGACCTGAGCCTCGTAGCGCACGTCGCCGCCGTCGCGCCGGCGGGCAGCGGCCAGGTCCAGGAAGACCTCGTTCTGCGCGTACAACGTCACGGTGGCGTCCACCAGGTCCTTGAAGTCCAGGGGATGCGATTCGCCGTTGAAGCGCAGATCGATGCCGGCGTGCTCGTCGCCCTCGGTCAGCACCCGGCCATCGACGCCGGTGTCGGTGAGCATCTTGACCGAGCCCGCCTCCAGGATGCCGGCCCGGTGGGTGTTGTGGATGGTGTCGTGGTCACGGGATTCCACCACGAGGTTGTCGATTCCCTGCTGGGCCAGCAGGTGGCTGAGCATCAGGCCGGCCGGTCCCCCGCCGACGATTCCAACCTTGGTCTTGATGATCTGCGCTTGCGCCATAGGTGAGTCTCCTGGAGTCAAAGAGGAAGCCATGTCTTCCTCCAGTGTGAGCCCCGCGACACGCGTTCCGCCCAGGCGTTCTTATTGAATGAGAATTACGACGGCGGTGGTTGCCGCCGCTCCGCTCGCGGCAGCGCCACGCCCAGGGCGGAGATGCCGTGCGCCGCCCGCCGTCTCGGTCACGGCAGCGCCACGCCCATGGCGCGCGAGATGCCGCGTGCCGCAGTCATCAGCGCCGGGACCACGGCGTGGAAGTTCTCGAAGCCCAGCGGCACCACCACGCCGAGGGCAGCCAACGGGCGGGCGGCCGGACCGGGCACGGGGACGGCAATGCCGGTGGTGTCCACGTCGATGCGCCCGTCGAACGCGGCGTAGCCCCGCTTGCGGATGTCGGCCAGGTGCCGGCGCAGGTCAAAGGACACCGGGTCAGCCGATGTCACGGCCTCCGGGTGCCGGGTCAGGTAGGACTCCTGGACGTGGTTGGGTGAGTAGGCCAGCAGCACCATTCCCATCGAGGTCCGGTGCACCGGCATGCGGCCGGCTATCTGGGCCTGGTTCACCACCGAGCCGCGGCTGGAGAGCCGCTCGATCACCAGGACTTCGTCATCGCGCAGCACCGCCAGCTGGGTGTGTTGGCGCACCACGGACTGGATGTCCTCCATGAACGGCATGGCGGCCTGCCGCAGGTCGACGGCCGGCGAACTCCGGTTGGCCAGCTCCCACAGGCGAAGCCCCAGCCGGATCTCGCCGGGGCCTTCCTTCGTCAGCAGACCGTGGCGGGACAGTTCCTCCACCAGCCGGTAGGTCGTAGCCAGCGGCACATCCGCCCGGCGGGAGAGCGTGGCGACGTTCATCGCCGGCTTGTCCGGCTCGAACGCAGACAAGATGCGCACCAGCCGGTCCAGCATCGAGTCACCGGACGGGGAATTGGCCATGCCCCTAGAATCTCACGTGTGCCTCGTCCGCCGGCGCCACGGGGTCGAGTGCGCATTCATGTGGGGCAGCAGACGGGAGCCTCCGGGGCGTTGCGCTCCCGTCTCCTCCCACCCGGTGACAGACGCAAAAAACCGCCTCCCGCTGCCCCGGAATCGGGGAGCAGGAGGCGGTTTTGTGCTTTACGCCAAGGCGCTGGCGCCCCGCACCGGTGGGGTGCGGGGGCCGCAGCACCCTATTGGCTAGCGGTAGTCGCTGCCCAGGTCGTAGTCATCCAGCGGGATGGCGTGGAACTCGGGCGTCAGCGAACCATCGGCGCCGGCGTAGTCGAAGTCGCCGAAGGCGCTCGGGCCGGTGAACAGGTTGGCCTTCGCTTCCTCCGTGGGCTCCACCGACACCTGGGTGTACCGGTCCAGGCCGGTGCCGGCCGGGATCAGCTTACCGATGATGACGTTCTCCTTCAGGCCCAGCAGCGGGTCGGACTTGCCTTCCATGGCCGCCTGCGTCAGGACGCGGGTGGTCTCCTGGAAGGACGCGGCCGACAGCCACGACTCGGTGGCGAGCGAGGCCTTGGTGATGCCCATCAGCTCGTCACGGCCGTTGGCCGGCTGCTTGCCCTCGGACACCGCCTTGCGGTTCTCCGCCTGGAAGCGGCTCCGCTCGGCCAGCTCGCCCGGCAGCAGGTCGGTCTCGCCGGACTCGATCACCGTGATGCGGCGCAGCATCTGGCGGACGATGACTTCCACGTGCTTGTCGTGGATGCCAACACCCTGGCTGCGGTACACGCTCTGGACCTCGTCCACCAGGAACTTCTGCGCCTGGCGCGGGCCGAGGATACGCAGCACCTGCTTCGGGTCCTTGGCGCCGGTGACGAGCTGCTGGCCGACGTCCACGTGCTGGCCGTCTTCGACCAGCAGGCGTGCACGGCGCAGCACCGGGTAGGCGATCTCTTCCGAGCCGTCATCGGGGGTGACGATGACGCGCATCTGGCGCTCGCCGTCCTCGATGGACACGCGTCCGGCCACTTCGGCCATCGGCGCGACACCCTTGGGGGTACGGGCTTCGAAGAGCTCCTGGATACGGGGCAGACCCTGGGTGATGTCTTCCGCGGAGGCCACACCACCGGTGTGGAAGGTACGCATGGTCAGCTGGGTACCGGGCTCACCGATCGACTGTGCGGCAATGATGCCCACGGCCTCGCCGATGTCCACGGTCTTGCCGGTGGCCAGCGACCGGCCGTAGCACAGCGCACAGGTACCGACGGCCGACTCACAGGTGAGCACGGAGCGCACCTTGATCTCGGTGATCCCGGCGTCGATCAGTTCCTGGATCAGCACGTCGCCGACGTCGGAGCCGCCCGGCGCCACCACGGTGCCCTCGGAGTTCACCACGTCGGTGGCCAGCGTACGGGCGTAAGCGGAGTTCTCCACTTCCTCCGCCCGGCGCAGTTCACCGTTGTGGTCGGCCTCGGCGATGATCGTGTTCAGGCCACGCTCGGTGCCGCAGTCCATCTCGCGCACGATCACGTCCTGCGACACGTCCACCAGACGGCGGGTCAGGTAACCCGAGTTGGCGGTACGCAGCGCGGTGTCGGCCAGGCCCTTACGGGCACCGTGCGTGGCGATGAAGTACTCCAGCACCGACAGGCCCTCACGGTAGGAGGACTTGATCGGACGCGGGATGATCTCGCCCTTCGGGTTGGCCACCAGGCCGCGGATACCTGCGATCTGGCGGACCTGCAGCCAGTTGCCACGGGCACCGGAGGACACCATGCGGTTGATGGTGTTCTCCTTGGTCAGGTTCTTCCGCATCGCGTCGGCAACCTCGTTGGTCGCCTTGTTCCAGATGTCGATCAGTTCCTGGCGCCGCTCGTCGTCGGCAATCAGGCCCTTGTTGTACTGGGACTCGACGCGGGCGGCCTGGGTCTCGTAGCCCTCCATGATGGCGGCCTTTTCGGCGGGCGCGGCGATGTCGGAGATCGCCACGGTCACACCGGAACGGGTCGCCCAGTAGAACCCGGCGTCCTTGAGGTTGTCCAGCGTCGCCGCGGTGACGACCTTCGGGTAGCGCTCGGCCAGATCGTTCACGATCGCCGAGAGCTGGCCCTTGTCCGCCACGCGTGCCACCCAGGGGTAGTCATCGGGCAAGGTGTCGTTGAAGATGACCTGGCCGAGCGAGGTTTCGATCAGCGCTTCCTGGCCCTCTTCCCAGTCCTCCGGTGCCGGCTGGTCCGCGCTGGGCACGAAGCCGGGCACGCGGATCTTGACCACGGAGTTCAGGTGCAGCTCGCCGGCGTCGTGGGCCATGATGGCCTCCGCCGGGCTGGCGAAGACGCGGCCTTCGCCGGTTCCGCCTTCGCGCTTGGTGGTCAGGTGGTGCAGGCCGATGATCATGTCCTGGGAGGGCAGGGTCACCGGACGGCCGTCCGACGGCTTGAGGATGTTGTTCGAGGAGAGCATCAGGATGCGCGCCTCGGCCTGGGCCTCGGGGCTCAGCGGCAGGTGCACAGCCATCTGGTCGCCGTCGAAGTCGGCGTTGAACGCGGCGCAGACCAGCGGGTGAAGCTGCAGCGCCTTGCCTTCCACCAGCTGCGGCTCGAACGCCTGGATGCCCAGGCGGTGCAGGGTTGGTGCACGGTTGAGCAGCACCGGGTGTTCGGTGATGATCTCTTCGAGCACGTCCCACACCTGCGGGCGGAAGCGCTCCACCATCCGCTTGGCGCTCTTGATGTTCTGCGCGTGGTTCAGGTCCACCAGGCGCTTCATCACGAACGGCTTGAACAGCTCCAGCGCCATCTGCTTGGGCAGGCCGCACTGGTGCAGCTTCAGCTGCGGGCCGACAACGATCACGGAACGGCCGGAGTAGTCAACGCGCTTGCCCAGCAGGTTCTGCCGGAAGCGGCCCTGCTTGCCCTTGAGCATGTCGGACAGCGACTTCAGCGGACGGTTGCCCGGTCCGGTGACCGGGCGGCCGCGGCGGCCGTTGTCGAACAGCGAGTCCACTGCTTCCTGCAGCATCCGCTTTTCGTTGTTGACGATGATTTCCGGCGCGCCCAGGTCGAGCAGCCGCTTCAGGCGGTTGTTGCGGTTGATCACGCGGCGGTACAGGTCGTTCAGGTCGGAGGTCGCAAAGCGGCCGCCGTCCAGCTGGACCATCGGGCGAAGCTCCGGCGGGATCACCGGGACGGCGTCCAGCACCATGCCCAGCGGCGAGTTGGTGGTGGTCAGGAAAGCGTTGACCACCTTCAACCGCTTCAGGGCGCGGGTCTTGCGCTGGCCCTTGCCGTTCTTGATGATGTCGCGCAGGGACTCGGCCTCGGCGGCCATGTCGAAGTTCTCAAGGCGGTTCTTGATGGCTTCGGCACCCATGGCGCCTTCGAAGTAGAGGCCGTAGCGGTCGCGCAGCTCGCGGTACAGCCCCTCGTCGCCCTCGAGGTCGGCGACCTTGAGGTTCTTGAAGCGGTCCCAGACCATGTCGAGGCGCTCGATCTCGGCGTCGGCACGCTTGCGCACGTTGGCCATCTGGCGGTCGGCGGAGTCGCGGGCCTTCTTCTTCTCGGCGGCCTTGGCGCCCTCGCCCTCCAGGCGGGTCAGCTCGTCCTCGAGGTCCTTGGCGATCGCCGCGATGTCGGAATCGCGGGTATCGGCCAGCTGCTTCTTCTCCAGGTCGTGCTCGGCCTGCAGGTTGGGCAGTTCCTCGTGGCGGCGCTGCTCGTCCACGCTGGTGATCATGTAGGCGGCGAAGTAGATGACCTTCTCCAGGTCCTTCGGCGCCAGGTCGAGCAGGTAGCCCAGGCGGGAGGGGACACCCTTGAAGTACCAGATGTGGGTGACCGGGGCGGCCAGCTCGATGTGGCCCATCCGCTCGCGGCGGACCTTGGCACGGGTGACCTCGACGCCGCAGCGCTCACAGATGATGCCCTTGAAGCGCACCCGCTTGTACTTGCCGCAGTAGCACTCCCAGTCGCGGGAAGGTCCGAAGATCTTCTCGCAGAAGAGGCCGTCCTTCTCAGGCTTCAGGGTGCGGTAGTTGATGGTTTCCGGCTTCTTGACCTCGCCGTAGCTCCAGTCGCGGATGTCGTCCGCGGTGGCAAGGCCGATGCGCATGAGGCCGAAGGAGGATTCGCTGGACATATGGTCCCTGTTCTCTCTTGTTCTCTAAATCTGAAAGTCTGTCGGGTTACGGAAAGAGGACGCCGTGCGGCGGGCCGGCCGCGGTGCGGAAGGCACCTGCGGCCGGCCGGCGCGGCTAGACCTCTTCGACGGAACTCGGCTCGGCCCGGGAAAGGTCGATGCCCAGTTCTTCCGCGGCCCGGAAGACTTCTTCATCCGAGTCACGCATTTCGATCGCGGTGCCGTCGGTGGAGAGTACTTCCACGTTCAGGCAGAGCGACTGCATTTCCTTGATCAACACCTTGAAGGATTCGGGAACACCCGGCTCCGGGATGTTCTCGCCCTTGACGATCGCCTCGTAGACCTTGACGCGGCCGTGGATGTCGTCGGACTTGATGGTCAGCAGTTCCTGCAGGGTGTACGCGGCACCGTAGGCCTCCAGGGCCCACACTTCCATTTCACCGAACCGCTGGCCGCCGAACTGCGCCTTACCGCCCAGCGGCTGCTGGGTGATCATCGAGTACGGGCCGGTGGAACGCGCGTGGATCTTGTCGTCCACCAGGTGGTGCAGCTTCAGGATGTACATGTAGCCCACGGACACCGGATCCGGGAACGGCTGGCCGGAGCGGCCGTCGAACAGGCGCGCCTTGCCGGAAGCGCCGATCAGGCGGTCGCCGTCGCGGGTCGGATTCGTCGAATCCAGCAGCCCGGTGATCTCGAACTCGCTGGCACCGTCGAACACCGGCGTGGCCACCGTCGTCGGACCCGTCTGGCGCGGCAGGTTCGGCAGGTCCTTGGCCCAGTCCGGGTTGCCCGCGATGTTCCAGCCCTGCTTCGCGGCCCAGCCGAGGTGGATTTCCAGCACCTGGCCCACGTTCATGCGGCCGGGAACACCCAGCGGGTTCAGCACGACGTCGACCGGGGTGCCGTCTTCCAGGAACGGCATGTCCTCGACCGGCAGGATCTTGGAGATGACGCCCTTGTTGCCGTGGCGGCCGGCGAGCTTGTCGCCGTCCGTGATCTTGCGCTTCTGCGCCACGTACACGCGCACCAGCTGGTTCACGCCCGGGGGCAGCTCGTCGTCGTTGTCGCGGTCGAAGATCCGCACGCCGATCACGGTGCCGGACTCGCCGTGCGGGACCTTCAGGGAGGTGTCGCGCACTTCGCGGGACTTCTCGCCGAAGATCGCGCGCAGCAGGCGCTCTTCCGGGGTCAGCTCCGTCTCGCCCTTCGGGGTCACGCGGCCGACGAGGATGTCGCCGGCGTCGACCTCGGCACCGATGTGGATGATGCCGCGCTCGTCCAGCTGGGAGAGCACTTCCTCCGACACGTTCGGGATGTCACGGGTGATTTCCTCGGCACCGAGCTTGGTGTCGCGGGCATCAACCTCGTGCTCCTCGATATGGATGGAGGTCAGCACGTCGTCGGAGACCACGCGCTGCGAGAGGATGATCGCGTCCTCGAAGTTGTGGCCTTCCCAGGACATGAACGCCACGAGCAGGTTCTTGCCCAGCGCCAGTTCGCCCTGGTCAGTGGACGGGCCGTCGGCGATGATGCTGCCGGTTTCCAGCCGCTGGCCCTCGGAGACGAGGACGCGCTGGTTGTACGCGTTGCCCTGGTTGGAGCGGGCGAACTTCATGATCGGGTACCGGGTCTCGGTGCCGTCGTCGTTCAGGGCGGTGACCAGGTCCGCGGAGACCTCGGTGACCACGCCCGGCTTGGCGGCAACCACGGAGTCGCCGGCGTCGACAGCCGCGTAGCGCTCCATGCCGGTGCCGACCAGCGGGGCTTCCGAACGCAGCAGCGGCACGGCCTGGCGCTGCATGTTCGCGCCCATCAGTGCGCGGTTGGCATCGTCGTGCTCCAGGAACGGAATCAGGGCGGTCGCCACCGACACCATCTGGCGCGGGGAAACGTCCATGTAGTCGACTTCGGTGGCCGGCACGAGTACCGGCTCGCCGCCGCCGCCGCGCTCACGGCTGAGGACCAGGTCCTCTTCGAAGTGCAGGTCCTCGGTGAGCGGAGCGTTCGCCTGGGCGATCACGCACTCGATCTCGTCGTCGGCCGTCAGGTAGTCGACCTGGTCGGTGACCTGGCCGTTGACCACCTTGCGGTAGGGGGTCTCGATGAAACCGAACGCGTTGATCCGGCCGTAGGAGGCCAGCGAACCGATCAGGCCGATGTTCGGGCCTTCAGGGGTCTCGATCGGGCACATGCGGCCGTAGTGCGAGGGGTGCACGTCACGGACTTCCATGCCGGCACGGTCGCGGGACAGGCCGCCCGGGCCCAGCGCGGACAGGCGGCGCTTGTGCGTCAGGCCGGCCAGCGGGTTGTTCTGGTCCATGAACTGGGACAGCTGCGAAGTGCCGAAGAACTCCTTGATCGCTGCCACCACGGGGCGGATGTTGATCAGGGTCTGCGGTGTGATCGCTTCGACGTCCTGGGTGGTCATGCGTTCGCGGACCACGCGCTCCATGCGGGAGAGGCCGGTGCGGACCTGGTTCTCGATCAGTTCGCCGACCGCACGGATGCGGCGGTTGCCGAAGTGGTCGATGTCGTCGATCTCGACGCGGAGGTCGTGGTCGGCGCCGTCGCGCTTGCCCGGGATGGTGGTCTCGCCGGCGTGCAGCGCCACCAGGAACTTGATCATGGCGACGATATCGTCATTGTTCAGGACCGAGGCGTCCGGATCCGTCAGCGGCTTGTCGATGCCCAGCTTGCGGTTGATCTTGTAGCGGCCAACCTTGGCCAGATCGTAGCGCTTGGGGTTGAAGTACAGGTTGTCCAGCAGGGACTGGGCAGCCTCGACTGTCGGCGGCTCGCCCGGACGCAGCTTGCGGTAGATGTCCAGGAGGGCTTCCTCCTGGGTCTGGGTGGCGTCCTTCTCCAGCGTGGCGCGGATGGAGTCGTACTCGCCGAAGGTCTCCAGGATCTGGCCTTCGGTCCAGCCCAGGGCCTTGAGCAGCACGGTCACGGACTGCTTGCGCTTGCGGTCAAGGCGCACGCCGACCTGGTCGCGCTTGTCGATTTCCAGCTCGAACCAGGCGCCGCGGGACGGGATGATCTTCGCGGTGAAGATGTCCTTGTCGCTGGTCTTGTCGGCGGTCTTCTCGAAGTAGGCGCCCGGCGAGCGGACCAGCTGGGAGACGACGACGCGCTCGGTGCCGTTGATGACGAAGGTGCCCTTGTCGGTCATCAGCGGGAAGTCGCCCATGAACACGGTCTGCTGCTTGATCTCGCCCGTGTTGTTGTTCATGAACTCGGCCTTGACGTACAGCGGCGCGGAGAACGTGGCGTCGCGGTCCTTGCACTCGGCCATGGTGTACTTCGGATCGGCGAACTCCGGCTCCGAGAAGCTCAGGGACATGGTGCCCTGGAAGTCCTCGATCGGGGAGATCTCTTCGAAGATGTCGGCGAGGCCGGAGGTGGTGGCCACGCCCTGGCGGCCTTCTTCCTGGGCCTTGGCTACGCGCGCCTTCCAGCGTTCGTTGCCGACCAGCCAGTCGAAGCTGTCGGTCTGAAGGGCGAGCAGATTGGGAACGTCAAGAGGTTCGTGAATCTTGGCGAATGAGAGCCGGCGGGTTGCTCCGTCGTTCGACGAGGCGTCCAGCAGGCTGTTAGCGGTATCGGTATTAGAGGTGCTCGAGGCGACCAAGAGGGATCCTTCCACAGACCTTCAGGCTTGTCCTGCGCTTCCGCACCGCCGGCACCCCGAATGGGGCCCGGACATCACCTGGATCCGCTATATGATCCTTGCCCGCCGCACGATCTGCAGTTAAACACAGATAGGGCGTGGCGAAGCCCACCGCTATATGAAGGCCAAAGGTTTTGAGGGAAGACGCAAATACCAAGTGTACGGCACCGCGCGGCGGAATGTCCAGCATGCAGGCAGGCGCAGTTCACCGCTGCGCCCGTCCCCGGGCCGGGGCGGCGCACCGGGTGCGCGGTGCAAAAGAGCGTCTTCGCGGTTGTCCTCCCCCGGACAACGCCATCAGCATATACCCCGTCCCCGGCTTTTTCCGGCCTGCGCTTCAGGCGAGTTGCCCAAACGCGGGTAATCTGTGAACCAGATCATACCGACGGCAGCAGCCGGCGGCCCGGTTCAGCCGGGCAGGACGGCACGGAAAGAGGCATCGACACATGGCCGAGAACAACAGCAGCCGAGACGACGTCGTCATCCTGAACGGCGCGCGGACGCCCAATGGACGACTGAACGGCCAGCTCGCATCATTCACCGCGGTCGAGCTCGGAGGCAAAGCCATCGCGGCCGCGCTGGAGCGCTCCGGCGTCGCGGCCGAACAGGTGGACGCGGTCATCATGGGACACGTCATCCAGGCCGGAGCCGGCCAGAACCCCGCCCGGCAGGCAGCGATCGCCGGCGGGCTCGGCTGGAACGTCCCCACCGTAACGATCAACAAGGTGTGCCTCTCCGGGCTGGCGGCCATCACGGACGCCGCCCGGCTGATCCGTTGCGGCGAGGCGCAGCTGGTGGTGGCCGGCGGGCAGGAGTCGATGACCAACGGCCCGCACCTGCTGCCCGGTTCCCGCCAAGGCTGGACCTACGGCAGCCTGACCGCCCTGGATGCCACGGCCCACGACGGGCTCACCGATGCCTTCGACCACGAGTCCATGGGCGCCTCCACCGAGCGCCGGAACAGCGAGCTGGGCATCGGCCGCGAAGCGCAGGATGCAGTGGCCGCCGCGTCCCACCAGCGCGCCGCCGCGGCGGCGGAAAGCGGGGTCTTCGACGACGAGATCGTTCCGGTTACCGTGCCGCAGCGCAAGGGCGGGGACCTGGTGGTCGACCGCGACGAGGGCGTCCGGCCGCAAACCACGGTGGAGAGCCTTGCCCCGCTGCGCCCGGCCTTCGCCAAGGACGGCACCATCACGGCTGGAAACTCGTCCCCGCTGTCCGACGGCGCGGCCGCCGTCGTGGTGGCGAGCCGCGGTTTCGCCGAGGACAACGGCCTGGACTGGCTCGCCGTCGTCGGCCGCCCCGGGCAGGTGGCGGGACCGGACACCTCGCTGCAGTCCCAGCCCTCCAACGCCATCTCGCAGGCCCTCAAGCGGGCCGGCTGGACCACCGCCGACCTGGATTTCATCGAAATCAACGAAGCCTTCGGCGCCGTCGCCGTGCAGTCGCTGCAGGACCTGGACCTGCCGCTGGAGAAGTGCAACATCCACGGCGGGGCCATCGCCCTCGGCCATCCGATCGGCGCCTCCGGTGCCCGGCTGGCGCTGACGGCCGCCTGCGAGTTGCGCCGGCGCGGAACCGGCAAGGCCGCTGTCTCCCTGTGCGGCGGCGGCGGCCAGGGCGAGGCGCTGCTGCTCTACCGGGACTAGGACCCGGGCGGCCCCCGGCACCCCGGCCGGGAATACCGGCCCGGCGCCGGGGCTTGAACCGGTCATGAACAACGAATCCGGTGCCCCTGCCCCGCCAGCCGGCCTGCAACGTTTCCTGGCCGGCGCGGAAGCCCACTCGCTGAAGGTCGAGGTCGCCGAACGTTCCGGCGCCCGCAGCCTCGCGGAGGCGGCGCAGCTGTTGGGCATTGCCGAGGCCGACATCGTCAAGACCCTGGTCATCAAGCATAAGGACGGCTCGTTCCTGTTCGCCCTCATCCCCGGGGACCGGCAGATCTCCTGGCCCAAGCTCCGGTCGCTGCTTGGGGTCAACAAACTGTCGTTGCCGCACGCCGATGTGGCGTTTACGGCGACGGGCTACCGGCGCGGCACCATCACCCCGCTGGGCAGCAGCACGGCGTGGCCGGTCTACGCCGACGAGTCCATCCGCGGCCGGCGGATTTCGCTGGGCGCCGGGGAGCACGGTTACTCCGCCTTTGTCGACGCCGATGCGCTGACGTCCGCGCTCGGCGCCACCGTGGCCGACATCTCCGACCCGGCCTGAGCCCGCGTTACCGGCTGCCTGCCCGGGCGCAACCAGCACAAAGCCCCGCCGCCCGGAGAGGGCGGCGGGGCTTTGAAGAAGCTGAAAGAGCTTACTTGAGGGTGACGGTCGCGCCGGCAGCCTCGAGAACTTCCTTGGCCTTCTCGGCAGCTTCCTTGGTGGCGCCTTCGAGGACGGCCTTCGGAGCGCTGTCGACCAGGTCCTTGGCTTCCTTGAGGCCCAGGGAGGTCAGGGCACGGACTTCCTTGATCACTGCGATCTTCTTGTCGCCGGCAGCTTCGAGGACGACGTCGAATTCGGTCTGCTCCTCGGCAGCGGCTTCGCCGCCGCCGGCGGCGGGGCCTGCAACGGCAACAGCAGCAGCGGTGACCTCGAAGGTCTCCTCGAACAGCTTGACGAACTCGGAGAGCTCGATGATGGTCAGTTCCTTGAAAGCTTCAATGAGCTCTTCGTTGGTGAGCTTCGCCATGGTTGGCGTCCTTCCTGATAGGTGATGCGGCTGGTGTGTCCGCACCAAGAGTTGGTTGGTGAAGAGTCTTACTGCTCTTCGGCGGCAGCCTCGGCCGGGGCCTCGGTTGCTTCGGCAGCGGGAGCTTCGGCTTCGGCAGCTTCGGCCGGAGCTTCGGCAGCGGCGCCGCCGTTCTCCTCCTGCTTGATGCGCAGCGCATCGAGGGTGCGGGCCAGTGCGGACATCGGCGCCTTGAGGACGCCGGCGACGCGGGCCAGCTGGTGCTCGCGGGACTCGAGAGCGGCCAGCGCAGCAACGGCGGTTGCGTCCAGGGCCTTGCCCTCGAAGACACCGGTCTTGATGATGAGCTGCGGGTTGGACTTTGCGAAATCCGTCAGGGACTTGGCGGCTGCAACGGCGTCACCCTTGATGAAGGCGATAGCAGTGGGTCCGGAAAGCTGGCCGTCGAACGCGTCGATGCCGGCTTCCTTGGCTGCAATGCCAGTCAGGGTGTTCTTTACGACCGCGAACTTGGTGTCCTGGCCGAGAGAAACACGCAGCTCCTTGAGCTGTGCAACGGTAAGCCCGCGGTATTCGGTTAGGACTGCAGCGCTGGATTCCTTGAAATCGGTGGTGATTTCTTCAACGGCTGCCACCTTGGTTGGCGTTGCCATAACCCTCCTTCCGGGGAATAGTGCCGGTGGTTCGGGTCGCACGCATAAAAAACGCCCCATGCAGATGCACGGGGCTTCGTTCCCGCACCGACGTTCCGGCAGCGGGGCAATGCTTCGTTCACCTGCGCAGGCCGTCCCAGGCATGGGACTTTCGGTTGAAAACGTGGAGGATTTCAACGACCGACGGTCTTTGGTTCTTCAAGGTTACGGGATCCTGCCGCCGGACTCCAAATCGGCGGCAGGCAAGGGGCGCCAATTGGCCCGCCGGGACGCGTCAGACGGCGGCCGACCCTATGGGAGAGGCTTTCCCCGGGCCCGCCGCACTGCCGTCGAGGTCGTCCTGGACCTGGTTGACGTGGTCCTCCATGGCCTGGCGTGCTCCCGGGGAGTCCCCGCTTTCGACGGCGGCGAGCACCCTGCGGTGCATGGCCAGCGTGCGGGTACGGACGGCCTGCGCCACAAAGGCTTCCCGCCGCGCGTCCGCCAGCACCCGGGCCATCGGCACGAAGACCGCCGGAAAGAGGATGTTGCCGGACGCTTTGAGGATCGCAGTGTGAAACAACCGGTCGGCTTCGACGAAGGCATCCGGGTCACCCGCGGCATCCGCCGAAGCCATCGACTCCAGCTCCCCGCGCAGCAGCTCCAGGTCGCCGGCAGTGCGGCGGAGGGCAGCCAGCGCAGCGGCACCGGATTCGACCAGGCGCCGCACTTCGAGCAGTTGCCGTGAGGCGGCGGAGTCGCTCATGCTGTACGCCGCGGCGCGGACGATGGCTTCGACCGAGGTCCATTTCTCCGCGGGGTTGATGAAGGTGCCGCGGCCCCGCTGGATGCTGATCACGTTCATGGCCCGCAGCATGGTGAGGGCCTCCCGGACGGTCAGCCGGCTGACCTGCGACCGGGCGGCGATCTCGGCTTCCGTCGGCAGCGCGTCTCCGGGCGCCATCCGGCCGGCGATGATCTGCTCCAGCAGGTCTTCCGCCACCGTATCAACCAGCGTCCTGCGTTCCATCGGCCCTCCCGCCATACCCGGCAGCGTGCCGGTGCGCTGTCATCGTAACCGCCGCTGGTGGTTACCGACGCGTAGCATTACGGGCGGGCGCCATGGCCGTAATTACGGTGTCAAACGGCACGGCCGGGGGCGGGTTTACCCGGCCTGCTGCCCCGGACGCAGCTTCTTCTGCCAGGCGGCCTCGTACCCCGCCGGAGCGAAGCCGAGTGCGGTGTTGATGTCCAGCATGTGGCTGTTTTCGTCGGCGTTCCAGGTGTAGAGCCGGCGCCCCTGCGGCCATGCTTCCGCCACCCGCTGCAGGTTGCGGGCCTTGATCCACATGCCCAGGCTGTGGCCACGGTGGGCACGCAACACCAGCGTGTCCTCCTGGAAGACCACCTCGGGCTGCTCCGGGAAAAATTCAAGCACGGTATGGCCCACCAACTGGTCGCTGGGCACATGCCGGGCCGTGACCACCAGGCAGCGTCCGCCCTTGCGCCGCAGCTCTTCCTCATGGTGGCGGACCCGTGCCGCGTCCCACGCTTCTTCCTCGTAGTCCAGTTCACCCAGCGGGACGTCCGTGCTCATCCGCTGCCGCAGCGCCGCGTACTGGTCCACGTGGTCGGGCGGGCAGCTGTCGGCCCACTCCAGCAGCCGGTAGTCCCCGCCGGCCTTCCCGGCGGCTGCTGCCACCTGGACTGCCAGTCTGTCCTGGTCGACGGGAAGCGGCATCCTGCTGCAGCGCTCCACCTGTTCGAGCCGGAAGCCGCCTGCCAGCGCAAAGCGCACGGCCGGCGCGGACGCCGGCAGGGCCCCGGCCCCGGTCCCCGGCCGGAGCATGTCCGGCCCCCCGGGATCGAAACCGGCAGGATGCTCGCTCCAGGCCTGCAGCGTGGTCCGGCCCTGGCTGACCGCGCAAGCCTCGGCCTCCGCCAGCAGCCTGCTTCCCACGCCACGACGGCGGTACTCGGGGTGGACAGCCACAAAGACGTACCCGTTCCGTTCGTTGTCCCGCAGCGACAGTTCGAGCAAGGCGCGCCCGACGTGCCGGTCGCCGTCCTTGGCCGCCCAGAGATGCGTTACCGAGTAGTCGCTCGCCCGCGATCCCTCGAGCCTAACGGCCGGGCTCACCCAAAAATCGTTGTTGCCCCAGATCAGCCCGTTGACCAGGTTGGCCAGCTCGGCGGATGCGACGAAGTCCGCACCGCCGGGACCCTCCAGGGTAGGCGGGATCCGCAGCGGCGCGATCGTGATCGAGGTGGCGTGCATGCGTGCTCCTCGGCTGTGAGGGAAGTGATTGGGCAGTGCCAATCACTTTACTGCATTCCGCCGGACGGCACCATTCCCCGCTTAAACGGACTATGGCCGCAGCTTCATGCTGCGGCCATAGTCTAAGCGGTCGCCGTTGCCGGCGAACCTGAAGTCCTGGCTAGGCCTCCACGGCCACCTTGGTGACGTTCGGGTCCACGGCGATGCCGGGGCCGAAGGTGGTGGTAACGGTGGCCTTCGCGATGTACCGGCCCTTGGAAGCGGACGGCTTCAGGCGCAGCACCTCTTCCAGGGCGGCGGCGTAGTTCTCCACCAGCTTGTTGGCGTCGAAGGACACCTTGCCGATGATGAAGTGGAGGTTGGCGTGCTTGTCGACGCGGAAGTCGATCTTGCCGCCCTTGATGTCGTTGACAGCCTTGGTGACGTCCGGGGTCACCGTACCGGTCTTCGGGTTCGGCATCAGGTTGCGGGGACCGAGGACCTTGCCCAGGCGGCCGACCTTGCCCATCAGTTCCGGGGTCGCCACTGCGGCGTCGAAGTCGGTCCAGCCGCCCTGGATCTTCTCGATCAGGTCGTCGGAGCCAACGAAGTCGGCGCCGGCGGCGATAGCGGCCTCGGCCTTGTCGCCGGTGGCGAAGACCAGCACGCGGGCGGTCTTGCCGGTGCCGTGCGGCAGGTTGACCGTGCCGCGGACCATCTGGTCCGCCTTGCGCGGGTCGACGCTGAGGCGGAAAGCCACCTCAACGGTCGCGTCGAACTTGGACGGGTTGGTCTCCTTGGCGAGAGTGATTGCCTCGACCGGAGCGTAAACCTTGTCCGCCTCGATCTTGGCTACAGCTGCCTCATATGCTTTGCTGCGCTTTGCCATCTGCTTTTTCTCCTTGTGCAGTTGTGGTCTGCGGACCGCGCTCGGCCCTGCCACAACGACGGCGGTGTTCCCACCCCTGGCGAGCTGGGTCGCCGTCGTTTTTTGAATTGTCTTGGTGGGGTCCTGCAGGACGAACGTCCTGGCACGACCACCTGGGGTCGAGGTGCTTAGCCCTCGACCTCGATGCCCATGGAGCGGGCGGTGCCGGCGATGATCTTGGCGGCAGCCTTGATGTCGTTGGCGTTGAGGTCTTCCATCTTGGTGCCGGCGATCTCATCGACCTGCGCCTGGGTCAGCTTCGCAACCTTGTTGGTGTGCGGGGTAGCCGAGCCCTTCTGCACGCCTGCAGCCTTCTTGATCAGCTCTGCGGCCGGCGGGGTCTTGGTGATGAAGGTGAAGGAACGGTCTTCGTAAACCGTGATTTCAACCGGGATCACGTTTCCGCGCTGGGATTCCGTGGCGGCGTTGTACGCCTTGCAGAATTCCATGATGTTGACACCGTGCTGACCAAGCGCCGGACCGATCGGCGGGGCCGGGTTGGCGGCGCCTGCCTGGATCTGGAGCTTGATGAGGCCGGTGACCTTTTTCTTGGGGGCCATATCGGGTCCTTCTCTCACATTACGTACCGGCGGCACAGGAGCGTGCCGACGGTGGTTGGCCGCCATGGCGTGGCGGCCGGCCGTGCGGATTCGGACAAAGCGGGTCCTGGTCCGCACGAAGTCTTGGTTAGTGGATCTTGGTGACCTGGCTGAACGAGAGCGTCACCGGGGTTTCGCGCTCAAAGATGGTCACCAGCACCACCAGCTGCTGGGATTCCGGCTTGATTTCGGAAATCGTCGCCGGCAGCGTCTCGAACGGCCCGTCGTTGACCGTGACGGACTCGCCGACCTCGAAGTTGACGGTGATCGGCGTGCTCGCGGCAGCCGACTTGCCGGCAGCCTTGCCGCCGGCTTCCGTCTTGGTGCCGGTGATGGTGTGCTCCAGCATGGAAGCAACTTCCTTCAGGCTCAGCGGCACCGGGTTGTGGGCGTTGCCGACGAATCCGGTCACGCCCGGAGTGTGGCGGACGGCGCCCCACGAGGCGTCGGTCAGGTCCATCCGGACCAGCACGTAACCCGGGATGCGCACGCGCTTGACCAGCTTGCGCGTGGTGTTCTTGATCTCCACGACCTCTTCCATCGGGACCTGGATCTCGTAGATGAAGTCTTCCATGTTCAGGGTCTGGATGCGGGTCTCCAGATTGACCTTCACACGGTTTTCGTAGCCGGCGTAGGAGTGGATGACGTACCAGTCACCGGGCTGGCGGCGCAGCTTGGCGCGGAATGCTTCGAGGGCTTCCTCTTCGGTCTGCTCGGCCTCTTCGGCCTGCCCGGTCCCTTCCGGGGCCTCGTCGGCGGCTTCGGCTTCGGTCATGTCCGCCTCGGCGGCGGCTTCGGCGGCCTCGTCGAGGACGGGGGCGTCTTCGGCGGCCTGGTCAAGCTCGCTCGCCAGATCGGTACCGGCAGCCTCGTCTGCGGCGTCAACGCCAGAAGCCGGCACCTCGTCGGTGCCGGTCTCGGTAACCTGCTCGTCGGCTTCCAGTTCCGCGTTCTCTTCGGAGTTCTGGGCTTCGAGTTCCTGGTCGGACACTTAGCTTCCTGCTTTCTTCTTCAGCTCACTTGACTCGCGGCGGCTTTGCGCCGTCGTCGTATCCATCCGTACGGCTGCCGCAACGCGGACGTTACTGTTCGGGTATGCCGTCTCCGAAGACGAAGAACGCGGCCTGGCCGAAAACCAGATCCAGTGCCGTGACGATCAACATCATGACGGCCACAAAAGCGATCACTACAAGCGTGTAGTTCAGCAATTCCTTGCGGGTCGGCGTGACGACCTTTTTGAGTTCGGCAATGATCTGGCGGACAAACAGAATGATCCGGGCGATGAGACCGCGCTTCTCGGTCTTTCGTCCGGTGGGGCGCCCCTGGGGACTGCTGGCAGACGTATCGGTCAACCTGGCCTCACTCATTCTGTCCGGTGTCCGGCCCCCGGACGGCCTCGGCCGGCCTGGACCGCTGCTTCGTGCTGGGATGCTGAACTGCTGCAGTTATGCCTGCGGCTGTTCTGCGCAGGGCAGACAGGACTCGAACCTGCAACCTGCGGTTTTGGAGACCGCTGCGCTACCAATTGCGCCACTACCCTATGGAGCCGAATACCGCCGGATGCCCCCCGCCGTGCGGGCATGGAACATCATGGCGTTTTCAACACCGAAGATCCAGTTTACGCCAGCGATGCGCCGACGTCGAACCGAACCCCGTTTGCCGCCCAAAAGGCGACTGATCCATTATGCAACATTTCCGCCGGCCCGCTGACCAACAGGACCGCCAACAGGACCCGCGGGCGCCAACCGAGGGCGCGCCAGGGGGCCGCGGCGCCGCCGGCAGGACATCCCCGACGGGCTGCACCTAGACTATGGAACAGTCCTACACGCTACTGAAGACGGGAACCCCATGCCTGCCAACGCCCGCGTCTCCCGGCGCATTGCGTCCATCGCCGAATCCGCCACCCTCGCCGTCGA
Organism: Arthrobacter sp. THG-b23; assembly: GCF_059091265.1. NCBI lineage: Bacteria > Bacillati > Actinomycetota > Actinomycetes > Micrococcales > Micrococcaceae > Arthrobacter > Arthrobacter sp. THG-b23. Next base: position 310,076 of record NZ_JBNHGM010000004.1, read on the forward strand.
CGCCAAGGCGAAGGCGTTGAAGGCCGCCGGGCGCCCGGTGATTGGCTTCGGGGCGGGCGAACCGGACTTCCCGACCCCGGAGTACATCGTGGAGGCCGCCGTCCAGGCCGCACGCCAGCCGCGTTTCCACCGCTACTCCCCCGCCGGCGGCCTCCCCGAACTGAAGCAGGCCATCGCGGACAAGACGCTGCGCGATTCCGGCTACCGGGTGGATCCCGCCCAGGTGCTGGTGACCAATGGCGGCAAGCAGGCCGTGTACGAATCCTTCGCCACCTTGTTGGATCCGGGCGACGAGGTCCTGGTCCCCACGCCGTTCTGGACCACCTACCCGGAGGCGATCCGGCTGGCCGGCGGCGTCCCGGTGGAGGTCTTCGCCGGGCCGGAGCAGGGCTACCTGGTCACCGTCGACCAGCTCGAAGGCGCGCTGACCGAAAACACCAAGGTGCTGCTCTTCGTCTCCCCGTCCAACCCGACCGGCGCCGTCTACCAGCCGGAACAGGTCGCCGAAATCGGCCGGTGGGCCGCCTCCAAGGGCTTGTGGGTCATCACCGACGAGATCTACGAGCACCTCACGTACGACGGCGTGCCCTTCACCTCCATCGCGACGGCCGCGCCGGAACTGGGCGACAAGGTCGTCATCCTCAACGGCGTCGCCAAGACCTACGCCATGACCGGCTGGCGGGTGGGCTGGATGATCGGCCCGAACGACGTGGTCAAGGCCGCCACCAACATGCAGTCGCACGCCACCTCCAACGTGGCCAACGTGTCCCAGATGGCAGCGCTGGCCGCCGTGTCCGGACCGCTGACCGCGGTGGACGAGATGAAGGTGGCCTTCGACCGCCGCCGCAAGGCCATGGTCGAGGGCCTGAACGCCATCGCCGGCGTCGAATGCCCGACGCCGGAGGGCGCGTTCTACGCCTACGCGGACGTCCGCGGGCTGCTGGGCAAGGAATTCACGACGGCGGACGGCACCGTCCGTCCGGCGACCTCCGCCGAGCTTGCCTCGCTGATCCTCGACGAGGTCGAGGTCGCCGTCGTTCCCGGCGAGGCCTTCGGTCCGTCCGGCTTCGTGCGGCTGTCCTACGCCCTCGGCGACGAAGACCTCGCCACCGGCGTCGGCCGGCTGCAGGACTTCCTGGCGAAGGCCAAGTAACCGCCCGAAACCGTGCCGGCCGGGCTGCCGACGGGCAGCCCGGCCGCGGCGTGCCTGCTACTTTTCCGGCTGCGATTGATGGGCCGGATTGCCGTGGAACGGCGGCACGACCTGCGGGCCCGAGGTTTCCGGCCGCGCCGCGGAGCCGCCCTGGGTCCGGCCGACCTCGGGCATGTCCGGCGTGGTGGTGCCGCTCGGCTCTGCTCCGGCGCGCAGTTCCTCTAGCCGGCGCTCGAGGACCTGGACGACCGGGAGCCGGTTGCCGTGCTCACGTTCATAGGCCAGAAGCTCCGTCATTCCCTGCTCGTCCAGCCCCGTGATCCGGGACGGCAGAGTGCCCAGGGGTATGTGGTCGTAGTCCGGCAGCGGCAGTTCGTCGTGCTGCGGGGAGTCGGTCATGGATCCTCCTGCGCGGTCCGTCCTGACAGTGCCACCAAGCTACCACCGGCGCCTGGGGCACAACAGGGCCAGGTGCCCGGCTACGGGATCCGTTGGTCAACGGCCCTGTTACAGGATCCGGCGATCGGCTCCCCGGCTACAGGATCCGGCGGTCAACGGCCCAGCGGGTCAGCTCGTGCCGGGAGGACAGCTGGAGCTTGCGCAGCACGGACGAGACGTGCGTTTCGACGGTCTTGATGGAGATGAACAGTTCCTTGGCCACTTCCTTGTACTGGTAGCCGCGGGCGATCAGCCGCATGACCTCCAGTTCACGCGCGGAGAGCTTGTCCAGTTCGTCGTCAACATTGGCGACGGCCGCCGTGCCGAAGGCGTCCAGGACGAACCCGGCCAGCCGCGGCGAGAAGGCAGCGTCGCCGCCGGCCACCCGCTCCACGGCGTCGGAGATCTCGGCGCCGGAGATTGTCTTGGTGACGTACCCGCGGGCGCCGGCCCGGATGACGGTGACTACATCTTCGGCGGCGTCGGACACGCTCAGCGCCAGGAACCTGGTCTCTCCCAGCAGGTCCGCGCAGCCCGCCACCACCTCGGCCCCGCCGCCGCCCCTGCCTCCTGGCAGGTGCACGTCCAGGAGCACTACCGCGGGCCGCTGCTCGTGGATGGCCGCAATCGCCTGCTCCACGGTCGCGGCCTCGGCGACCACCTCGATCCGCCCGTCCAGGTCCGCTTTCAAGCCGGAACGGAAGATGGCGTGGTCGTCCACAACGACCACGCGGATGGGTTCGGTCACGATGCGGTTCCTTCCTGGGGGTGCTGCAGGCTGAGGTGGACTTCGGTGCCGCTGCCGGTGTTGCGGATTTTTGCCTGGCCGCCGTGGCGCTCCATCCGGCCGATGAGCGATTCGCGCACGCCCATCCGGTCCGGCGGCACGGCGGCTAGCTCGAACCCGGGACCGCGGTCGCGGACGAAAATTTCGCTGCTGCCCGGTGTGCACTCAACGTATACGGAGATGCCGCCGCCCGCATGTTTGGCCGCGTTCTGCACCGCTTCCCGGGTGGCATGCACCAGGACCTCGTGCCGGTCGGTCATGGCGCTGTCGCCCACTGCGACGACGTCCACGGGGTGCCCGTAGGCGTCTTCGATTTCCGCGGCCACCGCCTTCACGCGGTCCACCAGGTTGCCCTCTTCCTGCCGCTTGTCCCGGTAGAGCCATTCGCGCAGTTCCCGTTCCTGGGCGCGGGCCAACCGGGTGACGTCGTGTTCCGAACCGGCACGGTTTTGGATCAGGGCCAAGGTCTGCAGCACCGAATCGTGCAGGTGCGCGGCGATTTCCGCGCGCTCGGTTTCCCGGATGCGGCCGGAGCGTTCGGTCTCCAGGTCCCGCCAGTACTTCAACACCCACGGTGCCAAAACCAGCAGGACCCCGGCCAACACGGCCAGCGAGGCGAACAGCGTGGGCCACATGGCCTCCCAGGTAATCGACCCGGACACCATGGTGACGATGCCGGCCACCACCAGGACCAGCCCTGCCAGCAACCGGACGGCGCCCTGGGCCCCGGTTGCGCCGGCGCGATCCATCAATCCGCTGCGCCGGGAATCGTCCAGCTGCATCCACGCGATCACCGCGCCGGCCGCGATGGCGAGGACGGGCAGCCAGGTTCCCCACGGCAAATTGATGCCCGCGAGCTGGGCGACGACGGCACCGCCTGCGAGGACCAGGGCCGCGCCGATCAGGATTTCCTTGCCGCCGCGCTGCATCAGCCGCGGGGCGCCCGTCCCTCCGGCGACCTGCGGAAGCGCTCCGGGCTGCCCGCCGGGGCGGCCGACGTGCGGGGCCGGCAGACCGTCGGGGTAAGCGGGGGTCCCGAGGGGGTGGCCCGGCTGCCCGCCGGGCCGGCCGCTGGGCTCCTGGCCGGGACGCGGACCGCCGAATCCCCGCGCGAAGTTCTCCGCGATGTCGCGGGGATTAAAGGCGCGCTCGGCGGCCAGGGCCTTATCCGCCGCGGTCGGCACCAGCAGCCAGAGCCAGACGTAGAGCAGCACACCCGCTCCCCCGGCGAGCGCCAGGACCACCATGCCGACCCGGACGATCGCGACCGAGGTGTTCAGGTGCCGGGCCAGGCCGGTACACACGCCCGCGATGATGCGGTCCTCGGTGGAGCGGACGAGCGGTTCTCTCATGGGTCAATCCAAGCACGCGCGGGAGCGCCCGGCCTACCGTGGGGCGCTGATTCAGGGGAACCCCGGCCGGCCGGTCAGGGAAGGGTCAGGGTGGCACCCCATAGAGGAGACGGCTGCCGGTTGGAATGATCAAACCATGACCTCACACGCACCGATCCCGTCGGATAACGACGGCACCGACCGAACAGACGACCCGGACCAGCAACCGGCCGCACAGGACTCCCGGCAGGAATCCGCCCCGGCAACGAACCAGGCACCGGCTCCCGGCGAGCGCGAGACCGTCCAGCCGGATACCGGCGAAGCAGGGGACGCAGGGACCGGCGACCGCGCCGACGACGGCGCTGCCCCGCTGCCCGACGACGCTTCGCGGTATGGGGCCGCGGCACAGCCCGCGGATGCCCCGCGGCCCGACGACGCGGCACGCTACGACGACGGGCCCGCCAATCCGACCGAACCCATCCTCCCGCGCACCAACCCCACCATGCCGCTGGGCGCGGGCTACACCGATGCGGCCCATGCCGACGCGGCCGGGGGCGACGGCACCGGTTACCCCGGCCGCGACGGAGGCGGCGGGGGCTTCCCGCCGCCTCCGTCGGACAGCGCCGGCGCTTACCCGCCGCCGCCCGGCGGCGGCTTCCCGGCGCAGAGCAACGCGTTCTTCAGCTGGTTCCGTAACCTGGGCGTTGCCCGCGGGCAGGACCGCTGGATCGGCGGCGTAGCCTCCGGCGTCGCGCACCGGATCGGGCTGGACCCTATCCTGGTCCGCGGCCTGTTCATCCTGCTGGCCGTCTTCGGCGGCATCGGCGTGCTGCTCTACGGCGTGGCCTGGGCCCTGCTGCCCGAGCCGGACGGCCGGATCCATGCGGAAGAAGCCGGCCGCAGCAACTGGACGGCAGGCATGACCGGCGCGGTGATCTTCACGGCCCTGGGCGTGTTCAGCCGCCCGTTCAGCTGGATATTCGGGTTCGACAACGACGGCGGCTGGGGCTTCGGCGGCTTCCTCTGGGCCGTCCTCTGGCTCGGGGCGGTGGGGTTCTTCATCTACTGGCTCGCCACGCGCAACAAGACTGCCGCCGGCTCCCCCGGCTCCGCCGCCCCCGCGGCACCGGCTCCGGGCAGCCATGCCGGCCCGGCCCACACCGCCGGCGCCGCCTACGGTTCGATGCCGGCGTCCGCGGCCGGGTACGGCAACGCGGGCCACGGCGGCCCCCCGGGCCCGCCGCGGCAGGCCTACCCGCAGCCGCGCCCGTATCCCCAGCCCGCTCCGCGGCCGTACAAGCCCGCCCCCCGCGGCCCCTCGGGCGCGGCCATCGCCCTCACTCTGGGTGCGGCCATGCTGGCCGCCGGCGTGGTCCTGGGACTCAACGCGCTGGAGTTTATTGACCTGGGCCGGAACGTCGTACCGGCCGCGATCGCCGCCGCGCTGATCGTGATCGGCATCGGCGTCGTCGTGATGGGCGCCGTCGGCCGCACCTCCGGCGTCCTCGGTTTCCTGGCTGCCGTGGGACTGGTCCTGGCGCTGGCCTTCTCCGCGGGAACGCAGTGGACCGCCTCCAACTTCGCCATCGCCTCCAGCCGCACCTGGACCTCGGCCGCGGCGCCGGCCCAGGGTGACGGCTACAGCGTAGTGGCCGGCGACGGCACCGTGGACCTGCGGGCCGTCTCCGGTTCCCGTTTCGGCGGCCCCGCCGTCGTCCCGGTCAACGCCGTGGCCTCCTCCGTCACCGTCATCATCCCCGACGACGTCCCGGTGAAGGTGGAAACCCAGATGGCGCTGGGCAACGTCGAATACGTCACCGGCGCGGACAGCGGACGGCACTCCGGCGTCTGGCAGCCGGGAAGCTACATCATCAACGACGACGGCGGGGCGCCGGAGATCATCCTGGCCGTCCGGGGCGTGGCCAGCAACGTAGACATCATGACCGTCAGCGAACTGGAGGAAATCCGATGAGCAGCCAACTGAACCACGACCAGGATCGCCGTCCCCGCGCAGGCACCATCATCTGGGGGCTGATCGCCGTGGCCGTCGGCCTGCTGGTGCTCGCCGGAACCTGGTGGGACATCAGCTTCAACTGGGCCTACGTCATGATCGCCCTGTTGATCGGCTCCGGGATCGCCCTGGTGGTCGCCGGCGTCCTGAGCGCCACCCGCAACCGGGACCGCTAGCCCAGGACCGACAGCCCAATCATCGCCGGCCAAGCACCGCCGGCCAAGGATCGACAACCCGGCGGCCCGCGCCACCCGCGCGGGCCGCCGACGACGGTCCGCCAGTGACAACAGCTCCCGAACACGAAAGCATGGTTCCATGGATACCTTTTACCGAGTGCTCCGCTCCAGCCCCGTCCGCCGCGGCCCTGACCGCTGGGTAGCCGGCATCTGCGGCGGCATCGCCGCAAAATTCGGCTGGGACGTGACGTGGGTGCGGATAGCCACACTGCTGGTCTTCCTGTTCCCCGGCGTCGGCGTCGGCACCTACCTGGTGTTGTGGCTGCTGCTGCCGAAGTACGACGGCAGCATCGCGCTGGAGAAGTTGCTCGCCAGCAAGTCCTGACCCGCTGTCCACCGGACGGAGGACAGCGGGTTCGGCAGGACGGACGTGTCGGCAACGCACGCGGCCCGGGCATGCTGGAAGCATGAGAACACCCGCCACCGCCCGCGGCGCATGGGACACCATGGGCACGCCGTCCCCCGGACATCCCGCCGGACCCGGGCCTTCCGTGCCGGAACCTGCCGAACCCGATCCCATCGGCGCCGATCCTGCCGGGCCGGGCACCGCCGTCGTCCTCGACCGGTTGGTGAAGGAGTACCGCCGTCCCGGGGGCGGTACCTTCCGCGCCGTCGACGGCATCACGCTGCGGATCCGCGCGGGCGAAACCTACGCGCTGCTCGGACCCAACGGCGCCGGCAAGTCCACCACCATCGAGATGATGGAGGGCCACCGGAAGCCCACCTCTGGCCGCGCCACCGTGCTCGGCGTCGACCCGTACCGGGCGGCGCCGGCGTTCCGTGCCCGCATCTGCCCGCTTGAGCCGCCGGCCCGCTGGTCGGGCCGATCGACGCCAAGGTCGCCGCTCCCCGCCGGAATGACTCCGGCCGGGGTTCCTGCATAGAATCGAGGCGGGCTCAATGGGGTGCTCGCGCCGACCGGCCAGCACCCGAGAAGGAGTACCCATGAGGATTGGCATCATGACCAGCGGCGGGGATTGCCCCGGCCTGAATGCGGTGATCCGCGGCATCGTGCTCAAGGGCATCACGGCGCACGGGCACGAGTTCGTGGGCTTCCGCGACGGCTGGCGCGGCGTGGTGGAGGGCGACATCATGGAACTGCCGCGGCACCAGGTGCGGGGCATTTCCAAGCAGGGCGGCACGATCCTGGGCACCTCGCGCACCAACCCGTTCGACGGACCGAACGGCGGGCCGGAGAAGATCCAGCAGACGCTGGACCGGCTGGGCGTGGACGCGGTGATCGTGATCGGCGGCGAGGGCACCTTGGCCGGCGCCTACCGGCTCACCCAGGCCGGGCTGAAGATCGTCGGCGTGCCCAAGACCATCGACAACGACCTGGAAGCCACCGACTACACCTTCGGTTTCGACACCGCGGTGCAGATTGCCACCGAGGCGATCGACCGGCTGCGCACCACGGGCGAATCGCACCACCGCTGCATGATCGCCGAGGTGATGGGCCGCAACGTGGGCTGGATCGCGCTGCACGCGGGCATGGCTACCGGCGCGCACGCCATCCTGATCCCCGAGCAGCGTGTGACCATGGACCAGGTATCCGACTGGGTGCTGCACGCGCAGAAGCGCGGCCGCGCACCGCTGGTGGTGGTGGCCGAAGGCTGGGTGCCCGACGGCGAACTGGGCCCGCATGCGGAGCGCGGGGTGGACAGCTTCGGGCGGCCGAGGCTGGGCGGCATCGGCGAACGGCTGGCCCCCGAGCTGGAAACGCGCACCGGGATCGAAACCCGAGCCACCACGCTGGGGCACATCCAGCGCGGCGGGGTCCCCTCCGGCTACGACCGCGTGCTGGCCACACGGCTGGGCATGGCGGCGGTGGATTCGGTGGTGGAGAAACGATGGGGCAGCATGGTGGCCCTGAAAGGCACCGACGTTGTGCACGTGGGCTTCGAGTCGGCGCTGAACAACTTAAAGACCGTCCCGCAGCATCGTTACGACGAGGCAAGGGTTCTCTTCGGCTGAGCGTTCAGTAGTGTGGATGGTATGCGATTGGACGCAGGGACGGCTGACATTGTGCTGCTGGCGTGGGCGCGCTTGCTCGGATTTTCCGACAGCGCCTTCGCCTCTGCCGGCGATCGGCTGACCCGGATTAACGAGGACGCCGGGACGCTCACCTTCGTGCGCTTGTTCGGCCGGTCGGCGCTGGTCGGGCCGGAATGGGCCGTTGCGGCGGCAGCCCGGTACTCGGACGACGACCTGGCCGAACACCAGACGCTGATGCAGTTGAGCCGGGAGCACGGCGGGCACGGGCTGGGCAAGGCCGTGCTGTCCTACGCCGAAGACCTTCCGGTGGTGCAGCCGGAACGGGAGGCATTGGTTTCCACCGCGGGCAGCGACGTCGCCCGCCTGGAAGACATGTGCCCGCCCGATGACAAGCACGAAGCGGCGCTGGCCGGCATGGACAAGTCGTTCGTGCTGCTGGACGGGAGCACCCCGATGGCGGGTGCGGGCTACCAGGAGTGGCAGCAGATCCTCGGCCACGTGGGCGTCCTGACCGCCCCCGCCTATCGGCGCCGCGGGGCCGGCGCGTTGATCGCCGCGATCGCGGGCCACGAGGCGCTCTCCTCCGGACTCATTCCGCAGTGGCGCTCACACGAAGAGAACAGGGCCTCCCGCGCGCTGGCCGCGAGCCTGGGATTCTGGGACGCGGGCACCCAGACATCGGTGATCCTGCAGAAGCGGACCTGACCCCGGCGGCCCGGGCTGCAGCCTGGCTCAGCGCGGCGGGCGCAGGAACCCGGTCTGCCGACCGACCACCTGGCCGGCGTCGGGAGTGACAATTACTTCCTGGGCGGCGTCGTAGCTCTCGCCGGCGTCCAGCACCGTCAACTGCGCCTGCGGATCGACCGAGCGCTTGACCACGGCCAGCGCAATCGGTCCCATCTCGTAGTGTTGCGCCGCGGAGGTAACCGCGCCGACGCGTTTGTCGCCCAGCATCACGTCGCTGCCCGGGACCGGCAGCGTGTGCTGCGAGCCGTCCAGCTGCAGGAACACCAACCGGCGCGGCGGCCGGCCCAGGTTGTGCACGCGGGCGATGGTTTCCTGGCCCTTGTAGCAGCCCTTCTCCAGGTGCACGGCGGTCCGGATGAGGTCCAGTTCGTGCGGGATGGTCTTCTCGTCGGTCTCCGCCCCGATGCGCGGCCGCCAGGCGGCGATCCGCAGCGCCTCGGCCGCCCAGACGCCGGCCAACTGCAGCCCGGAGACGGCCGTTTCCAGTTCGGCCGCCGGCAGCAGGTATTCGTACCAGGACCGTTCCAGGCCGGGGTGCTTTGGTTCCTCGATCCCGGTGTAGGCATAGCCGCCGGAACCGATCTGCGGCCACGGATCCTGCCACACGGTGCGGCCCTCGAAGGCCGGGACGGGCCTGACCGAACCCACTACGGCCCAGTCCGCGGAGACGTCGGCAACGTCTACCCGCAGCATGAACTTCATTGAGTCCAGCCATGCGGCCAGCGGCGCCGCCTCAAAGGCTTCGACGATCAGCCAGGTGCGTTCGCCGTCGTCGACGATGCGGGCGTCGTATTCGATCCGGCCCTGCACCGTGAGCAGCAGCGCTTCGCTGGACTGGCCCGGCTTCAGGTTCAACAGCAGCTGCGAGGAGAGCGTGTTCAGCCAGCTCAACCGGTCTTCGCCGGCCACCGTCACCACCCCGCGGTGGGAAAGGTCCGTCACGGCCTCGCCGCGGGCCAGCGCGCGCTGTTCGCGCAGCGGGTCGGAGTAGTGGGCGGCGACGCCGGCGTCGGCCCCGGAGGCTTCGACGGCGCCGGGCTGCAGGAGCAAAGGGCTGCGGTAGGTCATACCGGCGTCAACTCCTGGCGGCCGCGCCAAATTCCCGGCCGGCTAGGCGCGCTTGGCGAGGATCGCCGAAGCGTGCGGGGCCAGGTCCTTGCCCTTCGCCTCGGCCACGTCCCAGCGCCAGTAGAGATCGTTGTTGACCAGGCCGAAGATGCGGGTGGCCGCGCTATAGTCCTTGGACTGCGAGCCGCGCATCACCATGTCGGTGCTCAGCTGCACGCGCGGGCCCTTGATCTGCCCGTAGTAGAGCTCGGAGATGCCGCCCGGATGCACGATGGTCGCGGTGATGTCGAACCCACCGTCGGCGTTGCGCAGCTCTTCGACCTCGTCCGCGGACCTCAAGGCCGGCACGATTTCGGCGGGAACCAAACCCGGGCCGACGTCGGCGTCGTTGAGCTTGCGGTCCAGCGCCCAGAAGCCGGTTTCCACCGACAGCGGGCGCAACCGGTTGCCCTCCTCGTCGGTCAGCCAGCTTTCGGCGGTGTACTGCAGGTAGGGCAGGCCGTTCTGCGTGAACGTGGCCTTTTGGACGAAATGTTCGTCCCCCTCCTCGCCCGCGCCCAAGCGGCCGGCACCTTCCCAGGTGCCCAGCAGCCAGGACAGCGGCACCAGCTCCGGGGTCAGCTCCGTCGGGAGTTCAATCGGCATTGTTAAGCGAGGGTCGCTTACTTCTGGCCCTTGAACAGGCGGTAAACCACCAGCGAGGCGACGGCAGCGATGCCAAGGCCGGCGAGGACCAGCAGGGACAGGTAGAAAATTTCAAGACCGAGATACGACATGGCTCCATAGTAACGGCCCGGACCGCAGGATGCCTGTTCGAGACGCGGCCCACGATGTGACCTCACTCATTCAGCGCAGCAGCATCCGCTCCAGGAAGTAGACCAGCGACCCGGCGGCCATGACCGGGGCGGCGCCAACGGCGAGCATCGCCAGCAGCCGGGTGGGACCGCCGTCGGCCAGGACGAGCCGGCGGAAACTGACCATGATGATGCCGGCGGCGGCTCCCACGGCCGCGGCGGGCAGCATCGGGACGGTGGAGAACAAGGGTGCGGCCAACGCCCCCGCGAGCGGGGCCAGGACCACGCCCAGCGGCGCCACGATCCGGTCCGGCCAGGGCAGCAGGCAGACGCCGATGGCCACCAGCATGCTGATCCCGGTCACCAGCATCATGCCGCCGTTGTTGGAATTGGCCGAGAGCCGGTCGGCAGCGACCCAGCCGGCGCCCAGCGAGGTGAGCACCAGGCCGGCACTGGCGCCGAAGGTCGATTCGAGCCGCCGGGGCTGGCCGGTGCCGCGGAGCAGCTGGATCAGGAAGACGGCCATCACGCCGAGCGCGATCACCACCGCCATCCACAGCAGCGGCATGCCGGCGGGCGCGAGGCCGGCAAGCACCGCCGTCGCAATTCCTGCCAAGGAGATGACGGCGGCGAGGGTCTTTTTGGCCGGGACGCCCAGCAGCACCGGCCAGCCGATCCCGATCACCACCGCGGCGACGCACACCACTGCCGTCAGCACCGGGAGGGACAGGTAGGAGGCACCGATGACGGCGCACAGTACGGCGGCAGCGGCTGCGGCGACGATCCACGTTTTCACGCTAGTCATACTGCCCTATGACGCAGGGGCGGGGCGAGAAACCGCGGCGCCGCAGGGCGCGGCGCTATACTTATGCCACCGTCCGGCAGGGTGCGCCTGCGTTTGAGGACCTACCGGGCCCAGCCCGATGATGTGCGCCGCGCAAACCCCCTGGAGGAACCATGCCGCACATTCTGCTGTTGACCAACAGTTCCGGCTCGTCGATCGACGTCCTGCCCGCCCTCGAGCTGTTAAACCACAAGGTCCACATCCTGCCGGCCGAACCGACCGCCCTGCTGGAAACCGACCCGGCCGACGTGGTCATGGTGGACGCCCGCAAGGACCTGGCCGCGGCGCGCTCGCTCACCCAGCTGCTGAAGGCCACCGGGCTGGGGGCACCGCTGATGCTGGTGCTCACCGAAGGCGGCATGGCCGCCGTCAGCGCCAACTGGCTTGCCGACGACGTGGTGCTGGTCACCGCCGGACCGGCCGAAGTCGAGGCGCGGCTGCGGCTGGTGATCGCCCGCGCCCATGCCGGCGAAGAGGACACCGGGACGGAGATCCACGCTTCCGGCGTGGTGATCGACGAGGCCAGCTACAGCGCGCGCGTCGGCGGGCAGCCGCTGAACCTGACCTACAAGGAATTCGAGCTGCTCAAGTACCTGGCCCAGCACCCGGGCCGGGTGTTCACCCGCGACCAGCTGCTGCACGAGGTCTGGGGCTACGACTACTACGGCGGCACGCGCACGGTCGACGTGCATGTGCGGCGGCTGCGGGCCAAGCTGGGCCCGGACCACGAGCAACTGATCGGCACGGTCCGCAACGTCGGCTACCGCTTCACCCTGGTGCGCGAGGCGGAAGAAGAACCCAGCGGCGTCAGCGGCTGACGGAAACGCCGAATCACTGAACCGCAGCACCCTCCCGCGCCAAGAGGCTGCTCGGATAGTCTGTGCTCATGACTGCATCGGATTCGGACCTCTGGCCCGTGCTGACCATCAAGGGCGCCCCCGACGCCGAGACCCTCGCGGACATCAAGGCGCTGGCCGCCGCCGCCGAAGAGTCCGACGGCAACCCCCCGCTCTCCGAGCAGACCTGGGTGAATCTGCGCTCCCCCGAGTCGGCCGACGTGATGGTGCTGGCGACGTATGCCGGCGAGGAGCGCTCGGATCCCGCCACCGCGACCGCGCTGGCGGGCGTCGCCGTCGTCAGCCTGGCCACCGCACCCGGCGCCGAAAGCGTGCTGGAACTGGTGGTGCACCCTTCCTACCGCGGCGAAGGCGTCGGGACCCGGCTGGTCGAGGCCGTTCAGCACCACACCGAATTGCCCGACCTGAAGGCCTGGTCGCACGGCGGCCATGAGGCCGCGGGTCGGCTGGCCGCGCGCTTCGGTTTCGCCCCGGTCCGCGAGTTGTGGCGGATGCGCCTGACCCACCCGACGGGTTTGCCGGCCGCCGAACTGCCGCCCGGCGTCGCCATCCGTTCCTTCGTGCCCGGCCGGGACGAGGAGGCATGGCTTGCCGCCAACGCCGCAGCCTTCGCCGACCACCCCGAACAGGGCGCCATGACGCTCGCCGACCTGCAGGCCCGGATGGCCGAGGACTGGTTCGATCCGGCCGGCTTCCTGTTGGCCGAGCGCGAGGATGGCGGCGGCCTGCTGGGGTTCCACTGGACCAAGGTGCACCCGCGCTCGGGCAGCCACCCGTCCATCGGCGAAGTCTACGTTGTGGGCGTGACGCCGCAGGCCCAGGGCACCGGGCTGGGCAAGGCGCTGACCATCGCCGGCATCAAGCACCTGCAGGACGCCGGCGAGCACGCCATCATGCTCTACGTCGACGCGGACAACGGGCCCGCCGTGGGGCTCTACCGCAAGCTTGGTTTCACCCGCTGGGATACGGATGTGATGTACGCACCGCGGGGGCAGGCCGGCGCGCAATAGTCGGTAACCTTATAGCTATCTGGCGCCTCTACGATGAGGCATGTCCGGCCCGCCCCAACGCCGCAGGAGAGAGCATGGTCATCGAACCCGAAGCCGCAGCCATTCCCCGCCTAGGGTCCTCCGAGATGGTTCCTGCCCGCGCCACCCAGGACCGCATCGACATTCCGGAGTTCGCCCCCTCGCTCGCGCCCGACGGGGACTTCACCCTGGAACGCTTCCTGGACCGGGAAATCAGCTGGCTGGACTTCAACGCACGGGTCTTGGAACTGGCCGAGGACGAAGACCTCTACCTGCTGGAGCGGCTGAACTTCCTGTCCATCTTCGCCTCCAACTTGGACGAGTTCTTCATGGTCCGCGTGGCAGGCTTGAAGCGCCGGATCGCCACCGGGCTGGCGGTGCCATCCGCCGCGGGGCTCTCCCCGAGCGAGCAGCTGGAGCAGATCAAGATCGCCGCGCACAAGCTGCAGCAGCGCCATGCCCGGATTTTCGCCGAGCAGATCCGCCCGGCGCTGGCCTACGAGCACATCCACATCGTGCGCTGGGATGAGTTGGATGAGGCGGCGCGCACCGAACTCTCCGTGATGTTCCGGGAGCGGGTGTTCCCGATCCTGACGCCGCTGGCCGTGGACCCGGCCCACCCCTTCCCGTACATCTCCGGGCTCTCCCTGAACCTGGCCGTGGTCGTGCGCAACCCGGTGAGCGAGAAGGAGCTCTTTGCCCGCCTCAAGGTCCCGGACCAGCTCTCGCGGTTGATCCCCGTGGACGGCCCCCGCGCCGGCTCGGTCCCCGGCCGCACGGCCCGCTTCATCACGCTGGAAGACGTCATCGCCCAGCACCTGGACCTGCTCTTCCAGGGCATGGAGGTGCTGGAACACCACACCTTCCGGGTCACCCGCAACGAGGACCTGGAGGTCGAAGAGGACGACGCCGAAAACCTGCTCCAGGCGCTGGAAAAGGAACTGCTGCGCCGCCGGTTCGGACCCCCCGTGCGGCTGGAAGTGGCCACGGACATCAACCCCAGCGTGCGCGAGCTGCTGGTGCGCGAACTCGGCGTCGATGAATCCGAGGTGTACGCGCTGCCAGCGCCGCTGGACCTCCGCGGCGTGGAGGCGATCTACCAGATCGACCGGCCGGACATGAAATACCCCAAGCAGCTGGCGCACACCAGCCGCCACCTGAACGAAAGCGAAACGTCCAAGGCCGCGAACGTCTTCGCGGCCATGCGCCGGCGCGACATTCTGCTGCACCATCCGTACGACTCGTTCTCCACCTCCGTGCAGGCGTTCCTGGAGCAGGCCGCCACCGACCCGAAGGTGCAGGCGATCAAGCAGACGCTGTACCGGACCTCGGGTGATTCGCCGATCGTGGACGCGTTGATCGACGCCGCCGAAGCGGGCAAGCAGGTGCTGGCGTTGGTGGAGATCAAGGCCCGGTTCGACGAGCAGGCCAACATCGACTGGGCGCGGAAGCTGGAACAGGCCGGCGTCCACGTGGTGTACGGCATCGTGGGCCTGAAGACCCACTGCAAGCTCTCGCTGGTGGTCCGCCAGGAGGGCGACGGGCTGCGGCGCTACTGCCACATCGGCACCGGCAACTACCACCCGCGCACCGCCCGCTATTACGAGGACCTTGGCCTGCTGACGGCGAACTACCAGGTGGGCGAAGACCTCTCCAAGCTGTTCAACCAGCTCTCCGGCTACGCCCCGAAGTCCACGTTCAAGCGACTGCTGGTGGCCCCGCGGTCGGTGCGCTCCGGACTGATCGACCGGATCGAGAAGGAGATCGCCAACAGCAAGGCCGGCCGCGCCGCCCGCGTGGTGATTAAGGTGAACTCGATGGTGGACGAGGCCGTCATCGACTCGCTCTACCGCGCCTCGCAGGCCGGCGTGAGGGTGGACGTGATTGTCCGCGGGATCTGCGCCGTGCGCCCGGGCGTTCCGGGGCTGAGCGAGAACATCCGGGTCCGTTCCGTCCTCGGCCGGTTCCTGGAACATTCGCGCGTGTTCGGTTTTGCCAACGGCGGCGAGCCGGTGGTCTACATCGGTTCCGCCGACATGATGCACCGCAACCTTGACCGCCGCGTGGAGGCGCTGGTGCAACTGAACTCCCGCGAGGACATCAACGACCTGCTGGCCCTGATGGACCGCTACATGGACCCCGCCACCGCCAGCTGGCACCTGGACAGCGACGGCACGTGGACCAGGCACCACAAGGACGACGACGGCAACCCGCTGTCCGACATCCAATCCTGGCTGCTCGCCTCCCGTTCCCGCCAGCGCACCGCCACCCGCCGCTGATGACGCAGAGCAAGACCAGCGACGCCGGCGCTCCCCCGGGCGTCAAGATCACCGCCGCCGGGGCCCTGTGCTGGCGCGTCCGCCAGGGCCGGCTGGAAGTGCTGCTGATCCACCGGCCGCGCTATGACGACTGGTCCTGGCCCAAGGGCAAGCTGGACAGGGGCGAAACCACGCCCGAGTGCGCCGTCCGCGAGGTCCACGAGGAGATCGGCGTCCAGGTGCGGCTGGGCATCCCGCTGCCCACCATCCGGTACCGCGTCAGGGCCGGTCTCAAGCAGGTGGTGTACTGGGCCGCCAAGCTGGAGAAACAGGACCCCGTGCCCGACGGCGACGAGGTGGACCGCGTGCTGTGGTGTCCGCCCGCCGAAGCCCGCGGACTCCTTTCCAACCGTTCCGACGTGGAACCGCTGGACGCGTTGGAGGCCGCGCACCGGCGGGACGAACTCGATACCTATCCGTTCGTCGTCGTCCGCCATGCCAAGGCCAAACCGCGGTCCGCCTGGTCGCAGGCCGAGGGCGAGCGCCCGCTGGTGGCCACCGGGCGGCGGCAGGCGCTGGCGGTGTGCCGGATGCTGTCCGCGTGGAAACCCAAGCGGATCGTCTCGAGCCCCTGGCTGCGCTGCGTGCAGACCGTCACCCCGTACGTGCTGCACACCCAGACCAAGCTGCGGACCGTCGAGGCCATCACCGAGCACAACAACGAGCGCAACCCGAAGAAGGCCCGGGCCGCCCTCGTCCAGATGCTCGACAAGGGCAAGCCCACCGCCGTCTGCAGCCACCGGCCGGTGTTGCCGAACCTGTTCAACGTGCTGGCGGACCGGATGGATCCCGAACTCGCCGCGCAACTACCCACGGAGGACCCCTACCTGCGGCCGGGAGCCGTGCTGGTCTGCCACATCGCCAGGCACCGGCGCGGGCGCATCGTCGCGCTCGAAATCCTCGAGGCCTACGACGACTAAAACCGCCGCCACTGGCGCAGCGGCAGCCTCTTGACCGCCTGATTGTTTGTATCAATAGTTGATCCATTGATGCAGCACGAGGGGGAACGTGGACTCGCTCACCAGCACCATGACCGGCCTGCTGATCGGCGCCGTCATCATCTACGCGGTGTTGCGGTTCATCGCGGGCCGCAGCGGTGCCGCCCGCGATCCGGCCACCGCCCCGTCCACGGCTTCGGGCGCTTCCGATGCTTCCGCGCGTGACGCGGCCCGGATGCACGCGTTCTGGACCGCGCTCGTCGCGTTCTTCGCCAGTGGCCTGTCCGCGGCGTCGGAGGTCGGGCGCATCCCCGCGTACTACTACGCACCGGGCCACGCCCCGCAACCGTCTTGGCTGGCCGGGCTGCTGATCCTCCTGGTGCCGCTGGTCAGCCTGCCCGGGATCTACATCATCGGTCAATACACGTGGCCGAGGCCCCGCGGCAGCGTCCGCCGGGCCGACATCACCGCCCGGCGCATCCGCGACTACCTCCCGCGGGGGCTGCTCGCGGTGGTGGCCGCGACGGCAGTGCTGGCGGTGGCGGCGGCGGCAGCCATCCGGGAACTGCCGGGCATCGAAGGCTTCAGCGGCACCGGGACCTTTGACGCCGTCGAAATTTCCGGGGACTTCACCGGCCGGCAATCCGGCGGCTACTTCGCTCCTATCCTGCTGATCGGCGTCCTCACCCTCGCAGCCGGCGTCGCCGCAGCGACGGCGGTCATCGTGCGCCGGCGCTCCCTGGACCCGCTCAGCCGCGAGGACAACGCCATCCTGCGACGAATCCTGATCAACCGCTTGTTCCGCACCGCTACCTTGCTTTTCGCCTCGCTCGGCACCATGGCGGTCAGCTTCGCCAACGTGCAGGGGCCCCACCTCTCTCCCGACGGACCCGCGCCCGGGACGGGATGGGAACCCGTCCAGCAGCTTGCCGGCGGAGCGACCGTCGCGCTGATGATCGCCATGGCCCTCTGGCGGCCGCCGCACCTGTCAAAGGCCGGACCCCCGGGGGATGCTTCCTCCCCGCCTGTCCTGTACCGCGGCAGCTTCGCCGCGGGCCTGGACATCACGACGATGGCGCGCACCGCCGGTACCATCGTGGCGGTGCTGGCGCTGCTGCTCTTCGGGAGCTGGGCCACCTTCGCCGTGCCCGTAACCGTGGTCGACGGCGCACCCGCCGTTTCCCCCGCTTCTCCGCTGCCCTTGCTGCCACTGGCGATAGCCGTTCCGGCCGCCCTGTTCCTGGGCGCCATTGCCGCCGGAGAGATCCGGCTGTGGCGCGGCCACACCAGGCCCGCCGCCCCGTCCATCGCCGGGCCGTGCCCCGCGGTCCGGCCCGTTCCGGCTGCCAAGCCGTGGCCCGCCGTGCGCCTGGTGGCGCGGCCGATGCTGACCGCCGTGGCCGCCGGGGCGGTGCTGCTGGCGGCTGTTGTCGGGTTCAACCTGGCTGCGCCCGGCCGCGTGCCGGACCTGCTGGCCGCCTTCGCCGTCGTCGGGCTGGCGCTGCTCCTGCTCGGTGCCGCCGCCCTCCTGCTGGTACACCGCCGCCCGCCGCTGCTCGAGGCAACTCCGGAGGCGGACAACCTGCTGCGCCGGGTCTCGGCCTTTCGGCTGGCCCGGATGACCGCCGCCGGGCTGACTGCCCTGACTGCCCAGCTGCTCACCTCGCATCCGGCGGCGTGGGGTTGGTTCCTCGACGGCGGTGTCGTACTGCACCTGCACCAGCTCTCCCCCGGCGCGCATACCGCGCTGCGGATCACCGCCGCCGTGCTGTACCTGGCCGCGATCGTGCTGGCGCTGCTGCCCGGCCCGTCTCGCCCGCGCCGGTCCGTCGCCGCCCACACCGGCCACCCCGTGCCCTGCCGCCCGGCTGAGCCAGGCACCTCAACTACACTGGACGCTGTGAACGCGATTCCCACCCCGTACGAGGACCTGCTGCGCGACGTCATGGCCAACGGCACGGCCAAATCCGACCGCACCGGCACCGGCACCCGCAGCGTCTTCGGCCGCCAGCTCCGCTACGACCTGGCCCAGGGTTTCCCGTTGATCACCACTAAGCGCGTGCACTTCAAGTCCGTGGCGCTGGAACTGCTGTGGTTCCTGCGCGGTGACTCGAACGTGAAATGGCTGCAGGAACGCGGCGTGAAAATCTGGAACGAATGGGCGGACGCCGACGGCGAGCTCGGCCCGGTCTACGGGGTGCAGTGGCGGTCCTGGCCCACGCCAGACGGCGGGCACATCGACCAGATCGCCCAACTGGTCGAAGACCTGAAAAACAATCCGGATTCGCGCCGGCACATCGTGTCCGCGTGGAACGTGGCGGAGATCAAGAACATGGCCTTGCCGCCGTGCCACGCGTTCTTCCAGTTCTATGTGGCGGACGGCAAGCTTTCCTGCCAGCTATACCAGCGCAGCGCGGACATGTTCCTGGGCGTGCCCTTCAACATCGCTTCCTACGCGCTGCTGACCCTGATGCTCGCCCAGCAGGTGGGCCTGGAGCCGGGCGAATTCGTGTGGACCGGCGGAGACGTGCACGTCTACGACGACCACGTGGACCAGGTCCGCGAGCAGCTGTCGCGCGCCCCCTACCCTTACCCCACGCTCAACATCCTGCGGAAGCCGGAGAGCATTTTCGACTACTCGCTGGAGGACTTCGAGGTGGCCGACTACCAGCACCACCCGGCCATTAAGGCACCGGTGGCCGTATGAGCGCCGACCACGTTGCCGCGCGTCCGTACCCGGACAGCGTCGCCGAAGCCGTGCTCGGAGCCGGACGGTCCGGGCAGTTCGCCGCGCCGGTGGTCGGCATGATCTGGGCTCAGACCAGCAACGGCGTCATCGGCCGCGACGGCGGCATGCCCTGGCACCTGCCCGAGGACCTGGCGCACTTCAAGCGAACCACCCTGAACCATCCCGTGATCATGGGACGCAAGACCTGGGAGTCCTTCCCGGACAAGTACCGGCCACTGCCCGGGCGCACCAACATCGTGGTCAGCCGGCGGCCCGAACTGCGCGGGCAGCTGGCCGCGGGGGGCGCCGTCGTCGTTGAAACCATCGAAGACGCCCTGGCGGAGGCGGCGGCCAGCCCGGGCAGCGACGAAATCTGGTTCCTGGGCGGCGGCGAGATCTTCAACCTCGCCAAGCAGCATGCCAATGCGGCCTCGGTGACGGTCATCGACATGGAGACGGACGGCGACACGTACGCCCCGCAGCTCGGCCCGGACTGGAAGTTCGACGGCGTCACCCCCACCGAGGACTGGCACACCGCGGCCAACGGCACCCGCTACCGCATCTCGCTCTGGGTCCGCGGCCAGGAGTAGGCGCGGCCGGAGCGGCGAAAGGCCGGGCCGGGGGAATCGCCGGCGGCGGGCACCGTCGTCGTACGTGTGACGCATGCGTTCCGCCCAGGCTGTGTGATTCACGGTGCCCACCTGATGCAACTCACAGCGCCCCCTTGTGTAACCCGCAGGGCCTACCTGTGTAACTCGCAGCGCTTAAATTGACCCCGTCCGTAAAATGGAATGCATGACTTCCCCTGCAGCCACTTCATCTGCCCAGTCCGTCGGCCTGATCGGTTGGCGCGGCATGGTCGGCTCCGTCCTCATGCAGCGCATGCAGGATGAAGGCGACTTCGACCTCATCAACCCAGTATTTTTCTCCACGTCGAACGCCGGCGGCGACGCCCCGGCCTTCGCTGCGGGTGCCGGCAAACTGCAGGACGCGTACGACATCGAGACGCTGGCAAAGCTGCCGATCATCGTGACGGCCCAGGGCGGCGACTACACCGCCGAGGTCTATCCGAAGCTGCGCGACGCCGGCTGGGACGGCCTGTGGATTGACGCGGCGTCCACCCTGCGGATGCAGGACAGCTCCATCATTGTGCTGGATCCGGTGAACCGCGATGTCATCGACGCTGGTTTGGCGCGCGGCGTGAAGGAATTCATCGGCGGCAACTGCACCGTCTCCTGCATGCTCATGGGCCTGGGCGGCCTGTTCAAGAACGGCCTCGTCGAGTGGGGCACGTCCATGACCTACCAGGCGGCCTCCGGCGGCGGCGCCCGGCACATGCGCGAACTGCTGAACCAGTTCGGTACGCTGAACGCCGTGGTGGCCGATGAACTGGCACAGCCCTCCTCTGCCATTTTGGAAATCGACCGCAAGATCCTGGCCCAGCAGCGCAGCCCCGAACTGGATTCCTCCCAGTTCGGCGTACCGCTGGCCGGTTCCGTTATCCCGTGGATCGACAAGGACCTGGGCAATGGGCAGTCCAAGGAAGAATGGAAAGCCCCGGCCGAGACCAACAAGATCCTGGGGCTGAGCGACGACAAGCGCATCCCGTTCGACGGTCTGTGCGTCCGTATCGGCGCCATGCGGTCGCACTCGCAGGCCCTGACCTTGAAGCTCACCGAGGACCTGCCGGTGGCCGAAATCGAGCGAATCATCGACGCCGACAACGAGTGGTCCCGCGTGGTTCCGAACACCAAGGAAGCCACCATGGAGCACCTGACGCCCGTGGCGGCCAGCGGCACGCTTGAGATTCCGGTAGGCCGTATCCGCAAGCTGGAAATGGGGCCCGAGTACATCAGCGCCTTCACCGTGGGCGACCAGCTCTTGTGGGGTGCGGCGGAACCGCTGCGCCGCATGCTGCGCATCGCCACCGGCAACCTCTAGGACCTGCAGCCGGCAAGAGTGCCGGCGAGGCGTTTGAGCGCCCGGAGCCGCGGTGACCTGGGGCAGTGAGCGCGAAGGCGTGAGAAGCCCGGTGCTGTGAAGCCCGGTACTTTGAAGCTTGGTGCCACGAGGAGCCCGCCCCTATCGGGCGGGCTCCTGCTGTCGCCGGGGACGATCTCTTCCTTCGGCACAGCGCCGCCCACGAAAGTCCTGCCACGCCGACCTGTCTCCTGAGCCCTCTGACTCACCGACACCGCACGTGACTTGTCCTCCACAGGCCTTCGACGGCTCCGCTTTCAACCGTTCGCCTGGCGACTCTTCCTCCACAGGCAAGGGACGACGGCAGGGTTATTCACTTTCATCGAATGTCCGTTCTACCCAGGGCTTCGGCTGCGTAGCGTTGAAGTATGGCAGCGGAACCGTTGGACGAGGCACAGGAGCCGGAGGAACACTCCGGCATTCCTGCCCTGCCCGACGACGCTACCGCCGACGACTTCGACAAGCCCCAGGGACCGCCAGAGAACGCGATCTCCGGCTCTCCCGTCGGTGCCCCTTCGTCCGGTGGCTCAGGCCCCGGTGCTGCCACGCACGGCGCCGCCGACGACGTTGAGGAACCCGGCTGCGCGGACACCGGGCGGCCAGGAACGGGCGACGCGGCGCTTACAAACTCTCCGGACGCCGCCGCGGTTTCGGTACCGGATCGGCAGGGGTGGGCGGAGGATTGGCAGGAACTGGGACCGGCGGAACTGGCCGGCCTGCTTGCGGGCACCGACCCGGCTACCTTGGATGACTGGTCGACCCTCGACTACCTCCAGGCCGTGCGCAGACACGAGGCTTGGACCCAGTCCCGCCGGTTGCGGGCCGTGCACCGCCTGGCGGTGCTCCGCCCGGCGACCGGCGCCGATGCCGGGGCACCGGACGGGATCTGCCGGCACGCCGCCCACGAGCTCGCGCCCATCCTGGCCGTGCCCCGCCAACGCGCGGCAGCGGAACTGGCCGACG
>NZ_JBNHGM010000005.1:0-274957 GCF_059091265.1 Arthrobacter sp. THG-b23
TCAGTGCGGTTGGGCATCATGCCCGGAGTAGGCCGGGCACCGCCGGGACGCGGGGCACCGGGACGGGGTGCGCCGGGCCGCGCGGGAGCACCCGGACGCGGTGCAGCGCCGGGACGCGGTGCGGCAGGACGGGGGCCGCCCTGGCCGGCCGCCGGGGGACGCGGGCCGCCCGGACGAGGCATACCCTGCGAGGTTGCAAACGGGTTGTTGCCCGGACGCGGTGCACGCTCGGTGTCGCGGTCGCCGCGGCCACGGGGCATGCCCTGCGAAGTAGCGAAGGGGTTGTTGCCGGGGCGGGGGCCGCCGGGGCGCGGAGCACCCGGCCGTGCGGCGGCGGGACCGCCGGGCCGCGGAGCTGCAGATCCCGGCTTGGCAGCCGGTGCTTCTGCACGCTTCGGGGCTTCGGTCGCCTCCGCAGCCGGAGCCGCCGGAGCGGCCGGGGCAGCCGGAGCGGCCGGGGCGGCAGGCGACGGCTTGGCGGCTTCCGCGGCCGGAGCCGGTTCCGCCGCCGGGGCGGCCGGCGCTGCGCTCGGAGCGGGCTTCGCTCCCGGCTTGGGCGCTGCCTTTGGCGTTGTCTTGGGGGCCGCCTGTTCGCCCTTCGGGGCGGCGGCGGGGAACGCGTCGCGAAGCTTCTTCACGACGGGTGCCTCAATGGTCGATGACGCTGAGCGGACGAATTCGCCCAACTCCTGCAGTTTGGATACTGCATCTTTCGAGGTAATACCGAGCTCTTTTGCCAGCTCGTGTACGCGGACCTTGGCCACATTTCTCCTGTCTCGGTCCGCACGAGGCAGGTCTGCCGGGCACGAACCGTCTATTTCTTGCTGCGGCTTTCAGCAGAAAGGGCTGAAACGCCGCGGGCGGAGCACAATGAAGTACTCATCACTTGGCACTCATCGGGTTTCCATCAGTTTTCTGACCCGCTTTCAGGTTGGACGGTTGGGGTGACGGGGCCGGCCGCGGTGGCCGCCTCGTCGTCAGCACGGAACTGGTGTGCAACAGCGCTGCTGTCGACAGTGGCCCGGAAGGCCCTGCCGAAGGCACGCCGTTTCAGTGCCAGCTCCATACATTCCGGTTCGCGGTGCATCCAGGCACCGCGTCCGGGCCTGCGGCGGGCCGGATCGACGACGACGGTGGGAACACCGCCGACCTCTTCGACTGCCAGCCGCAGCAGAACGGCCTGGTCTTCCCGGCGCCGGCAGCCTATGCAGGTCCGCTGGGGCGGCGTGGCCGCCTGGGCGCGCGCCTGCATGGGCTTTTGACTGTCGGGAAACCCGGCCATGGATATTCTACCGCTTCCAGTGCCCGGCCAACGAACCGGGCGTGTTGCAGGCTCGCAGCCTGGCTTGGTCTTCGCTTCTACAGGCGCTATCCGGCCATGGCCGCGTCGGACACGATGTCGATCCGCCAGCCCGTCAGTTTCGCCGCCAGCCGGGCGTTTTGCCCTTCCTTGCCGATCGCCAGCGAGAGCTGGTAATCCGGCACCACGACCCGGGCGGAACGGGTTTCCGCGTCGGTAATGGTCACGGAGCTGACCCGCGACGGCGACAGCGCACTGGCGATGAACGTCGCCGGATCCTCGCTGAAGTCGACGATGTCGATCTTCTCGTCGTGCAGCTCGGTCATGACGGCCCGCACGCGCGAACCCATCTCGCCGATGCAGGCACCCTTGGCATTCAGTCCGGGCACGTTGGCCTTGACGGCGATCTTCGTCCGGTGGCCGGCCTCCCGCGCCAGGGCAACGATCTCCACGCTCTTGTCCGCGATTTCCGGTACTTCAAGTTCGAAGAGCTTGCGCACCAACCCCGGATGGGAACGGGACAGCGTGATCGAGGGGCCCTTCATGCCGCGGTGGACATCCACCACATAGGCGCGCAGGCGGGTGCCGTGGACGTAGCTCTCCCCCGGGACCTGTTCGGGCGGCGGCAGCAGTGCCTCCACAGTGCCAAGGTCCACCTGGACCATATGGGGGTTGTGGCCCTGCTGGATCAAGCCGGAAACCAACTCCCCCTCCTTGCCGCGGAACGCGCCCAGGACGTTGTCGTCCTCGGCGTCGCGCAGCCGCTGCAGGATGATCTGGCGTGCCGTGCTGGCGGCGATCCGGCCGAACCCGCTGGGCGTGTCGTCGAACTCACCGATCACGGTGCCGTCGTCGTCCACCTCGGCCGCCCAGATGGTGACGTGGCCGCTCTTGCGGTCCAGCTCGGCCCGGGCCTGGTCGATCGAGCCGGGGGACTTGTGATAGGCCACCAGCAGGGCCTGCTCGATCGTGGGGATCAGCAGGTCCAGCGGAATTTCGCGTTCGCGCTCAAGCAGCCGCAGGGCGCTCATATCGATATCCATCTCAGGCCTCCTCCTCGTTCTCCAGCTCGCCGTCGGCGTCGGCTGCAGTCGTGTCTTCGTCCGCCGGGGCAAATTCCACTTCGACCTTGCCGGAGCGGATGTTCGCAAAGTCCAGCTGGACCGGTTCGCCCGGACGGGGCTTCATGCCCTTCTTCGGCGCTTCTTCCGGCCGCACCGTCACGCCGCCCTCGCGGACTTCCAGCAGGCGGCCGGAAACGTCTTCCCCAGCCACCAGCTTGACCTTGACCAGCCTGCCCACGTTCCGGCGCCAGTGGCGCAGCTGGGTCAGCGGCCGGCTGAGCCCCGGCGAGGATACCTCCAGGCTGTAGGCCCGGCCGTCGTCCCGCGGATCCTCATCCAGCGTCTTGGAGAGCGCCTGCGACACGTCGGCGATGGCATCGAGCCCCACGCCGCCGGTCTGGTCCTCGGGGAGATCCACGACGACATGGACGGTGCGCTGTGATCCGGCGTAGCGGATTTCAACATCCTCAAGGAACAACTCGTGCGCAGCCACGGACGGTTCCAGCAGCTCTTTCAGGCGTGCGGCCTCCGCGGACGTGTCGGTACCGGATGTCCCTCCGGTAGTGGGCACGCCGCTGTGATCGCGCCGCTGGGCCATGCTGCCTCCCTGTCTTGTAAGTCTGTCTTCTAGACTAGCGACTTTACCGTGACTGGTGGCCTCCCCGCCGCCAGTACCGGCTGCCGCCGGTGCAGCGGAGGCCGAACCCGTGACATCATTTCCAGTTGTGGGATCTACTTCGAGGCGCCGCGGCGGCAAGCAGGCCGCGCCATCCCGGGCATGGCGCCGGGCGCCGCTGCTGTTGCTCACCGCGGCGATCGTGGTCAGCACCGGCACCGTGGTGGCGAGCATCACCGAGTCCGTCCCGCCCCCGAGCACCACCGAGCAGGCCCGCCTTGACGCTGTGGCGGGCCTGGAGGGCCTGGCGTCGGCCTTCGAGGAACACGACGACGACGGCGCCTCCCCCACCGCCGACCTGCTCCGCACCCAGGCGGACCTGCTGAAGCTGACCACGTCCTGGCCATCCGGATCCCCTGCCGCGCCCGGGACCGCCGCGCCGCCTTCCGCCGCCGCCTCGGCCAGCGGCTCCCCGCAAGCCGTGCCGCCACCCGGCCCCGGAGACCTGGCCGCGCTGGCCGGCGACCTGCTCGCCGACGCCCAGGAGACGGACCCGGGGCTCGCCCGGCTGCTGGCCTCGATCGGCTCCGCCGTCTTCGCCCAGGCGCAGGCGTTGGCCGGCGGGACGGAAGTAGCTGTGCCGTGGGACGCTCCGGAGAAACAGCTGGCGGCCGCCAGTTGCCCCGGCACTTCCGCTCCGGCGGAGGACGGGCGCGAGTCGCCAACGGCCGGCGCGCCGACCACGGCGGAGGCCATGGCCGCCGTCGTCCGCAGCCACGAACGCCTGGCGTACGCCTATGAAACGGTGCTGCCGCGCCTCGCCGGCGCCGAACGCGGGGCTGCCGCCGAACGTCTGGCGGCGCATTCCGACGCGGCCGGGAACTGGCGGGCGGTGGCGGCCGCCGAATGCCTGGACCTGCCGTTGCCGGAGCCGGCGTATGCCCTGGGCAGCGACTTCGCGGCCGATCCGCTGCCCGCGCTGCAGGACGCCGAGGAGGCCGCCCTCAACCCGCTGGCCGACCTGGTTTCGCTCAGCAGCGGCAGGGTGCGGCAGCACGCGGTGTCCGGCCTCGCCGCCGCCACGGCGGAGTTGGCGGCCTCCACCGGCGTCGTGCCGCCGGCCCCGGGACTGGACGACGAACTGTCGGCCGCGCCTGCCACCGCCTCGTGAGGGCGTGCATCCGCGCTCGATGTGGGCTCAGCGGCCCAGCACGTTCTCCTGCAGCACGTCGTAGCCTAGCTTGAGGATCAGGGCCGCGACCACGACCAGGAAGACCACGCGGATGAACTTGCTTCCTTGCGAGACGGCCATCCGCGCACCGACATAGCCGCCGGCCATGTTTGCGACGCCCAGCACCAGCCCGAGCCCCCACAGCAGCGCTCCGCTGGGCAGGAAGAAGGCCAGGGCGCCCAGGTTGGTGGCCATGTTGACGATCTTGGCCTTCGCGCTGGCGGCCAGGAAGTTGTAGCCGAGCATCGCCACCATCGCGATGATCAAAAACGACCCGGTACCGGGACCGATCAAGCCGTCGTAGAAGCCAATGACCAGGCCGATTCCGGCCGCCGTGCCCAGATGCCGGGCACCCTTGTACCTCAGCTTGGTCAAGGAACCTGCCGTCGGGCGGAGCGCGGTAAAGACGGCTACCGCGATCAGCGCGACGACGATGATCGGCTTGAACACCTCGGCGGGCAGCACGGTGGCCACGATGGCCCCGCCGAAGCTCCCTGCCAGCGCGATGCCGGCCATCGGCAGGGCGGTTTTCAGGTCCGGGTGGGCCCTGCGGTAATAGGTGACCGCGCTGGTGGTGGTGCCGAAGATGGAGCCCATCTTGTTGGTGGCCAGTGCCTGCACGGGACTGATCCCGGGTACCAGCAGCAGCACCGGCAACTGGAGCAGGCCGCCGCCGCCCACCACGGCGTCCACCCAGCCGGCGGCGAAGCCACCCACCACCACGAGGGCGAGGGTGGCCAGCTGCAGTTCCTCGAGTCCGGAGCTCACCTCCCGGCCAGTGCCGCCAACTGCCCGGCAGCCTCGGCCAGCGGCACGTTTTCGGCCTGGCCGGTGGCCCTGTCCTTGATTTCGACGACGCCGTCGGCCAGCCCGCGGCCGACCACCACGATGGTGGGCACGCCGATGAGTTCGGCGTCGGAGAACTTCACGCCCGGGGAGACCTTGGGCCGGTCGTCGTAGATGACCTCGACGCCGGCGCCGGACAGTTCCTCGGCCAGCTTGTTGGCTGCCTCAAAAATCTCCGTGCCCTTTCCGGTGGCGACAATGTGGACATCGGCCGGGGCCACGTTGCGCGGCCAGGCCAGGCCCTTGTCGTCGTGGTAGGCCTCGGCCAGCGCGGCGACCGCGCGCGTGACGCCCACGCCGTAGGAACCCATGGTCACCGTGGCCAGTTTGCCGTTGCGGTCCAGCACCTGCAGTCCCAGCGCCTCGGCATATTTGCGGCCAAGCTGGAAGATGTGGCCCATTTCGATGCCGCGGGCCGCCTCCAGCGGACCGGAGCCGTCGGGAGCGGGGTCGCCTTCGCGGACCTCGACCGACTCGACGACACCGTCCCAGCCGAAGTCGCGGCCGGCGACCAGGCCGAACACGTGCTTGCCGTCCTCGTTCGCGCCGGTGATCCAGCGCGTGCCGGGTACCACCCGGGGATCCACGAGATAGAGCAGGCCGGTGGCTGACTCGGTCCCGAGGACCGCGGCATCCAGGCTCTCGCCGGGACCGATGTAGCCCCTGACCAGGCCCGGATGCTTTTTCAGGTCTTCCTCGGTGGCTGCCTCGACCTCGACTTCGCCGCCGACAGGGAGGAAGGCACCGATGTTCGCCTCGACGCGCTTGAGGTCGACGGCGCGGTCGCCCGGTACGCCAATGACCACCAGGCTCCGCTCTCCGGTGGGCAGCTTGATGGCCAGGACAACGTTCTTCAACGTGTCCGCGGCGGTCCATTCCCCGTCCGCGCGCGGTGCCAGCTGGTTGGCCGCGGCCACCAGGGTATCGATGGTCGGGGTGTCCGGGGTGTCCTTGACCTCGGCAGCCGGGGCATCGGCGTAGTCCACCGGCTCCGGAGCAACGGTGGTGACGGCCTCCACGTTGGCGGCGTAGCCACCGGGCGAACGCACGAAGGTGTCCTCGCCGATCGCGGTGGGATGCAGGAACTCCTCGCTCTTTGACCCGCCCATGGCGCCCGAGGTGGCCTTGACGGTCACGACTTCCAGGCCCAGGCGCTTGAAGATCCGCAGGTAGGCGCGGCGGTGCGCGTCATAGCTGACGTCCAGGCCCTCGTCGTCGATGTCGAAGGAGTAGGAGTCCTTCATGATGAACTCGCGGCCGCGCAGCAACCCGGCGCGCGGGCGGGCCTCGTCCCGGTACTTGTTCTGGATTTGGTACAGCGTCACCGGCAGGT
Organism: Arthrobacter sp. THG-b23; assembly: GCF_059091265.1. Classification (NCBI taxonomy): domain Bacteria; kingdom Bacillati; phylum Actinomycetota; class Actinomycetes; order Micrococcales; family Micrococcaceae; genus Arthrobacter; species Arthrobacter sp. THG-b23. The sequence goes on from NZ_JBNHGM010000005.1 coordinate 6,391, forward strand.
CCTTGTACGAGGAGTACAGATCCTTGACCAGCAGGGTGAACATCTCCTCGTGCGTGGGGGCCAACAGGTAGTCGGCACCCTTGCGGTCCTGCAGGCGGAACAATCCGTCGCCGTACTCGGTCCAGCGATTGGTCGCCTCGTACGGCTCGCGCGGCAGCAGCGCCGGGAAATGGACTTCCTGAGCGCCGATGGCGTTCATTTCCTCGCGGACAACTGCCTCCACCTTGGCCAGCACCTTCAAGCCCAGCGGCAGCCAGGAATAGATGCCGGGGGCGGCGCGGCGGATGTAACCGGCGCGCACCAGCAGCTTGTGGCTGGCAACTTCGGCATCGACCGGGTCATCGCGCAGGGTGCGCAGGAACATGCTGGACAGGCGAAGAACCACTGCAGGAATCCGTTTCTCAAGGTTTGGGCCGGCAGCGGCCCGCGACATCAACTGCCTTCTAATCTACTGGCTCCGCACGCGTGCCAGCGACAGCCCGCGGGGCCGGGCGGCGGCGGGCGGCAGGGGCGCCGGTCCGCCCCGCGCCTAGAACAAGACGGTGGCGAAGGTGCCGACCTGCCGGAAGCCGACCGCGGCGTAGGCGGCCATGGCCCGGTGGTTGTAATCGTTGACGTACAGGCTGGCCACCGGCGCGTACTTTCGGGACAGCTCGACGACGGCGGCCATGCAGCCGGAGGCCAGCCCCCGGCCACGGTAGGCGGGGTTCACCCACACGCCCTGGATTTGTACCGCATCGGCGCTGACGTTGCCCAGCTCTGCCTTGAAGACGACCTCCCCCTGGTCGTCCCGGCGGATCAGCGAGTGTCCCTTCCCAATCAGGGTGGCCACGCGCTGCCGGTAGTGCTGCCCGCCGCCGATCAGCGGCGAGTACCCGACTTCTTCCTCGAACATCGCCACGCAGGCGGGCACCAGCACGTCAAAATCGTCGTCGGTGGAGAACCGCACGTGCGGGTCGGCGGCCACGGCGGGAGTTCCGCGCAGCTCCATCAGGGGCTGGTTGGGCCGGACGTCGAAGGCCCGCGGATGGGCGTGCCGGAACGAAGACCAGATGCCGAGCACGCCTTCTGCCGGCCCGAAGATCGAGGACATGCGCCGCCCGCCGGCGGCCAGGTGGGCGCCCAACCGTGCGCCCTGTTCGGCATCCAGCCCGGACGGGACCACATTCACGCCGGCCCAGCAGGCCCCGGTGAGGACGCCGTCGTCGTACATTCCCAGGATCTGCGCACCGGACGGGGTGGGGCCGGCGGTGCCGGCGGACTCCAGGTGCGCGGCGAGGAAGACGTTGGCTACCGGATCGGCGCGCACCAGCTCCCACAGCTCGCCGGTATCCGCATGCTCCAGCGGCCGTATTCCGGCATGCTGATCGGAGGGCACGGCAGCTGCCGCACCCGCCGTGTCACGGCTAGCTGACGTTAACCACGGGGCTACCCTTGACAGCATTCTCGCCATCGGAGTCACCCATTTCCTCGGCAATCCTGAGTGCTTCTTCAATCAGCGTTTCCACGATCTGGTCTTCCGGGACGGTCTTGATGACCTGGCCCTTCACGAAGATCTGGCCCTTTCCGTTTCCGGAGGCCACACCGAGGTCGGCTTCGCGGGCTTCGCCCGGTCCGTTGACCACGCAGCCCATCACTGCGACCCGCAGCGGCACCTCCATGCCCTCGAGCCCGGCGGTGACTTCGTCGGCCAGCTTGTACACGTCGACCTGCGCGCGCCCGCAGGAGGGGCAGGAAACGATTTCGAGTTTGCGTTCCCGCAGGTTCAGCGACTGCAGAATCTGCAGGCCGACCTTGATCTCTTCCGCCGGCGGGGCGGACAGGGAGACGCGGATGGTATCCCCGATCCCCTGCGAGAGCAGCGCCCCGAAGGCGGTGGCGGACTTGATGGTGCCCTGGAAAGCGGGACCGGCCTCGGTGACACCGAGGTGCAGCGGCCAATCACCGCGTTCGGCCAGCAGCTCGTAGGCGCGGACCATGACCACCGGGTCGTTGTGCTTGACCGAGATCTTGAAGTCGTGGAAGTCGTGTTCTTCGAACAGCGAGGCCTCCCAGACGGCGGATTCCACCAGCGCCTCCGGAGTCGCCTTGCCGTACTTCTGCATCAGCCGCGGGTCCAGCGAACCGGCGTTGACGCCGATCCGGATGGATGTGCCGGCGGCCTTCGCGGCCTCGGCGATCTCCTTGACCTGGTCGTCGAACTTGCGGATGTTGCCCGGATTCACGCGGACGGCGGCGCAGCCGGCATCGATCGCGGCGAAGACGTACTTGGGCTGGAAGTGGATGTCAGCGATCACCGGGATCTGGGACTTCTTGGCGATGATCGGCAGGGCCTCGGCGTCGTCCGCGCTGGGGCAGGCCACCCGGACGATGTCGCAACCGGAGGCCGTCAGTTCGGCAATCTGCTGCAGCGTGGCATTGATGTCCGTGGTGGGCGTGGTGGTCATCGACTGCACGCTGATGGGCGATTCCGACCCGACCCCGACGGACCCGACCTTGATCTGCCGGGTCTTGCGGCGCGGCGCCAGGACTGGCGGTGGTGAAGCTGGCATTCCAAGATTGACCGAGGTCAAAACGTCCTCCATGTGCCGGTAGGCAGTTGCTGATCAGGTTTCATTATCCCCTTCCCGCACGGCCTTGGCACATGCTGCGCGAGTGGGATGAATCATGCGTGGTCGGCGAACGCCCCGGTGACCGGCTTCCAGTCGGTGACTTTCAGGCCGGAGACGAAGTTGTTGACGTTGAACGGATCCTGCTTCAGCTCCTCCAGCAGACTGGCTTCGTCCTCGGCGGTGAAGATCAGCAGCGCACCGGTGCCGTCGGTATAGGGGCCGGAGGCCAGCAGGCGGCCCCGGTCCATGAAGCCGCCCAGCCAGGCGCGGTGGGCGGGACGGTACTCGTCCCGGCCGGACTCGGAATCGGCGGCGTAGACGTATTCGACGGCAAAGACACTCATGGTCTTCACCTTACCCGCCGGCGGATGCGGGCGGGCTACTGGTAGGAAACGAACCACGGAACCGGCTTCACGCCGGTGTAGGTGCGCTCCGGGCTGAAAGTCGGGGTGTCTTCGTCGTAGAAGTTCTTCCAGCCCATCCAGATGTTCTTCGGCAGGTCCTCCCGGAGGACGCGCCAAGTATCCAGTTTCTGGCCGGGGTCGCCATGGCCGTCGGCGTGCAGCACCATGGCCAGCTCCTCGTGCCCGGTTTCCAGCTTCTCGCGGTCCGAAATCATCTGGTACTGGAACTGGTGCAGGATCAGCACCTTCTGGGGCAGGGAGTTCTTCCGGGTGAGTTTCGCCAGCCAGTCGCTGACGTGGTTGATCTCGGCAGCGGACACCGAGCCGATTTGCTCCATGTGCCGCTGCCCCTTGCCCAGCCGCCATTCCGGGTCCAGGGCCAGGCCCACGTGCGGTTCCTTCAGCAGGTCCTCATAGATTTTGGCCTGGGTGAGGAAGTCCGACCGCCCCGGCTGCAGGTCCAGCACCACGTACACCCCCGCCTCGCCGGCGGCATCAATCCAGGGGCGCAACTCGTCCGGATCGGTCTCCTCCGAATAGTCGCCGTCCTTTCCGGCCGAGGCACTGGCAACCGTGGCGATGATCTCGAACGCCGGGACCACCGGTTCCTTGCTGTGCGGTTGGTACTGCTTGGCGAGTTTCTTCACGCGCGTCACCGCCGCCTTGGCATCCTGCTCGCCGAGTGCGCCGAGGGCGGGCCCGGAGGGGTGCCCGTACAGCGCCACCATCCGCCGGGACGGGAAGGCGAACTGCCCGCCGCCGGGCAATTCCGGCACGGTCAGCGCTGCCGTGGTCCGGCGGGCGAAGGTGTCGCTGTTGCCAAAAGCTTCGCCGACGGCGAGCACGCGGTTGTCGGGCTCCTTGCGCAGGAAATCGATGGTGTCGCCACTCCGCCGCGGGTCTGCGTGCGGGTCCTGGAAGACCCGGGCGCCGGCTGCCTCCGCGACGGCCAGGGTCGCGGGGTAGTCCTGCCCGCCGTCCTTGCCGGTCAACACCGACACGGCCGCGGGCTCGTCCGGACGCTCGGGCGCCTTGACGTCCCCGTCCGGGGGGAGGATTTCCGCGTCCACCAGCAGCGGGGCCCACGCCTCGATGCCGCGGTCCGGTTCGGTGTCCGACACGGTCGAGGCGGTGTTCCGGGCGGCGGAGCCGGCAGCGTTCGAGGCGGTGGGCTCCGCCGCGGAGCCGGCAGCGTTCGAGGCGGAGGGCTCCGCCGCGGGGCCGGCCTCCGGCGCGGCGCTCGGGGAATCGACCGGCTCGGCGGGCGGCTGGCCGAAAGCCTTGACCCGGCGGACGCCGAGCCGCTTCAGCTCTTCGGCCAGCCCGTCTCCGGCCAGCAGCAGCGGCACGCCCATCGGCACCGACTCGGCAGCCGCGGCAGCGATGGCCTTGGCATCGTCCGGCGGTGCGACGAACGCCACGGGGCTGGAATCAAACAACGCCTCGCTGGCGGCCAGCGACGCTTCGGCGTCGGAGCCGGCGAGCACCTGCGCATCCGCGGCTCCCGCCCTCAGCTGCACGCGGTCCGGGGCGGCCTCTGCCGAGGCTTCCGATGATTGCGGGCCCTGCGCTTCGCCCGGCGCGGTGCAGCCGGCAAGTGCCACAGCGGCCGCCACGACAGCGGCCGCGCCGGTCCTGAACCAGGTCCTGCGGCGCGTCGTCTCCGCCCGGGCAATGCCCGGAAGGCTCGCTGCGGTACGGGCTGTCCGCGGTGCCGTGCTCACGGGTTGTGGCTCCCTTCGCCGGTTCCGGCCAGTCTAACCACGGGGACCTCCGGGGTTCCAACCTCCGGACGGCGTGCCGCGCATGCCGGCGCGTATCGCCGTCGTGCCGGGCCAGGGGTGCGGTTCGCCGAGGCCGCCGCCGGGAACCCCGCGTCAGCCGAAGATGTTGACCGGTTTGACGATGTCCGCGTAGATCAGCAGCGCGCCCATGCCCATCAGCACCACGGCCACGACGTAGGTCAGCGGGAGCAGTTTGGCGATGTCCACCGGTCCCGGATCCGGGCGGCGGAACAGCTTGGCGACGCCGCGGCGGATGGCTTCCCAGAGCGCACCGGCCACGTGCCCGCCGTCCAGGGGCAGCAGCGGGATCAGGTTGAACACGAACAGTGCAAGGTTGACCGAGCCGACCAACCCGATCAGCGAGGCCGCCCGCGCCTCGAAGGGGATCTCGTCCATCGCGCTGATCTCGCCGGCAATCCGGCCGACGCCCACCACGCTCATCGGCCCGTTCGGGTCGCGCGGAGCATCGCTGAAGGCGGCTTCGGCCACGTCGGCCAGCCGCTGCGGCAGATGGAGCACCACGCCGGTGATCGCCTGCAGGTTCTCCCCCACGGCAGGGAGCACGTCGCCGGCCGGCTGCGGCACCAGGGCGGTGGTGGCCCCCATCCCCACGAAACCTGCCTGCTCCGTCACCGGCTCGCCATTGCCGTCCAGCAGCGGTTGCCCGGCGTCGTCGAACACCGGACGTTCGGTGAGGATCGGGGTGATGGTGGTGGTGATTTCCCTGCCGTCGCGCAGCAGCGTGATCGGCGTCTCCTCCCCCGCTGCGTCCCGGATCCAGGCGGTCAACTGGTACCAGTCGGTGACCGGCTTGCCTGCGAAGGCGACGACGGTGTCCCCCGGCCGGATTCCCGCCGCCGTGGCCGGAGCTTCGGGATCGCTGGGCAGGCAGTCGGTCTGACCGGTCTCGGCGGCCTGCGACGCCGGGACCACGCATTTATTGACCTGGGCAATGGTGGTGGTGGCCTGGGCGGAGCCGAAGCCGACCAGCACGATGCCGATCAGCACCGTGCCGATGACCAGGTTCACGAACGGGCCGCCGAGCATGATGATGATCCGCTTCCAGACCGGCAGTTTGTAGAACATCCGGTTCCCGTCGCCGGGCTGCAGCCGCTCGGCTTCGGCCTGCCGGGCGTCGTTGGCCAGTTGCTGGAACATGCCGGTGCTGGACCGGCGGACCGAGCCGCCGCTCGCGCCGCCGCCGCTGATGATGCCGCTGCCGCCGCTGGCGCTGTCGCTGTCGCCGCTGCCGCCGCTGTCCTTGGCCGGCGGGTACATGCCGATCATCGAGACGTAGCCGCCGAGCGGGATGGCCTTGACACCGTATTCGGTCTCGCCGCGCCGGCGGGAGAAGAGGGTCTTCCCGAAGCCGACCATGTACTGGGTGACCCGCACCTTGAACAGCTTGGCGGGCAGCAGGTGGCCCACCTCGTGCAGGGCGATGGACACGGCGATGCCGACGGCCACGAAGAGGACGCCGAGAATGAAAAGCAAGATGGTCACAACATAGCCAAACGTTCGTGGGCCCGCGAGCGTGCCCAGTCCTCTGCGGCCAGCACGGCGGCAACGGTCAGTTCGCCGGAGGGAGCGTGTTCGTCCACCACGGCAGCCACCGTCTCCACGATCTCGTCGAAGCGGATCCGGCCGTCATGGAAGGCGTCGACGGCTTCTTCGTTGGCCGCGTTGTAGACGGCCATGAAGGTACCGCCGCGGCCGGCCGCCTCCTTGGCCAGCCGCACCGCGCCGAAGACCTCCTCGTCCAGCGGCTCGAAGGTCCAACTGGTGGCCCGGCTCCAGTCACACGGCTGCGCGGCGCCCGGCACGCGGGCCGGCCAGCCCATGCCGAGGGCGATCGGCAGGCGCATGTCCGGCGGCGAGGCCTGCGCGATGGTGGACCCGTCGGTGAACTGCACCATGGAGTGCACCACCGACTGCGGGTGCACCACCACGTCGATCCGCTCCAGCGGGACGTCGAAGAGCAGGTGGGCTTCGATGACTTCCAGCGCCTTGTTGACCATGGTCGCCGAATTGGTGGTCACCATCCGGCCCATGTCCCAGGTGGGGTGAGCCAGCGCCTGCGCCGGGGTAACGTCGCGCAACTCATCCCTGCCGAAGCCGCGGAACGGACCGCCGGAGGCGGTGACGATCAGCCGTTCCACTTCGGCGGCCGTGCCCGCCCGGAGCGCCTGGGCCAGCGCCGAGTGTTCCGAATCCACCGGCACGATCTGCCCGGGACGCGCCGCCTGCTTGACCAGCGGCCCGCCGGCAATCAGGGACTCCTTGTTGGCCAGCGCGAGCAGATGTCCGGCACCCAGCGCGGCCAGTGTAGGCGCCAAACCAATGGACCCGGTGATGCCGTTAAGCACGACGTCGGCGTCCGGCCACGCGGCGATCCTCGCGGCTGCGTCGGGGCCGGCGAAGAGCTCGGGCGAGTAGCCGGAAACGCCGGCGTCCGCCGCGGCGGCCTTGACCGCAGTCGCCAGGTCATCCACCGTTCCGGCGGCGATTCCGACGGCCTGGGCCCGGGTGTGGACCGCCTGCCGGGCCGCCAGCTCCACGTTGCCGCCGGCTGCGAGCGCCGTTACCTCGAAGCGTTCCGGGGCCGCGTCCACCACGTCGATCGCCTGGGTGCCGATTGAACCGGTGGAACCCAGCAGCACTACCTTGCGTCGGGCGGGATGCGGGGCGGCGGGGGGCGGATCTCGGAACTCCATGCGCTCAATTATCCAGCACCGGCGGCCCGCCCGCCGAGCACGGGCTGTGTGGCGTCCAAGTTACCCCTTGGCTTTGAGATCACCGGTTAAATGGGGTGACCTCGAAGCCATTCCCTGACCTGGTGGCGATGTCACCTATCTGGTGGTGAGATCACCCTCCACGGCGGGTTATCTCGACGACAACCCCTGACCGACCGCGCGGGCTGCTCCCCCGGTCGCGCGGGAGACGACACCGGTACAGGGAAAAACTGCCGGGGCAGGGCTCGTGCGCCCTGCCCCGGCAGCGGAACCCTGCCCCGGTGAATCCGGTCCTATCCGATTGCGGCTCCCGGCGCGCGCGGGATAGACGCAGGCGGTAGGGCCTGCCCCTCGGCGGTCCGCCCGGCGAGCGCGGGGGTGCCGACTGCGGCTGGTCATATCGCCGCTGGGCACCGGTTACCCCTGCTTCACCGCCAGCACGTTGCAGGACGCGCCCAGCAGGATGGTTTGCGCCGTGGAACCCATGACCAGCTTGCCCACCGGCGTGCGGTTGCGCACCCCGATGACAATCAGGTCCGCCCCGGACTCTTCGGCGGCGTCGAGCACGTCGTCGGCAGCCAGTCCGTCCGAGATACCGTGCCTGATGCTGTAGGTGACGCCGGCCCCGGACAGGACTGATTCCAGCCGGGTGACGTCGGCGGCGTCCGCATAGGTCGGATCCACCAGCCGGTCCGCCCTGGTGGTGTTGACCACCAGCAGCTCCGCCGAACGGCGGCCGGCCTCGTCGATCGCGGCGGCCAGTGCGGCGTCGCCCAGGGCGTTGGGAACATATCCCACCACTATCGTGGTCATGCGCTGACCTCTTTGCCTTGCGGGTTGTCGTCGTCGAGCACCGCCGCTTCCATCAGGCGTTGGCGCTTCTTCAGCCAGAAGGACAGCACAAAGATGACCACCAGGGCGATGTAGATGCCGGCCGAGATCGGGGTGGACACCAACGCCATCGGGTCGCCCTGGGAGATGGCCAGCGAACGCCGCAGCTGGCTCTCGAAAATCGGCCCCAGGATCATGCCCACCACGAGCGGGGCAATCGGGTAGCCGTAGCGGCGCATGAAGAAGCCCAGCACGCCCACCACCAGCAGCACGAACACGTCGACCGGGGTGAAGTTCACCGAGAACGCGCCCATGGCCGCGAAGACCAGGATGCCGGCGTAGAGGTATGGCCGCGGGATCTGCAGGATCTTCACCCAGATGCCCACCAGCGGCAGGTTCAGCACCAGCAGCATCAGGTTGCCAACGTAAAGGCTGGCAATCAGTGCCCAGACCAAGGCGCCCTCGACCTCGAACAGCAGCGGCCCGGGCTGGATGTTGTAGCGCTGGAACGCCACCAGCATCATCGCCGCCGTCGCCGTCGTCGGAATGCCCAGCGTCAGCAGCGGGACCAGCACGCCGGCCGCGGCCGCGTTGTTGGCCGACTCGGGCCCGGCCACGCCTTCGATGGCGCCGCGCCCGAATTGCTTCTTGCGCGCGCCCCTGGCCAGTTTCTTCTCGGACGCGTAGGACAGGAAGGTGGCCACGTCGGCGCCGCCGGCCGGCATGGTGCCGATCGGGAAGCCGATGAACGTCCCCCGCAGCCACGGCTTCCAGGAACGTTTCCAGTCCTCCTTCTTCATCCACGACGTCCAGCCCCCGGTCACCGGGATGACCTTGACGGGCCCGTGCCGCAGCCGGGACGCCACATACAGCGCCTCGCCCAGTGCGAACAGCCCCACGGCCACCAGCACGACGTCGATCCCGTCCGCCAGGAACGGGCTGCCGAAGGTGTAGCGCTGCTGGCCGGTCATCAGGTCCACGCCCATGAACGCCATGAACAGTCCCAGCCCCAGCGAGGCCAGGCCGCGCAGCACCGACGCGCCCAGCAGCGCGCCGACGGTCAGGAACGCCACGACCATCAGGGCGACGTACTCCACCGGACCGATCTGCACGGCGAACGCAGCCACGTAGGGCGCCACGAAACTCAGCAGCACCGTGGCGACCGTGCCGGCGATGAAGGAGCCGAGCGCCGCCGTCGCCAGCGCCGCGGCACCGCGGCCGGCTTTGGCCATCCGGTTGCCCTCGAGCGCGGTGACGATGGAGGCGGATTCACCCGGCGTATTCAGCAGGATCGAGGTGGTCGAACCGCCGTACATGCCGCCGTAGTAGATGCCGGCGAAAACGATGATCGCCGCCGTCGGCTCGAGGCTGTACGTGATCGGCATCAGCAGGGCAACGGTCATCGCCGGCCCGATACCCGGCAGCACGCCCACTGCCGTTCCGACCAGCACGCCGCCCAGGGCGTACAGCAGGTAAATCGGCTGCATGGCCACGGAAAAGCCCTCCAGGAGGGCGTAGAAGTTATCCATCCAGGAACGGCACCCCTTCGAGCACGCCGGCAGGCAGCGAGACGCCGAGGAGCCCGGCGAAAGCGAACTGCAGCAGCAGCGCCATGACTACGCCGACCACGGCCGCACGCCACAGCGGCTTGGCGCCGAGCGCCCAGGCGGCGCCGATGAACAGCACCGCCGCGGCAACCGGCCAGCCCAGCGGCACGATCAGGAAAATATGGACGACGACGGCGCCCGCCATCTTGGCGACGGTCAGCCAGTCCGTCTTGACATTCGGATCGATGTCTTCGCCCTCTTCAGCCTCGCCGGTGACGCCGCGCAGCAGCTGCACGATCAGCCCGGCACCGACGGCCACCAGCAGGCCGGAGACGATATAGGGCAGCGCCCGGGGCCCGATGTCGCTGGCCGAGTCGGGCGTCTGGATTCCTGCCCCGGCCACGAAGCCGACGATCCCGATGCTCAGGATCACGGCCGCGAAGATTATTTCTCCGAGCGGCTTGCCCGGGGCGGCGGTGCCGCCCCGGGCCGCTCCAGCAGTGGAAGAGGCCATGATTACTTCAGGAGACCGATATCCGTCAGGGTTGCGGTGACGGTCTTGATGTCCTCCGTCAGGAAGCTGGCGAATTCGTCGCCGGCCAGGAAAGCGTCGCCCCAGTTGTTCGTGGACAGGGTCTCCTTCCACGCATCGGTGCCGTGCAGCTCGGTCATCAGCGCGGTGAGCTTCTCGGCCTGGGCATCGTCGATGGACCCGGGAGCCACGACGCCGCGCCAGTTGGTGAGTACCACGTCCACGCCCTGTTCCTTCAGCGGCTTGACCTCGGGCAGCTGCGGCGCGGCCTCCGGGCCGGAGACCGCCAAGGCACGCAGCTTGCCGGCCTTGACCTGCTCCGCATACTCGCCCACGCCGGAAATGCCGGCCGAGACCTTGTTGCCCAGCAGCGCCGCCAGCGATTCGCCGCCACCGGAGTACGGGATGTAGTTCAGCTTGTCGGCGCCGATTCCGGCCTCCTTCAGCATCAGGCCGGCCAGGATGTGGTCGGCGCCGCCGGCGGAGCCGCCGGTGATCGAGACGCCCTTGCCCTTGGCCTTGACGTCAGCGATCAGGTCGTCGATCGTCTGGTACGGCGAGTCGGCGGGAACGACGACGACGAGCGGCTCTTCGGTGAGCCGGGCGATCGGCGTCGTGTCTTCGATCCGGTTTTTCGACTTGTTGGTTTCCACGGCGCCGACCATGACGTACCCCATCACCATCAGGGTGTCCGGGTTCTGTTCGGTGGCCAGCTTCGCCAGCCCATTGGTGCCGCCGGCGCCGCCGATGTTGACCACCGAGGCGCTGGAAACCAGGTCGTTCTCCTGCAGGTCCTTCTGGATGGCGCGGCCGGTTTGGTCCCAGCCGCCGCCCGGGTCTGCCGGGACAATGATATTGAGCTTGTCGATGCCGGCCTCTTCGGCGCCGTTGCCGCCGCCACCAGTAGTGGATCCGCAGGCTGCCAGGACCAGGGCGGACGCTGCCGCGGCGGCCACCAGGGCCGAACGGCGTCTCATCGTACGGTCGAGCTTCATGTGGGTTCTTCCTCCTCCAACCGGCGTGATGGGCATCACCATGCCGTGCGCCCCAGCGTAGGGGCCGGTTCGGCGCCCGGGAAGAATGCGGTCATTGTGGCCGTATTGGTCATTGTGGTCACAGCCGGTCCCGACCGGGGCGCAGCTCACAGCATTGAGAGTGGCGCAGCTAACAGCATGCGAAAATGGTGGTGTGTTCCGATCCCTGTCGCTGCGGACCCAGCTGTTTGTGCTGCAGCTGTCCATCCTGCTCGCCGTCGTCCTGGTGGCCGGCTCGGTCGCCATATCGATGCAGGAGCAGCAGATCCGCGATGCCTACGAGGGACGGATGATCGGTGTGGCGCGCTCGGTGGCGCAATTGCCGTCCATCGTGGAGGCCTTCGACGACGAAGACCCCAGCGAGACCATCCAGCCGATCGCCGAGCTCATAGCGCAGTCCACGGGCGTGACGTACGTGGTGGTCACGGACGACCGCGGGATCCGCTACTCCCACCCCAACGAGGCGTTGATCGGACAGATGGTTTCCACCGACCCGTCGATCCCCTTGTCCGGCGAGACGTTCGTCGGCAGGCAGACCGGCACGCTGGGCGAGTCGTGGCGGGTGAAGGTGCCCGTGTATGACCGGTCGGGGAGCACAGTGATCGGCACCGCGTCTGTCGGCACGTTGGAATCCACGCTGCGCGACGACCTCAACGACGACCTGCCCGTCCTGCTGGCCTGGCTCATCGCGGCGGCACTGGTCGGATCGGCCGGCGCCATCTACATCTCGCGGCTGGTCTGGCGGCGGATCTACCAGCTCGAGCCGGAGGAGATCGCCGCCCTGCTCGAAACCCGCGACGCCATGCTTCACGGCATCGGCGAAGGCGTGGTTGCCGTGGACGACCGCGGGCGCATCGCGTTGCTCAACGACGAGGCGAAACGCCTCCTGGAGGTCTCCGACGCCGCCTTGGGCCAGGCGGCCGGCAAGATCCTGGATCCCGTGCTGGCGGCCATGCTGGCGGCCACCGGCGGCGCCGACGAAACGGTCCTCGCCGGCGAACGAGTGCTGCTGGCCCGGGCCAACGCGGCCACCGTGGACTCGCGCCGCGTGGGCAGCGTCCTCATCCTGCGCGACCGCACCGAACTGCACCAGCTGCTGCAGGATCTGGACGGCGCCCGGGATGTCACCCAGGCGCTGCGGGCCCAGGCACACGAATTTTCCAACAAGATGCATGTGATCTCCGGCCTGCTGGAACTGGGCCGCGCGCAGCAGGCAGTGGACTTCATCTCGCGTGCCGGCCACGGCGGTTCGGTGGTGGCGGGCGAACTGGCCCCGGGCATCACCGACCCGGACGCGGCCAGCCTGCTAATGGCCAAGACCACTATTTGCGACGAAAAGGGCATCAGGCTGCTCATCGATCCGGCGTCCGAGCTCGCTCCGGACGGCACGACGGACCCGGTCACCGTGCTCGGAAACCTGATCGACAACGCCATCGAAGCCGTGGGTGTGCAGGGAACCATCACGGTCGCCATCACCAGTGGCCCGGGCGGTTGCACCATCACGGTCGCCGACGACGGTCCCGGCGTCCCGCCGGAGGAATACCAGCGCATCTTCGAGCCCGGCGTCTCCGGCAAGGAGGCCGCGCTGCCGGGCAGCCGCGGTTTCGGCCTCGCGCTGGTCAGCCGCGTTGCGGCGCGGCGCGGCGGCAGCGCCCGGGTGGCGGCCTCCGCCTCCGGCGGCGCCGAGTTCACGGTAACGTTCTCACCGACCCCGCCGAACGCCCGACCGCAAGGAGTTCCGGTTCCATGAGCCTGATCCGCACTGTCGTCATCGACGACGACAAAGAGGTCGCGGGGGTGCACACCGGCTTCCTGCTGGCCCACGGCGCCTTCGATGCCGTGGGCACCGCGTACACCGGGGCCGAGGGGCTGGCAATGGTCGCGAAGCTTCGCCCCGAGCTGGTGCTGCTGGACATTCACCTGCCGGACATGAGCGGCATCGAAGTACTGCGCGCGGTCCGGAACCTTCCCGGGGAACCCGTTGACGTCATCGCGATTACCGCGGCACGCGAACTGGACACGGTGCGGGCCGCGATGGCCGGCGGGGTGCTCCACTACCTGGTCAAGCCGTTCAACGCGCGGGTTCTCATGGAGCGGCTGGACGCGTATGTGGAGCACCGCCGGCAGATCAGCGGCGACGACTCCGCCGTGCTGGACCAGGACGGCATCGACCGGCTGCTCGCGCCGCAGCTCGACGCCGGCAGGGACTCCGCCCGGGAGGATGACAGCACCGCTGAAGGGCCGGCGTCCCGCCGTGCCCCCGGCCAACCGACGCTGCGGCGCGCTGCTGCGCCCGGAAGCGGCGCCGGCCGCGCCGCGCTTTCCGCCGTCACGCTGTCCGGCCCGGGGACTGCTGTTCCGCTGCCCAAGGGCCTGTCCTTGCCCACCCTGGAGGCCGTGATCGCCGACCTGAATGCGGCCGGCGCGGCCTCCTCTGCGTCCGAGGTCGCCGGGCGGCTGGGCTTGGCCCGGGTCAGCGCACGGCGCTATCTGGAGTACCTGGTGTCGCGCGGCGAGGCCCGGATCACCCCGCGGTACGGGGCTGCCGGCCGGCCGGAGAAGTTCTACGTCCCGCTCACCCGTTAGGAGTGAACTGCCGGGCCCGCCGCAGGATCTGCTCCGCGTGCTTGAGGACCGGCCCGTCGACCATTTGGCCCCGGAACCGGAAGGCGCCGGCTTCATTGGCGGCGGCGGCCAGCAGCGCCGCCGCCTGGTCGGTTTCCTCCTCGCCGGGGCGGTAGGCGGCCCGCACCACGTCGGCCTGGCTGGGGTGGATGATGGCCTTCGCTGCGAAACCCGAGGCGACTGCATCCTCGGCCTCGGCCGCGAGCCCGCCCAGGTCCGGTATGTCGATGTAGACCGAGTCGATGGCGGCCTTGCCGTAGGCGCCGGCGGCAAGCAGGACCTGCGAACGCGCCTGCCGGGCGACGTCCCGGTAGGTTCCGGACGCGAACCGGCTGGAACTGCCGCCCAGTGAGGCGACCAGGTCCTCCGCCCCCCACATCAGCGCGGTGACGTTCGCGCAGCGTGCCAGTTCCGCGGCGTGCAGCACGCCGAGGGCCGTCTCGCACAGGGCCACCACCGAGTACTCCCCCAGCCCGCCGGCCGCCGCCGCGTCCTCCGCCTTGGCCAGCATGATGGTGCGGTAGCCGGACCGGCGGACGGCGTCCAGGTCCGGCGCGTGGTCGGCTGTGCCGGCCGCGTTGACCCGCACGATCGTCCGTTCGGGGTCGAGCGGGTTGTCGATGATGGCTGACCGCGCCGCGGCGCGGTCCGCGGGAGCAACCGCGTCCTCCAGGTCCAGGATCACCGCGTCGGCGCGTTCGGCGGCCTTGCCGTACCGGTCGGGCCGGTCTGCCGGACAAAACAGGATGGCCGGTCCCATGCCGAAGCCGGTCATCGGACGCCCCCGGGCCGGCCGTCCCACAGTTCGGCGTCGCCGGTTTCCGAGCCTGCGATGGCTTCGGCGTGGCCGTCCTTGGTCCACATCAGGCAACTGCGCGTCACCGTGGCCACCACATCCCCGTGCTGGTTCCGGCCGGTGTGGTGCATGGTCACCACGCCGGTCCCGGGCCTGGACCTGGAGAGCCGCTTGTCGGTGACCACCGTCTCCGTATACAGCGTGTCCCCGTGGTAGAGCGGGTGCGGGAAGGTTACGTCCGTCATGCCCAGTTGAGCCACAATCGTGGACTGGGTGAGTTGGCCGACGGACTGGCCCACCACCGTGGCGAGGGTGAACATGGAATTCATCAGCCGCTGGCCGAACGGCTGCCCTGCCGCCCACGCCGCGTCCAGGTGCAGGGCCTGGTTGTTCATGGTGACGGTGGTGAAGAAGACATTGTCCGCCTCGGTGACGGTGCGGCCCGGCCGGTGCGCGTAGATGACGTCCGCTTCGATCTCCTCGAAGTAGAGCCCCCGCTGGATGATCACTTTCTGCGCCCCGGCGGCTTCGGAGGGCGTCGCCGCTGCCCCGGCGTCGGTGTTCACCGGGCACCCGCCTGGTACTGGTCGATCCGGAGCTCGGCTTCGGTGGCGGCCACGACGTCCTGCACGTCGACGCCCGGGGCCGTCTCGCGCAGCACCAGTCCCTGCTCAGCGACGTCGATGACCGCCAGGTCCGTGATGATGGTGTCCACGCAGCCCCTGCCGGTGAGCGGCAGCGTGCATTCGGTGAGGATCTTGGGGTTCCCGCCCTTGTCCACGTGCTCCATCATGACGATCAGCCGTTTGGCGCCGAACACCAGGTCCATGGCACCGCCCATGCCCTTGACCATCTTGCCCGGGATCATCCAGTTGGCCAGGTCTCCGGTCCGGGACACCTGCATGGCGCCGAGAACGGCGACGTCGACGTGCCCGCCGCGGACCATGCCGAAGGAAGCGGAAGAGTCGAAGATTGCCGCTCCGCGGTTGAGCGTCACGGTCTCTTTGCCCGCGTTGATCAAGTCCGGGTCGATGTTGTCCTCGGTCGGATACGGGCCGACGCCGAGGATCCCGTTTTCGGAATGCAGGATGACCTCCACGCCGTCGGGAATGTAGTTGGGAACCAGGGTGGGCATGCCGATGCCCAGGTTTACGTACTGCCCGTTTTCCAGTTCCCGGGCCACCCGGGCGGCCAATTCGTTGCGTGTCAGCGCCATGGCGTGCTCCTTTGCTTCCCGGTCGCGCCGGCGTCTTGGCCGGCCAGCCGCACCGTGCGTTTTTCGATACGCTTTTCCACCTCCGGTGCCACCACCACCCGCTGGACGAAAATGCCGGGGGTGTGGATCTGCTGGGGGTCCAGTTCGCCCGGTTCCACGAGTTCTTCGACTTCGGCGATCGTGATCTTGCCGGCCATGGCGCACAGCGGATTGAAGTTCATGGCGGTCACGTGGAACACCAGGTTGCCCAGCCGGTCGCCCTTCCAGGCATGCACCAGGCCGAAGTCCGGCCGCAGCGACTCCTCCAGCACGTAGTCGGCCCCGCCGAAGCTGCGCACTTCCTTCGGTTCCGATGCCTTGGCGACCCCGCCGTCGGCGTCGTATTTGCGCGGCAGCCCGCCCTCGCTGACCTGCGTGCCGACACCGGCGGCCGTGTAGAACGCGGGAATCCCGGCGCCGCCGGCCCGCAGCTTCTCCGCCAGCGTCCCCTGCGGGGTCAGCTCCACTTCCAGCTCGCCGGCCAGGAACTGCCGGGCGAACTCCTTGTTCTCGCCCACGTAGGAGCTGATGGTGCGCCGGATCCTCCCGTCGGCCAGCAGCACGCCCAGCCCCCAGTCGTCCACGCCGCAGTTGTTGCTGATGGTCTCCAGGTCGGTGGTGCCGGCGTCGTGCAGGGCCTGGATCAGCGCCACCGGAATGCCGCACAGGCCGAAGCCGCCCACGGCCAGCGAGGCGCCGTCCGGAATATCCGCCACGGCCTCCGCGGCGGAAGCCATTACCTTGTTGATCACTGCGTCCTCCTTTGCCTGTGCGCTCCGTCAAAGCCCCAGTTCGCGGGCGATGAGCATCAACTGCACTTCGGTGGTCCCTTCCCCGACCTCCAGGATCTTCGAGTCGCGGTAGTGGCGCGCCACCCGGAATTCGTTGATGAAGCCGAAGCCGCCGAAAATCTGCGTGGCATCGCGGGCGTTGTCCATGGCGGCTTCGCCTGCCACCATCTTGGCAATCGCCGACTGCGTTTTGAAGTGCCGGCCGGCGAGCATCCTGGCGGCGGCGTCGTAATACGCCAGCCGCGCCGTGTGCGCGCGGGCCTGCATCCGGGCGATCTTGAACTGGATGGCCTGGAAGGAACCGATGTTGGTGCCGAAGGCCTGGCGCTCCTTCGCGTAGCGCACCGCCTCGTCCACGCACCCCTGCGCCGCGCCCGTGGCCAGCGCGGCGATGGCGATCCGGCCCTCGTCCAGGATTTGCAGGAAGTTGGCGTAGCCCCTGCCGCGGGCGCCCAGCAGGTTTTCTTCCGGGACGCGGACGTTGTCCAGGGTGAGCGGATGCGTGTCGGACGCGTTCCAGCCCACCTTGTTGTACGCCTTCTCGGCGGTGAAGCCCGGGGTGTCCGTGGGAACCAGGATGGTGGAGATTTCCTTCTTCACCGAGCCGTCTTCGCGCTCGGAGGTGCCGGTGACCGCGGTGACGGTGACCAGCCGGGAGATCTCGGTGCCGGAGTTGGTGATGAACTCCTTGTGCCCGTTGACCACCCATTGCCCGTCCACGAGCTCCGCCCGGGTCTTCGTGCCGCCGGCGTCCGAGCCCGCTTCGGGTTCGGTCAGGCCGAAGCCGGCGAGCGCCTCGCCGCTGGCCAGCATGGGCAGCCACTGCTGCTTCTGGTCCTCGGTGCCGAAGCGGTAAATGGGCATCGCCCCCAGCGAGACCCCGGCCTCCAGGGTGATCGCCACCGATTGGTCCACCGCCCCGAGTTGTTCCAGCGCCAAGGCTAGCGCGAAGTAGTCGCCGCCCATGCCGCCGTATTCCTCGGGGAAGGGGAGGCCGAACAGGCCCATCTCGCCCATCTGTTCCACGACCTTGTACGGGAAACTGTGCTCCTCGTCGTGCCTGGCGGACACCGGGGCGACCACCTCGCGGGCAAATTCCCGCACGGTCTCCACCAGGTCCTGGTAGTCCTCGCTCAGTGAGAAGTCAGGCATGGTCATGCCCCTTTCTGTTCAGGTTCTCCGGGGACAGGATCCGCTGCCCGCACGACGGCGACGATCTGGCCGGCCTTGACCAGGTCGCCGGGTTTGAGGTTGATGCTGGCTTCGCCGTCGATCCCGGCGCTCAGCTGGTGTTCCATCTTCATCGCTTCCACCGTCAGCAGCGGCTGGCCGGCCACCACCCGGTCGCCGTTGGCCACCGCCACGGACGTCACCGTCCCCGGCATCGGCGAGCGCACCTCGGGTGATGCCTCGCCCTCGGACTGGCGGACCCCTGCCAGGGCGTCGGCGAGCCTGCCCTCCCGGCCGCGGACGGTCACCCGGGCCGACCAGCCGGCGTCGCCCAGCCAAATCGTGCCGTCCTCGCCGAACGCGTGGCGCAGCGGCCGGCGGACGCCGTCGACCTCCGCCGCCTGACAGGCCCGGTCCAGCACGACGGCGTAGCTGCCGCCGCCGGCCGTCACCAGGGCACCGGAGGGCCGGCCGGCGGCCGCGTCCCCCGTCCAGGCCACCGACATGTCGCGGTGTTCTCCGCCGCCGAGGTCGAAGCTGACGGTGCACGGACGCGGCCCGCTCAGCCGCCAGCCCTCGCTCCGCCAGGCGGACCCCGGCCGGCCGGCCGCGCCTGTCCGGATCCGCCCGTCCCGTTGCCGGAGCAGCCAGTCCACGGCGGCCACGGACAGTTCGGCGTCACCGGGCCGGCGGAACTGCTGGTGTTCGATCTTCCGGTCGATCAACGTGGTGTCGAGCCGCCCGCCCCGCACGTCGTCGTCGGCCAGCAGGCTGCGAAGGTGCTCGATGTTGGTGTGGACGCCCAGCACCATGGTGTCGGCCAGCGCACCGTCCAGCCGGGCCAGGGCCTGCTGCCGGTCCTCGCCCCAGGCGATCACCTTGGACAGCAACGGGTCGTAGTCGGAGGGGATGACCAGGCCCGGCAGCAGCGAACTGTCCACCCGCACGCCCTCCCCGGCGGCTTCGGCCAATTCCAGCACCGTGCCGGCCGAGGGCAGGAACTGCTGCGAGGGATCTTCCGCGTAGACGCGGGCCTCGACCGCATGCCCGGTGAGCACGACGTCGGACTGCGCCAGCGTGAGGGCCTCACCCGCCGCGATGCGCACCTGCCACTCCACCAGGTCCAGGCCGGTCACCAGTTCGGTGACCGGGTGTTCCACCTGCAGCCGGGTGTTCATCTCCATGAAGAAAAACTCGTCGGGTGCGTCGTCGGAGACCAGGAACTCCACGGTTCCGGCCCCCGTGTAGTCCACCGAGCGGGCCGCGTTGCAGGCCGCCTCGCCGATCCTGGCGCGGGTGGCGGCGTCGAGGAGCGACGACGGCGCCTCCTCGATGACTTTCTGGTGCCGGCGCTGCAACGAGCACTCGCGCTCCCCCAGGTGGATGGCGTTGCCGTGCCGGTCGCACAGCACCTGCACTTCGATGTGCCGCGGCCGCGCGATCAGCCGCTCCAGGAAGAGGGTGTCGTCGCCGAAGGCGGAAGCGGCCACCCGGCGGCCGGCGGCGAGCGCCGCACGCAGTTCCTCGGGCCGCTGCACGGCCATCATCCCCTTGCCGCCGCCGCCGGCCGACGGCTTGATCAGCAGCGGGTAGCCGACCTCTTCGGCGGCCCGGACCAGCCCGTCGTCGTCCAGCCCCGGTTCCGCGATCCCGGGGACCACCGGGACCGAATGCGATGCCACGTGGTTCTTGGAGCGGATCTTGTCCCCCATGATCCCGATCGCCCCCACGTTGGGCCCGATGAACACGATGCCGGCCGCCTCCAGCGCCTGGGCAAACGCCACGTTCTCGCTGAGGAAGCCATAGCCGGGGTGGACGGCCTCGGCGCCCGTGGCCTTGCAGGCTTCGATCACGGAGTCGATGCGCAGGTAGCTCTCGGCCGCGGGCGCGGGGCCGATCCGCACCGCGATGTCGGCCTCGCGCACGTGGCGGGCCCCGGCGTCGGCATCCGAATAGACGGCAGCGGCACGGATGCCCATGGCGCGCAGCGTGCGGATGACCCGGCAGGCGATTTCGCCGCGGTTGGCAACCAGGACGGTTTCGAACACGCTGATCACATCCTGAACAAGCCGAAAGAGGTATCGGGCAAGGGGCTGTTGGCGCAGACGTCGAGGGCGAGGCCGAGCACGGTGCGGGTCTGCGCCGGGTCGATGATCCCGTCGTCCCAGAGCCGCGCGGTGGAATAATACGGGTTGCCCTGGGCTTCGTACTGTTCCCGGATGGGGGCCTTGAACGCTTCCTCGGCCTCGGCGCTCCACTCCTCCCCGCGGGCTTCCAGCTGGTCCCGTTTGACGGTGGCAAGGACCGAGGAAGCCTGGTTGCCGCCCATCACGGAGATGCGCGCGGCCGGCCACATCCAGAGGAAACGCGGCGAGTAGGCGCGCCCGCACATGGAATAGTTGCCGGCACCGAAGGACCCGCCGATCACCACGGTCAGCTTCGGCACCCGGGCGGTGGCGACGGCGGTCACCATCTTGGCCCCGTGCTTGGCGATGCCGCCGGCCTCGTAGTCGCGGCCCACCATGAAGCCGGAGAGGTTCTGCAGGAAAACCAGCGGGATGCCGCGCTGGTCGCAGAGTTCGATGAAGTGCGCGCCCTTGAGGGCAGATTCGGAAAAGAGCACACCGTTGTTCGCCACAAGGCCCACCTGATGCCCGTGGAGCCGGGCGAAGCCGGTGACCAGCGTGGTGCCGTACTCCCGCTTGAACTCGTGGAAGCGGCTGCCGTCCACCAGCCGGGCGATGACCTCGCGGACGTCGTAGCCGGCGTTCACGTCCACCGGAACGGCTCCGTAGATTTCCTGCGGGTCGGCCGCCGGCGCCTCGACCGGCGCCGTCTCCCAGGCCGGCGTCCGGCACGGGAGCGTGGCGACGATGTCGCGGACAATCTCCAGCGCGTGCACATCGTTCTCCGCCAGGTGGTCGGTCACCCCCGAGGTCCGTGCATGCAGCTCGCCGCCGCCCAGTTCCTCCGCGGTCACAACTTCGCCGATGGCCGCCTTCACCAGCGGCGGGCCGCCCAGGAAGATGGTGCCCTGGTCGCGGACGATCACGGTCTCGTCGCTCATGGCCGGAACGTAGGCGCCGCCGGCCGTGCAGGAACCGAGCACCGCGGCGATCTGCGGGATTTTCGCCGCCGACATCCGCGCCTGGTTGTAGAAGATGCGGCCGAAGTGCTCGCGGTCCGGGAACACGTCGTCCTGCTTGGGCAGGAACGCGCCGCCGGAGTCCACCAGGTAGATGCACGGCAGGTTGTTCTCCAGCGCCACCTCCTGGGCGCGCAGGTGCTTCTTGACGGTCATCGGGTAGTAGGTCCCGCCCTTGACGGTCGCATCGTTGCAGACCACCAGCACGTGGCGGCCGTGCACCAGGCCGATGCCGGCGATCATCCCCGCCCCCGGCGAATCGCCGTCGTACATTCCCTCGGCGGCCAGCGGCGCGATCTCCAGGAACGGGCTGCCCTCGTCCAGCAGGGTGTCGACCCTGTCCCGCGGCAACAGCTTGCCCCGCTCCAGGTGGCGCCGGCGCGAGCTCTCCGGCCCGCCCGCCGCCACCGAGGCCAGGCGGCCGTGGAGCTCGTCGGCCAGCCGGCGCTGCGCCGCGTCGTTGGTCCGGAAGCTGTCACTGGTAGTGTCCACCCGGGAAGCCAGTGTCTCCATCGACACCTTCCTGGCCGAAGCCGTCGCGCGTCCGCAATCCGCCGCCCACCGCTGGGGAGCAACTGGCCTGCAGGACGCATTTTGGTTAGTCTGTACTAACTGAAATCAGGCTAGTGGCCGCTAACTGTCTTGTCCAGCACTTATTCAGCATCTGCGCGAGGGAACCGATCCATGTCAGCACCGCATGCCGCCGCCGCGACGCGCCAGACCGGCCGCAGCCTGGCCAAGGCGACCCGCAGGGCCGCACTGCTGGACGCCGCCGCCCGCCTCTTCGCCGAGCGCGGCTTCAACGGCGTTTCCATCGAAGACCTCGGTTCGGCGGCCGGCGTCAGCGGCCCGGCCGTCTACCGGCATTTCGACAGCAAGCATGCGGTGCTGGCGGCGCTGCTCACGGGCGTCAGCCAGGACCTGCTCGACGGCGGCCAGGACGTGGCGGCCGGCAAGCAGGACGCCGAGGAGGCACTCCGGGGATTGGTCGCCTTCCACGTGGACTTCGCCTTGAAGCATCCCGACGTCATCCGCGTCCACGACCGGGACCTGGACAGCCTGCCCGCCGAGGACTCGGCGTTGGTCCGGACGCTGCAGCGCACCTACGTGGAGGTGTGGGTTTCCGTGCTGGCGCGGCTGCTGCCCGAGGCCGATGCGGCGCAGTTGCGGGTCCGCGCCCACGCCGTCTTCGGACTGATCAACTCCACGCCGCATTCGACCCACCGGAGCCGGCAGCCGCGGGAAGCCTGGCGCCGCAATCTGCTGGAACAAATGGCCTGGGCCGCATTGAAAGCCGAGTAGGGTGTATCAGACACCAACTAGCCGAAAGGTCTGCTGTGATTGAGCTTCGTCCTGTAGAACCTGCCGACCTCGACGAGTTCTTCGAGTACCAGCAGGATCCCGACGCCAACCATATGGCGGCATTCGCCGCCCGGAATCCGTCTGACCGCGGCGTGTTCGATCTCCACTGGCAGAGCCTGCTCGACGACGAGACCATCACCGTGCGCACCGTCACCGTCGATGGCGAGGTGGTGGGCAGCGTACTGGCCTACCCGAACGAGGGGTACCCGGAACTGAGCTACTGGACCGCGAAGTCGCAGTGGGGCAAGGGCGTCACCACCGCGGCCGTCGAGGCCTTCTTGCGGGAATTCACCGCGCGCCCCATCCGCGCGCGGGTGGTCAAGGACAACCTTGGCTCGGTCAAGGTCCTGCACAAGCTCGGCTTCCGGACCGTCGGTGAGGCCCAGGGCTTCGCCAATGCCCGCGGCGCCGTGGTTACCGAGGAGATCCTCGAACTGGCCTGAGGCGCCTCCCCGCCGGCATCACACCATGGCCAGCACCATGGCCGGGTCCGACAGGATGGTGCCGATGTCGGCGAGGAAGCGTCCCGCCTGCTCTCCGTCCACCACGCGGTGATCGAAGGACAGGCTGAGCGTCACCACATCGCGCAGCGCCACCTCCCCCCGGTATTCCCACGGCTGCCGCCGCACCGCGCCGAGGGCCAGGATGGCCGACTCCCCCGGGTTCAGGATCGGCGTTCCGGCGTCGATGCCGAACACCCCGATGTTGGTGATGGAGATGGTTCCCCCGCGCAGTTCGGACGGGGCGGTCCGGCCGGCGCGTGCCGTCTCGGCCAGCTCCCCCAGGGCCTCGGCCAGCCGGCGCAGGTCCATCCGGTGCGCGTCCTTGATGTTCGGCACCGTAAGTCCGCGCGGGGTCGCCGCGGCAATGCCAAGATTCACGTAGTTCTGCTGCACGATCTCGCCGGCGTCCCCGTCCCAGCGGGAGTTCAGCTCGGGGCGGCGCTCCAGCGCCAGGCACAGCGCCTTGGCAGTGATGGTCAGGGGCGTGAGTTTCAGCCCGGCGAACGCCTTGCCCGCCTTGAGCCGCCGGATCAGTTCCATGCTCTCCGTGGCGTCGACGGTGAGGAACGACGACGCATGCGGGGCGGTGAAAGCACTGGCCACCATGGCTGCGGCGGTGTGTTTGCGAACGCCCTTGACCGGGATCCGCGTCTCCGCCCCGGCGGCGCCGCCGAGCCAGCCGACGGCCGTTCCGGGCACGGCACCCCCGGCCGCAACGGCCGGGGCCGCTGCCGCCTCGTGGAAGGCCCGGACGTCGTCGCGGGTGATCAGGCCCCGTTCCCCGGTCCCGGCCACCTGTGCCAGATCGACGCCGAGGTCCTTGGCCAGCTTCCGGACCGGCGGGGTTGCGCGTGGCCGCTCCGGGATCTTCCCGGACGGTTCGGCCGGGGCCTCGTCGGGCGCGCCGGCCGGCCGGCCGGCGGCGAAAACATCCGCGGTTCCGGCGGGCTCCGCGTCCGCTGCGCGTGGTGTCAGGGTCGCCGGGAGCGCTGCCGGGACCGCCGTGGCGAACGCCGCCCCGCCGGTCTTGCGTCGGCGCCGGGCCGGCCGTCCGTTCCCCTCGGCCGCCGCACCGTACCCCACCAGGTTCGCCTCGCGGCGCGGCTCCGGCGGTTTTCCGGCCGCCTTCACGCCGTCGTCTCCCGCGTCTTCCACCTCGATGGAGACGATTGGCTCGCCCACGCTGACGGTGGTGCCGGGCACTTCATGCAGGGTGCGGACCACCCCGGAGAACGGCGAGGGCAGCTCGACCACGGCCTTGGCAGTTTCCACCTCGCCCAGGATCTGGTTGAGCTGGACCGCATCGCCCTCGGCCACGTTCCAGCTGACGATCTCCGACTCGGTGAGCCCCTCGCCCAGGTCCGGCAATTTGAATACCTTGATCCCCACGGATTCAGTCCTCCAGTCCGGTCAGCGAGTTGGGCCTGCCGAGCACCCGGTCCACACCGTCCAGGATGCGGTCCAGATCCGGCAGGTGATGCCGCTCCATCTTGGCCGGAGGGTACGGGATGTCCATCCCGGTAATCCGCACGGGAGCGTGTTCCAGATGATAGAAACAGCGTTCGGTCAGGCTGGCCGCGATCTCCGCGCCGAGCCCGCCGGTCCGGGCCGCCTCGTGCGTGATCACCAGGCGGCCGGTCTTGCGCACCGAGGCCTCCACGGTGGGAAAGTCCAGCGGCGACAGCGAGCGCAGATCAATGACTTCCACCGACACGCCGTCGTCCTCGGCGGCCTGGGCCGCTTCCCGCGCCGTCTGGACCAGCGCACCGTAGGTCACCAGGGTCACATCGGATCCGGGCACCTCCACCCGTGCGCTGCCCATCGGCAGCGCGGACTCCAGCGCATTCTCGTCCACCTCGCCCTTGGTGTGGTAGCGCCGTTTGGGTTCGAAGTAGACCACCGGATCGTCGGCGGCGATGGCCTGCTGGATCATCGTGCAGGCGTCCTGCGGGTTCGACACTGCCACCACCCGCAACCCGGAGGTGTGGGTGAAATACGCCTCCGGCGATTCCGAGTGGTGTTCGGCGGCGCCGATGCCGCCGCCGAAGGGCACCCGAATGGTCAGCGGCATCTTCACCCGGCCGCGGGTGCGGTAGTGCAGCTTGGCCACCTGGCTGACGATCTGGTCGAACGCCGGGTAGATGAAACCGTCGAACTGGATCTCGCAAACCGGCCGGTAGCCCCGGTAGGCCATGCCGACGGCGGTGCCCAGGATCGCGGACTCGGCCAGCGGGGCGTCGATCACCCGGTGGGCGCCGAAGTCCTTTTGCAGTTCGTCGGTAATGCGGAACACCCCGCCCAAGGCTCCAATGTCCTCGCCGATGATCACCACCCTGGGGTCATTCTCCAGGGCCTTGCGCAGCCCGGTGTTGATGGCGCGTCCAAACGTCATGGTGGTCATCAGCGGCCTCCCTCGGCAGCGTCGAACGAATCAAGATAGCGCTCGTAGTGCGCGCGCTGTTGTGCCAGCACGGGGTGCGGCGCCACGTAGACGTTCTCGAACAGTTCCAAGTCGGCAGGATCGGCCATCGTCGTGCAGCCGGCGCGCATCTCGGCTGCGGCCTGGTCGGCCGCGTCCCGGACCCGCTTTTGCAGCCCCTCGTCCAACAGGCCCTCGGCGGCCAGGAGGGCGGCCAGCCGGTCGATCGGATCCCGGCTCTTCCAGTCCTCCAGCTCGTTGGCATCGCGATAGCGGGTGGGATCGTCGGCGGTCGTATGCGGTCCCATCCGGTAGGTGACCGCTTCGATGAAGGACGGGCCGCCGCCGCTGCGCGCATGCTCCAACGCCCTGCGGGTCACGGCCAGGCAGGCCAGAACATCGTTGCCGTCCACGCGGTAACTGGGAATCCCGAATCCGGGTGCACGCTCGGACAGTTTGCCTTGTGCCTGCAGGGTCACCGGTTCGGAGATCGCCCACTGGTTGTTCTGGCAGAAGAAGATCACCGGTGCCTGGAAGCTGGCGGCAAACACCATGGCCTCGTTCACGTCGCCCTGGCTGGTGGCGCCGTCGCCGAAATACGTCACCGCCACCGCATCGTCGCCGTCGAACTTCACCGCCATGGCGTAGCCGGTGGCGTGCAGCGTTTGAGCCCCGATGATGACCTGCGGGGTGGCCATGTTGATTTCGTAAGGGTCCCAACCGGAGGGCCTGTTGCCGCGCCAGACGCGGATCATGTCGGTCAGGTCCACGCCGCGGCAGTAGGCGACGCCGTTTTCCCGGTAGCTGGAAAAGACGAAGTCGTCCTTGCGCAGGGCGCGGCCGGAACCGATCTGGGCCGCCTCCTGCCCCAGCAGCGGCGGCCACAAGGCGAGCTCTCCCTGCCGCTGCAAGGCTGTGGCTTCCTGGTCCAGGCGGCGGACCACCACCATGTCCTGGTAGAGACCGGCGAGACGGTCGCCGTCGATATCCTCCAGCCAGGGGTCGAACTCCCCGTTGGGGACCCGCGTACCGTCCGGCGCGAGCAGTTGGATGTAGCTTTCCTGGTTGAGCGGACCGGCCGGGTCCGTGCCTGGTAAGGACACTTGCGACACTCCCTTTGCGTCTTCAGGGCCGGGAAGGTCTTGTGGACCTCTCGGCGCCGGACAGCCCCGCCTGCACCTTTGCCCGCGGTTGATTGTGACACTACTCACATCCCGCAAGTCGCGCAATGATCCGGAAAAAAGTTGAGCAGAATGCCCTGCCGGGGCGGTGCCCGGCGTGCTAGTCTGCGCACTATGCGGAATTTGGACGGCACCGACCTGCGGTTGCTGGGTGCCCTGGCGCAGGATCCGCGGCGGACCGTGGTGGCCCTGGCGCAGATGTTGGGCCTGTCGCGCAACACGGTGCAGGCGCGCATGGCCCGCCTCGAAAGGGACCACGTGTTCCTCTCCTTTGACCGGCGGATCAATCCTGCCGCCGTGGGCTATCCGCTGGCGGCCTTCATCCACATCCACGTGCACCAGCCGAAACTGCAACAAATCACCGACGAACTGGCCCGCATCCCGGAGGTACTCGAAGCCATTGGCATCACCGGCCAAGCGGACATCCTGGCCCGCGTCGTCTCCGAGGGCGCCGAGGACCTGTTCCGCGTCAACGGCAAGATCCTGGCGATCGATGGCGTGGAGCGGACCGACACGTCGCTGGCCATGCACGAACTGATCCCGTTCCGGATCGAACCGCTGCTCTCCCGCGGGGTCCGGGCAGCCGGCTAGCTGTAAGCTCGGGTGCATCGGGCAGGCCCCGTGCCGCTGGCCGGGGTCCGGGGACCGGACCGCCGGCCGGCGTCCGACCAGAAGGGACGGCGTCCATGCGCATTGGAGTGCCACGCGAGGTCAAGAACAACGAGTCCCGGGTGGCCATCACGCCGCCCGGCGTCCATGAATTGAGCGCCGCCGGCCATCAGGTACTGGTGGAGGCCGGCGCCGGCCTCGGCTCCTCCATCACCGACGGCGATTACTCGGCGGCCGGCGCCAGGATCATGGATTCGGCCGACGCCGTCTGGGAGCAAGCGGAGCTGGTCCTGAAGGTGAAAGAACCGGTGGCAGAGGAATACCACCGGCTGCGCAGCGACCTGACCCTGTTCACCTACCTGCACCTGGCCGCCGACGCCACCCTCACCCAGGAACTGTGCTCCCGCGGCACCACCGCGATCGCCTATGAAACCGTGCAGCTGCCGGACAGGTCGCTGCCCTTGCTGGCCCCGATGTCCGAAGTCGCCGGCCGGCTCGCCGCCCAGGTTGGCGCGTACTCCCTGATGCAGCCGCTGGGCGGACGCGGCGTCCTGATGGGCGGGGTCCCCGGCACCAGGCATGCCGACGTCGTGGTGATCGGCGCGGGAGTGGCAGGGGCCAACGCAGTGTCCATGGCGGTGGGCATGCGGGCCAACGTCACCGTGCTGGACACCGACGTGCGCCGGCTGCAGCGGCTCGATGACCAATACCAGGGCCGGGTGGCCACGTTGGCCAGCAACGCGCTGGAACTGCGCCAGGCGGTCCTGGCGGCAGACCTGGTGATCGGGGCGGTGCTGATTCCCGGGGCCAGGGCGCCGAAACTGGTCACGAATGAGATGGTCAGCCGGATGCGGCCGGGGGCCGTCCTGGTGGACATCTCCATTGACCAGGGCGGCTGCTTCGAAGATTCCCGGCCGACCACGCATGCCGACCCCACGTTCAAGGTCCACGACACGGTGTTCTACTGTGTGGCCAATATGCCCGGAGCGGTGCCGCGCACCTCGACCTACGCGCTGACCAACGCCACGCTCCCCTACGCCAAACTCATTGCCGGCGAGGGGTTCGATGCCGCGGCCAAACGACGGCCGGAACTGCTGCCCGGGCTCAGCACCCGGGACGGGAAGATCGTTTCCGAACCCGTTCGCCTGGCTCACGCCCGCTGATCCCCGAGCGCCCGCATGGCTGCGGGCCCGGCATCCATCCGCCGGGCCCGCAGTGCTATCCGAGACGGCGCGTTTCAGGCGCGCGCCGCCGTCGTCGCATCAGTGGACCGTCGCCTTCTCCGCGCCGACGCCGGTGAGCGAGCGGACCTCCATCTCGGCCTGCTTGGACGCGTCCTCGCGGTTCTTGTCCAGCACGGTACCCAGCCAGCCCAGGAAGAACGCCAGCGGGATGGAGACGATGCCCGGGTTGTTCAGTCCGAAGATGGCGAAGTCCGCGCTGGGGATCATCGACGTCTCCTTTCCGGAGACCACCGGGGAGAACACGATCAGGACGATGGCCGCGCCGAGGCCGCCGTACATGCTCCACACCGCACCCTGGGTGGTGAAGCGCTTCCAGAACAGCGAGTAGACAATGGTGGGCAGGTTGGCCGACGCGGCCACCGCGAAGGCCAGCGCCACCAGGAAGGCCACGTTCTGGCCCTGCGCGCCGATGCCGCCGAGGATCGAGACGACGCCGATGACCACCACGGTGCGGCGGGCCACCTTGACCTCGCCGGCCGAGTCGACCTGTCCCTTGCGCACCACGTTCGCGTAGATATCGTGCGCGAAGGAGGCGGCCGCGGTGATGGTCAGGCCGGCCACCACCGCCAGGATGGTGGCGAATGCCACTGCCGAGATCAGCCCCAGCAGCACCGGGCCGCCGAGCGCGAAGGCCAGCAGCGGCGCGGCGGAGTTGACCCCACCCGGAGCGCTCTTGATGGCTTCCGGACCAATCAGCGCCGCGGCGCCGTAGCCCAGCACCAGGGTGAACAGGTAGAACGCGCCGATCAGCCAGATGGCCCAGACCACGGACCGGCGGGCCTCCTTGGCCGTGGGCACGGTGTAGAAGCGCATCAGCACGTGCGGCAGGGCCGCGGTGCCCAGCACCAGGGCCAGCGCCAGCGAGATGAAGTCCAGCTTGGACGCCTCCGAGACACCGTACTGCAGGCCCGGGTTGAGCAGCTCGGGGTTGCCGGCGGTTTCCACCGCGGCGCCCAGCAGCTCGGAAAGGTTAAAGCCATGCAGTGCCAGCACCCACACGGTCATGATGAACGCACCGGCGATCAGCAGGCAGGCCTTGATGATCTGGACCCAGGTGGTGCCCTTCATGCCGCCTACCAGGACGTAGAGGATCATCAGTGCGCCGACGACGGTGATCACCAGGGACTGTCCCAGCCTGGAGTCAATGCCGATCAGCAGCGAGACCAGGGCGCCGGCTCCGGCCATCTGCGCCAGCAGGTAGAAGAAGCACACGGCCAGCGTGGTGATGGCCGCGGCGATCCGCACCGGGCGCTGCCGCAGCCGGAAGGACAGTACATCGGCCATGGTGAACTTGCCGGTGTTGCGCAACAGCTCGGCCACCAGCAGCAGGGCCACCAGCCAGGCCACCAGGAAGCCGATCGAGTACAGGAAGCCGTCGTACCCGTTGATCGCGATCGCGCCGCAGATGCCCAGGAACGACGCCGCCGAGAGGTAGTCGCCGGCAATGGCGGTGCCGTTCTGGCCGCCGCTGAAGGACCGGCCCGCCGCATAGTAGTCGGCCGCGGTCTTGTTGTTCCGGCTGGCCCGCAGCACCACCACCAGGGTCACGCCGACGAACAGGGCGAAGATCAGGATGTTGATCCAGGTGGAATCCTTGATGTCGTCCGCCGTGACGGCCAGCGGAATGTTCACGGCGTGCCTCATTTGGTGTCCTCCGGTAGGCCGACGCCCTCGTTTTCGAGGCTGTGGCGGATGTCAGTGGCGATCGGGTCCAGCTTCTTGTTCGCGTAGCGGACGTACCAGGTGGTGATGGCGAAGGTGCTCACGAACTGCAGCAGGCCCAGCACCAGGCCGACGTTGATGTTGCCCCACAGCTTGGTGGACATGAATGCGTGCGCATAGTCGGCCAGCAGCACATAGGCGAAGTACCACAGCAGGAACGCCGCGGCCATCGGGAACACGAACGAGCGGTGGCGCTTGCGCAGTTCGGTGAATTCCGGACTGCTCTGGACCTCTCGGAAGTCCACGGCCGCGGCCTCGCCGGCGTCCGGGTGTGGGTTGTTGCCCATCTTTTCCTCCTCATCGGGCACACGCTTCGGTGTGTGACTGCGATCACTCTGCTAGCTGGCGGTGCCGGTGGCCAGCCGCCGGGCGGCGCGCATCGCCCAACGGTCCACCGGCTGCGGTGAACGGCGCTCCCCTGCGCCGAGCTGCATTCGGCCGTTCGGCCCTGCGGCTAGGCTTGAGGGCATGCTCAGCCCGGCCGTGGACATCGCGCTCATCGCCGCCCTGGCCGTGGTGGCGGTGGCGGTGATCGCGCTGGTGGGCTTCAAACTGACCCGTTCCTACCGGGACCTGGGCTCCGAGGCCGACCGCGCAACCTACGCCACGCTGCACACCGCGGGGCTCGCGGGCCAGTACCTGCGCTCCGGGCTGACGCCGGCCGGCGCGGGCAAGGCGAGCAAGCACCTGCGCGGCCTGCTGGGCTCCGAGGTGCTGGTGTTGACCGGGCTGGACGATGTGCTCGGCTGGGACGGATCCGGCCAGCCGCCGGAGTCGGCCCTGCGCCTGGCCGGCAAGACCATCGGATCGGGCCGCACCCAGGTCTTCCGCGGCAACCAGTTGCTGCCGGACGGCCTGGTCCCGCAGGTGGCCGCCGCCCGGGACGGCGGCCTGACGGAAGCGGTCTTCGCCCCGATCCGGGTCCAGGACCGGGTGGTCGGCACCGTCGGCGCCTACACCGGACACGTAGCGGCTTCGCTCGTGCGGGCCACCAACGAGGTCGCGGCCTGGGTGGCCACGCAGATCGAACTGGCTGAGCTGGACACCTCCCGGACGTTGCTGATGGAAGCCGAAGTGCGGGCGCTTCGGGCACAGATCAGCCCGCACTTCATCTACAACGCCTTGAACGCCATCGCCTCCTACATCCTCACCGACCCGGCGCGGGCACGGGAACTGGTGATCGAGTTCGCCGACTTCACCCGCTACTCCTTCCGGCGGCACGGAGACTTCACCACCCTGGCGGAGGAACTGAAGTCGATCGACCGCTACCTGCTGCTGGAGCGTGCCCGGTTCGGCGACCGGCTCAAGGTCAGCCTGCAGATCGGCCCTGAAGTCCTCAGCACCGTCATCCCGTTCCTCTCCCTGCAGCCGTTGGTGGAGAACGCGGTGCGCCATGGGCTGGAAGCCAAGGAAGGCCCGGGACAGATCACCATCACCGCCCACGACGCCGGCGCCTACGCCGTGGTCACCATTGAAGACGACGGCGTGGGCATGGATCCGGAGCGGCTGCGCACCGTCCTGGCCGGCCGCACCGAAGGCGATCATGTGGGCTTGCGCAATGTGGACGTGAGGCTGCGGCAGGTCTACGGCGAGGAACACGGCCTGGTGGTGGACACGGCGCCCGGGGCCGGCACGCTGGTCACGCTGCGGGTGCCCAAGTTCCAGCCCGGCAACCGCGTGGACTAAAGCGGCCGGCGCGGAGCTTCATCCCGCGTACCTAATAGACTGTGGGCCATGGTCAATGTGGTTGTCGCCGATGACGAAGCCCCCGCCGTCGAGGCCCTGGCGTACCTGCTCGCCCGGGATTCCCGGATCGGTGAAGTCCACAAAGCCACCAGCGGCGCCGAAGCCCTGCGTGCCTTGGAGCGCCACGACGTGGACGCGCTCTTCCTGGACATCCACATGCCGGCTTTAACGGGGCTGGACATCGCCAAGGTCATTTCCCGTTTCAGCCGCCCGCCCGCGGTCGTCTTCGTCACCGCCGATGAAGACAAGGCGCTGCAGGCCTTCGAACTGGCCGCCGTGGACTACCTGCTCAAGCCGGTGCGGGCAGACCGGCTGGCGGAATCGGTGCGCCGGATCTGCGAACTGATGGAAGACGGCGGGGCGGCGAAGCCGGAAGTCGTCACCGTTGACCAGGGCGGCATTACCAAGATGATCCGGCGCGACGAGATTCAGTACGTGCAGGCCCAGGGCGATTACGCCCGGCTGCACACGGCCGACGCGAGCTACCTGATCCGGGTGCCGCTCAATGACCTGGAGCGCCAGTGGGCGGACGCCGGCTACCTCCGGATCCACCGTTCCTACCTTGTGGCGATGGACCAGGTGCAGCAGATGCGGACCAGCGCCGGCAGGGCCAGCCTCCTGGTTGGCGGCGCCGAACTGCCCGTCAGCCGGCGGCATCTGCCCGGCGTCCGCGACAGGCTGGAGGCCACGCGGGTGAGGCCGCGCGGATGAGCAGCGGTCCGGGCCGCAGCGAGGTTCCCCGCTTTTCCGACGGCGGCGCACCGCTTCCCGACGGCGATGCGCAGGTCCCGTCGGCCGGATTCCCGGAGCGGGTCCGCGTCACCGCGCCGCGTTCGGCTGCGCCTCGTCCATCGGGGGGCTACACCTTCTCCCGCGAAGTGGCCGAGCAGTCCGAGGTCGGCGAACTCTTCGTCCGGTCCCTGGTCCGCTCCCAGTTGCGCCTGGCCCTCGTGGTGGCGGCCGGCTTCGGGCTGATCCTGCTGGGCATGGCAGTACTGATCGCGCTGGTGCCGTTCGCGGGCACGCTGACCCTTTTCACCGTCCCGCTCCCCTGGCTGCTGCTGGGCATCGGGATCTACCCGATCATCCTGGCGTGCGCCGCCCTGTACAACCGCGCGGCGGCCCGCAACGAGCGCCGGTTCCGCGAGCTGACGGCCGACTGGATCGATCCGGGGACGAAGCAGTGAACGCGGCCACCGGGCTGGCGGCGGTGGCCACCGTCTGTGCCGCCACCGTGCTGATCGGCATTTACGGGCTGCGGATTTCGCGCACCACCGGTGATTTCTACGTGGCCTCGCGGACGGTCAAGCCGTGGTGGAATGCGTCGGCCATCGGCGGCGAATACCTCTCCGCCGCAAGCTTCCTGGGCGTGGCAGGGCTGATCCTGGTCTCGGGCATCGACGCGCTCTGGTTTCCCGTCGGCTATACCGCCGGCTATCTGATGCTCCTGCTGTTCGTGGCGGCCCCGCTGCGCCGCTCCGGCGCCTACACGATCCCCGACTTCGCCGCGGCCCGGCTCGATTCCGCCGCCGCCCGCCGCGTCACCAGCCTGCTGGTGATAGCGGTCGGCTGGCTGTACATTGTCCCGCAACTGCACGGGGCCGCCCTCACCGTGCGCATCGCCACGGGCCTGCCGGGCTGGGCAGGCGCCCTCACCGTCGTCGTCGTGGTGGTGCTGTCCGTGGTCACCGGCGGCATGCGCTCCATCACCTTTGTGCAGGCCTTCCAGTACTGGCTCAAGCTGACGGCCCTGGCCATCCCGGTGGTGTTCATCCTGCTGGTCCTCGCCGGGTCGGGCCAATCGGCCACCGGCGGCGGCGCGGCCTTCGACCCGTCGCTGGACGTCGTCGGCGATGCATCGCTGTACCGGAATATCTCGCTGATCATCGCCCTGCTGTTCGGGACCCTGGGGCTGCCGCACGTGCTGGTGCGTTTTTACACCAATCCCGACGGCGCCGCCGCCCGCCGCACCACACAGCTGGTGCTGGGGCTGCTGGCGTTGTTCTACCTCTTCCCCACCCTCTACGGCGTCCTCGGCAGGCTGCACACGCCGCGGCTGGCCGACGGCGGCCAGTCCGACGCCACGGTACTGCTGCTGCCGGGGCGGATCGTGGAGGGTTTGGCCGGCGACTTCCTGAGCGCGTGCGTGGTGGCCGGCGCCTTCGCCGCGTTCCTCTCCACCACCTCCGGGTTGGTGGTTTCCCTGGCCGGCGTGGTCAGCCAGGACCTGTTCCGCGGCAGCGTCAGGGGCTTCCGGCTGGCCGCGGTGCTGTCGGCCATCGTGCCGCTGGGCATCGCCCTGGGAACGGAATCGCTGGCCTTGGCCGGCAGTGTGGGCACGGTCTTCGCGTTCACCGCCTCGACCATTTGCCCGCTCTTGCTGCTGGGCATCTGGTGGCGCGGGCTCACCGATGCCGGCGCCATCGCCGGCATGGTGTCGGGGGCCGTGCTCTGCGGCGGTTCGCTGCTGGCGGCTGCCGTGGCGGGCCCGAAGCTGGGAGCCTGGGCCGAGCCGCTGGGGCAGCCGGCGGCGTGGACCGTCCCGGCGGCGTTCCTGGTGACCGTGGCCGTTTCCCGGGCTACCGCTTCGCGCAGGCCGGCCACCACTGCCCGGGTCATGGCACGACTGCACACGCCGGAGCGCGCGGACACGCTGGATGCGGCCGGCTGGTCCGGTCACGCGGACTGAACGAGGTTCAGCCCGGTCAGTCGATGGCTGCCATCAACTCGACGACGCGGTCCAGGAATGCGTCCACCTGGTTTTCCTCGTAGCCGTCCTTGCCCTTGGCTTCCCGGAACACTGCCCTGCGGACCACGTCGACGCTCATCGGCTGGTCGTGCTCGAAATATCCCAGCAGTTCCACGCACAGCGCGTCGACATCCTCGACGTTGTAGCTGACGGCGTTCCGCTTCGTGGGCCGGCGGAAGCGTTCGCCGGGAGCCCGGTGGAGGCGGGCCCGCAGCATCGCCGACACGCGGCCGATCTGCGTCAGCCAGGCCTGTTCGCCGTCGCGCTTGATCAGCGCGTCGCGCTCCCGCTGGGCGAAGACATCCTCCAGGCGGTCCAGCGCGGCGTCGACGGCCCGCGGGTCGTAGCCGCCCTTGGCCGGATCGAACGTCATGGCCCGGACATCTCGGCTGGTGATGGGGGCGTCGCCGGGCTCGGGGTTGTTGTAGTACTCCCGGGCCCGGCCGAGGAAGTCGTCCACCTGGCGTGCGTTGTAGCCGAAGTTCCGCCGGTCCACGTGGTCGAACGGGGCACTGCCCTTGCCGGCATCAATGGTTCGTCGCGCCATGGTGTCCTGTGGTTCCTGTTCCTTCAATACGTTCCGCTTGTCTACGGTGCCAGTCTATGCGGGCCGTCGCACGCCACCGGGTCAAACACGTTCCGCGCGCCTAGACTGCCCCTGGTGCCAGCAGCAACGCGAACACGTAAGCCACCGGTGCCGCAAACACGATGGAATCCAGCCGGTCCATCACGCCGCCGTGGCCCGGCAGGAAGTTGCTCATGTCCTTGATGCCAAGTTCCCTCTTGACCATCGATTCGGCCAGGTCGCCCACGGTGGATGCGGCCACGGTGGCCACGGCCAGGACGAGCCCGAACCACCACTGCAGGTCCAGCAGCAGCACCGAGCACAGGACACCGACCAGGATGGCCCCGCCGACCGAACCGGCAAACCCTTCCCACGACTTCTTGGGGCTGATCTTCGGCGCCATCGGGTGCTTCCCGAACAGCACCCCGATGAGGTAGCCGAAGGTGTCGTTGGAGACCACCAACAGCAGCATGGTGGCAACCTTCAGGGCACCCGATTCCTCCAGCAGCAACAGCAGGGAGAAGCTGATGAAAAAGGGGACCCAGCAGAGAATGAAGGTGCCGCTGAGCACACTGCTGACCGCGCCGTCGGTGCTGTCCAGGCACTTCCAAACCATCAGGGCGACGCAGCTGGCCACCAGGGCAAAGGCCAGCCCTTCCGGCCCGCCGTAGTATGCGGCCACAGGCATGGCGATGGCACCGGCGAACAGCGGCGGCAGCGGCACCTTGATGTTCTTGACCGTCAGGGCGCGGGAAACCTCCCACACGCCGACGGCAGAGAATCCGGCCACCAGCAGCACGAACGCATCGGGCAGCAGGAAAAGCCCCACCAGGACAACAATGAGCAGCGAGAGTCCGACGACGATGGCTGCCGGCAGATTGCGCCCGGCACGGGACGGCTTGGCGGCGGCACGCAACGCCCGCCGTCCGGGTTCGGCCGGCCGTTGTCCCGGACCAGCCGCCGGAGCCGGCGTATCGCCAGCCATGGGTTGAGGCTGGTCCGTACTCATCAGACCTCGAGCAGCTCGGCTTCCTTGCGCTTGAGGAGCTCGTCCACGTTGTCCGTGTGCGACTTGGTCTTGGCGTCCAGTTCCTTTTCGGCCCGGTTGCCCTCGTCCTCGCCGACGTCGCCGTCCTTGACCAGCTTGCCGATGGTGTCCATGGCCTTGCGGCGGATGTTGCGGATGGAGACCTTGGCGTCTTCGGCCTTGCCCCGGACCACCTTGACGTACTCCTTGCGGCGTTCCTGGGTCAGTTCCGGCAGGACCACGCGGATCACCACGCCGTCGTTGGCCGGGTTCGCGCCCACATCCGAATCGCGCAGGGCCTTCTCGATGTCGTTCAGCGCCGACTTGTCGTACGGCGTGATCAGCAGGGTGCGCGGTTCGGGGTTCTGGAAGGACGCCAACTGCTGCAGCGGGGTCGGCGTGCCGTAGTAGTCGACCGTGACCTTGGAGAACAGTGCCGGATTGGCGCGGCCGGTGCGGATGGTGGCGAAGTCTTCCTTGGCCACTTCGACTGCCTTGTCCATCTTCTCGGCAGCTTCGCGCAGCGTCTCGTCTATCACGGTCTCTCCTTCACGTCCTTCATTCATTCCGCGGTGCCCGCGGTCCTGGCTCTTTTCCATCCTAGGCTATCGGGCGGATGGCCCGGCGCCAGTCAGGCGGTGACGTAGGTGCCGATCTGCTCGCCCAAAATCGCACGGGTCACGTTGCCTTCGCCCTCCATCCCGAAGACCACCATGGACAGCTTGTTGTCCCGGCACAGGCTGAAGGCGGTCTGGTCCATCACCCGGATATTCCGGCGCATCGCTTCGTCGTAGGTCAGGGTGTCGAGCTTCTCGGCAGCCGGGTCTTTCTTCGGGTCGGCCGTGTAGACGCCGTCCACGCCGTTCTTCGCCATGAGTACGACGTCGGCGTGCACCTCGAGCGCGCGCTGGGCAGCGACCGTGTCGGTGGAGAAATAGGGCAGGCCGGCGCCGGCACCGAAGATGACCACGCGGCCCTTCTCCATGTGCCGGATGGCCCGCCGCGGAATGTAGGCCTCGGCTATCTGCCCCATGGTGATCGCGCTCTGCACGCGGGTGTCCACCCCGGCCTGTTCGAGGAAGTCCTGGAGGGCCAGGCAGTTCATGACGGTCCCGAGCATGCCCATGTAATCGGCACGGGAGCGGTCCATGCCCGACGTCGACAGTTCGGCGCCGCGGAAGAAGTTGCCGCCGCCCACGACTATGGCCACTTCGACCTGGCCGACGGTGGCGGCGATCTGCTTGGCGACGCCCCGGACGGTGTCCGGGTCCACGCCCAGCTTCCCTCCGCCGAAGACTTCGCCCGAAAGTTTCAGCAGGACGCGGCGGCGTTTGGCCCCGGCATCAGCGGTGGTCTGGGTGTTCTGGGATTCCATGGTGCCTCCCGGCGTGCGTGGTTCTGGGGAAAGAGTATGTGAGTGGCCGCGCGGCTGCCCGACGGCTGAAGCCGCGCGGCCGATCCGGACATGAAAAAGGAGTGGTCACCGGTTGGTGACCACCCCCTTGTCATCTGAATCAGCCAGTTCGCCTAAGCGTTGCGACCGAGGTTACGCTCCGACGCGGAAGCGGGCAATGGCGGTGGCGTTGACGCCGGCCGCTTCCAGCACCTTGCCGACAGACTGCTTCGGGTCCTTGGCAAACGGCTGGTCCAGCAGCACGATCTCCTTGAAGAAACCGTTCAGCCGGCCTTCGACGATCTTGGCCAGTGCGGCCTCGGGCTTGCCTTCGGCGCGGGCGGTCTCGTCGGCGATGCGGCGTTCGTTCTCCACCGTCTCGGCCGGAACCTCTTCGCGGGTCAGGTAGGCCGGTGCGTAGGCGGCGCTGTGCACGGCGACGTCGTGTGCTGCCTCGGTGGCTGCAGCCCCCTCGCCGTCAACGGCGAAGAGGACGCCAACCTGTGCCGGCAGGTCCTTGGAGGTCTTGTGCAGGTAAGCATCCACGGTCTTGCCCTCGACCCGGGCAACCCGGCGGACGACGATCTTTTCGCCCAGCACGGCGCCTTCCTCGACGACGAAATCGCCCAGCGGCTTGCCGTCGACGTCGGCGGCCAGCAGCGCGTCGAGCTCGGCAGCGCCGGACTCAACCGCTACGGCCAGTACCTTGTCAGCGAGTTCGATGAACTTGGCGGACTTGGCGACGAAGTCGGTCTCGCAGTTGACCTCGATCATGACGCCGACCGTTCCGTCGATGACCTTGGCGGCAACCAGGCCTTCGGCAGTGGAACGGCCCTCACGCTTGGTGGCGCCCTTCAGGCCCTTGATGCGGATCAGCTCAATGGCCTTCTCGGCATCTCCATTGGCCTCGTCCAAAGCCTTCTTGACATCCATCATGCCGGCGCCGGTGCGCTCGCGCAGGGCCTTGATATCAGCAGCGGTGTAGTTCGCCATTTGGACTCCAGTCCTCCCGTATTAAGTAGTGTTCGGTGCCGCTGGCGGCGGGACCACAGCAGGCCCGGCCGCCAGCGGAAGTCCGGCGGCGCACAAGGCGCCGCCGGTGAGTCGGATTTACTTCTCGGTGTCCGCGGCGGGTGCTTCGTCGGCCGGGGCGTCCGCTGCGGGTGCTTCGGCGGCCGGGGCTTCGGCGGCGGGAGCGTCAGCAGCAGCTTCGGCGGCGGGGGCTTCGGCGGCCGGGGCCTCGGTCGAACCCTCGAGCAGTTCGCGCTCCCACTCGGCCATCGGCTCGGCCGGAGCTTCGGTGTTGCCTGCGGCGCGGTTGTTGCGGGCGATGAGGCCCTCGGCAACGGCGTCGGCGATCACGCGGGTCAGCAGGTTGACGGAGCGGATGGCATCGTCGTTGCCCGGGATCGGGAAGTCGACTTCGTCCGGATCGCAGTTGGTATCCAGGATGGCCACGACGGGGATGCCGAGCTTCTGGGCCTCGTCAATGGCGAGGTGTTCCTTCTTGGTGTCGACAACCCACATGACCGAAGGGGTCTTGGTCAGGTTGCGGATGCCGCCCAGCGTGGTTTCCAGCTTGGTCTTCTCGCGCTGCAGCAGCAGCAGTTCCTTCTTGGTGCGGCCGGAAGCAGCAACGTCGTCGAAGTTGATCTCTTCGAGTTCCTTCAGGCGCGAGATGCGCTTGGAGACGGTCTGGAAGTTGGTCATCATGCCGCCGAGCCAGCGCTGGTTGACGTAGGGCTGTCCGACGCGGGTGGCCTGCTCGGCAATCGCTTCCTGGGCCTGCTTCTTGGTGCCGACGAACAGCACGGTGCCGCCGTGGGCAACGGTGGCCTTGACGAACTCGTAGGCGCGGTCGATGTAGGACAGCGACTGCTGCAGGTCGATGATGTAGATGCCGTTGCGCTCGGTGAAGATGAAGCGCTTCATCTTCGGGTTCCAACGGCGGGTCTGGTGACCGAAATGTACGCCGCTGTCGAGCAGCTGGCGCATGGTAACGACTGGCATGTCGTCACTCCTTCCGGCAGCATCGGGCTGGGCCTGGGCTGCTGCCTGTAGACGGTTGTTAGCTTTTCGCCCGGCGGGCTAAGCTCCTGGCGTCTGTCGGCGCCACCGGCACGGCGGCGCAGGTGCCCGGACCGGTTTCCCGGACCGCCTGGACACACTTCCATCGCTCACATCGAGCCGATGGATTTCAGACACGCGTAGTCAGCCTCCGCCCGGACATGGGTCATGGACGGAAAACTGCTTCGTCCAGTGTACTACAGGCAACACCGTGTTCCCGCGCGTTCCCGCCCTCCACAGCGGCCGGCGCCAAGGGGGTTGCGCACACCGTCCTGCGCCGCCGTGGCACGCACCGGAGGCAGCGGCAACGATCGGCTGCATGACCCCGTCCTTGTTCCGCTGCGCAGCCGCCGCGGCCTCTGCCGTGCTGCTTGCCGCGGCCGGTTCGCCCGAGCCGGCAGGCCTGCCCTCTTATTCGCCGCCGTGGAGCTGGCCTGCCAGCCCGCAACCCGTCGTCGTGCGCGGCTTTGAACCGCCGCCCGAGCCCTGGCTGGGCGGACATCGCGGCGTCGATTTGGCGGTTCCGGCCGGGACGACCGTCCTCTCCCCCGCCGCTGGCCGGGTCAGTTTCTCAGGCCGGGTCGTCGACAGGCCGGTGATTACCATCGATCATGGCAACGGCCTGCGCAGCAGCCTGCTGGCCGTGGCGTCCGAACTGCGGGCCGGAGATACCGTTTCGGCGGGCGATCCGGTGGGAACGGTGGCCGCGAGCAGCCATTGTGCCTGCCTGCATTGGGGCGTCCGCCGCGGTGACGCCTACATCAACCCCCTGCAGTTCGTCATGGACCTGCGGCCTTCGGTACTGCTGCCGGTGCCGGATGGCTAAACGAACGCCGCCAGCCCGGTGATTGCCCGGCCGGCCACCAGGGAGTTGATTTCGTGGGTTCCTTCGTAGGAGTAGATGGCCTCGGCGTCGGCAAAAATCTTGGCCATTTCGTAGTCGGCGACAATGCCGTTGCCGCCCAGGATGTTGCGGCCCAGTGCAACGCTTTCACGCATCCGGGCAGTGGTGAACGCCTTGGCGAGTGCGGACTGCTCGTCCTTGGCCTGGCCGGCGTCTTCCAGCTGCGCAAGGCGGACCATCATGCCCATCGACGCCACCGTGTTGCCGAGAATCTGCACCAACTGGTCCTGCACCAGCTGGAACGAGGCCAACGGCCTTCCGAACTGGTGCCGCTCGACCGCATAGCGCCGTGCCACATCGAAGGCAGCCATCTGCTGCCCCACCGCCTGCCACGCCACGGCGAGCCGCGTCACCTTCAGCACCTTGTTGGTGTCCCGGAAGCTGTTGGCGCCCTTGAGATGGAAATCATCGGGGACCACCACATTCTCCAAGGTGATGTCCGCGTTCTGCACGGTGCGGAGGCTGATCTTGTTCTCGATCTTCGTCGCGCCGTAGCCGGGGGTGGCCGTGTCCACCAGGAAGCCCTTGACCTGGTTGTCGGCCAGGTCGCGTGCGTAAATCACGACCCAGTCCGAGAATGTCGCGTTGCCAATCCAGCGCTTGGCCCCGTTCAGCACCCAGTTGGCCCCGTCCCGCCGGGCCGTGGTGCGCGTGCCGCCGGCGACGTCGGAGCCACCGAGCGGTTCCGTCAGCCCGAAAGCGCCGATCTTCTTGAGGGCGTAGATGTCCGGCAGCCAGGCCTCCTGCTGCTCCTTCGACGCGAGGGCTTCGATCGATCCGGCGAAAAGGCCGTCGTGGACCCCCAGGAACGTGGCAATGGAAGTGTCTGCGCGGGTGAACTCCGCGTGCACGAGGCCGGCGAACAAGTTGGAATAGCCCTGCCGCCTGACCGGGCTGACCACATCAAGGTCCGCCAGTTTCGGGATGATCTCCAGGGGGAACTCCGCCCGGTTCCAGCAGTCGACGGCGATGGGGCGGACTTCCTTGGCCAGCCAGTCACGGATGTCATGCAGCCGCGAACGTTCGTGCTCCGAGAGCATCTCCTCGAAGGCGTAGAAGTCGCCATCGGCGTAGGGGAGGTCGTTCGGATCGATGACGCGCTGGCCCATAGTGGCTTCCTTTTCTGTGAACAGGTCGCGGTCCCGGGCATGAGGCCACGGGGAAAAAATAAGTTACTGAGCAGTAACTTAGCGCAAGACCGGCAATCGGGCAACGGCCGAAGGAGTAGACGCCCACCCCGGCTCTGCGACCTCGTGGGGGTTTGGCCGGCGGCACGACAAAGGCCCCGGACCATGTGGTCCGGGGCCTTCGCTAAACGTAGGGCGGGTGGGGCTTGAACCCACGACCAAAGGATTATGAGTCCTCTGCTCTGACCGGCTGAGCTACCGCCCCTCGTTGCCGGACAGTGCCCCGCAGAGCGGGGACCGTTACCGGCACCTTAGACATACTAAGTCCTCCCGGCCGGCAGGCGCACGTTGGCCTAGTCGAGGTAGTCGTCCGCCGAGGCGCCGCGGTAGAGCTGCTCAAAGGTGTCCATGGTCTTATCGATACCGTGCCGCATCGCCTTCGCGTGGCTGGCTTCGCCCATGGCCTCCAGCCGCTCGGGGCTCTGGCCTAGTACGGCGTTGAGCTTTGCCGCCAGATCGGCGGGATCGCGCGGGGCAAACAAGTAGCCATTGACCCCGTCGTCCACCAAGTGCGGCAAGGCCATCGCATTGGCCAGCACCACCGGCTTGCTGGCGGACATTGCTTCCAGGGACACCAGCGATTGCAGTTCGGCGGTTCCGGGCTGGCAAAACACAGCCGAGCGCAGGTACGCCTTGCGCAGTTCGGCGTCGTCCACATGGCCCAGGAATGCGACCCTGCGGCCGAGCCCCATCGCCGCAACCCTCGCTTGGAGGTTCTTCCGCTCGTCGCCGTCGCCGATGATCTCCAGATGGACATTCAGCGCGGGATCCGTCATGGCCAGCGCCTCGATCAGCGTGTCCACGTTCTTTTCCACCGCCAGCCGGCCCACAAACAACACCGTGGGGTGTTCCGGCCTCTCGATTGTTTCCCCGGGGGCCAACTCATAGGCAGCGGCGTCGATGCCGTTGGACAAGGGCATCACCTTGTGCAGGAACGCGTGATCACGCATCGCCTTGGCGGCCAGCGGCGTCGGCGTCGTCACCACGGCGGCCTTGCCCATGATCTTGCCCATGTCGCGCCAGGAGTTCTTCGCCACGATGTCTAGGAACCACTGCGGGAACGGCAGGAACGGCTCCAGGTTCTCCGGCATGAAGTGGTTGGTCGCGATGGTGCGGATGCCCCGTCGCACTGCTTCGGCGATGGTGGCCTGTCCGATCATGTAGTGGCACTGGATGTGCACTACGTCCGGCTGGACCTCATCGAATATCCGCTTGATGTCGCGCCTGATCTCCCAGGGAAAGCAGATGCGCCAGGTCTCGTGCGTCGGCACCGAATGGGAGCGGAGCCGGTGCACCTTGGCCTCCGGACGGTGCTCCACGAAGGTCGGACCCTTGTCGTACCGGCCCGCGATGATGTCAACGCTGTGTCCGCGCTTGGTCATCGCCGTGGCCAGCCGGAACCCGAAGACGGCCGCTCCGTTGACATCTGGCGGGTAGGTATCGGCTGCAATCAGGATCTTGAGGGGTTTCGGTCCGATGTCGTCGCTCACCTGCGGCAGGACTCCTTGGTTCGTAGTCACGGTATCCTTCATCGGCGTCGGGGCCCTATGGTTTCTTGCCCGAGGCTTGGGCCCGGCGCCGGGCTTCTTCCTGTTTCTGCAACACGTCCGGATGGTGCCTCGA
Source organism: Arthrobacter sp. THG-b23 (assembly GCF_059091265.1). Lineage (NCBI taxonomy): Bacteria > Bacillati > Actinomycetota > Actinomycetes > Micrococcales > Micrococcaceae > Arthrobacter > Arthrobacter sp. THG-b23. Next base: position 49,950 of record NZ_JBNHGM010000005.1, read on the forward strand.
GAGGGCAATGACCCCAACAATAGCAACCAAACCTGCCCCCACCATGCCAATCGCAAACACCGGTTCGACGTCGGGCCTGAGCTCTCCGAGGATGAAAATGCCGATCGCGATGCCCACCAGCGGATCGATCACTGTCAGCCCCGCGATGACCAGATCGGGCGGGCCGCTGGCATAGGCACTCTGGACAAACCAAGCCCCCAGGCCGCCCGCTGCGGCGACCGCGATGACAGTGTAGATCGGCACGTTCGCGATGAAACCGCCGCCCGGCTCCAGCAGCCGCAGGCCAATAATCCTTACCAGCACGGCGACGAAGCCGAACAGCATGCCGGCTCCCAGGATGTAAGCGAAGGCGTTCAGCCTGCGCCGGAACATCAGTTCCAGCGAGAGGAAGACTGCAACGACCACGGCCAGCAGCAGGACCGCTGAGAGTTCCTCCTCTGCCCGTACCCGATGGCTGGCGCCGGTGACGTTGACGGCCAGCAGCACGAAAACGGCGCTTCCTGCCACACAGGCCGAGATCGCTACCACCGTCACGCGGTTTAGCCGGATCCCTTGGTCTTTGGAATTGATGATCGTGGTGATGACCAAGGCGATGGCGCCGATTGGCTGGACGACGGTCAGCGGCGCGCTCACCAAGGCAACCACGTTCAGTCCCATTCCGACGACCAACAACAGCAGTCCCAGGACCCAGCGGGGGTTGCGGAGCATCCGCAGCAAACCGGAGACGCTCATCGCCAGGCCGCCGGTATTGGCTTGGACGGCACTGGCTTGGCGCTGGGTGCCGAGGGCGAGGAAGAAGGCGCCGAGCAAGGCACAGAAGATTGCTAACCAGACCATGGAGTCCCGTCAGGAGATGTCCGCTGCCGCCCGGATTCCGGATCAACCACGGTGTGGATCGTCCTGGCCGACCGCGCGCTGGCGCTTGTACTTGCCCCATGCCGCCCGCATGTAGCCCAGCCAGGCGAGGACGTGCCCAACACAGCCCGCGGCCAGGATGACGTAGGCCAAAATCAGCAGCCAGTCGTGGCCGAAGCCTTCCACCCGATGGAGCAGCAGCAGCGGAGTTCCCACCAGCAGCAAGGCGGTCCGGATCTTGCCGATGTCGGTGACGGGAAGGTCGGGGCTGCCATGGAACAGGAGCAGCGAGAACACGAGCAGGATCGCGTCCGGGATGATGATGGACAACAGCAGCCACCACGGGGCAATGCCGGCAGCGACGAACGTCGTGGCCACGATGATGAGGGCCAGCCGGTCGGCAACCGGATCGAGCCACTTGCCGACCGAGGAGACTTGGTCGAGGCGACGGGCAATGTAGCCGTCGACCCAGTCCGTGGACCCCAGCACCACCAGCGTGATGGTGGCTGCCCCGTAGGACTGTCGGGCGATCAACCAGACAAACAGCGGCACTGCGAGGAAACGCAGCACGGTGATGAGGTTCGGGATGGTCCAGAACGTGTGCAGCTCACGGTACTCGAAGTCGCGCCGCGTCCCGGCACCGATGATCCTCAAACGCTGTCCCTCCCCTCAGTCGTCGTTCCACGCTGGGCAGCCGACTGCGCTGCAGCCGGCTCCCGTGCCGCCGTGCGGCGGTCAGGAATTCTTATTTTTGCAGCAGCCGCCGGAGCATGACGCCCATCGCAGTCAGCGAGACCGCCAGCGTCGCCAACGGCTTCCAACGCTCCCGCAGCTCCGGGCCGGCCTCGCTTACGGCCTCGTTCACGGCCTCGGCACCTGCCACGAGGCGCTCGGTGGCAGCGTCTGCCACATGCTTCGCCCGGCGCTTGGCCTGCTCTGCACGGGGCCGGGGGTCGACCCGGCGGCCGAGATCGTCCCTGACTGCCGCCAAATGGTCGCGGCGCTCGGCCGTACGGGCACGCAGTTCGTCCATCGTTGGTGCCGGCGCCTTGGCTTCCTTGCGCTCTGCCTTTTCCGCCTTGGTCTCCTTCTCGGGCTTTTCATCCAGTGTCGCCGGATCGAAGCTGCTGCCCTCACGCAACACTCCGACGTCGTACTTGACGCCGCGGATCGCCTCGGCGGGCACGAGCGGCATGGCCTTCTTGCCCCTCGAGATTCCAATGAGCGCCAGGATACCGCCCAGGATCAGGAACACGGCTGCGACGATCAGCGCCGCCAGCCATGCCGGCATGATGAGCGCCAGTCCCATGATTGCCGCTATCAGAAGGGAAATGACCATGAAGACCAGGAACACCAGCGCGGCCGCCAGGATCGCAGCCGCGATACCTGCCTTGACGCCCTTCCCCTTGAGCTCGAGCACGGCCAGCGAGAACTCGTCCTGAATCTGGCGGGGGGTCAACTGGCCGGCGAGCCGCGCAAGTCCCGGCGTCGACAACCTCGCACCGGCAGCGGTGCTCCCGGCCTGCCCGACACGGGCAGCCGTGGTTCCGGGCGGACGTAACCCGGTTACGGTGCTTCCGGGATTCCTCGCACCGGCTGCGGTGCTCCCGGCATTCGTCGCACCGGCTGCGGTGCTCCCGGCATTCGTCGCACCGGTGGCGGTGCTTCCGGGATTCCTCGCACCGGTGGCGGTGCTTCCGGAATTGCTCGCACCGGTGGCGGTGCTCCCGGACATCCTCGCACCGGTTGCGGTGCTTCCGTGGCTTTCCGGACCGGTCATGGGCTCTGCCTCCATCATTGTCGGTAGTGCGCGAGTGTCCACACCTTCAAATTATCATTCTGCCCCAGTCTGCCCCCTCAGCCGTAGGGAGGACATTCAACGGAGGGCTGTGGAACAGAAAATAAGAGTAAACGCTTACGTTCGTCCCCCCGCCGAACTAGGCTGGCAGGCAGTCCGTGTCGATGCTGCGTTTGCGTAAGGGATGGGATGAGCAAGGGCCTGCAATTTCCGAAGCAATTCCTGTGGGGCGCCGCGACGGCCGCCTACCAAATCGAAGGCGCGTCCCACGACGACGGGCGCACCGATTCCATCTGGGATGTCTTCTGCCGGCTGCCCGGAGCCATCGTGGGCGGCGAGACCGGCGAACGCGCCTGCGACCACTACCACCGCTACCGCGAGGACGTCGCCCTGATGTCCTCCCTGAACCTGGGTACTTACCGGTTTTCCACGTCGTGGCCGCGGGTCAAACCGGACGACGCGGCAGTGAATCCCGCCGGCCTGGGTTTCTATTCACGCCTGGTGGACGAGCTGTGTGCGGCGGGCATCAAGCCCTGGCTCACGCTGTACCACTGGGATTTGCCGCAGGCGCTGCAGGAGAACGGCGGCTGGGCGAACCGGGACACCGCCTACCGCTTCGCGGAGTATGCCCTGGCGGTCCATGAGGCGCTCGGCGACCGGGTACGCGTCTGGACCACGCTCAACGAGCCATGGTGCTCGGCTTTCCTCGGCTATGGTTCGGGCGTCCACGCCCCGGGAATCCAGTCGCGGCCGCAGGCCTTGGCCGCCATGCACCACCTGCTGCTGGGACACGGGCTGGCCACCGGGGAACTGCGCCGCCGTGATCCGGCTGCCGAGCTCGGCCTCACCCTGAACTTCACGGTGGCGGATCCCCTGGGCCCGGAGGATCCCGTCGATGTCGATGCCGCCCGCCGTATCGATGGCCAGTTCAACCGCGCTTTCCTGGACCCCGTCTTCCGCGGTTCGTACCCGGCGGATTTTCTGGTGGACGTGGAGCCGTACGGACTGGATGCCAGGATCCGGGACGGGGACCTGGAACTGATCGGAACCAGGATCGACGTCCTGGGGGTCAACTACTACCACGGAGAGGCAGTGACCGGGCATCCCCGCCCGGACGCGGAGAACACGCATGCTGCCCCGGTCGAGCGGCCGGTTGCGCCGCCCTACCCCGCGGCCGACCATGTCAGTTCCGTTTCCCGCGGGCTGCCCACGACGGCGATGGGTTGGGAAATCCAGCCGGAAGGACTGCACCGGCTGCTCATCCGCTTGCAGGACGAGTACAGCGGGCCGGCCGGGACGGGACTCTTCGTCACTGAGAACGGGGCTGCCTTCGACGACGAGGTCGCTGCCGACGGGGCCGTGCATGACCGGCAGCGGCTGGAGTTCCTGCGCGCGCACATCATTCAATGCCACCGTGCGATCCAGGACGGGGTGGACCTGCGGGGCTACTTCGGCTGGTCGCTGATGGACAACTTCGAATGGGCCTGGGGCTACCGCAAGCGCTTCGGCCTGACCCGGGTGGACTACGACACGCTGGAGCGCACCGTGAAGGACAGCGGCCGCTGGTTTGCGCAAGTCGCGGCCGGCAACCGGGTGGCCTCGGCGTAGCCAAAGAAAAATCCCGCAACCGGCGCGCGGTGCGGGATTTTGCCTTGCAGCTCCCCCGACTGGACTCGAACCAGTAACCCTTCGATTAACAGTCGAATGCTCTGCCAATTGAGCTACGGGGGATTGAAGCGAGTAAAACTCTAGCAGGATGGCCGGGTGGAGACGAAATCGCCCTGTCACCGAGGCCCGGACGCACAGGATCCCCGCCTTCGGACGAAGACGGGGATCCTGGTTTGTCCGCTCCCCCGACTGGACTCGAACCAGTAACCCTTCGATTAACAGTCGAATGCTCTGCCAATTGAGCTACGGGGGAAAGCTGCCATCCGCCAATCGGCGGTTTGACCTCCAACAGCATACTCAATGCAGGCCGGAACTTGCCAATTGGAGGCGGGCCTACTCCGCGCGAAGGGCCCGCCGCTGCATCTCCAGTTCCATCAGTTCACGGTTGATCTGTTGGAAGCTCGCGGGATCTGACGCCGGATCCATCCGTTGCAACTGGCCCAGCTTGTCGGCCTTCAGGTGGGTGATCTGCAGGTCCTGCAGCCGGTTCAGGATGCCCCGGCAATACAGCCGCAGGGCGTCGTCGTTCTGCGCAGGCAGCGGGGTCACCGCAAGTTCCGAGACGAAAGTGCGCAGCTCCTCCGGGACCTCCTGGCGAATCGTCTCCACCCACTGCGACGGGGTAGCACCGGAAACGCCGGCCGCCCGGACGGCGCCGTGGATGGCCACGTGCACGGGCGCCAGGAAGCGGGCCTGCATGAACTGTTCCCACTGGTTGGCATCAAGGAGGCCGGGCTGTTGAATCGCCACTTCCAGCGCCTGGTGTTCCAAGCGGACCACGGGATCACGCAGGTCCGGGCGCGGAAAGGCCGGGGGCGCCGCATACTGGCCGGCATCCTGGGCGTAGGCCGCTTCACCGCTGGCATCGGTGTCCCGGCCGTAGCCGTGCTGCGCAGCGTGCCCGTAGGCAGGCTGGCCCTGGCTGTTCTGTTGCCGGCGGGAAGCATTTCCCGGATTCCACGCGTCCTCCCGACCGTGCGGGCCGCCGTCGCCTCGCCGGTCCCGTGCGGGCGACTGCTGCGTGCCGCGGTTCGGTTCCTGCCCGCGGTCCTGCTGGCCCCGCTCGCGGCCTGCCGACCGGGCCCCGGATTCCTGTCCCCGTTTCGCGGCTCCGGCCACGGCGCGGGTGACATCGTCAATGTCCATGCCCAGCCAGCCGGCAAGTTCACGCGAGTAGCCGGGCCGCATGGCCGGGTCCCTGATTTCGGCAACCACCGGGGCGGCGGCCCGCAGGGCCTGGACCCTTCCTTCGACCGTGTCCAGGTTGAACTTCTTCAAGGTGGCCTTGATCGCGAACTCGAACAGCGGGCGGCGTGAGCTGATCAGCTCGCGCACCGCACCTTCGCCGTGGCTCAAGCGCAGGTCGCATGGATCCGCGCCGCTCGGCTCGACGGCTACGTAGGTCTGGGCAACGAAGCGCTGGTCTTCCTCGAAGGCCCGCAGCGCGGCCTTTTGGCCCGCCTCGTCGCCGTCGAAGGTGAAGATCACTTCGCCCCCGGTCCCGTCATCGGAGAGCAGGCGCCGGGCAATCTTGATGTGGTCGGTGCCGAAGGAGGTGCCACAGGTCGCCACGGCCGTCCGGATGCCCGACAGGTGGCAGGCCATCACGTCCGTGTAGCCCTCCACGACCACCAGTTGGCGGCTCCGGGCGATGTCCCGTTTGGCCAGGTCGATTCCGTACAGGACCTGTGACTTCTTGTAGAGCACCGTCTCCGGCGTATTGAGGTATTTGGGCCCCTGGTCGTCCTCGAAGAGCTTGCGGGCACCAAACCCTATGGTGGCCCCCGTCAGGTCGCGGATGGGCCAGATCAGCCGGCCGCGGAAGCGGTCATAGATCCGGGCGTTCCGGCCGTCGGATCCGTCCGATCCGCCGGAAAACATGCCGGTCATCCGCAATTCGTCCTGGGTGAAGCCGCGGCCGGTCAGGTGCTTGAGCAGGCCGTCCCAGCCCTGCGGGGCATAGCCCACGGCGAACTGCTCTGCGGCAGCCTGGTCGAAGCCACGCCCGGAGAGAAACTCCCGTGCCGTCGCGGCACCCGGGCCCTGGAGCTGCTCCCGGAAGAACTCCGCGGCAACCTTGTGGGCGTCCAGCAGCCGCTGCCGCTTGCCGACGTCCTCCCGGCGGGGACCGGTGCCGCCGTCTTCGTACCGGAGCGTGTAGTTGATCCGGTGGGCGAGCTTCTCCACGGTCTCGGAGAACGTGGTGTGATCCATCTTCTGCACGAAGGAGATGACGTCACCGCCCTCGCCGCAGCCGAAGCAATGGTACGTGCCCACCTGCGGACGGACGTGGAACGACGGCGATCGCTCGTCGTGGAAGGGACACAGGCCCTTGAACGAACCGATGCCGGCCGACTTCAGCGTGACGTAGCCGTCGACGACTTCCTTGATGTCGGTACGCTGGCGGACTTCATCGATGTCTTCGCGCTTAATGAGTCCGGCCATGCTCCTATCGTATGCAGCCGCGCCAAATCGGCGGCGGAACCGCCTGCCGCTGGTGACGGTGGCGCCGCCGCAGCCGCCTGTGGAGGGAGGCTGCCGCCGCCCGCGCCCCTCACAGCAGGGTGCGGTGGGCCCCCATTAGGCGTTCGTGCAGCGCCAGGGCCGAGACATCGGTGAGCGAGGCGATCTGGTCAATAACCACGCGCAGGCGGCCGCCGTCGTCTTCCGCATCCCGCCAATCCGAGGCGAAGGGTTCCTCCAGATGCTTCTCCCCCGTGGCGTGCAGCTCGCTGACCAGGTCGTGCAAAATCTCCTGCTGGTGTTCGTAGACCGGCTGGCGCAGGTCCGCGGTCATTACGAACGTGGTGGCCAGCCCCTTCATCACCGCGATCTCGGTGGCGGTCTCCTGCGGCACCACCAGTTCCGCTCCGTAGCGGGTCAGCTGCTGCGGGCCGTAGATGGAGCGGGTGGCTTCCATCGCGCTGGAACAGAAGCGGCCGATCAACTGGCTGGTCATGTCTTTGAGCGCGGCCATTGCCTTGCGGCTGCCGTCGGCCTCGCGCACCCACACGCCGGAGCGCTCCAGCCGGATGAGCGCCTCGTCCACTTCCTGGGCGTCGCTGTGGGGCAGGTACCACTGCTGGGTGTAGCCGATAACCCGGCTGCGGGTGTCGGGGCTGTCCAGCCACTTGAGCTGGATGCGTCCGGCCACGATGGCGTCTTCGACGTCGTGCACGGAGTAGGAGATGTCGTCGGCGAGGTCCATCACCTGGGCCTCCAGGCAGGAACGGCGCTCCGCGGCGCCTTCGCGCAGCCAGTTGAACACGGGAAGGTCGTCTTCGTAGGCGCCGAACTTGCTCGTGCGCTTGCCGTGGATGACCGGCGCGTCGTCGGCGGACCACGGGTACTTGCACGCCGCATCCAGGCTGGCCCGGGTCAGGTTCAGTCCGGCCGGGGATCCGTCCGGGCGCAGGATCTTGGGCTCCAGCCGGGTCAGCAGCCGAAGCGTCTGGGCGTTGCCTTCGAAACCGCCGATGGCATGGGCCGCGGCGTTGAGCGCGGTCTCCCCGTTGTGTCCGAAGGGAGGATGGCCAAGGTCGTGGGACAGGCAGGCGGCGTCCACCACGTCGGGGTCGCAGCCCAGGGTGCGTCCCAGTTCGCGGCCCACCTGGGCCACTTCCAGGCTGTGGGTCAGCCGCGTCCGCACGAAGTCGTCGGTGTCCGGGGACACCACCTGCGTCTTGGCGCCCAGCCGGCGCAGCGCCGACGAGTGCAGGACCCGGGCCCGGTCGCGTTCGAACTGCGTCCGGTAGGTGCTCTTCGGCTCCTCCGTGTACCAGCGTTCCTGGTCGAAATCCGTGTATCCCGGCGTGGGCGGGGCCGGGCGCCCGGTGCGTACCTTAGCCACCGGAGACGTCCAATTCGGCGGCGGCGATCATGGCCTTGTGATCGGCGTTCAGCTCCCGGCTGGACAGCCAGCCGTCGGGCAGCGCCGGGCGTTTGGGTGAGCCGGCACGGCCCCGCGGGCCCTCGGCGTCCGCCCCCGGGTAGGGGGCGTCGGCATCCAGTTCGGCCAGCAGCTCGCGCAGCACCTCGAGGGTAGGCACCTGTGCCAGCGCGGCCCGCAGCTCCCCGCCCACCGAGTATCCCTTGAAGTACCAGGCCACGTGCTTGCGGATATCCCGCAGCGCCTTGCCCTCGTCCTCGAAGTAATCCACCAGCAGCTCGGCATGCCGGTAGAAGCTGTCCGCGACGTCCTTCAACCCTGGGCGGAAGCGCCTGTCGGTCCCTTCGAAGGCGGCCTGCAGGTCGCCGAACAGCCATGGGCGGCCTTGGCATCCGCGGCCGACGACGACCCCGTCCACGCCCGTCTGTTCCACCATCCGCACCGCATCCTCGGCGCTCCAGATGTCGCCGTTGCCGAGCACCGGGATATCCGGCAGGGCTTCCCGCAGTTCGGCGATCGCGTTCCAGTCGGCCTTGCCGGAGTAGAACTGGCTGGCGGTACGGCCGTGCAGTGCCACGGCGGCAACCCCGGCGTCGCGGGCAATCTTGCCGGCCTCGATGAAGGTCAGGTGCTCGTCGTCGATCCCCTTGCGCATCTTGATGGTCAGCGGCACGTTGCCCTTGGCCGCCTCGCGCGTCGCGGCCTGGATGATCGCGGTAAACAGTTCGGTTTTCCAGGGCAGCGCCGAGCCGCCGCCGCGGCGGGTGACCTTCGGCACCGGGCAGCCAAAGTTCAGGTCGATGTGGTCGGCGCGGTCTTCCTCCACCAGCAGCCGGACGGCGGCACCGACGGTTTTGGGGTCCACGCCGTAGAGCTGGACGGACCGCACGTCCTCGTCCTCGTCGTGCGAGATGATCCGCATGGATTCCCTGTTGCGTTCGACCAGCGCGCGGGACGTGACCATCTCCGCCACGTACAGGCCGCCGCCGTACTGGCGGCAGAGCCGGCGGAACGCCTTGTTGGTGATGCCGGCCATGGGTGCCAGCACCACCGGGGTGTCGACGGTTATCGGTCCGAGTTTGAGCGGCGGGAGCTCAAGCTTGGCGGCCGATTCGGGTGCAGCGGTAAGTGTCACCCCACCATTCTCTCAAAACCGGGCAAATCCGTCCGCCGGCACCCGCGCCTGTGGACCGGCCCGTCCGCTTCATCGCGATTCGCCCGCCCCCGCCGGGGTCCGTCCACGTCCACCGGACATCGGGACCGCGCGCGCCCTTAGCCGCGCAGGAGGGTGCCGAGGGCGCTGTCCATGAAGTGTTCCAACAGGTCCTGCGGGTCGCGGTACACCTCTGCCGCACCGGCGCGGAGCAAGGTCTCCGCGGGGGTCCCGCCGCATTCGAGGCCTATGACCGGGATTCCGAGGTCTCCGGCCGCCTGGACATCCCAGACGGCGTCTCCCACAAAAACGGTGTCTTCGGGCTGCAGGCCCGCCGCGGCCAGGGCCGCTTGCAGGATGTCCGGCGCCGGTTTGCTGTTCTCCGCGTCCGCGGAGCTGGTGGCGGCGGTGATGGACCCGTCGGCGTCGATCACGCGGCGCAGCACTTCCAGCTCCCTTTCCTCGGCGGAAGAGGCCAGCACGACGGCGAACCCCTCCGCGGCGGACCGGCGCACCAGCTCACGGGCACCGTCAAAGCGGCGGAGGGCCGGCCAAAAGGTGGAGAAGACGGTTCCGTGGGCGGCCTTGAGGTCCTCGTCCCGGGACTGGTCGCGGTCCTCGTCGAGCAGCTGTGCGATGAGCCTGCCGCCGCCCATTCCCACGCAACGGTGGATGTCCGCCATCGGGACGTCGACTCCCGCCTGCCGGAAGGCCTGCCACCAAGCAAGCACGTGCAGGTAGTTCGAGTCCACCAGCGTTCCGTCCACGTCAAACAGCACGCCTTTCATAAGCACTCCTCCTGACGACGGCGATGGTTCATGCGGCACCGGCCGGTCCGGCACAGGGCCATTGTGTGCAGTCTAGCCGCTCGGATCGGCGGGCTTGCCGTGGCCGGCCGCAGCGGCCTCGCCGGGGTCCCGGACCCCGCCGTCGGCGTCCGGCGCGGCGCCGGCAAGGAGGTGACGGGGGCCCGACCGCTCCCCTGCCGCCACCGGTCCCCGAATGCCGGTGGCCTTGACCACCAGCACCGCGATCAGCGTGGTGATCGGGATAGCCAGCACCAGGCCGATGGAACCGACCAGGGTACGCACTATCTCCTCGGCCAGTTCCCCGCTCGTCAGGGTGGCGAACAGCGGCCGGTCGTGGAGCGACACCAGGATCAGCACCGGAAGGGAGGCACCGGCGTAGGCGAAGGCAATGGTGTAAACGGTGGAGGCGATGTGGTCCCGTCCCACGCGCATCGCCCCGGTGAACAGGCGCTTGGCCGAGGCACCGGGAGCCAGTTCGTACATCTCCCACACCGCCGAGGACTGGGTGATGGTGACATCGTTGAGCAAGCCCAGCCCGGAGATGATCAGCCCGCACATGATCAGCCCCGAGACCGAGAGGCTGCCGCCCATGTTGATCAGCTGGTAGGTGTAGTCGTCGTCCACCCCGGTCAGGTACGCGGCATCGGTGGCCCAGGCCGCCAGCAGGGCGGTCACCCCCAGGCCGAACAGGGTGCCCAGCAATGCGGTGGACGTGCGCGCGGAAAAGCCGTGCGCAAAGTAAAGCACCCCGACCATGATGACCACCGAACCGATCAGCGCCAGCAGCAGCGGCGGCTTGCCTTCCATGAGGCCGGGCAGGATGAACTGCGCCAGGACCAGGAAACCGCCCGCCAGACCCAGCATCGCGCGGAAACCCCGCCAGCGGGCCACGGCCACCACTACCAGGGCGTAGAGCACGGCCAGCAGCACCATGGGGACGCTGCGCACGAAGTCCACGAAGACGTAGGCCCCCTCCTGCCCGCCCATGACGCCCGAAAGATTCAGGTAACGGATGGTGTCGCCGGCCTCGACGCCGCGCGACGCGGCGATCTCCGGGGTGATCTCCACGGGCAGCGGCGAGCCGCCGGCGTCGGGCTGGGTATAGGCGACCAGGCACTCCTGCGCTTCCATGCCGGCGTCCACCGCGGCCTGCGAGGTGGGGCAATCTTCCAGCTCCACCCGCTGCACGGTGCCGACGTCGAAGGTCACCCCCGGTGCCGCGGCATAGGGATCGGGGACATCGGCTCCGGTTCCGGCTCCGGAGGGCCAGAGCAAAATCATGCCCACCAAGGTCAGGACGGTGACCGGCAGCAGGATGGCTGCCAGGAGCAGGTTGGCCCGGCGCCGGGCGGCCAAGGCGGCGGCGCCGGGATTGGAGGTCCCGTGGGAGTGGCTGTGCCCCATCTGTCAGTCGCTGACGATGGAAGTTTCCGGACCCAACTGGTGCGCTAGGCCGGCGTCCAGCAGCGGCTGCAGTACGGCCACCACCGCGGTCATCGAGTCATCCACCTCCAGCTGCACCGGATACTGCGCCACCAGCATGGCCAGCAGCGCCCGCACCGCAGCCTCGGCGTCTTCGGCCGGCAGCGCCGTGTCGTATCCCAGCAGCACGTCTGCCGGGGCGTCCGTCCGCTCGTGCGTGTAGCTGACGGCGAAAGCCTGGATGGTGCCGCCGTCGGACTTGGGCGCACTGCGCAGCACCACCGCTCCGCCGGCCCCCGCGCTCTCGCTCAGCAGCATCTGCTGGGCGCGTCCCACGGTCATGTCCGCCCGGTCCCACACGTGGACGGAGTTGTAGAAGTCTGCCACGGCCCGGGTCAGTTCCACCGACCCGGTGGCTGCCTCCTCCAGTTGCGGACCGGTCTCCCCGAGGTCGGGCAACGGCAGCGCGCCGGGCGAGACCAGCACCACGCGCGAGCTCTGGATCTGGGTCAGGCCCGAAGCCCGGGCGAAGGCGGCGCCGGAGGTGTCCGGCTCCACCTTGGCCCGCAGCTTCCACACGCCCGACGGCGCATGCTCGGCCTCCGCGCGGAGCCTTGCCAGCAGGTCGCGCGCGACGCCGGCGCCGCGGTGGTCGCGGGCAACCTCCACGTACACCCACAGCCGGTCCGGATGCAGGCTGGTTTCGTACACGGCGCCGGCGGCAACGGCTATCCCCTGGTCTTCGGCCACGATGCACCGCGACCACGGCTGGTCGGCGGACGGGCGGAGCATGGCACGAAAATGACCGGCCTGGCCGGTTTCCGGGTCGCCCCAGATCTCCAGCAAGGCCAGGTCATCGTCCTCGCGCCAGTCGCGGTAGGTCAGCTGGGCCATGGTTCTCCTTTGTGGGTGCGCTGCCCTGATCGGGCGGACGGTTGCCGAAGCTGCTACGGACGGCCTGCCCGTACCTGGTTCAGGCTCCGATCAGGCGGGCTGCGAGATATCCTTCGACCTTGTCCAGGGAGACCCGTTCCTGCGCCATCGAATCGCGTTCACGGATGGTCACCGCCTGGTCCTCGAGCGTGTCGAAGTCCACCGTGATGCAGAACGGCGTGCCGATCTCATCCTGGCGGCGGTAGCGGCGGCCGATGGCACCGGCGTCATCGAAGTCGATGTTCCAGTTCTTGCGCAGCGCCTCCCCCAGCTCCTTGGCCTTGGGCGAGAGGTCCTCGTTGCGGGACAGCGGCAGCACGGCGGCCTTGACCGGGGCCAGCCTCGGGTCCAGCCGCAGCACGGTGCGCTTGTCCACGCCGCCCTTGGCGTTCGGTGCCTCGTCCTCGGTGTAGGCGTCCACCAAAAAGGCCATGAAGGACCGTGTCAGCCCGGCGGCAGGCTCGATCACGTATGGGGTGTAGCGCTCGTTGGTGGCCTGGTTGAAGTAGCTCAGGTCGGTGCCCGAGTGCTTGGTGTGGGTGGACAGGTCAAAGTCCGTCCGGTTGGCGATGCCTTCCAGCTCACCCCATTCCGAGCCCTGGAAGCCGAAGCGGTACTCGACGTCGGTGGTGCCCTTGGAGTAATGGCTCAGCTTTTCCAGCGGGTGCTCGAAGAGGCGCAGGTTGTCGCGCTTGATGCCCAGGTCCACGTACCACTGCAGCCGCGCGTCGATCCAGTACCGGTGCCACTCTTCGTCGGTCCCGGGCTCCACGAAGAACTCCATCTCCATCTGCTCGAACTCGCGGGTGCGGAAGATGAAGTTGCCCGGGGTGATCTCGTTGCGGAAGCTCTTGCCGATCTGGCCGATGCCGAAGGGCGGCTTCTTCCGCGAGGTGGTCAGGACGTTGTTGAAGTTCACGAAGATGCCCTGCGCGGTCTCCGGGCGCAGGTAGTGCATGCCTTCTTCATGGGCGACCGGGCCCAGGAAGGTCTTGAGCAGGCCGGAGAACTCCTGGGGTTCGGTCCACTCGCCCTTGGTGCCGCAGTTGACGCAGGCGATGTCCTTCAGCCCGTTTTCCGGGGCGCGGCCCTTTTTCTCCTCGTACTCTTCTTCGAGGTGGTCGGCGCGGTAGCGCTTGTGGCAGTTGAGGCACTCCACCAGCGGGTCGGAAAAGACGTCCACGTGGCCGGAGGCTTCCCAGACCTGGCGCGGCAGGATGACCGACGAATCCAGTCCGACCACGTCGTCGCGGCCGCGGACCATCGTCTGCCACCACTGGCGCTTGATGTTTTCCTTCAGCTCGACGCCGAGCGGCCCGTAGTCCCATGCGGAGCGGGATCCACCGTAAATCTCACCAGCCTGGAACACGAAGCCGCGGCGCTTGGCCAGCGAAGTAATCGAATCGAGGGCTGATTTGGCTGCTGCCATGAGGTGGTTCTCCGTATCTCTCCAGGGCCGCTGGGTGCGGTCCGAGGGTTGTCATGGCACAGATCCGTCCGGCGGCTGCAGGCACGGATCGGCGCATAGCGAAGCTACAACGTTAGCCTACCGAAAACGGGAACCCGAACCCGAACGGCGCGGGCGCATCCGGCTTCCGCGCCGGCGGCCAAGTGGCCGTGCAGGGCGGGTGCCGCATCGGACGCCGCATGCCCCGCGGCATCGGGCATGATGGTTCCATGGCTTCCGACGAAATGTATGACGTGCCGATCCGCGACGAGATGATCCGGCTGGGCCAGCTGCTGAAGCTGGCCAACCTGGCCGACGACGGAATCCAGGCCAAGGAATTCGTCGAGAATGGCCTGGTCCAGGTGAACGGCGAGATCGAAACGCGCCGAGGCCGGCAGCTCCACGCCGGGGATACCGTCAGCTGCAACGGGCAAACGGTGCGCGTCAGCCGCAGCTGAGAGGCGCACCGCTTGCTCCTGCGCTTGCAGTACCTTTACTTCGCCTGCAGCACGTTGTAGGTCAGGAACTCCTTCACGTGTGCCAGTTCCTGGGCGTTGATGCCGTGGCCGATGCCGGGATAGAGGACCTTGGTCAGGTCCACATGCTCGTTCGCCCAGGCGTGGGTGAACTCGATCTTGTCCTGGGTGATGACCTGGTCTGCCTGGTCCCGGCCCCAGAAGAGCGGCGGCTTGATCGCCTTGACCGCATCGTCGCGGAAGAAATCGTTCCCCGCGGCCGGCACGGCGAATCCGGACAGGCCGACCACCGCGGCAATCTCCTCCGGGCGGTGGCGCAGCACCGACGTGGCCACTGCCATGCCCATGGAAAAGCCCAGCACGGAGACGCTGCTGTGCTGATCCTTGACTCCATCCAGCCAGGACACCACGTCGCTGACGGCCTTCGTGACCTTGTCCACGGAAAAGTCCGGCTCGTGCATGAGGGGGAACCAGGTAAAGCCAGGTCCCATCGCCACCGGTGCGCGCACGGCCGCCACGGTAAATTCCTCGGGCAGCCCGGGCACCAGACCCATCAGGTCCTGCTCGTGGGATCCGTAGCCATGGAAGAGCACGAGCAGTGGCGTCCCCGCCCGCTCCTGTTCTGACTTGGACCAGGCAACCACGGGCTGATAAGCAGTTTCAGTCATGCGGTCCATGATCGCACAGAAAGCCCATTGCTTGAAACTTAAAGCTTCTTCGGTGTCGAGTCTCCCGGGCATCGGGCACCGAACCGGTGCCCGCCCGCCTCGCCGCCTACCCGGCCTTGCCGCTCCGTTCGATGTGCGCCGTCAGCTCGGCGACGAACCGCTCCGGATACTCCACATGCGGCGAATGTCCGCAGTCTTCCAGGAGCACCTCGGTGAAGCGCCCGCCGTTGGCCGCATACTTTTCCAGCACCGCCCGGGTCTGCGAGACCATCGGCTGCACCGGGGCCGCCTCCGCCCCCGGCCAGCCCGGCACCACGGCGGCCCTGCCGAGGAAGTTCAGGTCGAAGAAGGAAGCATCGGAGACGATCGCGTCACTGTCGCCGTGGATCCAGAGGATGTCCGGCTTGTCCGCCAGTTCGACAATGCCGCTGGTGTTGAAGACCCCCGGTGCCATCGTGTTCAGCACCCCCCTGCGCCCGGGAGCGAAGCCGGGCCAGTTCGACGAGGGGACGGAATCACCCGGATAGTTGTCGGGTCCCGTCTTGGTGCTGAGCATCGATTCGACCCAGATCCGTTCGTAGGGCGATACGAATCCGGAGTGCACATAGGTCGAGCGGTACACCGACAGCGGCGAGGCAGCCGCGTCACCGCTGGTGTCGCCGGCTTCCAGTCGCGCCACGAAGTCGGGGTTGGCACCCCCGCCGCCGGTGCCGGCGTCGTCCTCGGTGAGCCTCCGCCCCTCCGGTCCCGCCGTCCCGCCGAAACCGTACGGCGAGACCGGAGCCTGCAGCGTGAGGCTGCGGACCGGATGCTCCAGGGCGTATTGCATCACCACGCCGCCGCCCATGCTCCAACCGGCCAGGTGCACGGGCGCCAGTTGCAGGCTCTCCAGTGTGGCGTGGAGGTCGTCGGAGAAGTCCCGCAGCCCGCGGCCGGCGTCCACCGGCGCCGTGTCAGTCTGGCCGAAACCCCGCAGGTCCACCGCGAGCACGCGGTAACCTGCCGGCAGCGCCTGCATGGTCTCCTGCCAGAACAGCGAGGAGGAAACATTCCCATGCACCAGGACCACCGGGATGCCGTCGGGCCGGTCTCCGTCGCGCTCGAGAATGTTCACCGTCAGACGCTCCGTCGGCACCCGCCGCGCCACGATTCCCGCCAGCAATTCCATCTCAGCTCCTCGAGGTCGAGGCGGCCGCCGTTGGCCGCGTCAAGCACACAGTAGCCGGGAATTCGCCCGCTGACCATGACTTTCTGAAAGGTGATTCAGGTTTTGGGTCGTGCCTCCCTGTGCATCCGCCGCGGCTTCTTGGGAGAATGTACCTGTGAGTAACTTGTCCCTTCCTGAAGCACAAGCATCCATCGCCGCGGCCCGCCACCCCTGGAGCCGTTACGTTGCCCTGGGTGATTCCTTCACCGAAGGGATCGGTGATCCGGACCCCCGGAGCCCGGGCGGACACCGCGGATGGGCCGACCGCGTGGCCGAGGAACTCGCCCGAGGCCACCACGACTTCGCCTACGCCAACCTCGCGATCCGCGGCCGCCTGCTGCAGCAGATCATCGATGAACAGGTCGAACCGGCCCTGGCCCTGCAGCCTGACCTCATTTCGATCTGCGCGGGCGGCAATGATGTGATCCGGCCCGGCGGCGACCCTGACGCCCTCGCCGAGAAGTTCGATCGCGCGGTCACCCGGTTGGCAGCGTCGGGAGCCACTATTGTCCTGTTTACCGCGCCCGACATCGGCGATACGCCCGTGATCGGCAGTGTCCGCGGCAAGGCCGCCATCTACAACGAGAACCTGCGCACGGTGGCGGCCCGCCATAATGCCGTCGTGGCCGACATGTGGGCGCTGCGCCAGCTGAAGGCACCGCAAATGTGGGCACCTGACCGGCTGCATTTCTCCCCGCTGGGGCACCACACCATCGCCGCCATGGTCCTGGACGCCCTCCACGTGGAGCATTCGCTGCAGCCCGAGACGCCAAAACCGCTGCCTCCCAAGGGCTGGCGCACCGCCCGTACCGAAGACCTGGAGTGGGCCCGCCAGCATTTGGTCCCGTGGGTGCTGCGCCGGGTCCGGCAACAGTCCTCGGGCGACGGGATCCTGCCCAAACGTCCGACCGCCGGCCCCTTCTTCGGCCCGGGCATGCCTCCCGGCGCGGCAGGGTAGCGGGAGCAGCGGTGCAGCAGCCGAGTGCCCAGGAAGTCCGCCGTCACCGGCTGCGGGCACAGCGGCTGTGGGACAGTCCCGGGGACGACGCCGTCGCCGCCTTGCGCTGGCTGCTCGCCTTCCAGTCCCAGGAATATGCCTACGCCCGCTGGTCGCTGGCCCAGCGCTGCGGCGGACCGGCCCGGGACAACGCCGCGGGCGTGGATGCGGCCATCGCCGACGGCCGCATCCTGCGCACGCATGTGCTGCGGCCCACCTGGCACTTCGTGCCCGCCGAGGACCTGCGCTGGCTGATGCTGCTCTCCGGCCCCCGGCTCAAGGCGGGGAACAAGGGCCGGGACCGGCAGCTGGGTTTGGACGAGGCGACGGTGGCGCGCAGCAACGAGGTGCTGGCCGCGGCCGTCGCCGGTGGCCGTCACCTCACCCGGGACGAGCTCGCCGCCCGGCTCGCCGAAGCGGCGCTGCTCAAGGACGACGGCGCGAGGCTGAACGGCGCGACGCTGCGCGGACAGCGGCTGGGACATCTGGTGTTCCATGCGGAAATGGATCGGGTGCTGGTGAGCGGGCCTCCGCGGACGGCCGGTTCGGGCGCGGTGCAGCAGACGTACGCGGCCTTCGACGAGCGGGTGCCGCCGCTGGCCGAGGACTTCGACCGCGACGCCGCGCTGGCGCGACTGACCGGGCGTTACTTCGCCAGCCGCGGACCGGCGACCTTGAAGGACTGCTCCGACTGGTCCAAACTGCCCCAGGCGGACCTGAAGCGCGGCCTCGAAGCGGGCGGTCGGGAGGGACTGGAGCGGACCGGAACCGAGGGCGACCAACTCTGGTACTCCCCCGCCGCCGGCGAGACGACCGGCGGCACTGCTGCCGCGGACGACGGACACCCGCGGGCGGACCTGATCCAGTGTTACGACGAATATGTCATGGGCTATTCCAAGACCCGCGGCTATCTGGGCGGAAGCGCCCCGGCGGCATTGGGCAGCGACGTGCCGATGCACGTGCTGCTGCTGGACGGAAGGATGGCCGGCAACTGGAGACACGTCCTCCGGCCCGACTCGGCCGACGTGCGGCTCAAACCGCTGCGGGTCTTCACCGAGCCGGAGCGGCAGGCCGTGGACGCCGCCGTGCAACGCTACTCGGCCTTTCTGCGGCGGCCTGTCACACAGGTGTTGGCCTGACCCGCTCTTGTCAGGCGCCCTTTACGCTGCGGAAGCGGAGGGTCAACAACTGGAACGGCCGAAGCTCGAACGCGGTTGAGCGCTCCGCAGGCTGCTCCAGCCGCAGACCGTCCACGTCCAGCTCCAGCAAATCAGTGGCCGTTACCCGCGCGTAGTCAAAGCCGGCGCTGACCGTGGCCTTCGCACGGCTGCCGAAGGCCTCGTAGCAGCGCAGGATCACGTCGCCGCTTCGGTCTTCGGCCAGCTTGACCGCCTCCATGACTACTGCCCGATTGTCCACGGTGAACAGGGGTTCCACTGGGCCAGCGCCGACTCCGTGCATGTGGCGCAGAGGCAGGTTCAACCGGTAGCCCTCCTGCACGGCCTCCGGGATACCGGCACCGATCACCAACGCCGTCCGGAAGGTGTGCCCGCCTTGGTCGGCCTGCGGATCAGGGTACAGCGGCGCCCGCAGCAGCGACTGCCGCACCACGGTGGCGGGCGAAGCGGTCGGATCGGTCCGCCGGATGTCGTACCCGTACGTGCAGTCGTTGGCGACGGCGACCCCGAAGCCGGGCTCGCCCACATGCACCCAGCGGTGCGCGCAGGTTTCGAACCGCGCTGCGTCCCAGGACGTATTGCTGTGCGTGGGCCGGAAGACGTGGCCGAACTGGATCTCCGACGCTGCCCGCTCTGCGTGGAGGTCGAGCGGGAAGGCCAGCTTCAGCAGTTTCTGGCGCTCGTGCCAATCGACCGTCGTCTCGATCTCCAGCGAGCGGGAGCCGGCGGCCAGCGAGACCGTTTGCTCAACCAGCGAGGCCCCAAACCGGCGGCTGACCCGGAGCCCGGCGACCGGCATGCGGTCCGAAGGCGTGCCTGAAGGAGCCGCAGCGGAGTCACGTGGATCCGGAAGGGCGGCGTCGGAGCCCACCTTGCTGGAAAACACCTCGATGGCATGGACATCCCGCAGCTCCCGGCAGACGGACTTGTAGTGCTCCTCCAGGTCCCAGGCATCCCACATGGTCGGGGCGTCGCGGAAGAGCTGCAGGACATTCGCCTGCATGCCGGCGGGAATGACTTCCCGCCCGGTGTCCAGATCCAAGAGCGAGGAAATCAGCCCCTCGGAGTCGATCACCACCCGGAGCAGGTCGTTTGCCAGCAGCCAGCCGTCGCCGCTGGGCTCAACGCCGACGCTTAACGAGGCGCCCCGGCCGGGCTGCGGTGCCGCGCCGACGGCACCCATCGCGGACACGCCGTCCACCGGATACGGGCCGGCGTTGGCCACGGTGCTCCCGGTGCCCCGGCCGAGGAGGGCACGCAGCGAGCCATCGATCATGCCAGCCAGTTCCGCCGCCAACAGTGCGTAGTTGGCCTCCGCTTCGCGGTGCACCCAGGCGATCGAGGATCCCGGCAGGATGTCGTGGAACTGCTGCAGCAGCACCGTCTGCCAGGCCCGCTCCAGCGCATCGTACGGATAGGGCGCGGCGCCGCGCACCGCCGCCGTCGCTGCCCAGAGCTCGGCCTCGCGCAGCAGATGCTCGCTGCGGCGGTTGCCCCGCTTGGTGCGCGCCTGCGAGGTGTACGTGCCGCGGTGGTATTCCAAATACAGCTCCCCGGACCAGACCGGCGGCCTGGCATATTCTTCCTCGGCTGCCCGGAAAAACTGCTCCGGGCTGGAGAGCTGCACCCGCGGCGAGCCTTCCAGATCGGCGGTGCGGTGCGCGGCGGCGAGCATCTCGCGCGTCGGTCCGCCGCCGCCGTCGCCGTAGCCGAAGGGCAACAGCGATGTGTTTGCCGCTCCCTTCTCCGCGAAGCGCCGTTCCGCCCGGGCAAGCTCGGCCGCGGTCAGTTCGGCGTTGTAGGTATCCGCCGGTGGGAAGTGCGTGAAGATGCGGGTGCCGTCGATGCCCTCCCACCAAAAAGTGTGGTGGGGAAAGGTGTTGGTTTCGTTCCAGGAGAGTTTTTGGGTCAGGAACCAGCGGGATCCGGCAGCGCGGGCAATCTGCGGCATCGCGGCGGAATAGCCAAAGGAGTCCGGTAGCCAGACTTCCTGCGGATTGATGCCGAACTCGGCCAGGAAGAATTTCTTACCGGCAATGAACTGGCGGGCCAGCGCCTCGCCGCCGGGCATATTCGTGTCCGATTCGACCCACATCCCGCCGACCGGGACGAAACGGCCGGCCCTGGCTTGCTCCGCCACCCGTGCGAACAGGTCGGGGTACGACTCCTTCAGCCAGGCGTACTGCTGCGCGGAGGAGGCGGCGAAGACAAATTCCGGGTCCGAGTCCAGCAGTGCCAAGACGTTCGCGAAGGTTCGGGCGACCTTGCGCTTGGTCTCCCGGACGGGCCAGAGCCAGGCACTGTCGATGTGGGCGTGGCCCACTGCGTGGATCCGGTGCGCGCTGCCGGCCGCCGGCGCAGCGAGCACAGGCTCCAGGACGGCCCGGCCGGCCGCCGCTGTGCCGGCGACGTCCACTGGGTCCAGCGCGTTCAGTGCGTGCTCCAGCGCGCGCAGGATCCGGGCACGGCGCGGCTGCCCCGGGTCAAGCTGGAGCATGAGCTGCTCCAGCACCGTGAAGTCCTGCAGCAGTTCCCATGCGGCCACATCGCACAGCGCGATGTCGGCACGGAGGAAGGTGTAGCACGGACTGCGCCCGGAGGTGGCGGGGTCCCCGAACGGCGTGGGCTGGAAGGTGAAGCCGTCGATCATGTCCGGGTTGGCCGCCGCCTCCACGAAGAGCTCGACGCCGCCGCCGGACGTGACGTCCAGCGGAACGTAGGCGTTCCGCGGCTCGATGGCCTTGATGATCCGTCCCTGCGGAGTGTAGATCAGCCCTTCGGCCTGGAAGCCCGGGATGCCGGGCGTGAACCCCGGGTCCAGGAGGAGTTCCGGCCGATGGCCGGCGTCCACGGCCCACTCCGCGGGGATCTGTCCAGTGATCCGAAACCAGGTCGTGGACCAGGCCGGCCCCCACATGCTGCCCGCCGCGAAGTCCGTAAAGGTTTCCGCAGCCGCCTCCGCGAAGGGGACCGGCTCGCCGGGACCCTGCCAGGCCTGGAGCCGGACTGGCACCGCCGCGGCGTAAACGGCCGGTTGCAGCCGTTCGACAATAAACCGGCGGATCCGCGCCTGGACCTGCGCCCCGTCGTCGTGCATGGCACCGTCCTTTCGGTCAGAGCGGTTGTTTAACCCTTCACGGCGCCGGCCATGGCAAAAGAACCGCCGATCCCGCGTGACACCAGGACGTAGAGCAGCACCACCGGCACCGAGTACAGCACCGAGAACGCCGCCAACTGCCCATAGGCTATGGCACCATGCTGGCCGAAAAAGCTGAAGATGCTCACCGCTGCGGGCTGCTTGGCGGAAGAGAGCAGCAGGATGAAGGGAACAAAGAAGTTCCCCCACGCTTGGATGAAGACGAAGATGAAAACCACCGCCAGCCCCGGACGCATGAGCGGAACCACGATCCTGGCGAGGGCGTTCATCGCCGAGGCACCGTCCACCCAGGCCGCTTCTTCCAGGCTGACCGGGACCGAATCCATAAAATTCTTCGTCATCCAGATCGCCATCGGCAGTGATGATGCAGCCATGAAGAACGTGGTGGCCGCCAGCGAGTCCAGGAAGTTCAATTGCACGAACAGGCTGTAGACCGGAACCATGATCGCCGTGACCGGCAGGCAGGTTCCGAAGAGCACGACGTAGAGGAACGGCTTGTTGAACCGCATCTGATACCGCGAGAGCGGGTAAGCGGCCAGCACGGCCGCCAGCACTGTGACCACGGCCGTACCGCCGGCAAGCATGAAGCTGTTGAGCAGCGGAACGAAGGTCAGGTCTGCGGTGAGCACCGCGGCGTAATTGGCAACCGAGATAGCGGACGGGAGCTGGGTCTGGTAACTGGCCTGCGCATCGAGCGACGCCAGGAGCAGCCAGCTCAGCGGCAGCAGGAAGCAGGCGGCGACGACCAGCAGCGAGATGTTCGCCAGCACGGCAACGGTAGTTCCCCGGCCGGAGGCCACGGACAACGGTCCGGAGCGGTTCATCTGCTCAGCCCTTCCTTTCGCGCAGCGCTCGGATGTAGATGACGGAGAAGACCGCCCCGATCAACAGCATGACGACGGCGATGGCGGTCCCGTAGCCCACGTCGCTGTAGCGGAATGCCTCTTCGTAGGCCATCAGCGGCAGCGTGGTGCTGGCTCCTGCCGGCCCGCCCGCGGTCATCACGTAGATGAGCGTGAAAACCGACAGCGTCTGCAAGGTGATGAGCATCAGGTTGGTGGCAATGCTGCGCCGGATCATCGGCAGCGTGATGTACCACAACCGCTTCGACCCGCCGGCGCCGTCGATCATCGCCGCTTCCGTGATTTCCTCCGGCACATCGTTGAGCGCCGCCTGATACACCATCATGGAAAACGCCGTTCCCCGCCAGATATTGGCCAGGATCACTGCCAGCATCGGAAACGTAAACAGCCAATCGGTGGCATCGAGGCCGAAGACGGCCGAGAGTTGGTTCAATGTTCCGTCCCGGTTGAAAAAGGCATAGGCGACGAAGCCGGCCACGATTTCCGGCAGCACCCAGGCCGCGACCACGCAGACACCCACGACTGCGGAAACCGCCTTGCTTGCTTTCGTCATCAGCAACGCGATCGCCAGGCCCAGCAGGTTCTGCCCGATCACGGCCGAGACAAGCACGAAAATGACGGTCAGCCAGACCGACTGCAGGAAGTCGGGGTCGCTAAGCAGTTCCGTATAATTTTCCAACCCGACCCACTGCGGGTCCTTGGCCGCGACGCCGGTCAGCGAAGCATTGGTCAAGGATCCATAGAAGGACCAAAGGATCGGTCCGGCCAGGAACACGCCCAGCAATGCCACGGCCGGGCCAAGCGGCAGCAGCCGCAGGGCAGTCCTCCCCGGCGTACGGCGAGGGCGGCGCAGCTCAGTGCCACGCTGCCTTGCAGCGGCGCGGGCCACCACATCGGCGGTCAAGGCTGCTACTTCTGTACTACGTTTTCTTCGCCGACAAGGTCGGTGACGGCGGCGTCGTAGTCGGCCGCGGCCTCCTCAGGTGTCTTCTTCCCCATCATCACCGCTTCGGTGGCTTCCTGGACAGCGGTTGATATCTGCGGATAGTCCGCCGTGGCGGGCCGGTAGTGCGTCACCGAGACCAGTTCCGAGACCTCGCCCACAAACGGGTTGGCGTCCAGGTAGGCGGGGTCCTCGGCGACATCGGTACGCACTGCGATCTGGGAATTGGCCACGGTGTACTCCAGCGAGTTCTCCTGGCTCATCACCTCCGTCAAGAACTCAAACGCGAGATCCGGATTCGCCGAATTGGCCCCGACCGCGAGCGTCCAACCGCCGGACATACTGACCGCGCCCGGCTCCTGGCCGTTCTGGGTGGGGAACGGAGCCACGCCCATCACGTCGGTATATTCGGGCCAGTCCACCAGACCTCCCTCTTCCCAGAACGACGGCGAGTATGAACCTTCCACGGTTCCGCCTAGTTTGTCCTCGGGGAAAAGCTGCCCGAAGACCATTTGCCACACGTTTGGATCCAGCGCCTCGGCGGGGCTTACTGCGAGTTCTTCCTGATAAAGAGTCTCCAGGAAGGCCAGGGAGTCGACGAAGCCTTGAGAGCCCACCACCCACTTGCCCTCATCGGCGTCGTAGAGCGTGTCGCCGGTGCCATAGAGCAGTTCGTAGAAGCTCTGCATGACGGTCCCTTCGCCGGTGCCCGTGCCGGCGTACATGTTGAACGGAACCACCTCCGGTTGGGAGGATTTGATGGCCCGGGCGGCCTCCAGAATGGCGTTCCAGTCCTTGGGTGCCCAGGGGACGTCGACGCCGGCTGCTTCCAAGACGTTCTTGTTGTACCAGATGGCGCGAGTGTCGGTGCCCAGTGGCACTGCATAGATACTGCCGTCGTCTGCACGCCCGGCTTCCTTGGCCCCTTCGTTGAAGTTCGCCCAGTCGTCCCACTCGGCCAGATAAGGATCCAGGTTCAACAGGTAGCCGGCGTCTACATCCGAACGGATCTTGAAAGTGTCCTCATAGAAGACGTCCGGGGCGGTGTCCGGGGAGCGCTGGGACAGGGCGAGCTTGGTGGCGTAATCTTCGTCGCTGCCAGTAATGGGCTCCAAATTGACCGTCACGCCTTCGTGGGCGGCTTCAAAGTCTGATTTCGCCTTCTTCATCAAGCCGTCCATCGTGGCGTTGGCTTCGGTCGTCTGGTAGACGATCCGCAATGCGGCGGCGCCTTGGTCCGTTCCGCCCTCACCGCCGCCGCCTCCACCGGCGCAGCCAGCCAGTGCCAGTGTGCCTATCGCCAACAGGGACACTTTCACAGTGGCGTCACGCAGCATAGTTCCCCCCTTGTAGTGGAGGCCTCCGGGCCAGACGTCGGATGGCGCGCCCGCGGGCCTACCGGCATGCTACCGACAGGCTCCATCGAATGGATTTATTCGTTCCAACCGTGATCAAACTGCAATGGTCACTCGTTCAGCAACCGGTCTCAGGCCTCGACGGAGCCGGCGCTGTTGCCGCTGGCGACGTCAGCCCTGCGCGAAGAACGCCTCGGTGAGGGCCTCGTGCAGCTGGTGGATATCGGTGAGGAAACCGTCGTGGCCCAGCGGTGTTTCGATGGTGTGGACCTTGACTGCCCCGGGCAGCGCCTCGGCCAGCTGCCGCGACTGTTCCGGGAAGTACAGGCGATCGGAATCCACCGCGGCGACGAAGAACTGCGTGTCGGTGAGACCGCCCAGCGACTGCTCCAGCGAGCCCCGGCCCCGGGCGACGTCGTGGCTGATGAGGGCCTCCGTGAGCAGGATGTAGCTGTTGGCGTCAAAGCGCGCGACGAGCTTGTCCGCCTGGTAGTCGAGGTAGCTTTCCACTGCATAGCGGCCACGGGCGGACGGCGTGATGCCGCCGTACGGCTGCTCCTCCGCCTGCGGCTTGCGGCCGAACCTGTACTCCAGCTCCGGCTCTGAGCGGTAGTTGATGTGTGCGATGCGCCGGGCTATGCCAAGTCCGGCCTCGGGAGCGGGACCATCGTAATAGTCGCCGCCGGCGAAGTGCGGGTCCAGCCGGATGGCCGCGACCTGCGCCTGCGCGAAGGCAATCTGCTCGGCGGTGCTCGCGGCGCCGCACGCCAGGACGGCGCACCGGGCGGTGCGCTCCGGGAACGTCGCCGCCCATTCAAGCGCGCGGGCGCCGCCCATCGACCCGCCGAGCACCGTGTGCCAGCGCCGGATACCCAGTGCGTCGGCCAGACGCGCCTCCGCCCGGACCGAGTCGCGGATCGTGACGAACGGGAAGCGTGAGCCCCACGGCGTCCCGTCCGGTGCCGGCGACGAGGGACCGGTGGAGCCGTAGCAGCCGCCAACCATGTTGGCGGCCACTACGAAATAGCGCTCCGTGTCGATCGTGGCGCCGGGACCTACCAGGTCATCCCACCAGCCGTCCTCATGCGAGTAGCCGCGTGCGACATGCGTGCTGCCGGTCAGGGCGTGCTGTATCAGGACGGCGTTGGACGCGTCCGCGTTCAAGGTGCCCCAGGTTTCAAAGCCGAGGACCACCTCGGGCAGATAGCCGCCGGCTTCCAACTCCAGCGCACCAACCGGCATCCGGCGCAGGATGCCGTCGGTCGCCTGTTCCACCAGTTCCTGCGGTTGCACTATCGTCACGCTGCGCTCTACCTGCTTGCCTAGTCGTCCGCGCCCTTGGCGGCGCGGAAACCGGCCTCCAGATCGGCGATGATGTCGTTGACGTTCTCGATGCCCACGGACAGCCGGACCAGCCCGTCGGTCACCCCGGCCGCGAGCCGCTCCGGGGCGGAGAGCTGGGCATGCGTGGTCGACGCCGGGTGGATCACCAGCGAGCGGACATCGCCCAGGTTGGCCACGTGCGAGTGCAGTTCAAGGCCGTCCACAAAGCGCTTGCCGGCCTCGATGCCGCCCTTGATCTCGAACGAGACGATGGCGCCCGTGCCCTTCGGGCCGTACTTGCGGCCGCGGTCGTACCACGGGCTGGAGGGCAGGCCGAGGTACGCGACGGAGGCAACGTCGTCGTGCTCTTCCAGGAATTCCGCCACCTTCTGCGCGTTGGCCACGTGCCGCTCCACGCGCAGGCTCAGCGTCTCCAGCCCCTGGGCAATCAGGAACGCGTTGAACGGCGAGATCGCGGACCCCAGGTCGCGCAGCAACTGCACCCGGGCCTTGAGGATGTAGGCCAGGTTGGCGCCCAAAGCGCCGTTGACGCCGAGGTCGCGGGCGAAGACCAGCCCGTTGTAGGTCTCGTCCGGCGTGTTGAACCCGGGGAACTTCCCGGGGTCCGCGGCGAAATCGAACGTTCCGGCATCCACGATCACGCCGCCGATGGCCGTCCCGTGGCCGCCGAGGTACTTGGTGGCCGAGTGGAGCACGATGTCGGCCCCCCACTCGATCGGTCGGATCAGGTACGGGGTTGCCAACGTGTTGTCGACGATCAGTGGCACACCGTTCTCATGGGCGATGGCGCTGACCGACTCCAGATCCAGCACGTCCTGGCGCGGATTGGAGACCACCTCACCAAAGAACGCCTTGGTGTTCGGCTTCACGGCATCGCGCCACTGCTGCAGGTTATCCGGATCCTCGACGAATGTGACGTCGATGCCGAACTTGGGCAGCGTGGTGCGGAGCAGGTTGAAGGTGCCGCCGTACAGGCTGGGGCTGGCCACGATATGGTCGCCGGCTTCGGCGAGGTTCAGGATGGAGAACGTGGATGCTGCCTGTCCCGAGGCAAGCAACAGGGCGCCCACGCCGCCCTCCAGGTTGGCGATCCGGGTCTCCACAGCCTCGGTGGTGGGGTTGCCGATCCTGGTGTAAATCGGCGCAAGTTCGGAGAGGGCAAAACGGTCCGCGGCGCTCTGCGTGCTGGGGAAGACAAACGAGGTGGTCTGGTAGATCGGCAGGGCGCGGGCGCCCGTTGCGGCATCCGGCTCCTGACCTACGTGAATCTGACGGGTCTCAAAGGACCAATCTGCAGTGGACATGGTGCAACTCCTTCAGTGGAAGGGGCCATCCGGGATCCGGCCGTGCCGGCATGTCTATCCCGGGTGTGACCCGCGCTTGCGCACCGCCTTATGGCGGCTGCCTGGTCTTCACCCGGGGCACCCCACCGCGGTTGGAGGGTTGCCGGCCAGCAAACCGGGGTTTCGCGCTGGCACTCATGACCTGCCTCCAGTCTCCGCAGACAAACCGGCGGCCGCAACAATATGACACCTTGTGACTGGCCGTTCACCGCCCGCCCGCCTGTCCGCCCGCCCGCCGCCATTCTCCCCTGGGAGGCATGCCGGCCGCGCGGAATCCCTGTCAGGAACGCCGCGCCCCGCACGTGCCGCAAGCTGAGTGACTTAGGTCACCCTAAGTCGAGAGCGGGTTCACAAAGTGCCAAGATAATGCCATGCGCTTCGACCATGTTTCTTATGCTGCTGAACCCGACGGTCTGGCTGCCACCTCCGAGCGGATCTCCAAAGCCCTGGGCATCGACGCCGTCAAGGGCGGGGTTCACCCACGCTTCGGCACCCGCAATATGATCTTCCCCCTCACCGACCACCACTACCTGGAGGTGGTGGAGGTTCTCGACCACCCCGCTTCCGACAAGGCCCCCTTTGGCCAGGCCGTGCGTGCGCGGTCCGAGGCCGGCGGCGGCTGGATGGGCTGGTGCGTGGCGGTTGACGACCTGACCCCGTTCGAAGAACGGCTGGGCCGCCACGCGGTTCCCGGCAACCGCAAGTTCCCGGACGGACAGGAACTGAGCTGGCAGCAGATCGGGATCAAGGGCCTGATCGCCGACCCGCAGGTGCCCTACATGTTGCGCTGGGATGACGGCACGGAGGCGCTGCATCCGTCCAACGCCCGCCCCGCAACAGTGAAGCTGATCGGCCTGACCATTGCCGGCTCCTCCGAGCGGGTGGCGGACTGGCTCGGCACCCCGGTCGACGGCCTGCTCGACGACGTCAAGGTGGCTTGGTCGGCCCCTAACGGCACGCCCGGCATCCTGTCCGTTCGCTTCGAGACCGCCAACGGGATCGTCGAACTCTAAGTTCTCGCGGCATCGCTCCGTTTCGGGCGTCCGCTCCACTTTATAGAAGGAGCAGACGCCCGAAACGGAGCTTTTGAGTGGTCAAGCCCTCCAGATCGTCCTGCAGGCCAAGGTTTTCCACATAGCTCTTCCCCGCGTGCCCGACCGGCGCCAGGTCGCCGAGGCTGTTCCGCATGGACGTGAAACTGATCTATGTGAGGGACCTGGAGACGGCAGGTTCAGGACGCCGGGACGTCGCGCGACAAGCTGCGGAAGGGCGATTGGTCCGAGTGCGGCGCGGCGTGTATGCGGCCACCGGGGAATACGCCCGGTTGCCATGGTGGGAGCAGCAGCGCCTGCACATAGAGGCCGCTGTCGGCAGCGGACGCACCACAAGAGTCCTTATCCAACGCTCTGCGGCGGCGATGTGGGGGCTTCCGGTAATGGGCCGCTCTCTGGACGTGGACTTGCTGGCTTACAACGGCACGCATGGTCGATCTCGTGGCGGAATCCGGTGGCATCGCAGGGAACTCTTGGAACCCCTTGTTAACCGCGACGGCTACCTGATGACTTCCCGGGCACAAACCGTTGTCGATTTAGCGGCGCACTGTTCCTTCGCTGAGGCGGTTCCGGCAATGGACCATGCGCTTCGCATGGACCGCCACCTCGGCCTTCCCGCCCTGAAGGCCAGTCATATTCTTGATCTGGCCGATTCTCTGCAGCCAGGAATGTCAAACCGGGTGAAACGGGTTCTCGCCTTCGCCAATCCTGCCTCGCAGTCGCCAGGCGAATCCTACTCCCGGGCTCTGATCTACCTGAACCACTTCCCAGAGCCGTTGCTGCAGTACCCTGTCTTCGATTCGCAGGGAGTCCGTGTCGGCATCGTCGACTTCTACTGGGAACAATTCCGTCTCGCCGGCGAATTCGATGGTGCAGGGAAATACTCCCGAAACGAGTACCTTCGGGGCCGTAGTCCCGCCGACGCAGTGGAGGCGGAAAAAAGGCGGGAGGACCGCATTCGGGCCACCGGGGCGGGAATGGTTCGCTGGATGTGGGACGCGCTCCAGCCCACCAGTACCAATACTTCACCGGGCATAGTCCGGTCCCTTTCCATGGCGGGCCTGCCCCAGGATAGGTGGAACAACTCGTGGACGGGCATGTAGCGGTCAATTCTCCCCCACACCACTCCTGATTGCGGGGCGAGCCGTTGCTCCGGTTTGGGCAGCGGCTCCCGGAAATAACCGGAGCACGCGCACCAGGCGGAGCAATAGATGTCCGGCAACTCCCTTGTGCCCGCTACGTGCCGATGCCGATGGCCGGCCCCACCAGCGCGTAGCCGACGAAGCCGGCGATATCCAGCAGCGCGTGCGCCACCACCAGCGGCATCACCCGCTTCACCTTGGTGTAGGCGTAGCCGAACATCAGGCCCATGAGGAAGTTCCCGATGCCCGGCCCGATGCCCTGGTAGAGGTGGTAGGTGCCGCGCAGCGCGGCGCTGACGAAGATCGCGGACCACATCCCCCAGCCGAACTTTGCGAAGCGGTTGAAGAGGTAGCCCACCATGACTACCTCTTCGAGGACCGCATGCCGCAGCGCGGACAGGATCAACACCGGAACGGTCCACCAATATTCATCCAGGGCCGCCGGGACAATGGCGGTGGTGATTCCCAGTGCCCTGCCGGCAGCATAGACGCCCAGCGTTCCAACACCGATCACCAGCGCCAGCAGGAAGCCCAGGCCGAAGTCCAGCCGCGGCCGGGAAAACGTGAACCCGATCGTCCGGAAGGCCGACCGGCCGGGAGCGGTCATCAAAAACAGCACCAGGACAACCGGCACCAGCGCAAAGACGATGCCGAGCATTTGGTACACAAAATCGAAGAGTTCCCGCTCGTTCAGCACCGGGTTCAGCGTGGTCGTCTGCGAGGCCAGCGGCGCGCGGGTCATCTTTTCCAGCAGGTTCACCACGGCGTAGACAGCCGACTGGCCCAGCGACAGTCCGAGGACGATCAACACCTCGGCCCGGTAGTACCTGACCGTGCGCGGTGTGCTCGCGGTGGCGACCTTCTGGTTGTCCATAGCCCCATCTTGCCAAGAGAACCGCGGGCGGAGATACAAGGCTTGGAGTGCATCCATGCTTTCCGCGGCTCGTCGCGTAAGTCGCTTCGGCGCCGGGAACTTTTCCCGCTATAAGTCCAGCAGCAGGCGCTGGCCCTTGCAGCGGGAGACGCAGATCATCATGGTGTCTGAAGCCTCGCGTTCATCGTCCGAGAGCAGCGAGTCGCGGTGGTCGATCTCGCCACCCAGTACGGGGGTTTCGCAGGTTCCGCAGATTCCCTCCCGGCACGAGTTCAGCGGGTTGATCCCGACCGCTTCGAGCGCCTGCAGGATGGACTCGTTCGAGCCCACCGGGACCTCGGTGCCGTCGGCCAGTTCGACCATGAAGGCCGAATTCTCCCCTTCCGGTGGCGCCGGGGTTTCCCCGGTGGCCGTGAACCGCTCACAATGAAAGCGCCCGGGGGCGTCCCAGCCGTCGGCGATCGACTGGATGACATTGAGCAACGGCCCGGGGCCGCAGGCGTAGACGTGTGTTCCCGCCTGCAAATCCCCCAGCAGCTCGGCCAGCGGGTAGAAGCCGCTTTCGTCGTCGGCGTGAATATGGACGTCGCCCGCAAGCGCCTGGATCTCCTCAAGGAACGCCATCGATGAGCGGCTTCGGCCCAGATACAGCAGACGCCAAGGAACTCCGGCTTCGGCAGCCGCGCGGATCATGGGCAGGATCGGGGTAATGCCGATGCCGCCGGCGATAAAGAGATAGCTGGCGGCTGGAGCCAGGATGAAGTTGTTGCGCGGTCCCCGGACCTGGATCTTGGTGCCCGGCTTGAGCATGTCGTGGACGTAGGCCGAGCCACCGCGCCCCTCGGGCTCCCGCAATATCCCCAGGCGCCAGGCGGAACGGTCCGTGCGGTCGGAGCACAGCGAGTATTGGCGCAGGATCCCATTGGGCAGGAGGACGTCCACATGGGATCCTGCGTCCCACTCCGGCAGCTCCTCCCCCAGCGGATGTGCCAACTGCAGGGAGACCACGCAGTTGGACTCTTGGTGGATCGACCGGACTTCGACGTCGAAAAATTCTTCATTCATGGTTGCGCTCACAGTGGGTATCAGGCTGCTGCCGGTTCGGCGAGAACGGAGGCCAGGAAGGCCTTGGTGCGTTCGTTCTGAGGGTTGGTGATGACGTCACGGGCCGGCCCCTCTTCCACGACGTGGCCATCGTCCATGAAGACCACGCGGTCTGCGACGTCGCGGGCGAAATTCATTTCGTGCGTGACCACCACCATGGTCATGCCGGACATCGCCAGATCCTTCATCACCTTCAGGACCTCGCCGACCAGTTCGGGATCCAGTGCGGACGTGGGCTCATCGAATAGCATCAGTTTCGGTTCCATGCACAGGGCGCGGGCAATCGCCACCCGCTGCTGCTGCCCGCCGGAGAGCTGGCGCGGGTACGCGTCCGCCTTTTCGCTCAAGCCGACTTTTTCCAGCAGCGTCTTGGCCCGCGCCACAGCTGTGGCTTTCCGCTCCTTCCGGACCAGCCGCGGGGCCTCGATGAGGTTCTGCATCACGGTCATGTGCGGAAACAGGTTGAACTGCTGGAACACCATGCCGACGTCGGAGCGGCTGTGGCAGATATCGTTATGGCTTTGCTCGTAGAGCCTGCCGCCCTTGAGGTCGTAGCCCACGATCTTCCCGTTGACCCACATCCTTCCGCCGTCGATGACTTCCAAGTGGTTGATGCATCGCAGAAACGTGCTCTTTCCGGATCCGGAGGGGCCGATAAGGCAGACCACCTCGCCCTGCCGGACATGCAGGTCAATCCCCTTCAGGACAAGGTTGGAGCCGTAGTTCTTGCAGACCGCGTTCGCCTTGACCATCGGCTCGGCACCGTTCACTGCTGTCATTTCTTGCCGCCTTTCAGGGAGAGTGCATCATGCGTTGCGAAGAACCGCTTGAGCTGCTGCATCGGCGTCGGCGGCAGGTTCCGCTGGTTGCCGCGGGCGAAGCGCCGCTCCAGGTAGTACTGGCCGATCGTGAGGATGGAGGTGATCAGCAGGTACCAGAGGCTGGCAACGATGAGCAGCGGGATGGTCTCGAAAGTGCGCGCGTAGATGATCTGCGCCGAGTACAGCAGCTCCGGCACCGAGATCACGCTGACCAGAGCGGTGGTCTTGAGCATTCCGATGGTTTCGTTGCCGGTGGGCGGAATGATCACGCGCATTGCCTGCGGCAGCACGATCCGGCGCATCGTCTGCAGCTTGGTGATGCCCAGCGCCCCGGCGGCCTCGGTCTGGCCATGGTCGACGGAGAGGATGCCGGCCCGGACAATTTCGGACATGTAGGCACCCTGGTTCAGACCGAGGCCGAGGATCGCGGCCGTCATCGGCGTAATGAACTGATTCGCGTCCAGGTGGACACCCGGGATCCCCAGGGTGATGACGGGGTACAGCGCCGCCAGGTTGAACCAGAACAGCAGTTGGACCAGCACCGGGGTGCCGCGGAAGAAGTGCACGTAGGCGAAGGCAGCGACGCGCACCACCGGGTTGACCGACAGCCGCATGACGGCCAGGACCACGCCGAGCACGATGCCGATGGCCATGCTGACCGCCGTGAGCCCCAGCGTGACGAGAATGCCCCGGCCGATGGAGATATCGCGCAGGTACATTCCCACCACGTCCCAACCGAAGTTTGGATTGGTGAAAACGGAGTGCAGCAGCAGTCCGCCGATCAGGAAGATCACGGCTGCGGCCAGCCAGCGGCCGGGGTGCTTGGCCTTGACGATGGTGTAGTCATCGACCGGTTTGGCGACCGGCTCGCTTCGGGCAGTCACGGCAGTCATCAGCTGGTCTCCTCTTTCGCTACTTCGCCTCAAGCGCGTCGGCCGGGATCAGCACGGACTTGGGGAAGTCCCACTTCTCGCCGATTTCCTCGTAGTGGCCATCGGCGATAATGCCCTTCACCGCCGCCGCTACGGCTTCCTTCATCCCGGTGTCCTTGGCCAGAGCGATACCGAAGGGTGCCGGATCGTGATCCTCGCCCTCGGCCAGTTCGAACTGGCCCTTGGCTTCCTTCCCCTGGAAGGCCAGCGGCATGCTGTCGGCGATGACCCCGTCAACCCGGCCGGACGTCAGCGCGAGGTTGGCGTCGGTCTGCCCGGGAAAGTTCTGGATCTTGATCGCTTCCTTGCCGGCGGCCGTGCATTCCTTGGAGAACTCCGGCAGGTACTCCATCGATTGGATGGACCCCTTCTGGCCGGCAATCTTCTTTCCGCACATCGTCATGGGGTCCATGGAGATGCCCAGTGGATTTCCGGGGGCGACGGCGATGCCCGTGCCGGTGTTGAGGTACGGCACGAAATCGACGATCTTCTCGCGTTCGGGCGTGACCGAGAAGGCCGACATCGCCATGTCGTACTTCCCGGAGGCCAAGCCCGCCAAAATCGTGTCGAACGTTGCCGGCACGTGCTCCACCTCCAGTCCCAACGCCGCGCCGACGGCATCGGAGAAGTCAACGTCGAAGCCGATCATCGTCTGGTTGTCGGTGTCGTAGTACTCGAACGGTGCGTAGGTCGGGTCGGAGGCGACCTTCAGCTTCCCGGCGGACAGGATTCCCTCCGGCAGCAGGTCCCGGGCTGCTTCGTTGATCTCCACGGGTCCCGCCGCAGCGCCGGAAGCGGCCGGAGCGGCTGTGTTCCCGGAGTCGGTAGCCGCACCCGAGGCGTTCGTGCAGGCAGCCAGGGACAGCGCGGCCAGCAGCACAGTTCCCGTGAGGAGATTGGCACGGATGGCACGTTGACGTGAATGACGCATGGACTTTCCTTTCATGGTCCGGACGGCGTTGTCCGGTATGGATATCCGCACTGATCAGGAGACGATCAATGCCTCGGTGCTTCAATTTCAGGTGCAGGGTGCAGCAGGCAGCGGCGGGAAAACCAAGTGGACGCCGCAGCGCGACGGCCACCACTGGATCCAGCCAGATCGCACAATTGCCCGGTGGATCGCAATTGCGGTGGGTATTGCGCGGTGCAGATGGTCAGCGAATAGCGGTCAGGGGACCCAGCGCAGCACCTTGGCCTTCCGCGGGGCGAGGGTGATGACTTGGACCGCGGATGCTCCCCCGGCCAGCGAAAGCCGGATTTCCTCGCCATCCTCGCCTTCAACAATGAAGATGTCGCCGGCGCGCAGCCAGCGCTGCCATGGGCCACCCTGCGCGGCAACCAACGCCTCGCCGGCCAGTCCGGCCACAATCAGCTGCTCGCCGGGCACGCGCTGCAACGTGCCGGTGTGGTTGCCGGTGTAGCGCTGGCTTTCGGAGGCAATGTAACTCTCGTCGGCTTCGAGTGCGACGGCGGGCTCCGGGCCGGTTTCATCCAGCGCCACCGTCCAGCGCCACGGGTCGCCGCGCTCGGCTGAATCCGGACACGCCGCAAGGATCTTGGCGCCCGACTCGGCCGAGGTCTCCGCACCGAGCGCGTTGGCTCTAATCAGCATCCACATGTGGGCACCTAGGCCATCCTGGGAGCAACCGGCTCCCGGCGGGCGGCCGAAGCGGGGGCGGACTTGGCCTGCTGCTCTTTTTTCAGCAGCGCGGCCAGGACGCGCCGCGCCTTCGCGACCCCGCCGTCCTGAGCGATCAGGACATCGAACTCGCCCTCGGGCCGGGTCTGCATCCCGATTTCCTGGGCCTCCAGCGCCGATGCGTCCTCGTCCAGGACCGTCGCCAAACCTACGCGGAGGTCCTCGGTCGCCTGCTCATTGTCGACGGCGAAGTTGCGGCTGAAGGCGTAGTAGTACCAGGAATTGTGCTGATCGATCGGTGTGATGCCGTTCAGCACCTTGATCAGGAAGCCCTCTTCGCGCGGCTTGCCCTCTCCGGTGATGCCGGAGTGCAAAACATGCAGGTTCGGCACGAAGAACTCCGTGCAGTGGAAGCGGTCGAACAGTCCGCGGGCGTCCATGGTTTCGGCGTAGAGCGGCGGCGCTTCCACCGAGGGCATCAGGCGGTCGACGCTGACCACGTTGCCCTCCACTTCCACCGTGATGCCGTGCTCGTAGATGTAGTCATCCCCCACGGTGGTCTTGTGCAGGAAGGACTCGTGGGTCAGGTCCAGCAGGTTGTCGTGGATCAGGTCGGCCCGGCACTTGAAGTGGTACGAATGGGTGACGGTGGCCCACTCGGGATCCACCATCCAGTGGGTATCCGGGACATCGGCCGGATCGGCCAGTTCCGGATCGCCGGTCCAGACCCAGATCCACCCGTCCTGCTCCACCACCGGGTATTTGCGCACCTTTGCGCGCTCGGGGATTGTCGACTGGGCCGGCACTTTGGTGCACATGCCGTCCGGGCCGTAGGTGAAGCCGTGGTATCCGCACTCCACCGAATCACCGATGGTCCGGCCTTCGGAGAGCGGGAAGGCGCGGTGCGCGCAGCGGTCCGCAAGGGCAATGGCTTCGTTGTCCTGGGTCCGGAACAGGACGATCGGCTGCTCGCAAATGACCCGCCGCACCGGCTTGCGCGTGACCTCCGTTGACCACGCCGCCACGTACCAAGTGTTCAGCACATACATTTTAGGTTCTCCTCCATCACGTGTGTATACACTGTATTCAGAGCCGGAGTGTGACGTCAAGCACTTTCGTCCGGAGGGTGGGAAGTCCCCCGTTTCGGGGTTTCTTGCCTCGCCGTTCCGGGTGCTGCCGCAGGCTGGACTATAGAGTGCACTATGGAAAACAGAAGGAGGCCATCATGGCTGCGATACCGAATGACGTGAGGCCGCTGTCGGTCCGCGTCCACGAGCAGTTGAGCGCCGACATCATCAGCGGATCCATCCAACCGGGGTCAGCCCTGGCCCAGGAGTCGGTGGCGGCACAATACGGCGTCTCCCGCACGCCCGTCCGCGACGCACTCACCCAGCTGACGCTGGAAGGACTGACCACCCTCGTCCCGGGCAAGGGTTATATCGTCAACCAGCTCGACGAGCGTGAGATCGAGAACGTCTTCAAGGTGCGCTACGCCCTGGAATCACTCGCGGTCCGGGACGCCATCGGCTCCTACACACCGCAGCAGCTGGTGCGGCTCAGCAGCCTCGTGGACGAGACGGAAACCGTCGACCCTCAGGACAGCGGTGAACTCTTCCGGCTGGGCCGGACGTTCCATCTGGCCCTCATCGAACCGTCGGACAACGACTACCTGCGCGGCGTGATCTCCTCCATCTGGAACCACCCCATCCAGCACCGGATTACCTTGACGTACCGGCAGGGACCGGACCACCAGGCCAAGGTCATCCACGACCACCGCAGCATCCTCCAGGCGCTCAAGGACCACGACGCCGAGCGTGCCGTCGAGGTCCTGGCCCACTGCCACGACGTCAAGGACCCCAACCGCTACGAACACATCGGCTGAAGGCCGCTCCTGGCCTTCAGGAGCCCGGGGAGGGCCACACGCCCCTAGGCGCCCACGGCCGACCGCACGCCAGCCCGCCACACCGCGGCCGTCAGGGGCATGCCGGGGCGGTAGGCGAGGTGGGTGGCCGAAGGGGCGTTGAGCAGGTGCAGGTCGGCGCGATGACCGACGGCGAGGGAACCCACGGCACGCTGGCCTTCCGCGTCCACACCGGCATGCCGCCCGAGCGCCAGCGCCCCGCCGTAGGTGGCGGCCCGGACCGCCTCGTGCACGCTGAGTCCCATCTGCAGGACGGCGGTGGTGACGCAGAAGTTCATGGAGCTCGTGAACGAGGTCCCAGGGTTGCAGTTGGACGCCAGGGCGATTTCCACGCCGGCGTCAAGCAGTTGCCGGCCGGGCGCCAGTGGCTGCCGCGTGGACAAATCGCAGGCCGGCAGGCAGGTGGCCACCGTGCCGCGCTCCCCCGTGCCGCTGGCCCGGTCCCAGCCCGCCCAGGTGCCGGCGAGCGCGGCGACGTCGTCGTCGGACAGGTAGTTCACGTGGTCCACGCTGGCCGCCCCGAATTCCACGGCGAGCCGCACGCCGGGACCTTCACCCAGCTGGTTGCCGTGCACGCGCAGGCCCAGGCCGGCGTCGCGGCAGGCAGCCAGCACGCGGCGCGACTGGGCCTCGGTGAAGGCGCCGCGTTCGCAGAACACGTCGGCCCACTGCACGTACGGCCTGACGGCTGCGAGCATGTCCCCGCAGACCAGGTCGGTGTATTCGTCGGCATCGATGCCGTCCGGCACCAGGTGCGCCCCGAGATACGTGACTTCATCCGCCACCGTGGACGCGATGCGGGCGCTGCGGGCCTCCTGCTCCACGTCCAGGCCATAGCCGGTCTTGGTCTCCAGGTAGGTGGTGCCGCCGGCAGCCGCCTCCGCCACCCGGGCCAGCAGCAGGCGGGTGAGATCGTAGTCGCTGGCTTCGCGGGTTGCGCCGGTGGTGACGGCGATCCCGCCGGCCTGATAGGACTCGCCCGCCATCCGGGCTTCGAACTCGGCGGTGCGGTCTCCGGCAAAGACCAGGTGCGTGTGTGAATCCACCCAGCCCGGCAGCACGGCCCGTCCGCCGGCGTCGAACTGCTCGTCGGCATCGGGGGCCTGGGCCGCGGGGCCGAGCCACGCGATGCGCTCCCCCTCGATGATCACCGCGGCATCGTGCAGCACAGAGTCCGCGCCGCGGGCCGGGTCCTGCGTGTGCAGTTCGCCGATGTTGGTGACGACAGTACTCATTCAAACTCCTTCAGGGCGTCGGCCAGCAGCTCGGCCGGCCAACCCAGGCGCCGGTGGTGGCCGTTGACGGCCAGCAAGTCACCGGCAACGACGACGGCGGAAACGTCCGCTGCGCTGGCGCTCAGCGGCAATTGCCCGGGCTCTGAGCCTACCGTGCGGACAGTGCCGGGGTTCACGGCCACCAGATCGCAGGCCATTCCGACGGCGATGCCGGCCACCGGGGTGCCCATCGCGGCGGCGGCTCCGGCGGACGCCGACCCCAGCAGCTCGGCCGGCGCAAACCGGCCGCGCTGGCCGCTGGCCAGCCGTTCGCCGTGTTCCAGCGCCCGCATCTCCAGCCACGGATCGATGAAGGCGTGCTGGTCGGTGCCAACGGCGATCCGGGCGCCGGCGTCTGCCAGCTCCCGGGCGGGGCCGATTCCGTCGGCCAGGTCCGCCTCCGTGGTCGGGCACATCACCACCGTGGCACCGGCCTTCCCGAGCAGCGCGATGTCTTCGGCGGTCAGGTGGGTGGCGTGGACGGCGCTCAGGCGCGGCGACAGCAGCCCGTGCCGGGCCAGCAGGCCGGCCGGTGTCACGCCGTAGGCGGCCAGGCAGGCCTCGTTCTCGGCCGGCTGCTCGGAGAGGTGGATGTGCAGCGGCAGCCCGGCGGGCAGGTGCTCGGCGATGAACGGCAGCGCCGCCTCGGGCACGCCGCGGACCGAGTGCAGGGCGGCGCCCACCGTGATGCGGGCCGGGTCGAACCGGTCCGCAACGACGCGGCGCAGCGAGTCCAGCCGGGCGAGCCAGGCCTGCACGTCGCGGTCGCCGAAGCGCTGCTGCTCCGGGGCCAGCGGGGTGCCGATGCCGCCGGACAGGTAGCAGGTGTCCAGCAGCGTCAGCCGGATGCCTGCCGCCTCGGCGGCCCGGCACAGCGACAGTTCCATTGCGTGCCCGCCATACCCGGCGCTGTCGGGGTCGTCGCCGGCGGCCTCCTGCCCGTCGCGGCTCCCGTGGTCCGGCGATGTGGCTCCGTACGGGGTTCCGTCCGGGCGGTGGTGGACGTAGTGGAACTCCGCAACGCTGCTGAAGCCGGCCGCCACCATCTCCGCGAACACGGCCGTGGCCAGGCGCTCGTAGTTCTCCGGCGTCAGGATCCCGGCCGCGCGGTACATCTGCTCCCGCCAGGTCCAGAAGTCGCCCCGGCCGGTGTGCGTGCGGCCCCGCAGCACCCGGTGGAACGCGTGTGAGTGTGCGTTGGCGGCGGCGGGAAAGACCACGCCGTCGAGCACCAGCGCGCCGTCGGCCGGATCGGGCCGGGGCGCCGCAGCCACCCGCGTCACGGTTCCGCCGTCGTCGCATTCAACCAGGACTCCGTCGGACACGCCGTCCGGGCCCAGCCAGGCGCGTTCGCACCAGATACTGCTCACAGCAGGGCCTCGAGCACGTCCGCCAAGGCTTCCGCGCCGGCGTCCGCGTCCCAGGGCTCCACGTATTCTTCCGGGGAGTGGGAGATGCCGGACGGGTTTTTCACGAACAGCATGCCGGACGGCACCCGCGAGGCCAGCACTCCGGCGTCGTGTCCTGCGCCGGTGGCCAGCACCGGCGCGCCGGGCAGGGCGTTCTCCAGTTGGCGCTGCAGCGCGGAGTCGAAGTGCACGGTTCCGCTGTAGGACTCTTCCGTCAGCGACACGGAGCAGCCCTCGAACGCGGCGATCTTCTGCGCCTTTCCGTGAATCGTTTCGACCAAGTGCGCGGTGACGGCGTCGTCCGGGTGGCGGGCATCCAGCCACAGATCCACGCGCGAGGCGATCACGTTGGTCCCGCCGGGCACCGGCTGGATCCGCCCGACGGTGGCCCGGGCGTCGGGCTGCCTGGCGGCGGCCTGCTGCACGGCCAGGATGATCTGCGCGGCGGCAACCATCGGGTCGGCGCGGTCGGCCATCAGGGTGGTGCCGGCGTGGTTGCCCTGGCCGGCGACACTGATGCGCCACCGCCCGTGGCCCAGGATGGAACTGCCGACGGCGATGGCCGGTCCGTCCTCGCCCAGGCCGCGGCCCTGCTCCACATGCAGCTCGACGAAGTCGCCGATCCGCGCCAGCGCCTCGTCGTCGCGCCCGATGTGCGCAGGATCCAGCCCGTTGGCCCGGGCTACGTCGGCAAAGGTGTTGCCGCTCTCGTCGCGAAGGTTCCGGGCCTTGTCGGGATCGATCGCGCCGGCCAGCAGCCGCGAGCCCAGGCACGCCACACCGAACCGCGAGCCTTCTTCTTCCGGGAAGACGGTGACGGCCAGCGGCCTGTTCGGCTGGATGCCTCGCTCCTTGAGGACGTCGACGGCGGCGAGCGCGGACGCGACGCCCAGCGGCCCGTCGAAGGCGCCGCCGCCGGGAACCGAATCCAAGTGGCTGCCGGTGACCAGCGCGCCGCGCTGCGGCTCGCCCCACCACGCCCAGATGATGCCGTTGCGGTCCGTCTCCACGCCCAGGCCGCGGCGTTGGGCCTGGTCGACGAACCAGTCGCGCAGGCCCAGTTCCGCGGTGGAGTAGACCGGCCGCGAGTATCCGCCGCGCTGAGCGTCGCGGCCGACGTCGGCAATGGATTCCAGCAGCGAGGTCACAGTCTGCATCTGCCGGCCGCCTATTTGCTCATCGGGATGTGGACGCCCCGTTCGGCCGCGACTTCGACGGC
Organism: Arthrobacter sp. THG-b23; assembly: GCF_059091265.1. NCBI lineage: Bacteria > Bacillati > Actinomycetota > Actinomycetes > Micrococcales > Micrococcaceae > Arthrobacter > Arthrobacter sp. THG-b23. The sequence continues at coordinate 90,842 of NZ_JBNHGM010000005.1, forward strand.
GCGGTCGTAACCGGCGTCCACGTGCCGGATCACTCCCATGCCGGGGTCGTTGGTCAGCAGCCGCTCCAGCTTCTGCGCGGCCAGCTCCGTGCCGTCCGCCACGGACACCTGGCCGGCGTGGATGGAACGGCCGATGCCGACCCCGCCGCCGTGGTGGATGGACACCCAGGTTGCCCCCGAGCTCGCGGCGGTCAGGGCGTTCAGCAGCGGCCAGTCCGCGATGGCGTCCGAGCCGTCCGCCATCGCCTCGGTCTCCCGGTACGGCGAGGCGACGGAGCCGGAGTCCAGGTGGTCGCGGCCGATCACGATCGGCGCCGAGACCTTGCCCTCGGCCACCAGCCGGTTGAAGAGCAGCCCGGCCTGGTGTCGCTCCCCGTAGCCGAGCCAGCAAATCCGCGCCGGCAGCCCCTCGAACTCCACCCGCTCGGCGGCGGCGTCCAGCCACCGGTGCAGGTGCTCGTTCTCCGGAAACAGTTCCTTCAGCGCGGCGTCGGTCACGGCGATGTCCTGCGGGTCGCCGGAGAGCGCCACCCAGCGGAACGGGCCCAGTCCCTCGCAGAACAGCGGCCGGATGTAGGCCGGGACGAAGCCCGGGAACTCGAACGCGCGCTCGTAGCCGCCCTTGCGTGCCTCGTCGCGGATCGAGTTGCCGTAGTCGAACACCTCGGCGCCGGCGTCCTGGAACTCCACCATGGCCTGCACGTGCCGGGCCATCGAGGCCTGGGCCTTCTTGGTGAAGCCGTCCGGATCGGCCTGGGCCTCGCGCTGCCAGTCCGCCACGGAAATGCCTTCCGGCAGGTAAGACAGCGGATCGTGCGCGGAGGTCTGGTCGGTGACCACGTCCACGGTGATCTCGCCGGCCCGATGCCGGCGCAGGATTTCCGGGAACACCTCCGCGGCATTGCCCACGTAGCCCACCGACCAGCCGCGGCCTTCTTCCTTGGCCTTCATGACCTTCGCGACGGCGGTGTCCAGGTCGGTCTCCACCTCGTCCAGGTAGCGCTTGCCCACGCGGCGGCGCAGCCTGGCCTCGTCCACGTCAACGATCAGGCAGGCGCCGTCGTTGAGCGTGACCGCCAGCGGCTGGGCTCCGCCCATGCCGCCGCAGCCACCGGTCAGCGTCACCGTTCCGGCTAGGGAGGGCGCGGCGGTCCTGCCGGCCTCGTGCAGCTTGGCCCCGACGGCGGCGAAGGTCTCGAAGGTGCCCTGCAGAATTCCCTGGGTGCCGATGTAGATCCAGGACCCGGCCGTCATCTGGCCGTACATCATCAGCCCTTCGGCCTCGAGGCGGCGGAATTCCGGCCAGTTGGCCCAGTCGCCCACCAGGTTCGAGTTGGCGATGAGCACGCGCGGCGCCCAGGGATTGGTCCGCAGCACGCCCACGGGCTTGCCGGACTGGACCAGCAGCGTCTCGTCGTCCTCAAGTTCCGCCAGCGTCTTGACGATCGCGTCGTAGGCTTCCCAGGAGCGTGCCGCGCGGCCGGTGCCGCCGTAGACCACCAGGTCCTCGGGACGCTCCGCCACTTCCGGATCCAGGTTGTTCATCAGCATCCGAAGCGGGGCCTCGGTCTGCCAGCTCTTGGCGGTCAGCGCGGTGCCCCTGGGGGCCCGGATGCTGCGGGAAGGATCGTGCTGGGTGAACGTCATTGTTATGCCCTTTCCGGCGTGGAAGTACGTGCCTGATGTTGTTCTTCGGTCCTGTGTGCCGCCGCCAATTCCGGCGCGGTGAAGAGCGTGCCCGCCTGTTCGGCCAGCAGCAGCCCGAATTTCTCGGCCGCTTCGGCGGTGGTGCGGTAGCTGGGCGCGACGATGCTCAGCGCGGCGATGACTTTGTCTCCGGCGATGACCGGAGCCGCGACCGCGGTGACGTCGGCCTCCACGCTGTCCGCCTGGACGGTGAACCCGCCCCGGTCCACCCGTCCGCTGAGCGCCGCCCCGGCCGCGCTGCCCTCGATCGGGAAGGTCCGGCCCACCCAATTCACGTGGCGCACGGTGTGGGTGCCCTCTTCGATGGATATGTACAGCCCGTGGTCGTTGCCGGCGGTCACGCTCAGGTACGCCGATTCCCCCGTCTGGTCCACCAGCGTGCGCAGGACGTCCCGGCCCGCATCGACCAGCGACTCGTGGCTGAGGGCCTGCACGCCCAGCTGCACCATCCGGAAGCCGGGCCGGTAGAGCGCGTTGTCCCGTTTGGCTGCGAACCCGTTGGCTTCCAGCGTGCGCAGCAGGCGCAGCGCGGTCGACGCCGACAGGCCCACCGCCTTGGCCGCATCGGCGAGCTTGACGCCGTCGTTCTCGCAAACGATGCGCAGCAGCGCCAGGGTGCGGTCCGCCGCCCTGGTCGTGGGATCCGCGGTCGTCGCCATGCCTGCCCTCCGTTGACTGTGCAATATTGCAGCCAGTAAAACATCAATTTCATTGAGCGGCAAGAATTTAGCCGAAAACCCTTGACCGGGGCAGCGCTGGATGGGTAGCTTCGGGTATCAGCCCGGTCGTTTTATTGCTCGAAACAGGTATGCCGCGTACCGGCAGAACAAGGAGATCCTGATGCGCCCACAGTTGTTCGTGGCCCCCACGCCCCGCCGCTCCCTGCTTGCGACCGCCTCGGCGGCGGCGCTGGCCGGCACGCTCATGCTGACGGGCTGCGGCTCCGGCAGCCCGTCGTCAACCGGTGGCGGAACGGAAACCGCGGGAGCGCCGGCGGACGCCGGCCTGGACCAGGTGAATCTTGGCCTGATTCCGATCACGGACGTTGCCCCGGTCTATCTGGGCATGCAGGAGGGGTACTTCGAGGACGAAGGCATCCAGTTGTCTGTCCAGCTGGCACAAGGCGGCGCGGCGATCGTACCGGCGGTCATGACCGGCGAATACCAGTTCGGCTACTCCAACGTCGTCTCGCTGCTGATCGCCCGGGACAAGGGGCTGCCGATCACGGTGGTCTCCAACGGCTCGAGCTCCACCAATGTCCCCGGCGAAGACGTCACCGAGGTGGCGGCCATGCCGGACAGCGGCATCGAGAGCGCCGCCGACCTGGTGGGCAAAACGGTGGCCGTGAACGCGCTGAACAACTTCGCCGACGTCACCATCCGGAACTCCGTGGAGCAGGCCGGCGGCGACCCGGACGCCGTCGACTTCGTCGAAATGCCGTACCCCAACATGCCCGCGGCGCTGGAGCGCGGCGACGTCGACGCCGCCTGGACCACGGAGCCGTTCCGGACCCAGATCCTGGACGCCGGCGGAAAGATCGTGGCCAGCCCGATGACCGACCTCACCGACGACTTCGATTCGGCCTTCTACTTCGCCTCCGAGCAAACCCTGCAGGAGGACCCCGAGCTCGTGGAGCGCTTCCGCCGGGCGCTGGAGAAGTCGTTCAAGTTCGCCTCCGAGAACGACGACGAGGTGCGCACCATCATCCAGGATTATGCCAAGGTCACGCCCGAGTTGGCCGAGACGGTAGTGATGTCCCGCTGGTATCCGGAGGTCAACATGGAGGGCCTGCAGAAGCTGGGGTCGGCGGCCACCAAGTACGGCGTGCTGGAGAACGAGCCCGACTATGATGCACTGATCGCGGACTGATCCCCGCCCCCGCCCCGCACTCCCACTACTTTCGAAAGGCACCATGTCCCAGCTTCAGACCGCCCCCGTCTCCGTCTCTGTCGGACCGCTCTCTCCCGCCGAGGTTGTCGCCGTCGCCCGCCACGGCGCCGCCGTCGAACTCAGCGAAGAGTCGCTGCAGGCCATGGCCGAATCACGCAAGGTGATCGAGGCCTTGGTGGACGACGACGTCCCGCACTACGGGGTGAGCACCGGCTTCGGTGCCCTGGCCACCAAGCAGATCCCGGTTCAGCTGCGCACCCAGCTGCAGCGCAGCCTGATCCGCAGCCACGCTGCCTCGTCAGGGGCCGAGGTGGACCGGGAGGTCGTGCGCGGGCTGATGCTTAACCGGCTCGCCACGATGGCCACGGGCCGCACCGGCGTCCGCCCGCTGGTGGCGCAGGCCTACGCGGGCATCCTCAACGCCGGCATCACCCCGGTGGTCGGCGAATACGGTTCCCTGGGCTGCTCCGGGGACCTCGCGCCGCTGGCCCACTGCGCGCTCGCCCTGATGGGTGAAGGCCAGGTCCGCACCAGGGACGGTGAACTGGTCGCGGCCGCAGAGGCCCTGGCCGCCGCGGGCCTCGAGCCGGTGGAGCTGCGGGAGAAGGAAGGCCTGGCGCTGATCAACGGCACCGACGGCATGCTGGGCATGTTGATCATGGCGTCGGCCGACCTGCACCGGCTGCTGAAAACGGCCGACCTCGCCGCCGCCATGAGCATCGAAGGCCTGCTCGGCACCGACTCGGTGCTGGCCGAGGACCTGCACGCGCTCCGGCCGCACCCCGGCCAGATCGCTGCCGCGGCCAACATGCGCACCATCCTGTCCGGCTCCGTCCTGATCGAAGAGCAAAAGTCCGCAGGAGCCGATGCCCAGCACCGGTTCACCCGGGTCCAGGATGCGTACTCCCTGCGCTGCGCACCCCAGGTGCACGGAGCGGCGCGCGCCACGCTTGCCCACGTGGAATCGGTGGCCGGCTATGAGCTGGCTTCCGCCGTCGACAATCCCGTGGTCACCCCCGACGGCCGGGTGGAGTCCAACGGCAACTTCCACGGCGCACCGGTGGGCTACGCGCTGGATTTCCTGGCCATCGCGGTGGCGGACCTTGCATCGATGAGCGAACGCCGCACCGACCGGTTCCTGGACACCGCCCGCAGCCATGGCCTGAACGCTTTCCTGGCCGATGATCCGGGGGTGGACTCCGGGCACATGATCGCCCAGTACACCCAGGCGGGCATTGTCAGCGAGCTCAAGCGGCTGGCCAACCCGGCGTCGGTGGATTCCATCCCGTCCTCGGCCATGCAGGAAGACCATGTCTCCATGGGGTGGTCCGCGGGGCTGAAGCTACGCCGCGCCCTGGACGGGCTGACCCGGGTGCTGGCCATCGAGCTGCTCACGAGTGCCCGCGCCCTGGACATGCGCGACGGCGGCGTGGAGACCTCCCGCAGCGCCCCCGCCGTCACCGCGGTGCGCCGGGAGATCCGCAAAACGGTCGCCGGCCCGGACACCGACCGTTATCTCTCGCCGGAGATCGAGGCGGTCCGCCTGTTGGTGGACAGCGGCGTGCTGGTGGACGCCGTCGAAAAGGCAGCAGGCACGGCACTGAACTGATGTGTTCGGCATAGACTGGTGCCGGACAGCCGTCGCGTCCGGCAGGCCGGACCGGACGCGGCGCAGCAACTTTGGGGGCCGGCACCAGAAGGACCTGCCGCATGGTCGCCAACACACCCGAGGGAACGCCGAGCCGGCGTAAGCTGCTGCAGCGGACGGTTCCCGTGCTGGCGGCCGGCATCGGTGCAGGCGCCCTGGGCACGGCGGGAGCTGCCGCGGCCCGGCCGGATTCCCCGGCGGACGACGAACAGATTGCGCGGTTGGTGGCGGACCCGACGTCGGCCACCCACCGGGCGCTGCTCCGGATCCTCGCCCCGGCAGCCGCCGCGCAAACCGCTCCCAACGGGCGCGTCGATCCCCGGCGGGCCGGGCATGACATCGTCCTGTTGCTGGGCCAGTCGAACATGCAGGGCTGCGGCCTCCCCTTCGACCCCGCCATCGATGTGGAGCTGGACGGCATCGACCAACTGGCGGGTTCCGGCCCGTCCGCCGGCCACGTCATCACGGCCAGCGAACCGCTCTGCCATGTCTCCAGCGTGTGGGTCGCCGGACGGCCCGCGGTGGGCCCGGGTCTCGAATTCGCGCGGCAGCTGTGGCTGGCGCAACCGGCCGGCCGCAAGGTGCTGTTGGTGCCCGCCGCCCTGGGCGGCACCTCGATCACCGGCAACGCCGACTACTCCTGGGACCCGGACAACAAAGCCGCCCGAACGAACCTGTGCCGCCGCGCGCTGGATGCCGCCCGGCAGGCGCTCTCACTGAATCCGCGCAACCGTCTGGTGGCGGTCCTGTGGCACCAGGGCGAGTCCGACGCGGTGCTGGGTGCCTCGGAGGCCTGGTACCGCCGCAAGTTGCTGCAGATTATCGATCTCGTCCGCGACTCGCTGGGGCCGGTGCCGTTCCTGATCGGCGGCATGGTGCCCGAATGGCTGCCCGACGACCCGCGGCGACGCGGCATCGAGGCCGCCCACCGCTCCGTGGCGACGCAGCGGTTGCAGACTGCGTTCGTCGAGGGCCCGTCCGGCGCCAGCCAGGACGCCGAACAGATCCACTACAGTGCCGCCGGCGCCCGCGAACTCGGCCTGCGCTTCTACCGCGCCTTCGAAGCGGAAACCGCGGGCCGGGCCGAGTAGCCGGGCCCGCGGGCCGGGCGGTCAGCCAGTGGTCCGCGCGCCGCGCGCCCCTGGACGCGGCCCCCGGCAGCCGGCCCAGTGGCCTGCAGCGTCCGCTGCGGGCCGCACTGAGCCGTGCAGTGTCAGGCCTGCTGGACCTCATGCCGGGAGGCGACGAACGCCGCGACGCAGGCCTCGACGTCGTCGGCGCTATGGGCGGCCGAGAGCTGCACGCGGATCCGCGCTGCGCCCTTGGGCACCACCGGATAGCTGAAGGCGGTGACGTACACGCCGTGGGCGAGCATGGCCTCCGCCACCCGCCCGGCGAGGACCGCGTCGTGGAACATCACCGGGACGATCGGATGCCCGCCTTCCAGCAGGTCGAACCCTTCCTCGGCCATCCGCCGGCGGAACAACGCCGTGTTGTCCTGCAGCCTGGACCGAAGGTCGGCCGAACCGCCCACCAGCTCCAGCGCCTTCAAGGTGGCGGCAACGATGGCCGGCGCGACCGAGTTGGAGAACAGATAGGGCCGGGCCTTTTGCCTTAGCGCGGCAACGATCTCGCGGCGGCCGGACACGTAACCGCCGGAGGCACCGCCCAGCGCCTTGCCGAAGGTGCCGGTGTAGATGTCCACCCTGTCAGCCACCCCGGCATGCTCCGGGGTGCCGGCACCGTTGGCACCCATGAAGCCGACGGCGTGCGAGTCGTCGACCATCACCAGCGCGCCGTATTCCTCGGCCAGTTCGCATATCCGTTCCAACGGGGCCAGGTAACCGTCCATGGAGAACACGCCGTCGGTAACGATCACGGTCCGCCGGGCGCCGGCGCCGTCGTTCATGGCCGCAGCCTGCTGCAGCCGCTCCTGAAGTTCGGCCATGTCCCGATTGGCGTAGCGGAACCGCCCGGCCTTGGACAGCCGGATGCCGTCGATGATCGAGGCATGATTCAGCGCGTCCGAGATGATGGCGTCCTCCGGCCCGAACAACGATTCGAAGACCCCGCCGTTGGCGTCGAAACAGGACGAGAACAGGATGGTGTCCTCGGTGCCCAGGAAGCGCGACACTTCCCGCTCCAACTGCAGGTGGAGATCCTGCGTGCCGCAGATGAAGCGCACGCTGGCCATGCCGAATCCGCGTTCGTCCAGGGCGGCCTTCGCGGTGGCGATGATGTCCGGATGGTCGGCCAACCCCAGGTAGTTGTTGGCGCAGAAGTTCAGCACCTCGCGGGTTGCTCCATCCTGGCCGGCGGAGATGTGGCTGGACTGCGGGGTGGTGATGCGCCGTTCGGCCTTGAACAGTCCGGCGGCGCGGATCTCTTCCAGCTCCGAGGCCAGCTGGTCCTTGAGCGTTCCGTACATGCTTCCCTCCCCTAAATCCGTGTCCAGTCCAGGACCACTTTGCCGCTTGTCCCCCGCCGGGCCGTCTCGAACCCGCGCTCCCATTCGGCGGCCGGCAGCACATCGGTGATCACGGAGGAAATCGCCGCGTGCAGGGCCGGGCTGGAGGAGAGCATGGCGCTCATCGCGTACCACGTTTCGAACATCTCGCGCCCGTAGATGCCCTTGAGCGTGAGCATGTGGGTGACGACCTTGGCCCAGTCGATGGTGATGTCTTCGGCCGGCAGCCCCAGCAGCGCGATCCGGCCGCCGTGGGTCATGTTGTCGATCATGGCGCGCAGGGCCGAGCCGCGGCCGGACATCTCCAGCCCGATGTCAAAGCCTTCGACCAGTTCGAGCTGCCGTTGTGCGTCCGCCACCCGGGCGTGGCTGACGTCCACCACCATGTCGGCGCCCATCTGTTTGGCCAGCTCCAACCGCTCGGCCGACACGTCGGTGACGGCGATCTTGCGGGCGCCGGCGTGGCGGACCACCGCTATGGCCATCAGCCCGATGGGCCCGGCGCCGGTGATCAGGACGTCTTCGCCGACCAGCGGAAAGCTCAGTGCCGTGTGCACGGCGTTGCCGAACGGATCGAAGACCGCGCCCAGTTCGGGCGTGACGGCCGGGTCGGTGTGCACCCACACGTTGGTTTCGGGGATCACCACGAACTCGGCGAAGGCACCGTCCCGCTGCACGCCGACGCTGACCGTGCGGATGCACATCTGCCGCCGGCCGGCGCGGCAGTTCCGGCAGGTCCCGCAGACGATGTGGCCCTCCCCCGAAACCCGGTCGCCGATCTGCACGTCCTGCACGGCGCTGCCAGCCGCCACGACCTCGCCATAGAACTCGTGGCCGGGGATCAGCGGCGCCCGGACCGCACCCGCGGCCCAGTCGTCCCAGGCCTGGATGTGCAGGTCGGTGCCGCAAATGCCCGTGGTGTTGACCTTGATCTTGACCTCGCCGGTGCCGGGTTCCGGTTCCGGCCGGTCGACCAGCTCGAAGCCGGCCTGTGGGCCGGACTTGTAGAGCGCCTTCACGCGGTGTCCTTTCGCTAAAGCGGCCGGCGCACCCGGCCGCCCGGGGCTGTGGCCCGGATCACTAGGCCAACTCTACGTAACTGTTCTGGCGAAGTGGAGCGCGTCACAGTACCCGTCGGGTCCTGGGCACGGTAGCTTTGCTCGCAAGCACTTCTTCCCTACAACGCAAGCGAGGCAAACGCGTGGCAACCATGACCCATCACAGCATCCCGGTAATCACCGATGACCCGTATTCGGATGCGGTGCTGGCCGAGCCGTACGGGCTGTTCGACCGCATGCGAGCAGCCGGGCCGGCGGTTTGGCTGGAGAAGTACCAGGTGCCGGCCTTCGCCCGGTACGGCGAGTGCCGGGACATCCTGGCGGACCATGAAACGTTCATTTCCGGAGCGGGAGTGGGCCCGAAAGACCTGCTGAAGGAACCGAACTGGCGGCCGCAGGGCATCCTCGAGTCGGACCCGCCCCGGCACACCGTGATGCGGGACGCGATGGCCGGGGTCATCTCGCCCAAGGGGACCCGCGCCCTGCGGGCAGGATTCGAGGCCTTCGCCGACCAGTTGCTGCCCCAACTGCTCGAGCGCGGTTCCATCGACGGCGTCAAGGATCTGGCCGAAGTGTTCCCCCTCCGGGCGTTTGGCGACGCCGTCGGCATTCCCCGTGACGGGCGCGAGGAGAACCTGCTGACGCATGGGGCTATGAACTTCAGCCACTTCGGCCCCGAAAACGAACGCCACCGCTTCTACTTTGAACAAGGTGCCGGGACGCCGGAGTGGGTGATGGACCGGACGCGGCGGGAAAACCTCAGTCCCGGCGGGATGGGTGAACAGCTGTGGCAGTACGTCGACCGTGGCGAACTGCCGGAGGACATGGCGCCGCTGGTGGTGCGCGCGCTGCTGTCGGCCGGCCTGGACACCACGGTGATCGGCATTGGGAACGCCCTCAAGCTCTTCGCCGAACATCCGGAACAGTGGCGCATCCTGCGGAAGAATCCGCAGATGGTTTCGCTGGCCATCAACGAGGTGCTGCGTTTCGAGAGCCCGTTCCAGTCGTTCTACCGGACCACGTCGGCAGCCACGGAGATTTCCGGCGTCAGCCTGGCGGCCGGCAGCAAGCTCGCCTTGTTCCTCGGGTCTGCGAATCGGGACGAAGCCCAGTTCGGGCCCGATGCGGACGTCTTCCGGATTGAACGCGACGCAGCCAGCATGATCGCCTTCGGCAACGGCATCCACCGCTGCGTCGGCCAGCCGATCACCCGGCTGGAAATGCATGTTGTCCTGACCTGGCTGGCACGGAACGTGGAGCGGATTGAGCCCACCGGCGCGCCGGTCCCGTACCTGCACAACACGTTGAAGGGCTACTCCTCGCTGCCCTTGCGCCTGGTGGCCGCCTGAGCTCTCGGGAGCACCAGGCCGGCCGGACCCATGGAAACATGTAAACCCGCGCGGAAACCGCGTGCCGTGGAAGCCGGTGGAAAGGCCGCGGAAGCGCAGGCTAGACTGTGACCCCGGCCACAGGTCGTGGCTGTGATCCGGTACAAAGGGGTTCTCCAGTGCCGCACCCAGCCCAGCCATCGTCCCGGCCCGTGCAGGACCAGGCCTACGCCGCGCACGAACGACTGGATCCGGTCCGACCGTCCGGTGGGACCGGGGGCATCAGGGGGCTGCGCGCAGTGGTGCGCGACTCCTGGCAGCGGTCCTTGCAACACGCGGCGGATCCCGATCGTGCGCTGGCTCCGCTGGTCATCGCCGCCGACGCGCTGGACGTGTTCCGGCGGAACCATCCGTTGTCCGCCATCATGCCGGTCTTCGGCCGGCTGCTGGTGGAACCCAGCCTCGACGCGGGAATGCTGGTGGCCGTGGGAGACCAGCACGGGCGGCTGCTGTGGGTAGACGGAGATGCCCGTTTGAAGGACCGCGCCGAGAACATGATGTTCATGCCCGGCACCGATTGGTCGGAAGCAACCGTGGGCACCAGCGCACCCGGCACGGCGCTCGCCTTGGGCCGCGGGGTCCAAATCGCCGGTGCCGAGCACTTCAGCCGGGCGGTCCACTCGTGGAGCTGCACCGCCGTCCCCATCAGTGACCCGGAGACCGGCGCTGTTCTCGGCGTCGTGGATCTGACCGGCGGGGAGGAAGCGGCCGCTCCCCACACGCTGTCCTTGGTCCGGGCGGCGGTAGCGGCGGCCGAGGCAGAACTGCGCATCCTTCGCCTCCAGGCCGCCGCCCGGCGCACTCCGAGGACACGCAGCCGCACGGTGCCCGCCGGCCCCACCCCACGGCGCGGCGGTACGGCGGCTCCACCGGAGGGCGAATCCGGACCCCGCGCGAAGGCCAGCCTCCACATCACGGGCCGGGACCAGGGACTGTTGGAACTGGCCGGCCAGCGGATCGAGTTGTCGCAGCGGCACACGGAAATCCTCACCCTGCTGGCCCTGCACCCCGCCGGCCTCACCGCCGAGGAGCTGGCGGACCAGCTCAACCCGCAGGCCCAAGGCGCCACCTTGCGGGCCGAGATGGTGCGGCTGCGCAAGCTGCTGGCTGGTATCAGCCCTGCCGCCGTCCCCGCATCCCGGCCCTACCGCCTCCCCCAGAAAGTGACGGTCGATGCGCAGCAGGTCCTCCGGTGCCTGGCCCGCGGGGCGCACCGGCGGGCGCTTGACGTGTACCGGGGGCAGGTCGTTCCACGGTCGGAGGCGCCCGGGATCGTCGGTTTCCGCCGGCACGTCAGCGCCACCCTGCGCGAGGCCGTGCTCAGCAGCGCCTCGCCGGAAGAAGTGATGCGCTACCTGCAACTTTCTGAAGCAAAGTACGACGCCGAGGCCTGGCGGGCGGCGCTGCGCCTCCTGCCGCCGCGCTCACCGAAGCGGGCCGGGGTCGTCGCGGTGCTGGAACAGTTGGAAACCGGGGACTGACGGTTCCTTCGAAAACGGTGCCAGTGCAGCCGGAACCGGAGACTGACGTCCCCACCGGATGGGTCCCGCGGCCGGCGCCGCCGCAAGGACGGCCGCTGCAACCTGATTGCAACGTTGCCCTCCGTAGGCTCTGGGGACACAGACAGTGCCGTCTGCCGGACCGTGGGGGTCCGGACACCGAAGCCAAAGGAGTCGACCATGACTGTTTACGCCCAGCCCGGAACCGAGGGATCACCAGTACGCTTCAAGCCGCGCTACGAGAACTGGATCGGCGGCGAATGGGTCGCCCCGGTGAAGAACCAGTATTTCGAGAACCCCTCCCCCGTGACCGGCAAACCGTTCTGCGAAGTGGCACGCGGTACCGCCGAGGACATCGAACTCGCCTTGGATGCCGCCCACAAGGCGGCACCGTCGTGGGGCAAGACCTCGGTAGCGGACCGGGCCGCAGTCCTGAACCGGATCGCAGACCGGATCGAGGAGAACCTGGAACTGCTGGCCGTGGCCGAGACCTGGGACAACGGCAAGGCGGTCCGCGAGACCCTGGCCGCCGACATCCCGCTGGCCGCTGACCACTTCCGCTACTTCGCCTCGGCCGTCCGGGCGCAGGAGGGCAGGCTGTCCCAACTGGACGACGACACCACCGCCTACCATTACCACGAGCCGCTGGGCGTGGTCGGGCAGATCATCCCCTGGAACTTCCCCATCCTGATGGCCACCTGGAAGCTGGCGCCGGCGCTGGCGGCGGGCAACGCCGTCGTTCTGAAGCCCGCGGAGCAGACACCGGCGTCCATCCTGGTGCTGATGGAGCTGATCGCGGACATCCTGCCGGCGGGCGTCGTCAACGTGGTCAACGGTTTCGGCGTGGAAGCCGGCAAGCCGCTGGCGTCCAGTCCGCGGATCCGCAAGATCGCGTTCACCGGCGAGACCACCACCGGCCGGCTGATCAGCCAGTACGCCTCGCAGAACCTGATTCCGGTCACGCTGGAGTTGGGCGGGAAGAGCCCGAACATCTTCTTCTCCGATGTGGCCGCCGAAAACGACGCGTTCTACGACAAGGCGCTGGAGGGCTTCACCCTGTTCGCGTTCAACCAGGGCGAAGTCTGCACCTGCCCGTCGAGGGCGCTGGTGCAGGAGTCGATCTACGACTCGTTCATGGCCGACGCACTGGCGCGGACCGAGTCGATCGTCCAGGGCAACCCGCTGGACACGGACACCCAGCTCGGTGCCCAGGCCTCCAACGACCAGCTGGAGAAGATCCTGTCCTACATGGACATCGGCCAGCAGGAGGGCGCCAAAATCCTGACCGGCGGCGGCCGCAACATCCTGGACGGTGACCTCGCCGAAGGCTACTACGTGAAGCCCACCATCTTCGAGGGCGACAACAGCATGCGGATCTTCCAGGAAGAGATCTTCGGGCCGGTTGTCTCGGTTACCCGGTTCGGAAATTATCAGGAAGCCCTGGAAATTGCGAACGACACGCTCTACGGGCTGGGGGCCGGAGTGTGGAGCCGCAACGGAAACGTGGCCTACCGGGCAGGGCGCGAAATCCAGGCCGGCCGGGTGTGGGTGAACAACTACCACGCCTACCCTGCCGGGGCGGCGTTCGGCGGCTACAAGTCCTCGGGCATCGGCCGGGAAAACCACGCGATGATGCTGGACCACTACCAGCAGACCAAGAACCTGCTGGTCAGCTACAACGAGAACAAGCTCGGCTTCTTCTAAAGACAGGTCACGTCATGGCGTCTGCTTCACCGCAGGGGCAGGGTGGACCCACCCCTGCCGCTGCGAAACACGAGGCGGCGCTCGAGGCCGCGGTGGCGCTGCCCGGGGAGGACTTTTCCCGGGTGGCGCTCACCGGACCGGCCGTCGGGCTGCTGCAAAAACTGTGGGAGACCCATGGGCCGCTGATGTTCCACCAATCCGGCGGCTGCTGCGACGGTTCTTCCCCCATGTGCTATCCGGCCGGTGAATTCCTCACCGGCGATGCGGACGTGCTGCTGGGCACGTTCGACCTTCCCGACCGCGGGAGCCTGGACTTCTGGATGTCGCGGGAGCAGTTCGCGTACTGGAAACACACGCATCTGACCGTGGACGTGGTGGAGGGGCGCGGCAGCGGGTTCTCGGTGGAGGCCCCGGAGGGCAAACGCTTCCTGATCCGCTCCCGGCTGTTCGACGGCACGGCACAGCCGGCCTGAGGCGTGGCTCCGAGCCGGAGCGCCGGCCGGGGCGGCGCTCCGGTTTGGGCTCCTGCTCAGCTTATGAGGTGGAGCAGGGTCGCAAACCGGAGCGGGGGCGGCTTGACTGCCCGCGCGTCTAGTGTTCGAAGAGGCAGAACGGATGCCCCGCCGGATCGAAGTACACCCGGACGTCGTCCTGCGGCTGGAATCCGGCCAGTTCGGCTCCGGCCGCTTCAGCGTGAAGGCAGGCGGCGGCCAGGTCGTCGACCAGGATGTCCAGGTGCATCAGCATTTGCTGTTCGCCGGGTTCTTCGGGCCAGACCGGCCGGCGGTAGTCCGACTCCAGCTGGAAGGACAGCCCCGGCCCACCGTGCGGATTGGCCAGTGTCACCCAGTCGGGCTCGTTGGTGCGGATGTCCCAACCCAGCAGCCGACCGTAGAACTCCGCCAAGGCCAACGGATTCGGTGCCCCCAAAACCGTTGCATGCAGTTGCAGGCCTGTAGAACCGGGCATCGCCACTCCTCCTTGTAGACGCAATTCCTGTTGGCAATCCGGTCATGCTACTGCGGCTCCGGCGCGGGTGCTAGCTCCCGGACAGGACCTCGGCCAGCGCCCGCTCCCCCACGCCGCGCAACAACCGGTTGTCGTCGGAGGAGGTCAGCAGCACGGTCGCGATGTTCAACGCCCAACCGCGGCCGCGCTGCCAGGTCTCCGGGGAAACGTCGGTGCGCGCTTCGACGGCCGCGATAAACTCCCGGCGCCCCGGGGCATCGAACACCAGCCAGGCGGCAGCCAGGTCGGTGGCCGGATCCCCCGCCGTGATGTCCCCGAAGTCGATGACGGCCGCCAACCGGTTGCCGTCCACCACCAGGTTTCCCGGGTGAAGGTCGCCGTGCAGCCACAGCGCCGGTCCTTCCCACCCGGGCACGGCGGACAGCTGGCGCCACAGCGCCGTGACACGTTCTGCCTCCGGAATGGCCCTGGAGGCCAGGCGCTGCTCCACGGCCGCGTTGCGGGAGGCCAGCGGCACTCCGCGCACCGGGTTCACCGGGGCCCCGGACGGGGCCGGCAGGTGCAGCGCGGCCACGAACGCCGCCAACCCCGGGGCCAGCGAACGCCGCTCCTCCGGCCGGAGGCGCCAGGCAGCCCGGCCCTCCAGCCACGGCACGACCGACCAGGACCACGGATAGTACGACGTCGGGCTGCCGCAGCGCGTCGGGGCAGGCACGGCGACGGGCAGCTCAGGGGCCAGGGACGGCAGCCACCGTTGTTCGTGCAGCACCAGGTCGGCTGCCGCGCCGCGCCGCGGCAGCCGGATGGCCAGATCGGACCCGAGCTTGAACGTCACGTTGTCCCACCCGTTGGCCACCCGCACCAGGGACAGCCGGGCGAGGTCCGGGAACTGGTCCGAGAGCAACCGCTGCACCAGGTCATTGGTGATGTCGATTTCGGCAGCGGGCGTCGAAGCCATCTGTTTCCGTTCTTCCTTCAATCGGCGGGCATGGCCCCGCCGGCGGCGAAGGCGTTTTGCCTGCCGGCCTGTCTGGTGTGGGGCGGGACTCCCATCAGATCATCTGCGGGCGCCGGCGGGCCAACGGACACGCCCTGCTCAGCCGATGACTACCTGCTCCAGCGCATGGTATCCCGCCGTCCTGTCCTGCGGCTCCGATGCAGACAACGCCCCCACCGGTAACGGCAGGGGCGTCGTCTACATGCGGGCTGTCGGACCCTGGTCCGCTAGGCCAGCGGAACCGGCCCGATGTCGGCGCCGGTGGACGCGCGCGTACCCGGGCCGGCCGAGCGCCGCGGAACCGGGCCGATGTCGGCGCGGGTGACGCCCCACGCCGTGCCGTTCATCGTCCGCTCCACCGGCTAACCCTGAACGCCGAGACGTTCAAAGATCAGCTCACGGACCCGACCGGCGTCGGCCTGCCCGCGGGTGGCCTTCATGACCCCGCCCACGATGGCGCCGGCGGCCTGGACCTTGCCGCCGCGGATCTTCTCGGCCACGTCAGGCTGGGCCGCCAGCGCGGCGTCGATTGCTTCCAGCAGGGCCGAATCGTCCGACACCACTGCCAGGCCGCGCTTCTCCACGACCTCCTCGGGTGTGCCCTCACCGGCGAGCACGCCGTCGAGCACCTGGCGGGCCAGCTTGTCGTTGATCTTGCCGGCCTGCACCAGCCGGTCCAGCTCGACCACGGTCAGCGGGGTCACGCCCAGTTCCGAAGGCTCAATTTCGGCCTCCTTGGCGCGGCGGGAGATCTCGCCCATCCACCACTTGCGGGCCACAGCAGCGGAGGCACCGGCGGCAATGGTTTCTTCGATCGACTCCATCACGCCGGCGTTGACCACGTCGCGGAATTCGGCGTCGGAATAGCCCCATTCGGCCTTCAGCCGCTTGTGCCGCTCGGCGGGCGGCTCAGGCAGCCGGGCACGCAGTTCTTCGATCCACTCTTCGGTGGTGACCACGGGGACCAGGTCCGGTTCCGGGAAGTAGCGGTAGTCATCGGCGTCGGACTTGGGCCGGCCCGCGGTCGTGGAGCGGGTGTCCTCGTGCCAGTGGCGGGTCTCCTGGACCACTTTCTGGCCGGCATCCAGGACCCCGGCGTGGCGCTGGATCTCGAAGCGGACGGCACGTTCCACCGCACGCAGCGAGTTCACGTTCTTGGTCTCGGACCGGGTGCCGAACTGCTCCGAGCCCTTGGGCATCAGGGACACGTTCGCGTCGCAGCGGACGTTCCCGCGTTCCATCCGTGCGTCGGAGACGCCCAGGTTCTTGACGATCTCGCGGACGGCGGCCACGTAGGCACGGGCCAGTTCCGGAGCACGGGAGCCGGCTCCGACGATCGGCTTGGTGACGATCTCCACGAGCGGGACGCCGGCGCGGTTGTAGTCCACCAGCGAGTACTCGGCGCCTTGAATCCGGCCGGTGGCGCCACCCATGTGGGTGAGCTTGCCCGCGTCCTCCTCCATGTGCGCGCGTTCGATCTCCACACGGAACACTTCGCCGTCTTCCAGCTCGATGTCCAGGTAGCCGTCGTAACAGATCGGGTCTTCGTACTGGGAGGTCTGGAAGTTCTTCGGGGTGTCCGGGTAGAAGTAATTCTTCCGGGCGAAGAAGCAGGATTCGGCGATCTTGCAGTTGAGCGCGAGCCCAATCAGGATCGAGTACTCCACCGCCGACTTGTTGACCACCGGCAGGACTCCGGGCAGGCCAAGGTCCACCGGCGACACGTTCGTATTCGGCACATCGCCGAACGCGTTCGGAGCGGCGGAGAACATTTTGGTCTTCGTGTTCAGCTCGACGTGGACCTCGAACCCGAGGACCGGGTCGTACTTCGCCATCGCCTCTTCGAAGGAGACCAACTCTTGTGTTGCAGCCATTTACTTCACACCTCCGAGGACAGGAGCCTGGGCCAGCAGCGGGCCGCCCCACTGGGCTTCCAGCAGGTTTTCAAGACCGGCGCCGGCGCGGTACAAACGGGCATCTTCACGGGCGGGGGCCAGGAACTGGATACCCACCGGCAGTCCGTCGGCCAAGCCGCCCGGCACCGAGATGCCAGGTACTCCGGCAAGGTTCGCCGGAATGGTGGCCACGTCGTTGAGGTACATGGCCATCGGGTCGTCCAGCTTCTCGCCCAGCTTGAACGCGGCCGTCGGCGCCGTGGGAGAGACCAGCACGTCGACGGTCTCAAACGCTGCGGCAAAGTCGCGCTGAACCAGCGTGCGGACCTTCTGCGCCGAACCGTAGTAGGCGTCGTAGTAGCCGGCGGACAGGGCGTAGGTGCCCAGGATGATGCGGCGCTTGACCTCGTCGCCGAAGCCGGCGGCACGTGTCGCACCCATCACGCGTTCGATCGTCATCGGGCCCTCCGCCGGCAGCACGCGATGTCCGTAGCGGACGCCATCGAACTTGGCCAGGTTGGAGGAAACCTCCGAGGGCATGATCAGGTAGTAGGCGCCCAGCGCGTACTTGAAGTTCGGGCAGGAGACCTCCAGCACCTCGGCACCCGCCCCGCGCAGCAGTTCCAGGGCCTCGTCGAAGCGGACCTGCACGCCGGCCGCGTAGCCTTCGCCCTGCAGTTCCTTGATCACGCCGATGCGCATGCCCCGCACGTCGCCGTTCCGGGCGGCCTCGACCAGCGCACCCACCGGGTCGGTCAGCGAGGTGGAGTCGGCCGGGTCGTGTCCGCCGATGACCTCATGCAGCAGCGCGGCGTCCAGCACCGTGCGCGTCACCGGACCGATCTGGTCCAACGAAGACGCCATCGCAATCGCGCCGTAGCGGGACACTCCGCCATAGGTCGGCTTGACGCCCACCGAACCGGTCACCGCGGCCGGCTGGCGGATGGAACCGCCGGTGTCGGTGCCCAGCGCCAGCGGTGCCTCGAAAGCGGACACGGCGGCCGCAGAGCCGCCGCCGGAGCCACCGGGGATCCGGTCCAGGTCCCACGGGTTGCGGGTGGGACCGTAGGCGGAGTGCTCGCTGGAGGAACCCATGGCGAATTCGTCCAGGTTGGTCTTGCCCAGCATCGGCATGCGGGCCGCCCGGATTTTCTTGATCACGGTGGCGTCGTACGGGCTCATCCAGCCCTCGAGGATCTTCGAGCCGGCGGTGGTCGGCTGGCCCACGGTGACGATCAGGTCCTTGATCGCAATCGGTACGCCCGCCAGCGCATGCAGCTCTTCGCCGGCGGCACGGGCTTTGTCCACGTCCGCCGCCACCGCGAGCGCCTCGTCGGTGTTCACGTGCAGGAACGCGTTGAGGTCGCCGTCGACCTCGGCGATGCGGTCCAAATGCGCCTGGGTGACCTCGACCGAGGACACCTCCGAGGCGGCCAGCATCTCGGCCATTTTGGCCGCACTATGGGTAATCAGTTCGCTCATGGTTGCGTGTTACTCCTCGTCCAGGATCGCCGGAACTTTGAACCGGCCGTCGGCCTGGTCCGGTGCGTTCGCCAGGGCAAGTTCCTGGCTCAGCGTCTCGCCCACCACGTCCTCGCGGAACACATTGTTCAGCGGGATCGGGTGCGAGGTCGCCGGAACATCGGGGCTGGCAACTTCCTGGACGGACTTGATCGAATCGACAATGACGTCGAGTTCGCCGGCCATCTTGTCCAGTTCTTCGGCGGTCATCTCAATGTGGGCCAGCCGCGCCAAATGCGCCACCGCCGCACGATTGATCTCAGACATGAGTCTCCTACGCGGATGGAATGCTTTTCCTTCTCAGTCTACCGGCGCAGAAGGGTCGGGATTCGCCAGGGAACGCCGAGGGACTATCCCACGGCGACGGCCTCGGGTTCCCTGCGTTCGCCCTTGGGCTTGGCGAACCGCAGGTACAGCGAAGGGACCACGAAGAGGTTCAGCAGCGTGGAAGTGACCAGCCCGCCGAGGATAACCAACGCCATCGGATGCTCGATCTCGTGCCCCGGGATGCTGCCCATCACCACCAGGGGCACGAGCGCCAATCCGGTAGCGAGCGTGGTCATCAAAATCGGCGAGAGACGTTCGCCCGCCCCGCGCAGCACCAGAGCCGGACCGAAGGTCTCGCCCTCGAACTTCTCCAGGTGCTGGCAATGGTTGATCAGCAGGATGCTGTTGCGCGCGGCTATGCCCATCACGGTCAGGAACCCGACGATGGAACCGAGGGAGAGCACGCCGCCGCCCAGGAAAGCCGCAAACACGCCGCCCACCAGCGCGATCGGCAGGGTCAGCATGATCATCGTCGCCAGGCGCCAGCTGCCGAAGGACACTTGCAGCAGCAAGTAGATGACGGCGAGCGCCACAACGGCGAGGGTCAGCAGCAGTTGCGTGGCTTCCTGCCGTTCTTCGTACTCGCCGAGGATTTCGGCATGGAATCCGGGCGGCAGTTCGATCTCTTCCAGCCCGGCCTCCATCGCCGCGACCACTGACGCCAGCGCCCCGTCTTCGACGTTGGCCTCAATGTCGATGCGCCGGGAGTTGTCGTCACGTTCGATGACGTTCGGCGTGGGCCGCAGGCTGACGTCGGCGACGTCCGCCAGCCGGATGCGGTCGCCGCTCGGGGTGTCGATGGGCAGGTTTCTGATGCTGGTCACGTCGGATCGGATTTCCTCCGGGCTCCAGACCTGGACGTCGTAGGCCTTCCCGCCCCGGTAGACGTCGCCTACCTCTTCTCCGGCCACCAGCGTTGCCGCGGCGCGCCGGACGTCGCCGGGTTTCAGCCCGTACCGCTGTGCCGTCTCCAGGTCGACGGTCACTTCGAGTTGCGGCACGTCCGTCTGCAATGACACGTGCTCGTCGATGGCGCCGTCGGTGGCCAGGAATATCTCGTTGATCTCCTCGGCTTTCTCCCGCAGCATGTCCAAGTCATCGCCGTAGAGCCGCACCACCACCGCGTTGCTCGATCCGGTCAGTACCTCGCGGATCCGTTCCTTAAGGTAGGTCTGCACGTCGCGGTGGATGCCCGGGTAGCCTTCCACGACCTCCTGGACCGCGGCCAGGGTCTTGTCGTAGTCCACCGCCGGGTCGATGCTGATCCAGTTCTCGCCGAAGTTGACCCCGACCACCTCGTCGGCGGCAAACGCCTGTCCGATGTGGGCGCCGCAGTTGCGCACGCCCTCGATTTGCAGCAGTTCGGCGCACGCACGCTGGCTGATGCGGTACTCCTCCTCCACCGAGGTGCCGGGCTGCGTGACCCAGTGCATCAGGAAGTCCCGCTCTTTGAAGTCGGGCAGCAGCGACTGCCCGAGGAATGGCGCCATCACGGCGCCGGCGACCGCGATGGCGCCGGCGACCACGTAGCTCGGGCGCGGGCGCCGCACGAAGCGCTTGAGGATGGCGTGGTAGCCGCGTTTGAGGACCCGTACCAGCGGAGGCTCGCGGGATTCCAACGGCACGTTGCGCATGAGGATCAGGGCCAGCGCCGGGGTGACCGTCAGGGCGACCAGCATCGAGGCGAGCACGGCCAGGGTGTAGGAGATGGCCAGCGGCCGGAAGAACGCCCCGGTGAGTCCTTCGAGGAAGAAGATGGGGATGGCCGCCACGATGATGATCAACGTGGCATAGACGATCGGCCCGCGGACCTCAAGGGAAGCGTCCAGCACCACCCGCATGGTGGACCTGCTGCCGCCTTCGGCGCGGTGCTGGCGCAGCCGCCGGATGATGTTCTCGATGTCGATGATGGCATCGTCTACGACCACGCCCACGGCGATGACCAGCCCCGCCAGGACCATCGTGTTGACCGAACTGCCGCTGAGGTAGAGCACCAGCGCGGCGGTCACGAGCGAGAGCGGAATCGCGATGATGCTGATCAGCGCGGTGCGCCATTGGAACAGGAAGGCGCCGAGGACCATCATCACCAGGACGGTTCCGAGCAGCAGCGCCAGGGTCAGGTTGTCCAGCGATTCTTCGATGAAGCTGGCGGGGCGGAAGATTTCCGTGTCGATCTCGATGCCGCTCAGGCCCGGCTCCATCGTCTTCAGCGCCGCTTCCACCCCCTTGGTGACTTCCAGGGTGTTGCCCCAGGGCAGTTTCTCCACGATGAGCATGAGCCCCTCGCCCTGGTTGATCACGGCGTCCCCGATGAGTGGCTGGTGGTCCTCAACCACGCGCGCAACATCGCCCAGGCGCAGCGGATCGCCGTCGCGCTCGTCGATGGTCACCTTCGCCAGGGCTTCCGGCGTCGTAATGGGCAGCACGTGTTGGATGCCCAGCCGCTGATTGGGTGTTCCGATGTAGCCGCCGGTGCCGATCACCGCGCCGGGGGAATATTGCAGCAGCCCCGCATCCAGGGCGTCTGCGGTGACCGTCATCACCTGGTTTAGCGACACGCCCTCGGCGCGCATCTTCTCGGGTTCGGCCTGCACCTGCAGCATCTGCAGGCGCTCGCCCCAGATGGCCACGTTCGCGACGCCTGGCACGCGGAGCAGGTGGGCGCGGATCTTCCAGTAGCTGATCATCGACATCTCGATCAGCGAGCGCTCGTCTGAGGTCAGGCCAATCTTCATGACGCGGCTGGTCGACGACAACGGCTGCAGCATGACCGGCGGCGATGCCCAGGTGGGCAGGGTCGGGGTGGTGTTGGCGATCCGCTCCGATACCAGTTGCCGGGCGGTCAACAGGTCCGTGTCCGGTTCGAAGATCAGCACGATGGAGGACAGCTGGGAGACCGATTTCGAGCGCAGGTCGTCCAGGCCCTCGACGCCGTTCAGCGCCTCTTCGAGCGGGACGGTGACCAGCTCTTCCACCTCGGAGGCGGTCAGGCCGATGCAGATCGTCTGGATTTCGACCTTCGGCGGCGCGAACTCAGGAAAAACATCCACCGACGCGGTACTCAGGCTGACGCCGCCGAACAGCATGATTCCGACGGCGATGGCAACCACCACGGACCGGAATTTGAGGCTGAAAGCGACGATCCGGCGCATGTCAGTGGGCCGTATCGAACTCGGCGCCGAAGAGTTCGGCGGCACCGAGGGTGACTATGTCGGTGCCGGGCTCCGGGCCGTCGCTGAGGTGCACGACGTCGCCCTCGATCCGGTCCACCTCGACCGGAGCCCGGACGAAGACCAGGGGTTCGGGGTTGGTGTAGACCCAGGTGTCGCCGGCGGGATCGTAGATCAGCGAGCTGTAGGGAATCTCCAGCCCGCTCCCGGTTCCGGCGGCCACCGGCTCCGTGGTCAGGTCCAGCCGTTCCGCCGCTTGCTCGGTGAGGGTGAGCCGGTTCAGCTCAGAGCCGGGAATCGTCTCCTTGACGGCGGCCTCGATGCCCTGGGGTTCCATTTCCGGGCCGGCTGCCGCGCAGCCGGACAACACGATGGTTGCCGCGGCCGTCGCTGCGACCAGCGCACCGTGGCGTCCATGACGTTGGCCAGTCATGACATTTCCTGCCTCCGTTGCAGTACAGACTCGTGCATATTGACAAGTGAGTTCGACCAGTCGGGTTGGCCGGAAGAACCGAGTGTGAGAACCAGAACCGGCAGGACCCACAGCACCAGCAGTGCGGTGGTGATCAGGCCGCCCCAAACCACTACGGCCAGGGGCAGGATGGTGACGGCTCCGACGGTTCCGCCGAGGGCGACCAAGGGCACCAGTGCCAGGGCAGCGACCGCAGCGGCCAGGAGCATCGGCAGCAACCGGTCGCCGACGGCCCTGCGCATCAGGTCGACCGGACGACGGGACGGGTCCTCGCTCTGCAAGGTCTGGAAATGCCCCAGCAGCTGCAGCGCTTCCCGGATGGCAAAGCCGAGCACTGCCGCGAGCCCCACCAGCGCATACAGTGATCCGTCGCCGCCGGTGAGCAGGATCGCGAGCACTCCTCCGGAAAGCGCGACCGGCAGTGCCAGCAGCACCAGGGCGGCGAGCCGCCAACTACCGAGCACGGTTTGCAGCAGGATCAGGATGCCGACGGCAGCCGCGGCCGCGAGCCACCAAATCAGCTGGGCTGAGACCTGCTGTTCTTCGTACTGGGGCGGGATTTCCGCGTGATACTCGACCGGAAATTCCATTTCGGCGATCGCTGCGCGGATTTCCGACTGAACCTCGCCCAGGCTCCGCCCCTCGATATCGGCGAGCACATCGATGCGGCGCGAGGTGTCGTCGTGATGGATGACCGTTTGGTTCGGGCTAATGCGCACGTCGGCTACGTCGCCGAGCCGCACGCTGCCGCCATCAGGAGTATCGATGGACAGGTCGCGGACACTGGTGAGGCTTCCGCGGGTAGCTTCGTCGCCCTTGACGATCACCTGGAACACCTTTTGCTGCTCGAAGATGAACCCGACCTCGATTCCCTGCAGGATGGCGGCAGCGGCCCGGCGAACGTCACCCGGTTTGATGCCCACCCGTTCGGCCGCGTCCAAGTCGACCTCGATCTCCGCGATCGGCTGCTCCACCGCAATGTCCAGCCGCGAATTGGCTACACCGTCGATACCGGCCATGACCTGTTGGAGTTCCTCGGCCTTCTCCCGCAGGATGGGCAGCTCGATTCCGTAGACGCGTACTTGAAAGCCCTGCTCGTTGGCCTGCCGAACCCGGTCGACCTGGCCTTCCGGATAGGTCAGCACCCGGTTCGCCAGGCCGGGGTAGCCGTCGACGATTCCTTGTACGTCGGCTTTGACCCGGTCGAAGCTCGCGCCGTCCTCGAGCGTCACCCAGATCTCGCTGGAACTGACGTTCGCCTCGGTATCCGACGTGATGGCCCTCCCCACGTGGCCGCCGACGGCAGCGACGCCGTCGACCGTCCTAAGTTCATCGCTGGCCCTGGCGGTAATGCGGTTCATCTCGGTATTGGCGGTGCCGGGGGCGGCGTCCCACTGAATCAGCAGGGTGCGGTCCGGCACGGAAGCCACCACGGGGTTTCCGGCAGCGACGAGCGGGATCGCAGCCAGGGCAGCGATCCCGAGTATGGCGACTACGCCGGCTGCCAGCCAGCGCCGCCCCTCGGCGGCGGAGGCGAGCAGGTGGTCCAGCCTGCGCTGGATCTTCTGCACGGCGGCGGGGACCGGCCTCGTCTTCTCCCGGGCGGGCACGAGAATGCTGGCCAGGGCAGGCGTGACGGTGTGGGCCACGATAAACCCGACGGCGACGGCCAGCAGGTAGGAGAGTATCAGGGGCCTCAGCAAGGCGCCGTCGACGCCCCGGATGAACAAGGCCGGGGCCAGCGCGAGCAATGTTGCCAGGGCCGCGAATATCATGGGCATTCTCGACCGCCGCAGGGCCCGGGCCAGCAGGCTTTCCCGGCCGTCGGTCGCCGTTGCCTCCGCCGGTTGCTGGTTCCCGCCGAAGCCGGCCGGGTCGCCTGCCGCCGTTTCCTGCCCCGAAGGGTGCGCGGGGGCCGGCGCCACGGTTCGCGCAGGCTGGCCGGTGTCTTTGTGCCGGACGCTGTGCAGGTCGGCGATGACGTCGCCCACGCCGACGATCAGCGCCAGCACGATGCCTGCGAAAGCCATGGTGTTCAGCACGGCTCCCTGCCACTGCAGTATCAGCGCCGCAGCCACCGCCGACAGGACGATTGCCGCCAGCCCGATGAGGGCATACCGCCAGGATCGGAAGGCAAGGCCGATGCCAACGGTCACCACGAGCAGGCCGATGAGCAGCGCCAGTCCCAACTGGTTCGCGGCGGACTCCAAAAAGCTTGCCGGGCGGAAGATCGTGGAATCCACCTCGATGCCGGGCAAGCCGGGGCGAAGCTCGTCCAATGCCTCCTCGAGGTGTTTGGTGACTTCGACGACGTTGGCATCGGGGAACTTTTCGATGACCAGGATGAGTCCCGGGGCGTCTCCGGTGACCGCGTCGCCGATCAACGGCTGGTGGTCCTCCCTCAACTCGGCCACATCGGAGAGCTGGAGCGGTTTGTCGCCGGTCCCCTCGACGCTGACCTTGCCCAGGTCCTCGGCGTTCTGGATCGGCAGCACGTGCTGGATACCGATGCGCTGGTTGGCCGACTCCAGGAATCCGCCGGTGCCCGGGGTCGAGGCTTCCAGGAAGCTCAGCGGGGACACCCATACGGAATTTCCCGTGGTCTCGATCACTTGGTTCAGCGTCACGTCCTGTGCGCGGAGGCGCTCCGGGTCCACATGGACCTGGAGCTGTTGTTCACGCTGGCCCCAGATCGACACGTTGGCCACCCCGGGGACGCCCATCAGCACGGGCTTGATGTTCCAGCGGGCCAGCACCGACATGTCGATCACCGACTGCTCGGCCGAGCTCAGCTGGACCATCATGACCCGGCTGTTCGACGACAGCGGCTGCATCAGCACCGGTGCCGTAGAGACGTTCGGCAGCGCGAAGGCCTGCGTCAACCGCTCCGCCACCAGCTGCCTGGCCCGCAGAATATCGGTGCCGGGTTCGAAGATCATTTCGATGGAGGACAAACCCGGGACGGAGACCGAACGGATTTCATCCAGCCATGCCACGCCGTTGAGCAGGTCGGCCTCCATCGGAGACGTGATCAGCTGCTCGACTTCTACGGCCGACAGACCCAGCGCCTCGGTCTGGATTTCGACATGGGGCGGGGCGAATTCGGGGAGGTTGTCCACCGGCATCGACGGCAGGGTCACCAGTCCCAACCCGAGAATGCCCGCCGCGGCAGCCAAAACCAGCAACCGGAATTTGAGGGTCCAGCGAACCAACAAGCCAGACATAAACACGCCCCCAACGGCGCAGAGCGTTTCGGGTGACTACCCGTCCCCGCTCACCCATGATGCTTGTGCGGACGCCCGGTCCGCACGGTAGGAGCTCATCCTGTCCCGGCGTAGCTCCGGTCCCCATCGAGGCGTTGGCCGCCTGGCGTGTTCCCCAACGGATCACTCAAAATACTGTCCTCAGTGTGGCACAAACGGCCAGCGGGCGACAAGGAAATTCGCGAAGAAGTTTGACCGTCTTACGCCGGGCACCTAGACTGTGGCCCCGCGAACGCCCGGTAGCTTTCCGACCGGCAGCCAAATTCCTTCGCGGCGAGGAGGCCTCATGCGTCCGGCTCGGCTGGCTGCCATAGCCCTGACCGCCCTGCTGCTGCCGTGCTGCAGCAGCGCGGGGCAAGGCTCCCCCGCCCCGGCGCCGCCAGCCTCGGCGGGCTTTCCCATGACCTCCCGCGCGCCGGCCGCCCCGCCGGTTACGTCACCACCTGCCTCAAACCCGGCCGGCCCGGCGGCCCCCGGGCCTCGGACAGGCGGCAACTCCGCGGAAAGCCTGAAATTCGCGGCTGCCGGGGACTTCGGCTTCGACGAAGGTGCCGCGCAGGTGCTGGAAGCGATGGCGGGAAGCGGTCCCCGTTTCGGACTCGCGCTCGGCGACCTGTCCTACGGGCTTCCCGGCACAGAACCGGGGTGGTGCAGTTTCGTCACCGACCACCTGGGGCCGGATATCCCCCTGCAGTTGGTTTCCGGAAACCACGAAAGCGATGGCCGGAACGGTTCGATCGACGAATTCGCGCGCTGCCTTCCTCCCCGCTTACCCGGTGTCCACGGCACCTATGGGCGCCAATGGTTCGTGGACATCCCGCAGCGGGATCCCCTGGTGCGGCTGATACTGATTTCGCCGGGCCTGGAGTTTCCCGAATCCGGCCGATGGGACTACCTTCCCGGCACGGAGCATTACCGGTGGACGGCGGCTGCCATAGACTCGGCCCGCACGGCGGACATTCCGTGGGTTGTGGTTGGCTCCCACAAGCCCTGCCACTCGGTGGGCCGCTACGAGTGCGATCCCGGCCCGGCCGTGACGGATCTGTTCCTGGACAAAAAGGTGGACCTGGTGCTGCACGGGCACGAACACCTCTACCAGCGGACACACCAACTCGCCCTGGGCCCGAACTGTCCGTCGCTGCTGCCCGCGCACAGCAATAATGCCTGCATCTCCGACATCGATGCCGACTTCGAGTCGGGTGCCGGCACGGTCTTCGCGACGGTCGGCACCGGCGGGCAACCGCTGCGCGACATCAACGGCTCCGATGCCGAGGCGCCCTACTTCGCCGCCCGCTCCGGCGCAAACGCCGACCCCACGCACGGGTTTGTGGAGATCGAGGTGACCGAGGACTCCCTGAAGGCTACGTTTGTCGGCGCCGGCGACGGGAACTTCACCGATTCGTTCACACTGGGGAAACCCTGAGTGCGGCCGCGTACTCCTGCGGTCCGTGGGCTGCCTAGAGGCGCTTGACGAAGACCAGCAGCCGGATATCCGTTCCGGGCACCGGCCAGTCCCGTTCCGGCGCACGGTCGAATCCCAGCGATTCATACAGCCGGTGTGCCGCGGTCCAGTCGCTGCCGGTGGTCAGGCTCACGGCGTTGATGCCCTGCAGCGTGCGCGCGTACTCCACGATGGCGTCCACGAGCGCCCGGCCGACGCCGGAGCGCTGCAGCCCCGGATCCACGGCCAGCATCCGGAACTCCAGTTCACCCTCCCGGGCGATGTCGGCGTACTCCCCGCCAGCCTGCGCCAGCGTGACCGCCCCGGCCACCTTTCCGCCCCGCTCGGCCACCCAGATCTCGGCATGCTGTGCCCGGTGCGCCACGTCGGAAACGTGCACCAGATACGGGTGGTCGGCTGCCGGGAAGTGTCCCGCGGCCAGGTACGCCTCGCGCGTCAGGCGCTCAACGTCGTCGAAATCGGTGGCGGTGGCAGGGCGGATGGTGATCTGCATGTGCTTGGGCGGTGTCCTTGCGGGTATTGAAAGTACGACGTCGGGGCTTGCCTGACCAGTTTCCCGCACCGCGGGCGGTGCGCGCCAATACGGGTTCAGGCCTCGCCGCCGTATTGCCGTCCCGCCGGCGGTCCCGCCGCCGGGCGGGGCAGGGGCGGGAGCAATTCCGGATTGACCCGCCGCTGCAGGGCGGCGACGGCCTCGGCCGGCAGCGCCAAGAGACCGTCGAGCTCCTTGCGGGCCCGCGCGTAGGCCAACTGCCGCTCGGCGGGGGTGGCCGCCCGGTCCACCGCGATGGTCAGCAGCCGGCGTGCGGTGTTCAGCCGCAGCCGTTCGGGGCCGCTGAAGTGCTGGTCCTGAATGCGGCGGGCCTCGCGTTCGGCGATGTCGAAGGCCACCTCATAGGCCCGCACCGCCTCGCGGTATTCGCGCAGCCGCTCGTCGGTGGCAACTTCCGCGGCGGTGACCGGCCGCAGCCCGTCCGCGGTCCGTTTGGCGCGCAGGAACGCCACCGTGAGCGGCTCGCGGACATCGGACATCATGGGGAAATCGATCAGCTTGGCCACGTCCAGCTCGTAGTCCAGCCAGCGCGCGTTCACCGCGTCATGGTCGGCCATCACCGCCGCGGTGTCGCGGAGCCGCTGCTGCTCCGCGGCGGCGGCGGCGCGCATCCGTTCGGCCTCACGCCGGGCCGCCTCCGACCGTGCGCTTTCGCGCCGCCGGCCACCGGTCCGGTTCCAGCCCTGACCGCGCCGGGTGCGCTTGGCACGCTGTCCCAGACCGGAGACCACGGCGAAACCGACCCAGATGAACCACCAGGGAAAACCGTCGGCAAAGAACTCGTTCATGGCTCACCTCGCACATCCATCGTCCCATGGCCGGTGATGCCAGTCACGATAGTTTCACGAGGGCGCCGGGATGTCCGCGCGTTTCGCGAAGTGGCTGCCGCTGCTTTCGGCGCAGCTTTCCGCTGCTACTGCTGCCCGGGGCCGTTGGCGCGGCGGTTCGCGATCCGATAGGCGCTGCCGTCCGGCTCGCGGTCCAGGAAACCGTAATCCACCAGGGCACGGCGGAGCATCGGTACATCGGGGGTGAAGGCGGCCAGCCTGGCGTTCAGTTCCTTTTCGGCCATGACCTCGCTGCCGGAAATGATGCGGTCGCGTATATGGCCCAACAGTTCCAGCCGGTCGGAGGCACGGGATGGCAGCACCACCAGCTCGCCGGCGAGGAACCTTTCCGGGCCCGTCTGCTGGGGTTTCCGTGCCGCGGCCAGCGCGGCCTTGAACACACCGGGCTCAACTGTGAGGGCACCGCCGTCGTCCGTCACGAGGCCGGAGGCGAGCAGCTTCTGCCGTTCCTTGGCGGTCATCTCCGGCTGTTGGCCCAGCACCAGGGCAGCGTAGAGCCCGCGCAGGCGGTGGCTGGCCAGGGCGGAGAGCAACTGCTGCCAGCCGGCGCCGGGCCCTGGCCGCTCCCCCGTCACGCCTTGCCGGTTTCCAGCAGCCGGCGGAAACCGTCCTCGTCCAGCACCGTCAGGCCAAGGGACTCGGCCTTGTCCAGTTTGGTGCCCGCGTTCTCGCCGGCCACCACATAGCTGGTGTTCTTCGAGACGGAGCCGGAGGCCTTGCCGCCGCGGATGATGATCGCTTCCTTGGCCTCGTCGCGGCTGAAGTTCGGCAGCGTCCCGGTGACCACCACGGTCAGCCCCTCCAGGGTGCGGGGCATGCTCTCGTCCACCTCGTCGGCCATTCGCACGCCGGCGGCGGCCCAGGCGTCGACAATCCCGGCATGCCAGTCCTCGGCGAACCACTCTTTCAGCGCCGCCGCGATGGTGGGGCCCACCCCGTCCACGTGCGCCAACTGGTCCTCGCTGGCGGCCCGGATGGCGTCCATCGACCCTAACGCGGTGGCCAGGGCGCGGGAAGCGGTGGGACCAACGTGCCGGATGGACAACGCCACCAGTACCCGCCAGAGCGGCTGGGTCTTGGCCTTCTCCAACTCCTCGAAGAGCTTCCTGGTGTTGGCCGTGGGCACAGAGGGCTTCTTGGCGGTGCCCTTGGTGTAGAAGTAGGGCACCAGTTCCGTCTCGCCGGTGGGCACGCCCTTCGTCTTCTTCTCGCGACGGATCCGCACGTCGGCCAGGTCCTCGGGCCTGAGGCTGAAAATCCCCGCCTCGTTGGTGAGCGGAGGCTGTTCGGGTTCGGCCGGCCGGGTCAGCGCGAACGCGGCCTCGTAGCCCAGCGCTTCGATGTCGAAGGCGCCGCGGCCAGCCAGATGGGCCACCCGCTCGGTCAGCTGCGCCGGGCAGGACTTGGCATTCGGGCAGCGCAGGTCGACGTCGCCTTCCTTGCCGGGAGCCAGCGGGGTGCCGCACGAGGGGCAGTCGGTGGGCATCACGAAATCGCGCACCGGCGGATCCTGCGCATCCCGCAGCGCCAGCACCGGGCCCACGATCTCCGGGATCACGTCGCCGGCCTTGCGCAGCACCACGATGTCGCCGATCTTCACGCCCTTGGCCTTGACCACGTCCTGGTTGTGCAGCGTGGCCATCTCCACGGTGGAACCGGCCACCTTCACCGGTTCCATCACGCCGTACGGGGTAACGCGGCCGGTGCGGCCCACGTTGACCCGGATGTCCAAGAGCTTGGTGTGGACCTCTTCCGGCGGATACTTATAGGCCACCGACCAGCGGGGCACCCTGGAGGTGTGGCCGAGCGCCCGCTGCAGGCCGAAGTCGTCCACCTTGACCACGATGCCGTCGATTTCGTGCAGCAGGTCGTGCCGGTGTTCGCCGTAGTGTTCGATGAACTCCAGTACTTCTTCGTAGCTGTCCACGACCTTGTAATAGGGGCTGGTGGGCAGCCCCCATTCCTGCAGCATCGCGTAGGTGTCCGATTGGCTCTCGGCGACGAGCCCTTCGCGGGCGCCGATCCCGTGGACGAACATGTGCAGCGGCCGCTCGGCCGTCACCTTCGGGTCCTTCTGCCGCAGCGAGCCGGCCGCCGAGTTCCGCGGGTTGGCGAACGGCGCCTTGCCTGCCTCCACCATCCGCTCGTTCAGCGCCAGGAAGTCCTTGGTGGGGATGAAGATCTCGCCGCGGATCTCCACCTCGGACGGGATGTTGCCGCCGGAGAGCCGGCGCGGGATGTCGGCGATGGTCAGGGCGTTGTGGGTAATGTCCTCGCCGGTCGTGCCGTCTCCGCGGGTCGCGGCCCGGACCAGTTCACCATCGCGGTAGAGCAGGTTGACGGCCAATCCGTCGATCTTCACTTCGCTGAGCCAGCGCAGTTTCCTGCCGTTGCCCAGGTTGGCCACAGACGCTGTGGCGCGGTCCACCCAAGCCTTCAGCTCGTCCAGCGAGAAGACGTCCTCCAGCGAGTACATCCGCTGCAGGTGCTCCACCGGGGCGAAGGCGGCGGAAACCTCGCCGCCGACTTCCTGCGTGGGCGAGTCGTTGGCCACCAACTCCGGGTGCAGTGCCTCGATCTCCTCCAGCCGCCGGTACAGCTGGTCAAATTCGGCGTCCGAGACCAGCGGGGCGTCCTCGTTGTAATACGCGTAGCGGTACTTGCGGACGTCCTCGGTCAACTGCTCGTACTCGTGGCGGATCTCGTCGCCGGGAATATCGCTGGCAGGTGTTTCGACTGTGCTCACCTGACTATCTTGCCCGAGAAGCGCGGTTCAGGCGACGATGGCGGAGCCCGCAAGTCCCCGCTGGACCGGCGGCCGCTCAGTCTTCCGCGTCCGGCCGTTCAGTCTTCCGCGTCCGGCCGTTCGTCAAGCAGCGGCAGGTCGGCCGCGGTGACCAGGTGCGAGGTCACCGCGTGTTCGACCAGCCGCGCGCGCCGGTTGGTGGCAAGCTTTCCGCCGCCGCCGCGCAGTCCGGCGACGCCCACGCGGTCCAGTTTGTCGCAGACGTTGTCCAGCTTGCGGTTGAACTTGGTCAGGGGCCAGCCCAGCCTGGCCGCCGCCTGCGAGGACGACGGGATCGAGCTGAGGCCGGTCCCGTCGCGCTTGAGCATCGGTTCAGCCAGGGCCAGGATCAGGGCCTTCTGCGACGCGGTGAACACCACCGGGCCGATGGTGGTTTCGCCCACCGCATCCGTGTCCCGGTGTTCCTGGCGGAACGACGGCGTCTTCACATGGACCGACAGCTCATAGGTCGTGGGGCCGGCCGTGAAAACGATGTTCGTCTGGCTGAAGACCATCGGGATCCGCGCTCCCGGCGCCAGCCACGCCTGCATGCCCCCGGTCGAATCGGCAATGGTCGCGGAAATGAGGGAGCCAACGTTGGCCAGCCACCAGATGCCGTCATAGTGGGCGATCTGCAGGAACCTGCGGTGCAGGTAGGGATTGTCGTCGATCTCCAGGTCGCCTTCGCGCCCAATGGTGAACACGTCGTTGTTCGTGGCTTCATACCATTCGCCGCAGAACTCAATGCTCACATCCGCCACCGCTATCCCCCTTGTCTGCACTGACCGCGTGGGCAGTGCGTGATTCAACGTTTCAAAACTACCCGCAAAAGCCGCGCAGGCCGGGCAGCTACTTGTCCGCGCAGCCGCGGACCGGATCCGAGGCCCGGCCATTGGCCCGCACCACCACCACTTCAATGCAGGTCCGGTCATTCTGCGCCAGGGGCATGGTTGCCTCGGGTTCACCGGTGCGCTCGGCCTCGCCCCGGCCCAACGCGGTCACGGGCGTCCAGATATACAGGTCGCCGTCCCGGGGGTCCGGATTGGTCCAACTGAAGACTGCCTCGCCGCCCTGCACCCGGCCGGCCAGGTCCTCCGGCGGCACCACGTTGCCGGACAGGCCTTCCAACGCGTTTGCCGGCGGCCGGCTGACGGGGGTTTCGGGCACTGCAGCCTCGGAGGCAGGGCGGTTTAGCACGACGACGGCACCGGCGAGCACCGCTGCCGCGGCGGCGGCCCCGGCCACCCAGGCCCAGGGGCGGCGCCGCGCCTCGCCGTCGGGGTCCGTCGCTTGGTCCTGTTCCGAGTCCCGCAGCACTGTGGCGCCGTCCGGGTCCAGCTCCAGGCGCCACCCGTGGGGGCCGCCGGGCAGCCACGGCCCGGCTGCGGTGCCTGCTGCCGGCTGCGCCGGCCCGGCGGGCTGCCTCCCGGTGCGTTCGGGGAAGGCGAAGCCGGGTGCCGTCGGTGCCGTGCCGGCGGACGGGTCGATGGAGACAATCCCGCGGACACGCGTCGCCTCGCCGTCGTCGCCGCCGTCTGCCTGAGCCGACCGCGCTTCCTCCAGCACCTCGAACGGGGTCACCGAGAGGTTCAATTCCGTCTGGACCCGCTGCAGGGCCAGCGCGAAGGCATAGGCCGATGTGAACCTCGAGCCCGGCGACTTGGCCATCGCCGTAGCCAGGGCCAGTTCCAGGGATGGGGGCACGTCGGCACGGCGCAGCGGCGGCAGCGGCGCATGCGCAATGCGGTCCATCAGGTCCCGCTGGGAGTTGTTCCCGCCGGGCTGGATGAACGGGGACCGCCCGGCCAGCAGCGTGTAGACGGTGGCACCCAGGGACCAGATGTCGCTGCGCGTGCCGTTGCCCGCAGCACCCTGGAATGCTTCCGGCGGCGACCAGGGGATGGACATGCCGGTGTCGCCGTCCCCGCCGTCAGCGCCGGAGGAGGAGATGCCGAAGTCGGTCAGGGCCGGCCGGTTGTAGTCGGTGACCAGGATGTTGGCTGGTTTGATGTCGCGGTGCGCGATTCCCGCCCGGTGCGCGGTTTCCACGGCCGAGGCCACCTGGATTCCGAGGGCCAGCACCTCGTCCACCGCCAGCGGCCCGTTGCGGTACCGCACGTCCAGACTGGGACGCGAGCAGTACTCCATGGCCAGGTAGGAATGTCCGTCGGCGGTGAGATTGGCCTCGTAGATCGTGACGATGAACGGATGCGTGGACAGCTGCGCCATAAGGTTCGCTTCGGATTCGAAGCGGCGGCGGGCGTCCTCGGTCTTCAGGCCGGACAGCAGTACCTTGACCGCAACCCGGCGCTTGGGTCGATCCTGTTCGTAAAGATAGACATCGGAGAAACCGCCAGAGCCGAGCAGCCTGACGTAGCGGTAGCCATCGATGGCGGGCGGCGGTGCGGGCGGGCGCTTCATGCTCACGGCAGGTCCTCAAAGCGCAGGGAGATGCCGTCGCCCAGGTCCGCGATGTCGCCGTCCAGCAGCATGACCGACTCGCCGTGGCCCAGCCGCCGGGGCGCCTGCTGGCCGCGCAAGAGCAAGGTCCCGTTGGTGGAGTCCAAGTCGGCAAGGATGACGTGCCAGCCTTCCAGCCGGACTTCCACGTGTGAGCGCGAAATATCCCCGCTGGCGCTGTGCACCGGAACCAGCCGCGGCATCACACTGCCCTGGACCCGGTTCGCGGAGGGCTGCCGTCCAACGATCACGGGCCTGTCCAGTTCCACGACTTCCCCGGTGGACAACCGCAGGTGCCCCAGCGCCGGCCGCTGCACCTCCTGGGCCTCGTCGCCCAGCTGCCCGCCGCATGCAGAGCACGCTGAACTGGTCGGTGGATTGGCGTGGCCGTGACCGCACAAACGGGCCAGCACCATGGGCGCGGTGCTCGGCACGGACGACGGCGCCGCGGCGGCAGCGGCGGGTGCTGCGGGTGCGGCGGGTGCTGCCGGGACCTCGGGCAGGTCGCTGCGCATCAGCGTCTGCCCGTCGTGGTCGCCGTCGGCGTGGTCCCCCGGGACGAACCCGGCAGGCGGGCCGGCAGCGGCAGGGCTGCGGTCGGTCGGATCGGCCGGCTGGGAATCCCTGGCCGCTTCCGCGGCGGCGGCGCGGGCGGACGCAGACGGCGTCAGCCAGGGGACGGCGTCGATCAGGTCCACCGGCTGGCCGGGCTGCCCGGCGGTCCGGCCCGCCGCCGCGGGACGGGCTGCGACGGCGACTCCCGGCTGGGCATCGCCGGCGGCGGCATGGGGCGGCGGTGCCTGCAGGTTGGCCCGCTGCGCGGCGGCGTGGACAACCGTCTGGTCCAGGCCATCATCTGCCGCCCCGGTGTCCTGCACCGCTTGGGCGCCGGCGGCTTGCCCGGCGTCCGGCACCGGTTCGGCGCCCTGCACCATTTCATCGGCGGCAGCGGCGGCGTCGGACTCATCTTCCGGCATGTAAAGACTGGTCATTTCCAGGCTTTCGGACCATCCGGCCTCCGCCCCGCCGGACTCCGGCCCTGCCGCTTCGGTCCGCGCCGCCTGAGCCGGTACCGGTGCAGGCGCAGGTGCCGAAACGCCGGCAGCCGGGCCAGTCCCTGTCGAATCCGTTGGGCTCCCCGGTCGTGGCTCCCGTCCGGCGGCAACTGCCGCGCACATGCGAAGGGCACCCAACTGTACCGCGCCGGCGCGCAGCGGCAGCCATGGGTCCGGCTGGCCTGCCGGGTGGGATCCGCCGGCCCCGGCCGCAATAACCACGCGGTCGGCCGCCAGCCGTCCTTCGGTCCAGCTGGAGACACCGCGTCCGCTCAGTTCCTGCCCGTCCGGATCCGCGGATGCCACCACGTCGCCGCGGAGCACCGCGTGGATGCCGCCGGCGCAGGAGATGATGCCGAACTGCGGCATGGCCGACAGGTTGGCGCCGTAGCCGGAGACGACGGTTCCCAGCAGCGCTTCGAGCGTGGCGCCGGACTCCAGCGCCTGCCACAACTGCTGCACCATATCATCGGGGGCGCCCGATTCGAGGAGTACCGCTGTGTCGCCGTTGACCAACCCAAGCCAAGGCCCGGGGCTGTACGCCATGCCCGCCATCAGTCATCCCCCACGGCGGTTGCCTGTTCGGGAGCTTCCAGCCGGGGCAGCGTCGTCGTCTCCTCCTGCCGCGGCGCGGTCGAGGCGTCCTCGGCCTGGCCCGCGGGACCGGCGGCATCAACGACAACCACGGTGATGTTGTCCCGTCCGCCGGAGCGCAGCGCGGCCTGGATCAGCGCATCGACCGCGTCCTGGGGATGGGACAGGGAGGTGAGGATGCTGTAGATGTGGTCGTCGCTGACCTCCGAGGTCAGCCCGTCGGAGCAGATCATGATCCGGTCCCCCGGTTCCACGGGCACCATCCAAAAATCCGGCTGGTTGTCTTCGCCGGTGCCCAGCGCCCGGGTGATGACGTGCCGGCGCGGATGCACCAGGGCCTCCTGGGCGGTGATTTGTCCCGCCTCGAGCAGTTCCTGCACCTCGGAGTGGTCGACACTGACCTGTACGAGTTTGCCGTGGTTGAGCCGGTAGGTGCGGGAATCGCCGACGTTGAACACGAGCCAGTAGGGCACGCCGCGTTCGGAGACCAGCGCGGCCCCGGACACCGTCGTGCCCGCCCGCGATGCCGCCGCCACCCTGATCCGTGCGTCGGCCCGGGCGATCAGCTGTTCCAGCTCGTGCGCGCCGAGTTCGTGGCTGGCCACGTAGTCCCGCATCGTCTCCACGCAAATGCGGCTGGCCACTTCGCCGGCCTCGTGTCCGCCCATGCCGTCGGCCACCGCGA
The DNA here is from genome assembly GCF_059091265.1 of Arthrobacter sp. THG-b23. Classification (NCBI taxonomy): domain Bacteria; kingdom Bacillati; phylum Actinomycetota; class Actinomycetes; order Micrococcales; family Micrococcaceae; genus Arthrobacter; species Arthrobacter sp. THG-b23. The sequence goes on from NZ_JBNHGM010000005.1 coordinate 127,259, forward strand.
ACAGCGTACCGTCGGCCAGGTACGCGTCCTCGTTCAGCTGCCGCCGCAACCCGCGGTCGGACCCGGCGCCGACGTTGAGCCGGATGGGCTCCGCTCCCGACGCCGTGCTCATGCGCGTCCGATGGTAAAGCCGCGGTCGCCGAACTCGACGGTCGCTCCGGGTTGGGCAGCCACCGCTTCCCCGGGGGCCAGCTGGCGCCGGATGCCGTCGCCGCCGGTCACCGCGGTCCCGTTGGTGGAGTTGCGGTCGGTCACCCAGACGGTGCCGCCGTCGACCCGCAGCAGCAGGTGGGTCTTGGATACGGAGCGTCCCATGTCTGCGAAATCGATCAGTTGGTCGATCTCCTCGCCGGCGCCTGCGGCCGGGTTGCGCCCGATCAGGGCCGTCGTTTCAAGTACCACGTTGCGCCCGTCGTCGAAGGTGATGGTGAGGGGGCCGGCAGGCGGGGCCGCCGTGCGGACCCGGGTCGCGGCGAATTCTTCGTCCGGGTGGTTGTCCCGGCCCACCTCCGCAGTCTGGCCCGCCGCTGCCGGGACGTACGACGGCGGTGCCTCCGGGGTGCCCTGGCTGACGGCCGCCGGCGCAGGCGGCGCGGCGGAGACGGCGCCGGCTGCCGGGACGGTGGGCTCCGGCGCTACCGGTGCGGGGCCGAATCCCGGGATCGCGGAGATGACGGCGGAAGGCTGCGGAGCAGGCTCAGCGACGGGCCGGTGCGGGTCTTGTCCTTCCGATGCCGCGCCGGCAAAGCCGACCTGGGCGTCGGTACCGTCCGGCGCAAACGCCGCCGGCCCGTACAGTCCGCCGGTGGTCAGCGGATCGCGCCCCTGTGCCACGTCGAGCACCAGGGTCTTGGCCACCTTGTCGTGCCAGCCCTGGCGCTTGTGGTTGCGGTCCCAGACGTTGGAGACCACCACCACGACCGCGCCCACGGCCAACACCAGCGAGCCGACGGCGATGATCAGCCCGCGGAGGAAAATGGCTCCCCAGCCGGCCGCATGTCCGTCCTCGTTCGCCGTACGCAGGCCCAGCAGCAGGTTGCCGGGAGTCTTGCCGCTGGTCGCTTCCCAGCCCCAGAGCCAGATGGTGTAGGCCAGCGACAGCAGAGATGCCAGCCCGATCCACAGGAACATGCCGCCCAGCGCTTCCGCGGCAGCGGAGGCGCTGCCGGAGGCCGCGGCCTCCATCACGGCCGGGACGCTGGCAGCATAGGCGGCCAGCATCAGCACGGCCGGCGGAATCTTGTCGATCAGCCACGCCCCCAGCCGTTTGCCGACCGGGGCGCTGACCAGATTCAGTCTTGCTGCCACGTGCTGCTCCCGCCCTGTTCCGGCCGTCCGGCCTGTGAGTCTACTGTACGGATTCTAGTGGCGGCCGTTGTCCGCCGCTGCGCCAGCCGCCGCTTGGCGTCCGCAACCAGCGAGCGGGGTGTGAACTTGGCCCGCTGCCGCTGCCAGAAACCCAGCGAGTCCTTCATTTTGGCCAGCGAGTCGTCCACCTTGTCCCAGTACTGCTGCACCTGGACCTCCGTCGGCTCGGCTGCCCCGAAGATGGCCGCGTCGGCGCGGTGTGCCAGCAGCGTGGTGCCGTGCGCCGTGGTCGGGAACTGCCCCGCCAGCATGGCGGCATGTTCGCGCCTGGTGGCGTTCGCGGGGGCTCGCGCTCCCATATCGGTGGCCAGCGACATCACCTCGCGCCAGCCGCCGCCCACGCGGTGGCTCGGCAGGCCTTCGCTGGCCCGCCGCCTGCGCCGGCGCAGCTTCAGCCAGGCGATCAGCAACAGCGGCAGCAGCAATACAGCCAGCGGGACGGCCGCCATGCCCACGGCCGCGAAGAGCCAGCCCCACAGTTCCCAGAACGACTTCTCCTGCTGCTCGGCGTCCTGCGGCTCCGGGGCGGTGTCCGGCGGCAGCTCGGCCGGTTCCTGCGGCGGAGGCGGCGGCTGCAGGACCTGCGGCTTGGGCGTCGACTTCGGTTCCTGCTGCGGTGGAGTCGGCTCGTTGTCCTCGTCCGGAGTCGGATCAAAGGCGACCCAGCCGGCATGTTCGAATGCCACCTCCACCCAGGCGTGCACGTCTTCGCCCTTGATCTGAACTGCTTCCCCGGCGGAATGGCCTTCCTTCGGATCTGGGTAGAACCCCATCACCACCCGGGCCGGGATGCCCAGGTGCCGGGCCATCAACGCCATCGCCACCGCGTATTGCTCGTCGTCGCCAATCATCTGCTCTGCATCGAGGAGCTGGATCATCCGCCCCGCGTGGTGGCCGGACAGGCTGCGCGCTTCGTCTTCCTTGCCGTTGCTGAAGAAGCCGTTCTCGTGCAGGTTCCGTTCCAGTTGGCGCACCTGTTCGATCGGCACCGTCGCTTCACCCACAAACTCGTTCGCCTTGGCCGCGACGATGTCCGGCACCCTGGCCGGTTTCGGCAGGCGGACGGAGGCGAAGTCATACTGTGCCAGCTGGGCGTCCTCCAGCCGGCCGGGGAACGTGGTCTCCACCGAGTAGCTGTCTCCGGCTACCAGGTACCGCGTGGTCAGCGCTGTCTTCGAGTCGTCGTTGTAGAACAGCGAGCCGCCCAGCTCCGTCGCCCGCTCCCCCTCGAACGCCATGCCGTCGATGTGCCCGCCCGCGGGAAGCCAGACGCCGCTGTAGTCCCCGATCCGGATGTCGAGCCGCGCGGTGCCGCCGGACGCCGGACCGAGCGAGCCGGCGTCGCCCACGGGTTTGAAATTGCCCCCGCTTTCGGGGTTGACGTTGTAGACCGTGCCATCGAAGGTATCCAGCGCCGCCAATCGCACCCGCTGGCCCTCGGGCAGCCCCGCAACGGTGAAGAGCGTCTCCTCGGCCTGGTCCTTCACGTAGCTCCGGAAATCCATCAGCGGGCTCGGATAGTCGTAGAGATTGACCGGGGGAACGACGACGTCGCGCAGCACCTCGCGATCGCCGCGCGCCGTGAGTGCCGGGCCGGCCAGCGCCGTGAGCGCCACCGCTGACGCCAGCATTCCGGCGCCCAGGCCGAGCCTGCGCCGCAGCCCGGCCCGGTGTGCGGCGGGGTCGGCCAGTGCCGGGGTAGCCACGCCGGCAGCGGCATCCCCCCGGGCCAGGTGGCGGTGCCAGGCCAGCCAGGCGGCGGACACCGCCACCAGCAGCACGCCCCGCAGCACCGGCAGCGCCGGGACATCGGTGCCGAACGCGATGCCCAGCAGAAAGAACCCCAGTACCGGCAGCAGCGGCCAGTACGGCCCGCGGACACGCCACGCCAACGTGCCGGCCAGCAGGGCGGCGGCCAGGGCGCCCAGGAACGGCACCACCAGCATTCCGCCGGAGATCCCTACCGGCGGGGCGACCGTGAGGATGTCCTTCCACGCGAACACAAAGCCGGTCAGCACGGTGCGCAGCGAGTCCAGCGACGGCAGGACGCCCCCGATGGCTTCGGTGGGCGCGGCGAAGGTGCTGCCGAGCAGCAGGTAGGCCCCCATCCCGGCGGTGGCCGTGGACAACAGACCCATCATCCGGTAGCGGGCGCCGACCAGCGAGAGCAGGAGCCCGACGGCGATGCCGCCGAAACCGGCGGTCAGGTAGCGGCCGTTGCCGCCGAAAACGTGGTGGAATCCGGCCAGCCCCAGTCCCAGCAGCACCACCAGGACAGCCGCATCGAGTGCCACCTGTCGTGCGGGCCGCGGCAGCCAGGCCGCCAGTCCACCCGCAGCCGGCACGCGCCGCTTCCGCGGGGCGGTAGGGCCGGCGTCGTTCTTTGCTTCGGCGGCACGGCGGCGGACCCGGCCGGGTTGTTGCTCCGGAAGCGGAGCTTTTGCGCTGCTCATGCAGCGGCCTTCCGCAACACGATGGCCAGGTCGTCCAGGCTGGACAGTGACAGCACGGACAGGTCGCCGATGGTCGCCCGGGCGACTTGGAGACCGCCGCCGCAGCGGATGGCGAAGGCACGGATGCCGGCCGGCACGGCCGATGATGCCTGGCGCAGCTGAGTGGCCGATACGTGATCGCCGACGATCAGGAACATGACGGAGGCATTCGGCACCGCGTCGGCGGTACTGCGGGCCAGTTCCACCGCGCTGGAGCGCTGCGGCTTGCCTTCGATCCGGGTCATTTCATCCAGCAGGATGCGGCCGGTTTCGCTGCGCAGCGGGCCCCGCTGGGTCAGGACGCTCAGGTTGCGCTGCTCGCGGAGGGCCTGCAGCCCAATCGATGCGCCCACGGAGACAGCCAGTTCGAAGTCTTCCTCCGAGCCGTACTCCTCCGTGTTCGTGGAGACCGCGACGGCGAGATGCGCGCGGCGGGTCTCCTCGAACTGGCGCACCATCAGCGAGTTGGTGCGCGCCGTGGTCTTCCAGTGGATGTAGCGGCGGTCGTCGCCGGGGACGTAATCGCGCAACGCGTGGAAGGAGACGTCGGCGCTGGCCAGTTCCTTGGTGGGCAGTCCCTCAAGGTCGCGGATGAAGCCGGCGGCCGAGCTGCCCAGCGCAGTGGTGCGGGGATGGACGAACAGGTCGGTCGGTTCCGTCCACATCATCTGCCGGCGCAGCAGGCCCAGTGGATCCTGACGCACCGAACGGACCGGCCCCACCACGATGACGGCGCGGCGCTGCGTGGGGATGGTGAACAGGTCCTCGTGCACTTCGCCGGCCTTCATGCGGGGCAGCTGGAACACGGCCGTGGCCGCCCCGACCGGCAGTTCCAGCGCGGCCGGCAGCAGAGGTTTGTCCGCGGTGTTCGTCACCGCTACGCTCCCCACGGCCTGGTCACCGACGGCGACCCGGGTGCGTGCCAGGTCCAGTTCCACGCCGTACGAGGAACGGCCCAACACAAAACCTATGGCCAGCGCCAGCAGGAACAGTCCCGTCAGCGCCGCGATCTTGGCTTCCTGCCAGCCAAAGGCGGCCCCGGGCACCAACAGCAGGACCGTGCCGCCGGCCACCACCCAGCCAAGCGGGCTCACGGTGTCCAGCACAGGCCGCAGGTAGCGCTCCGCGGCACCCCGTACCCGCCGCCAGCCCGGCCACACGTACTGCCCGGCCAGCGAACCAGCCTGGGCGGCCAGCGACGCCGGATGCAGCTTGCTGCCTTTGTCCGGAGCCACCCGCCGAATCGTTTCACTGAGGCCGCCGAGCCGGTTCGTTTGCTCCGTGGCCTGCTTCGTCGTGGTCTCGGTCATTCAGCCGCTTTCGGCCGGAAGAGTTCCTTCGGCACGGCGCTAGACCGTCACCCGCTGCTGGGGCGCCGGCACGTCGGCCAGCACGCGCGACATCACGGCCTCCGGGGTAGCACCGGCGAACTCCGCCTCGGGGTCCATCACGAACCGGTGGTTCCAGACCACGGGAGCCAGTTCCTTGATGTCGTCCGGCAACACGAAGTTGCGGCCCTGGGATGCGGCCCAGACCTTGGCCGCACGGACCATGGCCAAGGCGCCGCGTACGCTCACGCCGAGGCGCGACTCGGCCGCGTTGCGGGTTTCCTCGCACAGGGCCGAGACGTATTCCAGCACCGACAGGTCCACGTGGTTGGTGGCCCCGAGGTCCGCCATGTCCCTGACGGCCTGCGGAGTGATGATCGGCGTCAGGGCGGCCGACCGGTCGCGCGTGCTGGCTCCGCCCAGCAGTTCCACCGTCGACGCGCGGTCCGGGTAGCCGATCGACGTCTTGATCAGGAAGCGGTCCAGCTGGGCTTCCGGGAGGCGGTACGTACCGGCCTGCTCGATCGGGTTCTGCGTGGCGATCACCATGAAGGGGCGCCCGGCGTCATAGGTCACGCCGTCGACCGTCACCCGCCCTTCCTCCATGACTTCCAGCAGCGCCGACTGCGTCTTCGGCGAGGCACGGTTGATCTCGTCCGCCAGCACCACGGTGGCGAAGATCGGGCCCTTGTGGAACTCGAACTTTTGCGTCTTCTGGTCGTAGATCGTGATGCCGGTGACGTCCGAGGGCAGCAGGTCCGGCGTGAATTGGATGCGCGAGTTCGAGCCCTGCACGGTGGCCGCCAGCGACCGGGCCAGCATGGTCTTGCCGGTTCCCGGGGCGTCCTCCAGCAGCACGTGGCCCTCGGCCAACATGGCCGTGAGCACCAACCGCACCACCTTGTTCTTACCAAGCACCGCTTGGCCGACGTTGGCGGCCAGCTTCCCGAACGTCTCGGCGAACCACTCGGCCTGCTCGGAAGTCATCGTCATGCTGTTCCCGGTCTCTCTTTTTGTTGCATCAGTGTCAAAAGCCTTTGTTAGTTTAGGAACCGACAGCCGTGGTCCCGAATCCCGACCTGCTGTCGTTCCACGACGGCGCTCCGATCAGCACTTGTCATCATCTGTGTTCATGCCCGAAGGCAGCCGGCTTCCGAGGTGCCCGGCGACGCCTGACTCCCGCACGTGGATGCCCTTGACCACCAATCCGTTGTTATGGGTATACGACGGGTTGGAATACGACTGCCGGTACCAGTAGCCATCGGACGATGTGATGTAGCACGCGACGGTGATGGTGGTGTGCTTTCGCTCGAGATTAGCCCAGTGGTCACCGGCACATTCCCCGTTGCTGAAGTTGGCGCCGAGACTCCCGATGTACTCCATGCAGGTACGCCACCCAGACTGTAACTTTGTTTCGTTGCCGCCGACGATAACATCCCAGCTCGTTTTCGGCGGAGGCGGCGGCGGTGGAGCGTCGCCGGAGCTTGCCGCAGCCGACGCTATCGCACCGGCCGTGCCGCGGGAATTGATCGACTGCGCGTCGAACGTCACCCGCTTGTTGTACGCGCGGGTGTCGACTGTCTCGCTTCCGGAGTTGGCCACGTTCCGCCAAGCGCCCCCATCGATCCGGATCCGGATCTGGGCAACGTCGTGGCTGTTCGCCGCCGGTGCGCTCCAGTTGAACGTCACGGACTGCTGTTCCCTGGCGCCGTCCTGTCCGGAGACACTGGGCTTCCCGGGAGCTCCATACGGAGTCGCGTTGTTGGACGCGGCGCTCGGCGCACTGGAGTAGCTCGCGCCGTCGCTGTCGGCCACGGAGGTGATGCGCACATTGACGGCCTTGCCGTTGGTGAAGCCTCCCACCTGCTGCCCGTTCGTGATGGCCATGGTCCGGCCGTCGCTGAAGGTCGCCCGGTAGCTGACTTCGCCGGACTGGGCGCCGTTGCGCTGCGCGGCGGTCAGTTCGTTGAAGGACACCGTGACCGCGCGTCCCGCCCCGCCGGTCTGCGCCTCGCTCAGCGAGGCGCCGGTCGGGGCATCGGGTGCGCCGACCGCCCGCCGCGCGTTCGACTGCGGGCTGGCCTCGCCCGACCCGGCCTTGTTCCGGGCCGTGACGGTGTATGTATAGGCGATCTCCGAGTTCGGTGCCGTCACCGTCTGCGACGTCGCATTCACCGCCGGGAAGGTCCGGGTCAGCCCTCCGCCCTGGTATTCGCGCACGGTGTAGTCGAGAATCTCGCCGCCGTTGTTGGCCGGCGCGGCCCAGCTCACCTTCAGCTGGCTCTGGTCCCCCACGGACTTCACCCGTTCGGTGGCAGGAGCGGTGGGAGCAGCCGGCGGACCGGCCGGCACCTCTGCGGCGGAGTAGGCGCTGAAGTCGCTCGGTTCCGGGGCGCGGTTGTGCGCCTGCACCCGGACCTCATACGCCTGGCCGTTTTCCAGCCCCTCCCACTTGTAGCTGGTGCCGGTCAGGCCGTTCTTCTGCAGCTGGCCGCTCGGCGGGGCCGGCGAAATCTCCAGGGTGTAGCTCTCGATGGCCGAGCCTTCGTTGGCCGGTGCGGTCCAGCTGACGTCCAGTGACTTGTCGCCGAACTTCAACTGCGGAGCGGCCGGGGTCGCCGGCCGGACATCCGGCCGGGCCACCGCCGACTCAGCCGACGGATCGGACGTGCCCACGGCGTTCTCCGCCGTCACGGTGAAGGTGTATTCGACGTCGTTCTGCAAGCCGGTCAGGGTACAGGTAGTGGTCGCGCACTGCTGGCTGAATCCCCCGCCTACTGCGTTCACGGTGTAGCCGGTGATCGGCGCGCCGTTGTCGCCGGGCGCCGTCCAGGACAGCACCACGGTCTGGTTGCGGACCGAGTCCACCAGCGGCGTGCCGGGCGTCTCCGGCCGGCCCTTGACGACGAGCGAAACGTTCGCCGTAGCCTGCCGGCTCCCCTCGCGGGTCTTGTCCTCCACCGTGTATGCGACGGTCATGGTGCCGGAGAAGTCCGCGCCGGGCGTCACGATGATCCGCTCCCCGTCGATCTCCGCGGTGCCCCCGTTGCCGGCCACGGCGCTGACGATCGTCAGCGGTGTTTCCGGGAACGGGTTCACGTCGTTGGCGAGCACGTCAACCGGCAGCGCTTCGCCCTGCACGGCGTCCGGCACCTCGTCGTCGTTGGCGACCGGCAGTGGGCGGGTGGAGGCGGTCGCCCGCACACTCACCCGGCTGGTCACCTTATCGGAGCGGCCGTCGGTAACGGAGAAGTTGACCACGCCGGTGGCGCCGGTCTGGAGCGCGGCAGCCGCCGCCACACGCAGCACGCTGCCCTCCAGGCTGACGTCGAATCCTTCCGGCGTCCCGCCTTCGACGGCGAACTGCAGCTTCTCCAGGTCCTCCGGGTTCGGGTCGCTGGCCAGCGGGCGCAGGTCATAGCTGACGGCGTCTTCGCCCTTGGCCACGTCGAGCGTTCCGGTGGTCAGTTCGGGCGGGAAGTTCCGGTCGGCGGCCGGGATCACCTTGGTCATGATGGTGAGCGTGGACTTGAGCCCCTCGGGGTCGTCGGGGCCCGACCCGTCGGTCACCTCGAACGTGATGGAGCCGCGGCCGGCGTAGTCGCGGTCCGCCTTGTAGCTGAGCGTGCTCGCGTCGGCCATCCATTCGTCGTCGCTGGTGCCGATCGCGCGGATGTTCTCCGCCACGGTGATCCGCGGGGTGCGGCCGGGCCGGACTTCCACCAGTTCGGTCAGGTCCAGCTGCAGTTCGTCGCCGGCCGTCACGTCCAGCGGGGTGTTGTCGCGCAGCACCGGATACTGCTCGCCCAGCGGCGGAACCCAGATGACCGCGGTGGCCTGCAGCCCGTCCACGTCCCGGACGGTGTAGGGAATCAGCTGGACCGCGTCGGTCAGCTCCACGTTGACCTGGCCGTCGGCGACCGCCCGGGCGGTCGGATAGTCACCGTCGACCAGGACGTCCAGCTCCTTGGCCACGCCGTCCGGGTCCTCGTCGTTCTCCAGCACCGGCACGTCGACGGCGGTGCGCCCCTTGATGTCGGCCGATTCCACCCGATCATCACGGGCCAGCGGCGCCTGCAGCGGGGCGTCCCCGCTCACCTGGACCGTCACGGTCCCGACGGCGGAGCCGCCGCGGTCGTCGCCCACGGTGTACCGGGCGTTGACCGTGCCTTCCTCGGCCGGAGTCGTCAGATAGACGCGCCCGTCTTCGGCCTTGGCCGCAATCGACTCGGGCGTTCCGACGATTTTGTCGGGGTCCAGCAGGAGCGCGTCGCCGTCCGGATCCGAATCGTTCTTGAGCACGTCGACCGCCACCGTCCGGCCCGGCCGGATCTCGATCCCGTCGTCGATCGCCACCGGGTTCTGGTTGCTCTCCGGCGCGGGGGCAATGCCCACCCGGACCGTGGCCGTATTGACGGCGCCCAGCCGGTCCCTGACCTGGTAGGTGAAAGTGTCGGTTCCCGCGCCCTGCGCCGATGCCGTGTAGTCGATGTAGTTGGGCCCGGCGACGGCCGCGCCTTGGGTGGGGGCCTTGTCGATGCCCGTCAGGTATACCGAGTCGCCGTCGGGATCGATCCCGTTCAGCGGGATGGGAATACGAACCGTCAACCCCGCGATGGCGCGGGCCTCCTGGTTCCTGGGGGCGGGCTGGGAGTTGGACTCGTCGTCGCGCGGGAGGATGTTGATCCTCAGCTGGGCCGAATCCCTCTGTCCTGTCGTGTCAGTCACCTCGTAGACCGCATAGACCGTCTTGGCCTGCTGCCCGGCGATGAAGCGCACGGTGTTCTCGGCCGTGAAGATGCGGCCGTCGGCAGGGTCCGGGGTCTCGGCGAGCTCATCCACCAGCTCCAGCGTGTCGCCGTTCGGATGAGTGTCATTCGCCAGCACCTCCACCGTCACGACGTCGCCGACCCGCACGGTGGCCGTATCGGCCTCGGCCTGCGGCGGCAGCAGCTTGTCCTGGCCGGCCACGGAGATCACGCTGACCTCGCCCGTGGCAGAGGCGAAGCCGTTCGACACGGTGTATCGGATGGTGGTCTGCTGGTGCAGCCCCTTCACGTCGGAGAGGCGCAGGATGTTGTGGTCCAGCACCTCGACGGCGACGGGCGCACCGTCCGCGTCCACCGAGGTAACGACCAGGACCCCGCCGGCGGGGTCGGTGTCATTGGCCAGCACATCCACCAGCACCTGCCCGTTCTCCGGCAGCAGCGCAACGTCCCGCACGGCCACCGGCGCGCCGCCGCCGTCGTCTTCGGTGGCATCGATGCGGATCAGGCCGGTGGTGCTGGAGGGCCCATTGGTGACGAGGTAGGTGAAGTAGTGGGCGCCGGCGGCATCGGCCGTGAACTTGACCGTGCCCGCGTCGTAGTCGGGCACGATCGAAGTGTTCGGCGCGGAGCCGGTCTTGGCCAGCCGGAGTTCCCCGCCGTTCGGGTCCTGATCGTTTTTCAGCGGCGCGATCTGAATTTCCTGGCCCACGGTCGCGGAAAAATGGTCGGCGTTGGCCAGCGGCGGCAGCGCGCCGGGCGGGCGGACGTCGAACACCACCACGTCCTCGGTGGTTTCGGAACCATCGGACACCCGCACCGTGACGTCCTTTTTGCCGAACGTCTTCCCGACGTCCTGGAAGGTCAGCAGCCCGTCGGGCCGGGTCCGCACGAGGTCGCCGTCGGCGGTGTTGTCGGCGCGGACCAGGAACAGGTCGTCCCCGTCCGGGTCGATCCAGTCACTGAGGATGTTCTGGCTGATTTCGCGGCCCTGTTCCACCAGGATGGTGGTCTTCCGCTTCGTTTCCGGCGGCAAGTTGCTGCCCTCGGCGCGCACGTCAATCGCCACCCGCGCCGTGTCCGTACCGCCCCGGCCGTCGTCGACCTCGTAGTTGAAGGTGTGCCGGCCGGGTGCCGCATCCCCGTTGACCACGATCTGCAGTCCGGTGCTGTCATAGATGCCCTGCACCTCGCCGATGCCCGGGCCGTCGCCGGTCAGGCGGGCGGTGAGCACGTCGCCGTCGGGATCGGAGTCGTTATCCAGGATGGTCAGCGTGGTGGTGCGGCCGGCACGGACGCCGAAGGTGTCGTCCTGGGCGACCGGCGGCTGGTTTTCCTCGGTGCGGTCGGGCAGCGTGTTGACCGGGTTCTCGTCCGCCGAGTCTTCTTCGTCTTCTTCGTTCTCCTGCTCCGGCGGGATCAGGTCGCTCCAGTTGTCCACCAACTGCATGTTTTCGAGCACCAGCCACACGTTTCCGGCGTTCACATCATTGAGGACCACAATGTCCCGGTTCACCCGGAAGACGAGCGACGCGTTCGACCCGATGCCCTGGATCGGCTGCGCGAGATCATCGGCGTCGTCGCCGCAGTCCCGCAGGTAGTGGTTGACGCCGGCCCAGGCCGCGTGCAGGCAACCCGCGAGCTGGACCGGCGCGGCCGGTGTTCCGGTGCCTTCCAGCGGGACGACGTCCGCGTCAGATCCATTCAGCGGCTGCTTGATCAAGGCCGACTCGGTCGCCAGCGCCACGAACGGGCTCTTGTCTCCGCTGAGCTGCAGCGCCCCGCCGCGGGCGTCCGGCACGGTGACCTCGCGGCCGCCGGGGAGAACCAGCAGGCCCGAGTCGGCGTCGAAGACCACCGCCTCCTCCCCCACGGCGGCTATCTGGAGATCCCCGGCTTCTGCCAGCGACTCCACCCGGTGCCCGCCGGTGCGTTCGGCCACGCCTTCATCGTTGACTTCGAAGCGGGCCACCTCGCCGGCATCCGGATCGGCGACGAAGATGGTGTCCTGCTTCGATACCGTGGCCACGCTGCCCTTGGCATCGGTGAGCAGCGGCTCGGCCGTTTCCTCGTTGAACGACCCCAGCTCGTCCGCCGGGCTGATCCAAACCTGGCCCTTGACGGTGTCGGTGATGGACAGCAGCGTGTTGCCAAAGGCCACGTCGGCGGTGCCGGGCAACTGCTGCTCCGACCCTCGCTCCATCTGCGCCACGTCCACCGGGCTGAGCATCGACTGGTCCTGGTTCTCCATGAACACCGTGCCGGCGTTCTGCATGACGTCGAAGCCGTCGCTGTTGGCCCTGAAGCCGCCGTCGAGCACCTGGGACTGGTAGTTGAGGTGGCCGACCATCCCCTGGCTGTTGTTGGTGACCCACACCCCGCCGTCGTTCAGGTCCACGTCAGCGGTGGGGAAACCCTGGTAGTAGATGGCACCACCGACCACCAGCGCCGTCGCCACAGAGAAGGTAGTCGTCGATGCCAGCGTCTTGCGCCGCCGCGTCCGCCCGAACATTCTTCCCCGCAATGCCCTGATTCCTTTGTGATCCCGCGCCGATTCCCCGTCGACGCCCCGCGGAATTCCGCGACGACACGCCGGCAAGGCACCCAAAGACGGCCCTTGGTGCACCAAGGGCCCTTACCGACTATTGCACGTATAACCACCGAGCGTAAACCCGAGGGCATGGGGAGCGCTCCCCTGCCGGGCGAAGTCTCGGGAACGACGACGGCGCCGCTCGCTCCGAACCTAGTCGACGACCAGCCCTTGGCCGGTGCCGTGGGCAACGGTGACCGGGTTGACCTCGCCGAATCCGCGGACGGTGCGCACCTTCTGCGGGATCAACACGAACCTCTCATCCCCGGCCAGCGTGGACGCGGTGGACGCGTCGACCAGCACGGTGCCGGGCTCCGCGAGCGTGGTCAACCGGGCGGCGAGATTGACCGTGGGGCCGTAGATGTCACCGAGCCGGGAAAGGACCCGGCCCCAGACCATGGCCACCCGCGCCGACGGCAGCAGGTCGTCGTCACCGATGGCCTTCGCCAACGCCAGGGAGATTTCAGCCCCGGCCTGCGGCGAGGACGCGATGTAGAGGACTTCATCGCCGATCGTCTTCACCAAGCGCCCGCCGCCCACGGAGATAATCTCGGCACAACGGTTTTCGAACCGCTGGACCAGTTGGGCGAGGGTCTTCTCGTTCATCTGGCGGGACAGGCTCGTATAGGAAACCAGGTCGGCGAAACCCACGGCCCGCAGCAGGGGCAGCGAATCGACGTCGCCACCAGCGCCGGCGCCGGCGCCCAGGGCGGACTCGGCCCGCACGGTCAGGCGGGCGACCCCGGCGTTGAGCTGTCGGCGGTAGGAGTAGAGCAACAGCTTTTCCAGGGAATCGATCAGGTTCGGCAGCTCATGGACCAGCCGCTGGCGGGCCTGGGCATCGGTGAGCCCCCGCTGGTGCACCATTTCCTCCACCAATGCCTCCACCTGCCAGACCACCATGCGGTCCGTCATCTGGCCGACCGACCGGGTGATCGAAATGGCCGCTTCTTCGGTCAGCCGCTCCTCGCGGACCAGATCGATGATGGTGGTCAAGGCATCCAGGTCGGCCTGGGTGAAGGCGAGGTCCTCGTCCCCGAGGTTGGCGAACCCCAAGGCCCGCCAGATCTTGCGGGCCGACAAGAGCGAGACTCCTGCACCGGCGGCCACTTCACGGCGCTTCATGGTCCGTTCGGAGCCCAGCAACCGGATCTCGAGATCCTTGATCGCTTGCCGGTCCACTTTCCCGTTGGACTCGGCGGCGGGTGCTGATTGGGCGGGCAACGGCACGCGCGGCATGGACAAGGTCAGCGGCTCGGGCTCCCCGGCCGGGTGGCCTCCGGTGGCCCGCAGCCCTTCCGGTGCCGGCTCGGCCTCCAGCACAGGTTCCGGATCCTCCGGGCGGGTTTCCTCCAGCTCTTCGTCCGGTTCGTCCGCGGCCGGCGGCGGGACTTCGCGGCGCAGCAGGTGGGGCAGCTCGGGATCACGCGGGACCGGTGCCCGGCGCGGTTCATCCTGTCCGCTGCTGATGTCCATCCTGTGCTTTCCTCCCTGTCAGCTGTCCCAGCTGTTCCACTCGGTTTCCGTTTCCATGTCTACACCATCAAACATGGCGGTGCGTGGCAGCTCCTCAATGGCCTCCACCACCAACGATCTGAACCGGTGGACCTCCGGTACGTCAACCAGCCTGCTGGTGCGTCCGTGCCCCAGGTCGATCGTGAGATTGCCGCTGCGCAGTGTGCGCTGGATGATGGACTGTTCGCTGTGGACTTCGGCAATTGCCACCAGCAGCAGCTGGCGTTCATGCCGCCGCCCGACGCCCTGGCGGATGATCAGCCGCCTGCTGGTCAGCAGATACCGCGTACTCATCCAGCGCAGCAGCGGTAACAGGAACAGCCGTGACAGCAGCGCCGCCACCGTCACCGCCAGTCCGGCGAGCAGCAACGGGCGCCACTCGACCACCCAGTCCGGCGGGCTGGGGCGGCTGAGGTTGCCCACCACGTAGGAGCCAACGCCAACCACAAGCAGTGCTGCCACCACCGGCCAGGAAAGCTTCCGGGCCTGCGGCCGTGTCGCCACGATCACGCGCTCCCCCGGATCCAGTTTCAACCGCAACGCGGCTCCCGGCCGCAGCAGGGCGTATGGAGCAACTCAGGAACCTTCGTGCGGGCGGAGGTGCACGACGTCGCCGGCTGTCACGACGTGCTCCGTGCCCTCCGCATCCCGGATTTTCACGGCGCCGTAAGCGTCCAGGCCGAAGGCCTCGCCGATGATCTGCTTCCCGTCCGGAAGCTCGGCGCGCACCTGCTGTCCCAGCGTGACCATGACGTCGCGCATGCGCCCGATCAGGCTGGATCCGTCGTCCCATTCGGCCGCGGGGTCGCCGCTGACATCGCAGAACTGCCGGTAGCGCTGAGAGAACACCCGCAGATAGGACATCAGCAGGATATTCCGGTCGGTCGTCCGGCCCTTTTCCAGCGCGACGCTGGTGGCCGTGGGAACGGGCAGCTCATCCCTGGAGAGGGTCACGTTGAGGCCGGTGCCGAGAACGACGGCGGGGGGCGAGCCGTCGGGGTAGCTGACGATTTGGGCCAGGATGCCGGCGATCTTTCGTCCGGAGACCAAGACGTCGTTGGGCCATTTGACCTCGGCCTTGAGCTGCGCGTACTCGCCGAGCGCCTCTGCCAGCGCGGCGGCGGCCAGCAGTGAGAACCAGGAGTAGCTCTGGGTCGGCACGGGCCGGCCGGCGTGGTTGAAGGGGCGCAGCAGGATGCTCACGATCACTGACGAGCGCGCCGGGGCGCTCCATTGCCGTTCCAGCCGGCCGCGGCCTGCGGTTTGCACCTCTGCGGCCAGGACGCTCAGGTCCGACCAGCCCACCTTGTCGGCGACCGCCTTGGCCGCCAGGTCGGTATTGGTGGAGCCCGTGGATTCCACCAGTTCGAGCCTCCGGTACGGGCCCAAGGGTGCGCAGAGGGCGTCGCTGAGGCCGTCGAAATCCAGGGCCGGTCGGTCAACGTCGGAGAAACTCGGGCTCATGTATCCCATCCTACTGACCGCGGGCCGCCGAGGGGCTGCCGCCGGACCGCCGTCGTCGGCCTCGATCGGGCAAAAGCAGTTGCGGCGAAATTGTAGGGTTCCTACAGCGGGCGCGACGCCGATGCTCACTAGACTTGGTTCAGCGGCGTGCCTGTGCCCTGCTGTTTTGTGCGAAACCTACTTAAACAGCCTGCAGAGCGCCGGCATCCGACACCCTCGGCAGAATCCGGAGAATCCATGAGCCTCGATCAAGACCTTGATCTGCAGACCACTGCAGGCAAGATTGCGGACTTCCGCCGCCGCCAGGCGCAGTCCATGCAGCCTTCCGGCGCCGAGGCGATCGAGAAGCAGCATGCCCGCGGCAAGAACACCGCTCGGGAACGGATCGAAATGCTGGTGGACGAAGGCTCCTTCGTCGAGTTCGACGCCTTTGCCACGCACCGGTCGACGGCCTTTGGGATGGAGAAAAAGAAGCCGCTCGGCGACGGCGTCGTCTCCGGTTACGGCACCGTCGACGGGCGCCTGGTGGCGCTGTACAGCCAGGACTTCTCCGTCTACGGCGGCTCGCTGTCCCAAGTCAACGGCGAGAAAATCGTGAAGGTGCAGGAATTCGCCCTGCGCAACGGATGCCCCGTTATCGGGATTAACGACGGCGGCGGGGCGCGCATCCAGGAGGGTGTGGCATCGCTGGCGATGTTCGCTGACATCTTCCGCAACAACGTCGCCGCCTCCGGCGTGGTGCCCCAGATCTCGCTGATCATGGGTCCGTGCGCCGGAGGTGCCGCCTACTCCCCCGCCCTGACGGACTTCGTGGTGATGGTCGACAAGACCAGCCACATGTTCATCACCGGACCGGATGTCATCAAGACGGTCACCGGCGAAGAAGTGGACATGGAGACGCTGGGCGGAGCGCGCCAGCACAACGCCACGACGGGCACCGCGACCTATCTGGCCGCCGATGAGTCGGACGCTGTCGAATTTGTCCGCGAGCTGCTTGAGTTCCTCCCCTCGAACAACCTGGCCGAGGCTCCTCCGCTGGACTTCGAGGAGGAACTCGAAATCACCGCCGACGACCTGGCCCTGGACGAACTGATTCCGGATTCGGCCAACCAGCCGTATGACATGCGGACCGTGATCGAGCATGTGGTCGACGACGGCAATTTCCTGGAAATGCAGTCGCTGTATGCGCCGAACGTGATCATCGGTTACGGCCGCGTCGAGGGGCATACCGTCGGCGTCGTCGCCAACCAGCCCATGCAGTTCGCCGGCACCCTGGACATCAACGCCTCCGAAAAGGCCGCCCGCTTCGTCCGTCACTGCGACGCCTTCAACATCCCCATCCTCACCCTGGTGGACGTGCCCGGCTTCCTGCCGGGCAAGGACCAGGAGTTCAACGGCATCATCCGCCGCGGAGCCAAACTGCTCTATGCGTACGCCGAGGCCACGGTGCCGAAGTTGACGGTCATCACGCGCAAGGCCTACGGCGGTGCCTACATCGTGATGGGCTCCAAGAAGCTCGGTGCCGACCTGAACCTAGCCTGGCCCACGGCCCAGATCGGCGTGATGGGCGCCCAGGGCGCGGTCAACATCCTGTACCGCCGCGATCTGGCGGCCGTGGCTGCCGAAGGCGGCGACGTCGAGGCCCGCCGGCAGGAGATCATTTCACAGTACGAGGAAGAGCTGCTCAACCCGTACCAAGCTGCCGAGCTCGGTTACGTCGACGCCGTGATCGCACCGTCCGATACCCGCCTCCAAGTGGTCCGCGGCCTGCGGGCGCTGCGCGACAAGCGGGCGACCATGCCGCACAAGAAACACGGGAACATTCCGCTATGAGCCGTTGGTCAGACATGAACACAGCACAGTCTTCGGACACGGCCGCGGTGCGGCGCGACGATGCCGCCGTGCGGCCGCAACCGCTGCTCACCGTGGCCAAGGGAAATCCGAACGCCGAAGAGCTGGCCGCCCTGACCGCCGTCGTCGCCGCCCTGCAGTCCGGCGGGTCGGCGGGTTCGCCCAAGAGCGGGTCCGTGCGAAACCGCCGGCCGCTGCTGCGGCCGTTCGTCTCGCACGGACCCGGCGCCTGGCGGCACACCTTCCGGTAGCCGGCTCCGGGGTCCGGGTACCACTTTCCGGGCGCTCAGCGCGGGTCCAAGACCGTGCCGAGGAACAGCGGGAGTCCCGTCGGCAGGTGGACGATCTGGTACAGGAACGGCCGGTCGAACGAAAGCTCGACGTCGGGCCGCGGTGGCAGCGAACCGGCCAGCACGTCAAGCTCCGTCACCGCCGCTGCGACCGTCCCCTTTTCCCCGACGGCGATGTTGGCTTGCTGGGCCGCGCCGGTCACCGAGGCGTCCTGCTGAATGGCCTCCAAATCGGGATTCGGCCCGAAGGTCTCGGCGAGTCCGAGTCCGCGCAGGATCGGCAGCAGGTCCTGGTGGTGGGTGTGGTTCCAGGTGGGCAGCTGCAGAAGGACCATGGCGTCGGCGGCGCTGTCCATGACCGTAGCCACGTCCCCCAAGCCTTCCTCGTCCAGGACCGGCGCGCCGCCGTCGGGCAGGACAAGGCGCATCACGAATCCGTCGCTGTACGGCAGGTCGATGCCCTGCCAGCCGTTCCCGCGCCCGTACGCCGCCTGCACGAGATTGCCCATCATGGGTACTTTGACCGTCCCGCCCGAAGCCGTCGTGAAGGCGCCGTCCTCCGTTGCCGACGGGTCGAACGGCTGTTCCCAGGCAGCCGCGAAATAGACGGCGTTGAGGAGGGTCAGCGTGTTCCCCGGGTCGAAGGTGCCGGGGGCCTCGGTGATGCGGCCGCCGGTGTGGTGGTCCACCCACGCATCCATGGCCTGTTTGGTCGCTGGATCGGAATAGTCCACCGGATACACGCCGGAGCCGTAGTGCCGGGCCAGGGTGTGGAGGTAGTCCTCGCCGGTGGGCGTCCCCTCGTCCACGAAGATGCCGTTCGCCAGGTGCAGCAGCGGCCGGACCGGCGGCTCCTCCTCGTCGACCGAGCCGGGATCGCCGTCGAAACCTTCCCACCCCGCCAACAGCCCGTTCATGGCGCCGTCAAGATTTCCGTCCGGCAGCCCCAAAACGGCATCCATCTCGCGGGCCGTAGTACTGCCGGCGCCCGCGCGGAGCATGGCAACGGCGTAGAGCAGGCTCACCGGGCTGGTGACCTGGTTTTTCTCCGGCGCCGCAGCGAGCATGGCTGCTCCCAGCTTGTAGGCCGATCGCCGCAGCGCGTCGACCTCGGCGGGGTAATCCCCCGCTGCCGCGTCCACCCGGGCCACACCGTCCGCGGTCAGCAGTTCCGGAGGCGCCGCACAGCCGCCGAGCACCATGGCGGGCGCCACCCCCAAAGCCGCCAGCGCCGCCGTCGTCCTCTTCCGCACCATGCTCTCCTCACCGTTGATCCCCCAACCTAAGGCGAGGCAGGCCCTGAGGGCCAGAGGCAGCACACTACAATTCCGTGACAATCGTCGCGTGCCTGATCGGCCTCAGGCGCCGGACAGCAGCCGCGCACGGCGGCGTGGCCGGGGCCAGCGGGTTGGTAGGCTCTCCCTGTGACTGAGCAGACATCTGAACTGACCAAGACCCCGGATACCGGGCGCACTCCGTCCGCCATCGATGCCGTCGCAGACGCCTACACGGCGGCCCTGCTGGAGTTGAACCCTTCGCTGGCAACCTCCCTTGGCATCCCCGGACACGAGACCGAGTACCCGGACTACTCCCCTGCCGGCGCCGAGGCCTTCGCCGAGGTTACCCGGGAGGCGCTGCGGCGGCTGGAGGACCTGGAACCGACCGACGACGTGGACCGCGTCACCCTCGATGCGATGCACGAGCGGCTGGGCCTTGAGCTCGAAATCCACGAGACCGGGTGGGACCTGGCGGACCTGAACAACATCGCCTCGCCGGCGCAGGACATCCGCGCCATCTTCGACCTGATGCCCACCAACACCGTCGAGGACTGGAACAACATCGCCGGCCGCATGGCGCACGTTCCGGACGCGATTGCCGGCTACGTGACGTCGCTGCGCGAGGCCAAGGACCGCGGTCTGGTCGCCGCCAAGCGGCAGGTGCGGATCGTGATCGAGCAGACCCGTGCGTACGCGGCCGAGGACGGTTTCTTCCGCGCGCTGGCCGGGCACGCTGCATTGGAAGAGGGCGAGCTGTCCCAGGACCTGCGCGACCGGCTGGGCGAAGCCGCGGGCACCGCGGCGACCGCCTACGGCCGGCTGGCCTCGTTCCTCGAGGCCGAGCTGCTCCCGGCGGCCCCGGAGAAGGACGCGGTGGGCCGGGAACGCTATGCCCTGATGTCGCGCCGTTTCCTGGGGTCTGCGGTGGATCTGGAAGCCACCTATGCCTGGGGCGTGGCGGAACTCGACCGCATCATCGCGGAGCAGGAAGCCATGGCGGAACAGATCCGGCCCGGGGCCAGCATCGAGGAAGCGATGGCGCTGCTGGATTCGGATCCCCAGCGGCAGCTGCGCGGCACCGAAGAGCTGCAGGGGTGGATGCAGGGCCTCTCGGACAAGGCCGTGGAGGAGCTGGCCGACCACTTCGACATTCCCGAACCCATGCGCCGGCTGGAGTGCATGATCGCCCCGACGCATGAGGGAGGCATCTACTACACCGGGCCCAGCGACGACTTCGCCCGGCCGGGCCGGATGTGGTGGTCGGTGCCCGAAGGCGAAGACAGCTTCACCACGTGGAAGGAAACCACCACGGTCTACCACGAGGGCGTTCCGGGCCACCACCTCCAGGTCGCGACGGCCACCTACCGCCGCGAGCTCCTGAACAACTGGCGGCGGAACATCTGCTGGGTTTCCGGCCACGGCGAAGGCTGGGCGCTGTATGCCGAACGCCTGATGGATGATTTGGGCTACCTGGCCGATCCGGGCGACCGGATGGGCATGCTCGACGCGCAGCGCATGCGGGCCGCGCGCGTGGTGTTCGACATCGGCGTCCATCTGGAGCTGGAGATCCCCGAGCGCTGGGGCTCGGGAACCTGGACCCCGGAGAAGGGCTACGAGTTCCTGCGCAAGAACATTGCCATCAGCAAGGGCCAGCTGGACTTTGAGTTCACCCGGTACCTTGGGTGGCCGGGACAGGCCCCGTCCTACAAGCTCGGCCAGAAGCTCTGGGAGGAAATCCGCGACGAGCGGCGGCGTCGGGAGGGCGATGCCTTCGACATCAAGGCTTTCCACAGCCAGGCGCTGAACATCGGCTCGGTGGGACTGGACACCCTGCGGCGCGCACTGCTGGGCGAGGACCCGGTAGCCGCCGCCAGCTGACCCGGGACCCGTCCGGCCGTGCCCGGACGGTCCGTCCGGGCACGGACGAACAGGAGGGCCGATGCATCCCCCAACGGTGCACCGGCCCTCATCTGTGCCGGGTCCCTTCGGCCCGGTCAAGGGCGTACTCTCCGGCGGGAGAAGCTCCCGCCGAAATCGTACGGTCAGGCAACCGGTCCACGGGACAACGGCGGCAATTCTTTACGCTCAGGTCACGGGCCGGAAACACCCTAAGCAGGGTTCGCTTTGCGGCGCCGGATAAGCTTGGTCGGATGACCGACCTTCGCCTGATCCTGGCCTCCGCATCCCCCGCCCGCACCAAACTCCTGACCGAAGCCGGCATCGCGCACGAGGTCCTGGTGTCGGACGTGGACGAAGAAGCAGTCACGGCCGGCTACGGCATCACCGACCCCCACGACACTGCGCTGTTGTTGGCACGGGCCAAGGCCGAGGCTGTTGCGGCGCTCCCCGCGGCCGAAGGCGCCCTGGTGCTCGGCTGCGACTCGGTGTTCGAACTCGACGGTGCGCCGTACGGCAAGCCGCATGAGCCGGACGTCGCCCGTGAACGCCTGCACCGGATGAGCGGGCGGCACGGCGTGCTGCACACCGGCCATTGGCTGGTGGACTGCCGCCCCACCGCCTTCGAGGCCGGCGCTCAGCAAACCCCCGACGCCGGATCGGGTGCCACGGTTGGCGCAGTCGCCTCCGCCGCGGTGCATTTCGCCCAGCTCACCGAGACGGAAATCGACGCCTACGTGGCCAGCGGCGAACCGCTCCACGTTGCCGGTTCGTTCACCATCGACTCGCTGGGCGGCGCCTTCATCGAACGGGTGGACGGCGACCCCCACGCCGTCGTCGGCCTTTCCGTCTCCACCCTGCGCCGGCTGCTGGCCAGCGCCAACGTGCAGATCACCGACCTCTGGAACTGACCGCTCGGACGTTTTGTAGGACCCCTACAAAGAACCGCCCCTTCACACGCAGAAAAGGGACGGTTCATGAGCGAATCCCGCAAAAGCAAGCTAGGCTCCTCAAGGATAGAAGGAGCTTTGAATGACCCAGCGCATCACCAAGGTACTGATCGCCAACCGTGGTGAAATTGCCGTCCGCGTAGTTCGTGCAGCACGGGACGAAGGCATTGCCTCGGTCGCCGTCTACGCCGATCCGGACCGGGATGCCCTGCACGTCCGCCTGGCAGACGAGGCCTACGCACTCGGCGGGAGCACCGCGGCCGAATCCTATCTGGTGATGGACAAGCTCCTGCAGGTGGCCGAGGCCGCCGGCGCCGATGCCGTCCACCCCGGCTACGGCTTCCTGTCCGAAAACGCAGAGTTCGCCCAGCGGGTCATCGACGCCGGCCTGACCTGGATCGGCCCCTCCCCCGACGCCATTTCCCAACTGGGCGACAAGGTCCAGGCCCGGCACATCGCCGAACGGGTCGGCGCCCCCTTGGTGCCCGGAACGCCCGATCCGGTGGGCAGCGTACAGGAAGTCCTGGACTTCGCCGACACGCACGGCCTGCCGCTGGCCATTAAGGCGGCCTACGGCGGCGGCGGCCGCGGCATCAAGGTGGTCCGCGACCGGGAGGCCATCGCCGAGTCCTACGAGTCGGCGGTGCGCGAGGCCACGGCGGCGTTCGGGCGCGGCGAATGCTTCGTGGAGCGTTTCCTGGACTCTCCACGGCACGTGGAAACCCAGTGCCTGGCCGACGCGCACGGCAACGTGGTGGTCATCTCGACCCGCGACTGTTCGCTGCAGCGCCGCAACCAGAAACTCGTGGAGGAGGCCCCGGCCCCGTTCCTGTCCCCCGAGCAGAACGAGCGCCTCTACGCAGCGTCCAAGGCGATCATGCGCGAGGCCAAGTACCAGGGCGCCGGCACCTGCGAATTCCTCGTCGGCCAGGACGGCACGATTTCCTTCCTCGAGGTCAACACCCGCCTGCAGGTGGAGCACCCCGTGTCCGAGGAAGTCACCGGCATCGACCTAGTCCGCGAACAGTTCCGCCTCGCCCGCGGCGAAGAGCTCGGCTATGACGACCCCGACGTGCGCGGCCACTCGTTCGAGTTCCGCATCAACGGCGAGGATGCCGGCCGCAACTTCATGCCGGCCCCCGGGACCGTCGAGACCCTGCGCCTGCCCACCGGCCCCGGCGTCCGCGTGGATTCGGGCATCGAAGCGGGCGAAGTCATCGGCGGCAACTTCGACTCCATGCTGGCCAAGCTCATCGTCACCGGCAGCACCCGCGCCCAAGCATTGGAGCGGGCCCGCCGCGCGCTGGACGAGATGGAAATCGGCGGCATGCCCACCGTGCTGCCGTTCCACCGCGCCGTGGTGGCCGACCCTGCCTTCGCCCCCGCGGATGGGCCTTTCAGCATCCACACCCGCTGGATTGAAACCGAGTTCGTCAACGACATCCCGGCGTTCCAGTCGGTCCCGGCCGCCGGACCCGACGACGACGGCGAACGCCAGCGTGTGACCGTCGAGGTCGGGGGCAAGCGGCTGGAGGTCGTGCTGCCGGCGGGTCTGGGCAGCGGTTCCGGCGCGCCGGCGAAGTCCAATGGCAAGCCCAAGCGCGCCGGCCGGGGCCGTTCCGGCTCCGCAGCCGGTGCCGTGACCGCTGGCGACGGATTGGCCTCGCCAATGCAGGGCACGATCGTGAAGGTAGCCGTCACCGAAGGCGACACGGTTGCAGAAGGCGATCTCGTCGTCGTCCTGGAGGCGATGAAGATGGAGCAGCCTTTGACCGCGCACAAGTCCGGGACCATCCTGGGGCTGGCCGCCAAGCCCGGGGACACCGTTTCAGCCGGTGCCGTGCTGGCCACCATCGCGGATTAAGAAGCCATTTTCCGGGCGAACTGTATCACCGCTTGTAGTCTTGTCACGTTTTAGTACCAAGTGGGCGCGGGAACTTACTAAGCACGCTGTCCATGCGGTAGCGTGATGCTTACTAAGGAGCAGAACCCGGCCTGACCGGGAGAATTGACGCAGCACCTAACGAAGGAGATGCACCACATGAACTTCCTAGCATTCCTCTTACTCGGACTTATTGCCGGAGCCATCGCCAAGCTGATCCTTCCCGGACGGCAGGGCGGCGGCTGGATTGCCACGCTCGTCCTCGGTGTCATCGGTGCCCTCCTGGGCGGATGGATCGGCGGTGCTGTGATGGGCGCCGACATGAACGAATTCTTCAGCCTCGAATCGTGGATCTGGGCCATTATTGGCGCCCTGATCGTGCTGGTGATCTGGGGCTTCATCACCAAGAGGAGGAGCACAACCGCTTAACCTTGGCCGATTAAACTGCTCCTTCAGCGGCACCTGGCCCGCCGTCCCACCGGGGACGGCGGGCCTTTGCCATGCCTGCTACTGCGGCGGCACCTGAACCACCGCAAAGGAAAGACCCGCGGCCACCGGCCGCGGGTCTTTCCTTTAGTCCAACGAACAGGTCAGCTCGACTGGTTCTCGTAGTCCATGTCCTTGGTTTCCTTGGTCAGCAGCAGGGCCACCAGGGTCAGGACGGCGGCGCCACTGAGGTAGAGGCCCACCAGGACCGTGCTGCCCCCGGCCGCCTGCCACAGCGCGACGGCGATGAACGGAGCCACCGAAGCGCCCAGGATCGAGGAGAAGTTGTAGGCCACGGCCGAACCGGTGTAGCGCACGTTGGTCGGGAACAGTTCGGGCAGGATGGCGCCCATCGGCCCGAAGGTCAGGCCCATCAGCGTGAAGCCGATGATCAGGTGCGCCATGGTGCCGGCGAAGCCGCCGTCGAAAAGCGGCACCCAGAGGAAGCCGAATGCCACGATGCCCAGGGACACCCCGATCAGCGTCTTCTTGCGGCCATACTTTTCGGCCAGGGGTCCCGACACCAGGGTGAAGATGCCGAAGAACACCACGCCGATGATCAGCATCAGCAGGAAGTCGTTGCGGGCGTAGCCCAGCCCGGCGGCGAAGGTGTCCGGATCGAACGGCTTTCCGGCCGCCTCGGCCGCGGCGGCGGCGTCCTCGGCGTTGGTCGCTGCCGTGCCGTAGGAGAGCGTGAACGTGGTCATCAGGTAGAACAGCACGTAGGTCGCCAGCATGATGAACGTACCCAGGATCAGCTGGCGCCAACTGGTCTTGAACACCCGGCCCAGCGGCAGCTTGGTCACCTCGCCCTTGTCCACGACCTTCTGGAAGGCAGGGGTTTCCACCAGCTTCAGGCGCACCCACAGGCCGATGATGACCATCACCGCGCTGGCCAGGAAGGGAATGCGCCAGCCCCAGGCCATGAACTCGTCATTGGCAAGGTTGATGCTCAGCACCAGGAACAGGGAGTTGGCGATGATGAAGCCGATCGGGGCACCCAACTGCGGGAAGGTGCCGTAGATGGCCCGCTTGTTGGCCGGCGCATTCTCAGTAGCCAGGAGGGCCGCGCCGCTCCATTCGCCGCCAAGGGCCAAGCCCTGGGCGAAGCGCATGACCACCAGCAGGGCGGGCGCCCAGAAGGACCAGCCGTCCACTTGGGCGGTGGGCAGGCAGCCGATCAGGAAGGTGGCGATGCCCATGGTGAGCAGCGAAGCCACGAGCGTTCCCTTGCGGCCGAACTTGTCGCCGAAGTGCCCGAAAATGATGGACCCCAACGGACGGGCGATGAAGGCTACGCCGAATACCGCGAACGAACTCAGCAGTGCGACGGCGCCGCTGGCATTCGGGAAGAACAGCGCCGGGAAGACGAGCACGGCGGCCGTGGCATAGACATAGAAGTCATAGAACTCGATGGACGTGCCAACGAGGCTGGCAACGATGACGCGGCTGCGGGAGTTCACCGGCGCGGCAGGCGCCCCCGCGGTAACTGATGCTGGTTTGGACATTGATGTGTCGGCTTTCGCTCGAATGAATAACTTATGAATCTTAGCCAGAAGGGTCCGGGATCCGGACAATTGTTTCAATATATGGACAGCTGTGCTAGGCGTCCTCACCGCGCCGCGGCGTCCCCGGGCCGCCGGCCAAGGCTCGCCGCGGCCGACTGGCCGCCGTAGGCTGGTGCGGACCGGCAGGAGGAATGCCCGGCAAGGGAGAGCTCAATGAAGGCCAATGAACGGCACAGGATGCTGGCGCGCCCCGATGCGGCCCTCTCCGTTTACTCCTACGGCCCGCCGCACGGTCCCGGGATTCCAGCCGTCCTGCTGGTCCACGGCTACCCCGATGACCACTCGGTCTTCGCCTCCGTCGCCACCGCGCTGAGCGCCGATAGCCACGTCATCTCCTACGACACCCGCAATGCCGGGGCGTCCCGAACCACCGTCGCCCGTCGCAGCGCCTATCGCCTGCCCGTCCTGGTGGACGATCTCTTTGCGGTGATCGACGCCTCCGGGGCAAGGGGTGTGCACCTCGTAGGACATGACTGGGGATCGATCCAAGGATGGGCGGCAGCCCAGGATACCCGTGCCGAGGGTCGGATTCTGAGCTTCACCAGCATTTCCGGCCCAGACCTGGGCCACCTTCAGCGCTGGTTCGGCCGCAGGATACGCAGGCCCGCCCTCTGGCCCCAGGCGGCAGCACAGGCATTGCGCAGCTCGTACGTCGCCGGGTTCCAGCTGCCGGTACTGCCGGAACTTGCCTGGCGGACGCTCCTGACCCGTCCGTACGAGCGGTTCGCCGGCCGGAGGATCGGCGACAATGGTGCCCGCGGCCTCGCCCTTTACCGGGCGAACTGGTGCCGCCCCCAGATTCTGTCGGGCCGCTGCCGGATTCCCGTGCAGGTGATAGTCCCACGGCGGGACCCGTTCCTCTCGTCCCACCTCGTGGATGGGCTGGAGGATTGGGTGCCGCAGCTGAAGGTCGTTGAAGTCGATGCCGGCCACTGGTGGCCTGCAGAGGCCGGAGAATCAGCTGCGCGGATGGTGAGGAGCTGGATTGCAGACCTAGCGGGGGCTTGAGGTTCCATTTGAAGGCACCGGCGAGCGGGCCTGCTATCCCCGCGGCCCCGGCCGGCTGTCCCGAAGGCGCGTCCGGTGCAATCCCCGCGGGCGTGCCCGGCGTGACACGGCGTAGGACGGAGCGCGCAGCTTCTCGATCCACCGGTAGGTTGCCGCGTCCGGAAGCCGGTTCACGATCGGATCAAAACGAAGCGCGGTGTCTCCCCCGCCCTGCGCGGGCCGCAGCGTGAGGGTAGCGAACCGGCGCCACCGGCCCCACGGCTGTGCATGGAACAGCGCCAGCACCCAGTCCTCGCCGCCCAGCGCCCGTCGGAATCCGAGGGGATCCGCCGGAAGCCGCCCGTTCGGCCGGAGCGTGCGGGCGGCGAGCTGGACCGGGCCGCGTGCCCCTCGGTAGGGCATCACCGTGGTCAGCGCTGCCGCACGAACATCCCGCCGGGGCTGCAGAAAGTACCTTCCGACCCGGGAGGCGCCGCTGGAAGCCAGCAGGATGTCGGCCTGCCCGCCCTCTGCGGTGACCCGCAGCGCGAGCCCGATGATGTCGGGAAACCGCGGCGGCAGCCCGGCTGACCTTGACAGCCGCGCCTCGACGTCGTTGTTCCCCGCTTGATCCAGCCACGGTATGCCGCTGGCGAAGGAATTCCCCGATCTCTCCAGCCACCCTTCAAGGTGAAGTCCGATCGGATGGATGGGCCGGGCGGGCCGCAGCATCTTGAGCGCCGCGAAGACAAAGGCCAGGCCACGCCCCGCCACTGTGCCAATGTGATCTGGCATGGCCGCCGGCTCCTTCCCCCATGACGCTGCACCGCCTTCTGCAAACGCTCGCGTCCGTCATCGCCGTCCGATGTCCTGCCGGCAGGGCTTTCGGGCTGCGGCGCCACCATAGACAGCATGCTGAGCATCAGCCTACTCTGATTGGCATCGGGCACTATGCGGACTGCGCCACACCGGGTCCGCCGCCCCTGGCGGGAGGAAGTCCATCATGAGCAGTGGCAACGAATATTCCGGCTCCGGGGAAGAGGAAGCAGCAGCTCCCCCAGATCCTGCGCCTGGCGACGAAAAGAGCACGGAATCCGGGAATCCAACGGAAACCTCCGGTCCCGATTCCAAGGATGTGCAGGGGGAAGCCGCAGCCGAAAACGCCAAGGAATCGGGCGGATACGGCTACTGAAGCCGCCGCTCCCGGCTCGAGACAGTGCCGTCCGTACCGTCCGCGCCGGATGGCAAGGTTGCCACATGAACAAAGTAGACGTCATGACCGCCAGCCGGTATGCACGGAACCGCGGCGAACCGCGCCCCCGCGCCGAAGACCGTCATGCCGGGGCCACGCGCGAGCCCTACTGCCGGGAACCTTATGTCCGGGTGCGCCATGAGGGGAAGACCTTCGATGCCAAGGCCATTTCCTGGGACCGGACCAGCGTGCAGGTGAAGTGGATGGATACGCACGGCTCCGCCCGTACCGCCTGGGTTCCCGGCAGCGCGGTCCGGCGGATCCACCGTGACGAGTCCAGCTGGCGCGACCCCTACGACGACTACGCCTTCTACTATCCCGGCACCTAGGGCAAGCCTCGAATACGGCACAATGGATCGGTGACCGAATCATCCGCGCCTGCCCCGCCCGCCCCCGCAGCAACCCTGCCTCCTGTCGATCCGGCCGCGCTCAATGCCCGGATCCATGCCCAGCTCGCCCAGGAGCTGGGCGTCCATGCCTGGCAGGTCAAGGCCGCGGTGGAAATGCTCGACGGCGGCGCCACCGTCCCGTTCATCGCCCGGTACCGCAAGGAGGCCACCGGCACCCTTGATGACGCGCAGCTGCGTGATCTCGAGGAGCGGCTGCGCTACCTGCGGGAACTGGAAGACCGCCGTCGGGCCGTGCTGGAGGCCATTGCCGCACAGGGCAAACTGACCGCCGAGCTGGAAAGGTCCGTCAACGGAGCCGAGACGAAGGCGCGGCTGGAGGACATCTACCTTCCCTACAAGTCCAAGCGGAGGACGAAGGCGCAGATCGCCCGCGAAGCAGGCCTGGAGCCGCTCGCCGATGGCCTCCTGGCCGACCCGTCCCAGGATCCGCTGTCGGCTGCGGGAGGTTTCCTCAATGCCGGGCACGCCATCAATGAGCCGGCCGATGCCTTGGCCGGCGCCCGGGCGATTCTGGTGGAGCGGGTCAGCCAGGACGCCGATCTGGTCTCCGAGCTGCGCGAACGGCTGTGGCAGCAGGGCCTGGTGCGGGCGGAGGTCCGCGAGGGCCAGGCGGAAACCGGCCAGAAGTTCGCCGACTACTTCGACTTCGCCCAAGACCCCGCCGGCCTTCCATCGCACCGAGTGCTGGCGCTGCTTCGGGGCGAGAAGGAAGGCGTGCTGAACCTGGACATCAGCGAGGGCAATCCGGCTCATCCGGAGGACTTCGCCGAGGCGCGCGGCCGGTTTGAGAACGCCGTGGCGTCACGGATGGGCGTGGTTGACCGCGGGCGGCCGGCCGACCGCTGGCTCCAGCAAACCGCGCAGCTGGGCTGGCGGCGGATCCTGGTCAAGCTGGCCATCGATCTCCGCGTGCGGCTGTTCACGGCGGCAGAAGACGAAGCCGTACAGGTCTTCGCCGCCAATTTGCGGGACGTGCTGCTGGCCGCACCGGCCGGCAACCGCGCCACCTTGGGGCTGGACCCCGGACTGCGCACGGGCGTGAAGGTCGCGGTCGTGGACGGCACCGGCAAGGTGGTGGCCACCGACACCACCTATCCGCATGCTCCGGCCAGGAAATGGGACGACTCGCTCGCCACCCTGGCCAGGCTCGCCGATCAGCACGCCGTCGAACTCGTAGCCATCGGCAACGGGACCGCTTCGCGGGAAACCGACAAGCTGGCCACCGAGCTGATCAAACTCATGGAGCCCACCCGCAAACTGCAGAAGCTGGTGGTTTCGGAGGCGGGTGCGTCGGTCTACTCGGCCTCGGCCTTGGCCTCGGCGGAACTGCCCGAACTGGATGTCTCGCTGCGCGGTGCCGTCTCGATCGCCCGACGGCTGCAGGACCCGCTGGCGGAACTGGTCAAGATCGACCCGAAGTCCATCGGTGTGGGGCAATACCAGCACGACGTCACGGCCAGCAAGCTGGAGCGGTCCCTGGACGCGGTGGTCGAAGACTGCGTCAACGCGGTCGGTGTGGACCTGAACACCGCCTCCCCGTCGCTGCTCTCCCGCGTGGCCGGCCTGGGTACGCAATTGAGCGAGAATATCGTGGCCTACCGCAATGCCAACGGCCCGTTCGCCAAGCGCTCCGAGCTGAAGAAGGTCCCGCGGCTGGGTGAGAAGGCGTTCGAACAGTGCGCCGGGTTCCTTCGCATTACCGGCGGGGCGGAGCCGCTTGATGCGTCCAGCGTGCACCCGGAGGCGTACGGCGTCGCCCGGAAAATCCTTGCCGCCGCAGGCACAACCGCGACGGCGGCGGGACGGGGCGCCCAGTCCCTGGCCGTACTGGACCCGCAGCAGTTCGTCGACGAGCACTTTGGCCTTCCGACGGTAGTGGACATCATCACCGAGCTGGAGAAGCCGGGCCGCGACCCTCGGCCGACCTTCACCGCCGCCTCTTTCACCGAGGGCGTGGAGAAGATTTCCGACTTGATCCCGGGAATGGTGCTGGAAGGCACCGTAACCAACGTCGCTGCATTCGGAGCCTTCGTCGACGTCGGCGTCCATCAGGACGGGCTGGTCCACATCTCCGCCATGTCGAACAAGTTCGTCTCGGATCCCCATGACGTGGTCAAGTCCGGCCAGGTCGTGAAGGTCAAGGTTCTCGAAGCAGATCCTGAGCGCAAGCGCATCTCCCTGACGCTGCGGCTCGACGACGACGCACCCGCCGGCGACCGGAGCCAGCCCGGGTCCGGCCACACAGGCCGCGCCGGCGAAACCCGCACCGGAAAGGGCGGGGCACGTCCCGGTCCCGCCGGGGGCAAGGGGCGTCGCGACGGCCGGAAACCCGGTGGAAGCACCGGCCGCGCGCCCGGCCCCGGCGCCTCCGCCGACACCGCGATGGCCGAGGCGCTCCGGCGGGCAGGCTTGGGCAGCTAGCAAAGGAACAGCCCCAGCACCACCCTCATGTCCGGAGCACTCCCTCCGGACGGGACAAGGGCAAGGTACTGAGGCTGTTCCTTTGCGGATGGTGGACTAACGGAGACTGTGCCTCCGGCCCCGGTTAAGGGGTGAAACCACAGACACCACTGTGACTGACGTCGCTTAAGGCAGCGGAGGCATCCGCTCAAGATTTGCTCAGCTTTGCCCTAAGCGTGCCGCCTGGTCCACGCCCAGCGCCCTGCCCACTACCGGCGACGCCACGGACCCCGTCTGTCGGCCCGCCCGCCCGGCAGCGCCGGCAGGCGAAATTGGTGCTCAAGAGTTACCAAGGATGCGGCCGCCCGCCTCGGTTGGCCCCGACAGTCGCTTACGATGTAAGTAGTTCGAAGTTGCAACAAGTTTGAAAGGAGCGCCGCCCGATGCTCCCTTCCGGGCAGTCCTCCACGTCCGGCCATCGGGCGTTCTCATGACCGCCATCTCGCCCGATATGCCTCTGGTTTCACCCGCAGTCCTGGAAAAACTGGCAACGGACCTCGACGACCACGACGGCAGCATGCGCCGCCGCTTCATCGGCAATTACGTGGGGCTCTGGGAACACCGCTATGGAAGGGTTTGCAACGCCATTCGCGCCCGGGACGCCGAAGACGCCATGGATGCAATCCTCAGTTTGAAGATCTCCAGCAGCATGGTGGGGGCCGGACGGCTCGGCCAAATGGCAGAACATCTCGAAGGCCTGGTCAACGGCCGGCTCTTTGACGCCGCGGCCATTCTCTTGGACGAGCTGCGCACCTGCGGTATGACGACGACGTCACAGCTGCGCAGCCTGCATCTGCAGTAGCGCGTCCGTCAGGTGGGTTGCGCGCCCGGTGGCGTTACCGCTTCGGTGCCAGGCTGTAGCCCACGCCGCGTACTGTCTTGATCCAGCGCGGGGATTTCGTGTCGTCACCGAGCTTGCGGCGAAGGTTGGCCATGTGCACTTCGATCGTGCGTTCGTCGGAGTCCGAAATGTAGCCGCCGGTGTTATAGGGCTCGTTGCGAAGCCGGCGGACCAGATCGGCCTTGGTCCGCACCACCCGGCCGCTTTCCATCAGGGCGTACAGCAGGTCGAATTCGCTGCGGGTCAGTTCGAGCTCGCGCCCGGACCGGATCACCGTGCGGGCCCGGTGGTCGACCACGATGCCGTTGTGCTCCAGCACGCCGTCACCGGCCGGGCTCGCCGCCCCGGCTGCGGCAGGTGCTGCCCCGGCGCCGGTTTCGGCTGCGAAGGCCGGCGTCCCGCCGCCTCCTGACAGCGCTACCGAACCGGACGTCGACAGCGACAGGCCCGGGTGCCCCCCGGTGCCCACGCCTGCCCCCTGCAGGACCGGTTCCGGCGCCGGAGCGGTGCCCGCTGTGCCGGCCCCGGCAGCCGCTGCGGGCGCGCCCCCGCTGGCGCCGCCGTCCACCGGCGAACCGCCGTCGCTGCCCTTGACGGTGCGCGGGCGGCGCAGCATGGCGGTGATCCTGGCGCGCAGTTCCCGCGGGCGGAACGGCTTGGTGAGGTAATCATCGGCACCGGTTTCCAGGCCCAGCAAAGTGTCCAGCTCTTCGGCACGCGCGGTGAGCATGATGATGTAGGTGTCGCTGAAGCGGCGCACCTGGCGGGCCACCTCGAAGCCATCGATGTCCGGCAGGCCAAGGTCGAGGGTGACGACATCGGGATTGTGGCGCTTGATGGCGGCAACGCCTTCCATCCCGGAGGAGGCGGTGTGCACCGTAAACCCGGAACTGGACAGGACCGTCGAGATCAACTCCCGGATGTCCAGGTCATCCTCCACAATGACGGCAGTACGCTGCTCGCTCATCCTTTTATCCCCCAACTGACTAACTTCGGTTCATCGTTTCATTACAGAGCTATTGAATGATCATAGACCCAGAAACAAACAATGGGGCGAAATAATAGTCGGGAATAACGGCGGAATCTTCCGCCTAGAGATGCACGTGCAGCCGCCTCGCCGCCTCGGAAATGGAACCGGTCAGGGACGGGTACACCGTGAACGTGTTGGCGATATCGTCCACGTGGAGTTTTTGGCTGACCGCCAGCGCGATGGGGAAGATCAGTTCGGAAGCCCGCGGGGCCACCACCACTCCCCCGATAACCGTGCCGGACCCCCGGCGGGCGATGATTTTCACGAAGCCTTCGGAGACGTTCATCATCTTGGCCCGCGCATTGGTGTTGAGCGAGAGTTTGATGATGTCGCCCTGATACTTTCCGGCTGCAACTTCCTCCTCGGTCACCCCCACGGTGGCGATCTCCGGGCTGGTGAAGATATTGGACGCCACCTGCTTGAGCTTCAGGGGCTTGACGTAGTCGCCCAGCAGGTGGGCCACGGCGATGCGGCCCTGCATCGCGGCCACCGAGGCCAAAGCGAGGACGCCGGTGCAGTCGCCGGCAGCATAGATGTTCGATGCGGTGGTGCGCGAGACGCCGTCCACCTTGATGTGGCCGCTCTCGGTCAGGGCAACCCCCGCTTCTTCGAGTCCAATGCCGGCGGTGTTGGGAACGCCGCCCACGGCGAGCAGGCAGTGCGACCCCTCGACCACCCGGCCGTCGGCTAAGGTGACCAGCACGCCGTCGTCCGTTCGTTCCACGCTGGCGGCGCGGGACTTGGACAGCACGGTCATGCCGCTGCGGGCGAAAACGTCCTCGAGCACCTCGGCGGCGTCGGCGTCTTCACCCGGCAGCACCCGGTCCCGTGAGGAGACCAGGGTGACTTTGGTGCCAAGCATCCGGTAGGCGGAGGCGAACTCAGCTCCGGTCACGCCCGAACCGACCACGATCAGGTGCTCCGGGATCTCGGTCAGGTTGTAGACCTGGGTCCAGTTGAAGATGCGTTCACCGTCCGGCTTGGCCGTGGACAGTTCGCGGGGCGTGGCGCCGGTGGCCACCAGGATGGCATCCGCTGCGACCGTCTCGGTTCCGGTGTCGGTCGACACCGCGATGGTGTTCGGGCCGGAGAGCTTGCCTTCGCCCAGGATGACGCGCACCCCGGCACGTTCCAACCCGTGGTGAATGTCCGCCGACTGGCTCTCGGCCAGCTTCAGCAGGCGGTCGTTGACTGTGCGCAGGTCGGCATAGGCAGCCTTGGAATCCTCGTCGAAGCGCACCCCGAGGTCATGGGCACTCGCGACCCGCCGCATGGCATCGGCGGTCGCGATCAGGGTCTTGGACGGCACCACATCGGTGAGCACGGCCGAACCGCCCAGACCCTTCCGTTCGATGATGGTCACCTTGGCGCCGAGCGAGTTGGCCACCATGGCCGCCTCATACCCGCCGGGGCCCCCGCCCAGGATCGCCAGACGCGGGGCACTGAAATCTATTTGGCTAGTCACGGACTTCATTCTGTCGCATGCCCCGCAACGCCTCAACCTGCCGCTGCGCCGTGAAGCAAGCGGCCGCTGCCCCGCACCGCGCCGGGTCATCCCCAATGCCGGGAACGACGGCGGCGATGCCCGCCTGACGCTTTCAGCAGCAGTTCACCAGCGGGTAGGTTAGGGGCTGTGACTACAGATCCCTTTGAACTGGCCGCCGAGGCAGCCGCTTTCCTCGCCCGGCAGACCGGTGTTGCCGCCCATGATGTTGCGCTGGTGCTCGGCTCCGGCTGGGGCGAAGCCGCCGACCTCGTCGGCGAAACCACCCACTCGATTCCGGCCACGGACATTCCCGGGTTCTCCGCCCCCGCCGTCGAGGGCCATGTCGGCACCATCCGCTCCGTCCGGACGCCCGACGGCAAGCGCGTGCTGGTGCTCGGCGCCCGCACCCACTACTACGAGGGCAAGGGCGTGCGCGCGGTCGTCCACGGGGTCCGGACGGCCGCGGCGGCCGGATGCAAGACGCTGGTGCTGACCAACGGCTGCGGCGGACTGAACCCGGCCTGGGCGCCGGGGACGCCGGTGCTGATCAGCGACCACCTCAACCTCACCGCTGCCTCCCCGCTGGAAGGCGCAACCTTCGTTGACCTGACCGACCTCTATTCGGGACGGCTGCGCACCTTGGCGCGGGAGGTGGATCCCAGCCTGGACGAAGGCGTGTACGCACAGTTCCCCGGCCCCCACTACGAGACTCCGGCCGAGGTGCAGTACGCCAAGCGGATCGGCGCCGACCTGGTCGGCATGTCCACGGCGTTGGAGGCCATCGCCGCCCGCCACGCCGGCATGGAGGTTTTCGGTATTTCCCTGGTGACCAACCTGGCGGCCGGCATCAGCGACACTCCGCTCAGCCACACCGAGGTCATCGAGGCGGGCCGGGCCGCGGGGCCGCGGATCTCGCGGCTGCTGGCCGGAATTGTCGCCAAACTGTGAACGGGAGCGACATGACCGCCATGCCCGACGAGTTGAAGGCCGCCGCCGAAGCCTGGCTGCAGGCCGATCCGGACGCGCAGACCCGCCGGGAATTGCAAGACCTGTTGGCAGCGGCCGGCGGCAGCGCCCCCGATACCGCCGCGGTGCGGGCCGAACTGGCGGACAGGTTCTCCGGAACCCTGGCCTTCGGTACCGCAGGGCTGCGTGCCGCGCTCGGCGCAGGGCCCTTCCGGATGAACCGGGTGGTGGTGCGCCGGACCGCAGCCGGGCTGGCCCGCTTCCTGCTGGACACCGCCGACGGCGCCTATGCGCCGCGTGCGGTGGTCGGTTTCGATGCACGCCGGAACTCGGATGTCTTCGCCGCCGAATCCGCTGCCATCTTCACCGCGGCCGGCATCGAAACGTTCCTGATGCCTTCCGCCCTGCCAACACCGGTGCTGGCGTACGCCGTCCGGGCGCTGGGGTGCGAAGCGGGCGTGATGGTCACCGCCAGCCACAATCCCGCGCACGACAACGGGTACAAGGTGTATCTGGGCGGACGTGCCGTGGACGAAGGCGGCCGCGGAGCGCAGATAGTGGCACCCTACGACGCCGAGATCGCCGCCCGGATCGATTACACCCCGCCGCTGGAATCGATCCGGCTGGCCGAGGAAGGCTGGAACGTCCTGCCGGACGGTATCGCCGCCGACTACATCGCGGCGGTCACCGCGCTGGCCGACCCGCGGCTGTTCCCGCAGCGGGACCTGAGGATCGTGCTCACACCGATGCACGGCGTCGGCGGAGCCACCATGCGGGCGGTCTTTGAGCAGGCCGGTTTCACCGACGTGACGCTGGTTGCCGCCCAGGCGGAGCCGGATCCCGATTTCCCGACCGTGGCCTTCCCCAACCCGGAGGAAGCCGGAGCGATCGACCTGGCCTTGGCGACGGCAGCCGAAATCGACGCGGACCTGGTGATCGCCAACGACCCCGACGCGGACCGTGCGGCGCTGGCTGCCAAGGATCCGTTAACCGGCGCGTGGCGGATGCTTCGCGGCGACGAGGCCGGCGCCCTGCTCGGGGCGCACATGGCGGCACGTTTCGAAGGCCAGGACCGGTTGCGCACGGACCGCGACGCCTCCACCGATCCGATCGGTGCACGGGCGGACGAGAGCGCGGCTGCGTCCCGGGTCTTCGCCAACTCGATCGTGTCTTCCCGGCTGCTGGGCAAGATCGCGGCCGATGCAGGGACAGCCCACGTGGAGACGCTGACCGGCTTCAAGTGGATTTCCCGCGTCCCCGGCCTGGCCTACGGGTATGAAGAGGCCCTGGGTTATTGCGTGGCACCCCATCTGGTCCGGGACAAGGACGGGATGTCCGCCGCCCTGCTGCTCGCCGAGCTCGCCGCCGACGTCAAAGCCGCGGGCCGGACACTCTTCGACGTCCTCGATGAACTCGCGCTGAAGCACGGGCTCCACGCAACGGACCAGCTGAGCATCAGGGTGGACAACCTTGGCTTGATGGAAACGATGATGTACCGGCTCCGGGAGCGGCCGCCGTCGTCGCTGGCCGGTTCCCCGGTGGTGACCAGCACGGACCTGTCCATCGGCAGTGAAGCATTGCCGCCGACCGACGGGCTGCTGTTTCTAGGCCAGGACGATACCCGCGTCATTGTGCGGCCGAGCGGCACGGAGCCCAAGCTCAAATGCTATCTGGAAGTCATCCGACCGGTCGCCGCCGTGGACCGGCTGGCGGAGGAACGCGCGGAAGCGGCCCGGCTGCTGGAGACCATCAAGACCGACATCCGCACCACCCTCGGGGTGCCCGGTTAGCCGGTGCGGGTCTCCGCCAAGCGGGAACGGCCAGCATTCCTCCAGGGCGGCCGAGCTGTGCCAGAGCGGCCTTACGCGACGGGCCTGTGTCGACTTTCGGCCGCCCTGGAGCCAGCCCGGGAATCCAGCCCTGTTCATCGGCACGGATCCAGGCCCTCCCCCCTGGCACCCGGACTACCAACACAGCCGCTCCGCCAGCGTTCCTTCGGAGGGGCGGTATCCACAATCACCAATGAGGCCGGCGACGCTTTCATGCCGTTGGCCAAGACTGGTGCCATGGCTCGTGCAGTTCTCGACTCTCGACTGGCAGCGCTCTGGCCGCAGCAGTATGAGGTCCTGACTTCCCAAGAACTCCGACAGTACGGTGCCGGCGAGCGCTTGATCCGTGATGCTGTTCGTCACGGTGCTTTGATCCGCATTCGGCATGGTGCGTATGTCCTGGGTTCGCGGTGGATTGCCAGCAGTTCCAGGCGACGGAATCTGCTCCGCATTCAGGCCCATGCCCTTGTGACTGGTCCTGCCGGAACCTACAGCCACGCCTCCGCTGCGCGCCTGCATGGGCTGCATGTCTGGGATGTTCCGGCAACTGTTCATCTCACCCAGCCATTCCCCCGACCAGGCACACCAGAAGCCCGGACGTCAGCCCGCACCACTCGGTCTTGCCACCCGGTGAAGTCACGGTACTGCGTGGTCCGCGCGGCGAGCCGGTGCCCGTCACCAGCTTGGAACGGACAGTTGTGGACTGTGCCAGGACCATGCAGCTTGACCGGGCTGCCATCATCGGCGATCACGCCCTTCGTAGCGGCGCGGTCCTCGAGCGGATTAACGAGATCCTCGATTCGATGCCGGGTTCTCGGGGAGTCCGCCGCGCCCGAACTGCCGTCGCCTTGCTTGATGGCCGGGCCGAGTCGCCGGGAGAAACCCGCACCAGGCTGTTGCTTGGCACGTTCGGTATTCCGATGCCCGTACCGCAGGTTGAACTAACCACGAGGCTGGGCAAGCACCGCGTCGACTTCGCATGGGAGGACCTCATGCTGATTTTGGAATTCGATGGCCGGAGCAAATACTTCGACTACAGGCCTACGGAACAGGTACTGCTTGAGGAACGACAACGAGAAAACGCCTTATCGGAAATCCACTGGAACTTTATCCGTGTGGACTGGGCGCAGCTAGGCCGGCCTCACGAATTCCGGGGCCGGATCGCCGAAGCCATGGTACGCGCCGCCAGCAGAACGGCCGCCCTGAAAAATCGTCCTCCGGCCGCCAGACGGGACGCGCCCCACCCCGGCCCGGGATGATGTGGCAGGGCGAGGCACACACATCGGAGCATCGACCGTGCCAGCGCCTAACAGACACCCTGACCGGGGGCGAAACCTCCAGTGATTCATCACCTTCGGCACCTTTTCGGCAAGGGCACCATGTGGGACGATGCAGCCATGGGCATCGAAGAACAGCTGCCCCGTTCCGCAGGGACGAGGCATCAAAGCCCTGAGGAGGAGCCGGCGCACAAGGCCTCGGACGAGCACATTCCTGCCGACGACGCCCGGGCCATCGCGCGCCGCCGGCAGGAAGCCGAGGAGAAGCTCGAGGAGCACCGCCGTGCGGCCGAGGAAGAGGGCCATTCCACCGGTGGCACTCACTGACCCGTGGCCGGTTCCGCAACGCTCGCGGCGGCCGTCCAAGACGGTGCGCCGCTCCTGTCGACGCCTGTCCGGTATGCGAGGATAGAAGTTCCTTCGAACCCAGCAGATGAAAGGGATGGCCATGTCTGAAGACATCACATCCGGATCCGCTCCGAGCGCGACCTATCACGATCCGACGTCGATCGCTTCGGTCATCGACCACACGCTGCTGAAGCCGGAAGCTTCCCGCGAAGACATCCTCACGGTTTGCCGGGAGGCGGTCGAGTACCGTTTTGCCGCCGTGTGCGCGAATCCTGTCTGGACGGCCTTGGTGCACAGCACGCTCAAGGGGTCCGGGGTCAAGACTTGCGCGGTCGTCGGGTTCCCGTTCGGTGCCACTCCCACCGACGTGAAGGTGCACGAGGCCCGCGGCGCCACCCTGGACGGCGCCGACGAGATCGACATGGTGATCAATATCGCCGCGGCCCGGGCGAACGACCGCGCCACGATCACCGAGGACATCGCGGCGGTGGCCGAGGCCGTCCACGCCGGCGGTGCCATCCTCAAAGTCATCCTGGAGACCCATTTCCTGACAGACGAGCAGAAGCGGATGGTCTGCGAAGCCGCCGCCGAGGCCGGAGCGGACTTCGTCAAGACTTCCACCGGGTTCAGCGGGGGCGGAGCCACCGTCGAGGACATCGCGCTGATGCGGGACGCCGTCGGGACGCGCCTGGGAGTAAAGGCCTCCGGCGGCGTGCGCTCCGTCGACGACGCGCGCGCCATGCTCCGGGCCGGCGCAACACGAATTGGCGCCAGCTCATCAGTGGCTATTGTTAAAGGTGAGCAAGCCGCCGGCGGCTACTGATGCCACATCGCACTATTGAGGAGAAACACCCCATGGCCCACCCCAAGCAGCGCACCCATTCGGGCGAGGGACACCTGGTCGGCAATCTGATCACCTTTGCGGTCATCATGCTGATGTTCTTTGGTTCCCTGTACGCCTTCAGCCTGGAGCCGGTCATCGGCGCCATCCCGGCCTTCGCCATCGGGCTCGGCCTCTTCACGCTGGCGTTCTTCATTCCCAAGCAGTTCCTGGGCCGTTCCGACACCCACCACAACGCCTGACGTTTTCGCGGGCTTTCCCGGGCGCTCAGCCAGGGGGCAGGCAAGTCCTGTTTCCCTTCGCTGGGTGCCCGGCGTTCTTAAGGGCCGGCGGCCCGCCCCAAGGCCCCCTCATTCCCGGGACGGCCCCTTTTCCGGGCGGCACCGCACGGGCGTGTACACTGGCACACGGTGTGACGGGAAGCCTGGTCGTCGATTGATTCGTCGAGCCCACAGGGCTTAGCAACCGTCAGGAGTCTGCATGGCCGCCCGCTCTCCCCAGGACAAAACCACCATCCTCGGCCGGGGCAGCTATCCGGAATTCGTCCGCATCAGCGAATTGATGCGCAAAGAGACTGTCGGCGGCATCCTGCTGCTGGTCGCCACCGTCGCAGCACTGGCTTGGGCCAACTCGCCCGCCGCCGATACCTACTTCGCCATCCGCGACTTCACGATCGGCTTCGATTCACTCCATCTCAACCTCAGCATCGGCCACTGGGCCTCCGACGGCCTGCTGGCCATTTTCTTCTTCCTGACCGGTCTGGAGCTCAAGCGCGAGTTCGTGGCA
The DNA here is from genome assembly GCF_059091265.1 of Arthrobacter sp. THG-b23. NCBI lineage: Bacteria > Bacillati > Actinomycetota > Actinomycetes > Micrococcales > Micrococcaceae > Arthrobacter > Arthrobacter sp. THG-b23. Next base: position 167,495 of record NZ_JBNHGM010000005.1, read on the forward strand.
GGTGACCTGCGCTCCCCGGCTCGGGCCATCGTCCCGATCGCCGCCGCCTTCGGCGGCGTCGCCGTACCCGCCCTGATCTTTGTTTTCATCAACCTGGGTGCAGGACCGGAAGCGCTGCGCGGCTGGGCCATCCCGACGGCCACGGACATTGCCTTCGCGGTGGCCGTATTGGCCGTGATCAGTTCGCACTTGCCCGGCGCACTGCGCATTTTCATCCTGACCCTGGCCGTGATGGACGACTTGATCGCCATCGCCATCATTGCGTTCTTCTACTCCTCCGACGTGCAGGTGCCGTACCTTCTGTGGATGCTGCTGCCGCTGGCTGTATTCGCGTTCCTGACGCACAGATTCGCCAGGTTCTTCGCCCGGCACCATCTGGCGGCCTGGGTCATCCTGCTCCCGCTGGGCATTATCGCGTGGGGGCTGATGCATTCCTCCGGCGTACACGCAACTGTGGCCGGCGTGCTGCTGGGCTTCCTGGTCCCCGTGCTGCGCAGCAAGAAGGACGGCGGCCCCGACGCCGGCCCCGGACTGGCCGAGCAGCTGGAACATCGATTCCGCCCGCTCTCCACGGGATTTGCGGTGCCGGTCTTCGCGTTCTTCGCCGCCGGCGTCGCTCTCGGGGGCTGGGAGGGCATCAGCAGGACCTTTACTGACACGGTAGCGATTGGCATTGTCGCCGCCCTGGTGATCGGCAAGCCGCTGGGCATCATGCTCACCACCTGGCTGCTGACCAAGTCCACCAAGGCCAGCCTGGACCCCTCGCTAAAGTGGATCGACGTGTTTGGCGTGGCTGTACTGGCCGGCGTGGGTTTCACCGTTTCACTGCTGGTCAACGATCTGAGCTTCCCGCTCGGGTCCGACCACCACGACCATGCGAAAGTCGCCGTCCTGGCCGGTTCACTGGCCTCGGCGCTGTTGGCGGCTGTCATCCTGCGTGTCCGCAACCGGCACTACCGCGCCATGGAAGAGCTGGAAACCGCTGATCTCGACGACGACGGCATTCCCGACGTGTACCAACGGGACCGGCGCGCAGCGGACTGATCCGCCAACCGGCCGCAGCACTCCAACACCCCGCCCCTGCGACTCGCGTCACAGACCGCATCGTTCCACGGTGCGGGGCAGCACGCGTGCCATACTGAACCAGTCATGGCCAGCCCGGCTCCGGCAACGCAACCGACAACGAGGGCTGCCCGGAGTAGGGGGACCTTCGATTATGTCTGCCGCACCAAGCCCACTGTTGTCGTGGCTGACCGGACGCCGGCAGTTCCATGAGCTGCCCCTGCGCGCACGCGTTTTCCTGAGCCATCTGCCGCTCTGCATTTCCGTGACGCTTACGGCGGTGATAGCCGCCGCATTCTTCCCCCAACTGCTGGGCAACGCCCAATTCACCGGCGGACTCATCGGCATTGCCGTGCTCTGGATCCTCGGCGCCGCCATCCCGTGGGACCGGCTGCCCTATCCGTCGTACTGGGTGATCCCGCTGCTGGACTTCGTCGCCATCGGGGCCCTTCACCAAGGCGCCGGGGCGGAACTCCACAGCGTCGGCCTGTTGGCGGTCTTCCCGGTGTTCTGGATGGCCTGGTCGGAGATCGCCCCCGCCGCCGCGCGCATCGTCAGCTTCGCCGCGCCCCTGCTCATCGTTTGGATTCCGGTGTTCAGCGGCCCGGAGCCGGTAACGCCGGAAACCCTGTTTGCCCCGATCCTGGTCCCCATCGTGACCCTGGGGGTTTCCATTACCGCGTCCGTTTTCTCATTGAGCATGACGGCACAGCAGCAAGCCCTGGCCAACAAAGACAGCGAGCTGCGGGCCTTGCTGGAAGAAAGCAAGGTCCATGTGCGGCGGCTGGACACCGTCTTGAACGCCGTCGCGGTGGGGGTGCTGGTCACCGATGCCGACGGCCGTTACATCCTGAGCAACGTGCAACAGGAGCGGGACCGCTCGCTGGCCATGCCCCAAGGAATCGACAATCCGGACGAGGCCGATTTGCTGGTCTTCGAAGCGGACCGGGTGACCCCGGTGGTCCCCGAAGACCGCCCCATTCGCCGTGCCATTCAGGGGGAGTCTTTTTCCGACCGGCTGGTGTGGATCGGCGACGGAGACAGGCAACGCGCCATGTTGTCCACGGCACGCCCCATGCAGAATGATCTCGGCCAGTTCGACGGCACTGTGATGGCCTTCAGCGACGTCACCGACCTGGTCAATGCGTTGACGGTGAAGGATGAGTTCGTCGCCGGCGTCTCGCACGAGCTCCGCACTCCCCTGACGTCGATCATGGGCTACCTGGACCTCGCGCTCGAGGACGCTGACCAGCTGCCCCAACATGTCACTGCTTCCCTCGGCATCGCCATGCGCAACTCGGAACGCCTCCTGCAACTGGTGGAAGACCTGCTGGTCACGGCGTCCGGGACGCTGAGCATCGAGCCCCGCCGCACGGCGTTGGCCGACCTCGTCGCTACCAGCGTTGCGTCGGCCATGCCGCGGGCAGAACACGCGGGCGTGGACCTGGCCGTCGACGCCGCCGACGGGCTGGAGGCAGAGATCGATCCGAACCGAATGGGCCAGGTGCTGGACAACTTGCTGTCCAATGCCATCAAGTATTCGCCCGACGGCGGCCAAGTCACGGTACGGACCCTGGCGACCGACGGCGCCGTCCTACTGGAGGTCAGCGACACCGGGATGGGCATGTCGGAGGCGGATCAGGCCGAAATCTTCACCAAGTTCTTCCGCACCAGTTCCGTCCGTCAGGCGGCCATCCCCGGGCTGGGGCTGGGGCTGGCCATCAGCAAGTCGATCGTGGAAGCACACGGCGGCACACTGACCTTTACGAGCACCCTGGGAGCGGGCACGACATTCAGCGTTTCGGTTCCGCAGCGCAGCGAACAGGGAGGCCGTCCGGAGACGACCTCCCTGAGCCAACTGCTGCCTTAGGGACAGCGGCGGTCCGGTGGGTTAGCGAATGGCCTGCGGCCCCTTGAACGGCATCTTGGTGCTGCCCGTTCCCTTGCCCTTGGCCGTGCCCTTGACCGCTGAGGTCGTTTCAGCAAAGGTCAGCGTGGTGTGCGCAATGGCGTCGGCCATCTGTTCCAGTACCACCAGGTCCACGTTCGCGAGCGTGTCGCATGCCTCGTGGTAGCAGGGATCGTAGGCAACCCCCGCGGTCCCCCCGTAGATTGCTGCCTGCTCTTCGGTCTTGATCTCCTCGGCGCCGGTAAACAAGCCTCCGGCCGGAATGCCGTTGTTGATGAAGGCGAAATAGTCCGAGCGGCCGTCGAAGGCCGTGGGCTCCGAGGCGAGTCCCTGCGAGGCGAAATAATCTTCGAAGACGCGCTCTATGTCGGCCGAACCGTTAGGCCCGGCCAGCCCGAACGCATCGCCGTCGCCGTCATACACGAAGCGCACGGCATTGGGCGAACCGACCATATCGAAATTCAGGTTGAGCGCATGCTGCTTGATCTCACGCTGGCTTAACTGGGACACGTAGTAGTCCGAGCCGAGCAGCCCGTCCTCTTCACCGCCCCAAAAAGCGAACCGCACCCGGTTTTCCGGCGCGTCCCCCGATGCGGCGATCTGAAGCGCCGTTTCCAGGATCGCTGCGCTGCCGGACCCATTGTCGTTGATGCCCGGGCCCTCGGATACCGAATCCAGGTGGGCGCCGACCACGACGGTGCGGTCCGCGCGCCCGGCCGTGTCGGCGAGGATGTTGAACGTCTCCGTCACGACGATCTCGGCGTCCACCGCGATCCGCAGTTCCACCCCGGTGGTCCCGGCCAGCTCCTCCCCCAGGTCGAAGCTGGTGCTGACGGCCGGGATGGCCTGCGGCGTTCCCAGCGTGCCGCCGAACAGGTCAAGCCGGTCCGGCGTGCCTCCGTTGCCCTGATTGAAGATGACCACGCCGACGGCGCCTGCTGCCGCGGCATTCGAAACCTTCGTGGCGAAATCGCACGTACCGCGCTGGATCAAGGCGATGTTTCCGGCGGGGAAGCTTGCGAAGTCGGTCGCCTCGCAGCCGCTGGTGGATGCCCTGTCGCCTGCGAGGTTGATATCCACAGCGGTTACCGGTGCCGTGACGTCGCCGGAGGCGGAGTAATCCATGGCCAGGAACTCCTCCCCTGCCGTGTAGACCGTCGGCGTCGGGGCGACCTGCTCGAACTCTTGGCCGTGGAGCACGAACCGTTCGTAGGAGAACACCTGCCGAACGGGCGTGTAGCCGGCGGCCGACAACTGGGCCTCGATGTATTGGGCCGATGCCTCGTAGCCGGACGTACCCGCCGCGCGGTTGCCGCCGTTGGCATTGGCCGCGTCCTGCAGGGCCTGCAAGTGGCTAACGATGTTCTCGGCCGTGACCGCTTCTCGCAGGGTGCTGGTGTCTGTCCCCTTAGCGGCTTGAGCGGGCAACCCGGTTCCGAACGCCAATGCGGTGGCGGCAGCGATGGCCGCACCCCGCCTGAAACTGTGGGTCTTCATGCTGGTTCCTCCATGAGGTGTGGATGAAAGGATCCCGCTGTCCCCGCAGCAGGATCCTGCCCGGAAGCTACCCCATGGCACCGGAAAGCAACATAGCCAAGCCGTGATACCCCTCACAAACACCTGAAAGAACCATTTCAGCCTTGAATCCGGCGCCAACGTCCTGGGCGCAGCCCTCGGCACCGTGCTGGCCTATGCGTGGCTGGAACACCGGCAAAACCGCCAGCGGTAACGCGCTAAAGTCGAAGTAGTCTCTACTCAAGGCACGTGTAAAGGACCACCATGCGAATTTCCGTCATCGGCTGCGGCTATTTGGGGGCCGTGCATGCCGCGGCCATGGCCAAGCTTGGGCATGACGTGGTCGGTATCGACGTGGACGAACGCAAGGTCGCCGAACTGCAGGCCGGCCGCGCCCCGTTCTTCGAGCCGGGCCTGCCCGAACTGCTCGCTGAGGTCCAGCAGACCGGCCGGCTGACGTTCAGCACCGAGATGGCCGACGCGGCCGGAGCCGCCGTGCACTTCGTGTGCGTGGGCACCCCGCAGCGCAAGGGCGAGAACGCCGCCGACCTGCGTTACGTGGATGCTGCCTTCACGTCCCTGGCCGTGCACCTCCGCCCCGGCGACGTGGTGGTCGGCAAGTCCACCGTGCCGGTGGGCACGGCGTCACGGCTCGCAGAGGAAATCCGGGATGTCGCCCCGGCGGCCATCCTGGCGTGGAACCCGGAATTCCTGCGCGAAGGCCACGCCGTCAAGGACACGCTGACCCCGGACCGCTTTGTCTACGGCGTGCCTCCGGGCGCTCCCGGTGAAGCCGCCACGGCGGCCATGGACCAGGTCTACGCGACGCCGCTGGCCGACGGCACACCGAGGCTGGTGGTCGACTATGCCACCGCCGAACTGGTCAAAGCCGCGGCAAACTCTTTCCTGGCCACCAAGATCTCCTTCATCAACGCCATGGCGGAAGTTTGCGAAGCCGCCGGGGCCGACGTCACCGCCCTGGCTGATGCCATCGGCATGGACGAGCGGATCGGGCGCAAGTTCCTCAACGCCGGCGTCGGCTTCGGCGGCGGCTGCCTGCCCAAGGATATTCGCGCCTTCATGGCCCGGGCAGGCGAACTCGGTGCCGACCAGGCCCTGACATTCCTACGTGAAGTGGACGCCATTAACATGCGCCGCCGCACGCGCGTGGTGGAACTGACCCGGGAGCTCTGCGGCGGGTCACTGATCGGCAAGCGCATTACCGTGCTCGGTGCCGCGTTCAAACCGCAGTCCGACGACGTCCGTGATTCACCCGCGTTGTCTGTTGCCGCCCAACTGCAGCTGCAGGGCGCCACGGTCACCGTCACCGACCCGGAGGCCCTGTCCAACGCCAAGCAGCGTTTCCCGGAACTCAGCTATGAACCGGATACCAAGACGGCTATCGCCCGCGCCCACGCGCTGGTGCTGCTGACCGAGTGGAATGAATACCGCGAGCTGGATCCGGTCGCCGTCGGAAACCAGGTGGATGAAAAGAAAATCCTGGACGGACGCAACGTACTGGACCCGGCAACGTGGCGCCAGGCCGGCTGGGCCTTCAAGGGCATCGGCCGCCCCTAGAGTTTTCCCAAGTTCGGCCCTCCAGAATGGGCCCGAACAGCCAATTGTGCGGGCCCATGGTCGTATCCGTTGACAGTGGTCCCGAACAGGAGCATGTTATGTAGATGGCCAGCGCTTGAAGCCGCCGACCCTGCTGATCAACGGGTCCGTGCAGCCTTGGCCGATGGGGGGACGTTGCATGATGGGTCGGAGTTGCCTTGCCTTGGCCGCGGCCGCGCTGTTGGGCGTGTCCGGCTTGGCGCTGCCCGTCGCTCCGGCGGTCGCAGCACCCGATCCCGGCCAGCACGTCTTCGAGCCCGGCTCCGCCACCCTTCATGATGAGTATTTCCCTGACGCCGGCAACGGCGGCTATCAGGTGATTCACTATCAACTGGACTTGCTGTATGCCCCGCCCACCGACCGGCTGGGCGGCACCGCCACGATCACCGCGCAGGCCAAGCAAGACCTTTCGGAGTTCAGCTTGGACCTGGATGGACTGGATGTCGATTCCGTCAACGTCGACGGGCGGGACGCCCGCTTTGCCCGGACCGGAACCAAGCTCGCCGTCACCCCCACCCGCGGTGTACCGGCCGGCAGCCGCTTCACCGTAGTCGTGGAGTATTCCGGCATCCCCCGGACCCTCGCCTTGCCCGGCCCCGCCGGGTTCATCCATACCGACGACGGTGCTCTCGTCACCGGGCATCCGGAGAGTGCCCCAACGTGGTTTCCGGTGAACAACCATCCCAGCGACCGTGCCGGCTACACCTTCAACATCTCCGTGCCCGACGGATGGCAGGCGGTGGCCAACGGCTTGCCGGACGGCATGGAAGCCGAGTCCGGCCGCACCGTCTACACCTGGAAGGCTGCCGAACCGCTGTCGCCGCATTTGGCGACCATCGCCGTCGGGCATTTCGACCTGTCGGAGCACACGGAGGACGGCATCAACTACGTCGACGCGATGGATCCGGTGCTGAAGGAGGTGGTGATCCCGCGCAACGGCGACGGGCTGGCCTGGTCACAGAGTGACGACGCGAGCTACAAGCGGCTCACGCGCACCGTCAGTGTTCCCCCCTCCGGCGGTGAACTCTCGTTCTGGATGCTGCGGGACACGGAGCCTGGTTGGGACTATGCCTTCGTGGAGGCGCGCACGCCTGGCGGCAACGATTGGACCACACTGAAGGACGACACCGGACTCGCGGACGACGAAACGGGCAATTCCTGCCCGGCGTGGCATCACGTGCACCCCTTCCTAAAGCACTACCAGACGGACGACGGCGGTGGTTCCTGCAGTGCAGGAGGCACCACCGGTCAATGGTGGGCGGCCACCGGTGCCAGTGACGGCTGGGAGCACTGGGAGTTCGACCTGGCAGACTACGCCGGCGAAGATGTGGAGCTGTCCATCACCTACGCCAGCGACATCACGGGGCAGAACGACGGAGTCTTCGTCGAGGACATTAACGTGGCGGGCGGTACGGGGTCCACGTCCTTCGACAGCGACGGCGACCGCTGGGACGGCTGGGAAGCGCAGCGTGCACCGGACGGCAGTCCGGAGAACGCGAACGGCTGGACGGCCGGGTCCGCCGCTCCTCCTTCGCAGGCGTACAAGATCCAGCAGTCGCTGGACAAGCAGCCGCACATCATAAAATTCCTGTCCACCGTGTTCGGCAAGTATCCGCTCAAGAGCGCCGGCGGCATCATTGACCGTTCCGAGAACCTGGGCTTCGCCCTCCAGATGCAGGGGCGGCCGGTCTACCCCATGGATGGCTTCTACGATGAGGCCAGCGGAAATGCCATGGTCGCACGGGAATTGGCGCACCAGTGGACCGACTCGCAGTTGCCGCCGCCGCGGTGGCGGGACAGCTGGCTCAACCAGGGCCTGGCGACGTATGCCCAGTGGCTCTGGAACGAACAGCAAAACCTGGGCAGCGCCGATGATACGTTCGATTTCTACGCCGGCATAGCGGCTGACCACCACTTCTGGCAGGTGCGGGTGTCGGATCCGGGCGCCGACCAGCTTTTCGCCGCCAACGTCCAGACCCGGGCGGCCATGGCGCTGCACGCGCTGCGGGAAAAAGTGGGCGACAAGAATTTCTTCAGCATCCTGAAGACCTGGGTCCGGGACGGATCAGGCAAGCCCAGCGATTTCCAAGAGCTGGCCGAGGACGTGGCAGGCGAAGATCTGGGCGCACTGTTCAAGACCTATGTGTCGACGGGCGGGAAACCGGGGGTCCTGTAGCGGCCGGCCCGTGCGCGCAGATGGGCCGCCCGCCAGCGCATCCACCCATTGGCTAGCGGTCTTCGCCGAGGACCCGCAGGCCTTCGCGGTAGGCATCTGCCGTCAGCTCGCCGCGCGCGAACCTCTGGTCAAGGATCTGCCGGGCCGTACTCCGCCGGTGCGACTGCTGTATTTGGCCGCCTGCCGCTGCCAAAGCATCTTCCACGTCGCGCGGTCTCAGCCCCATGAACGCGCGAACCACAAGAACCGCCAGCAATGCCACGATAGCCAGCAGCAGCAGCCCGAACAGCCAGGCCAAGCCCATATCTACCATGATGAAAGCACCCCTTCGATCACGACGGAACGATGGCTTCTCTACTCCGTTCCCCTAGGGTCAGGATACGCGTCCGTTCGGGCAACCAACAGGGACGGGTGCACCGATCCGCCGCCTGTCTCCAGGGTTTTTGGCAGGACGGCATCCCGAAATCCGGGGGGCATTCCTACTCCGGCGAAACAGCCTCATGGAGTGTCGTACCCCTTGGGAAATACTTCAGGGTCTTGTAGACAGGATCGCCGGCAACAGTTCCGTTCATCGGCTGGATCCGCACGCGGTAGTCACCAAAGAAATCACCGCCGGTCTGGGAGAACGGCAGTTCAAAGTCCGCGCTGGTCGCCTGCACCGTCGTTTCAGCGCCCCAGCCGTTGGCTGCGAGCAGAGACACGTCGTAGGAGGTGGCGCCGGTCGATTCGTTCCAGCTGAAGGACACGTACCTGCGGTCGCTGGCGGGCGCACTGACGGTGTGCTTCACACTCGTCAACAACCCCAAAGGCGGATGCTGTTTGGCGTCGTAGTAGCAGTTTTCCACGTTTGAGTGCTGGTAGTCGTACGCCAAGTAGGCAGCATCGCCGGCGATAGCACCGTTCATCGGCTGGATGCGCAAGCTGTACTGCGTGTAATAGGGAGCTTTTGTCCCGGCCCCGTTGAGGGGATTGCCCAGCCGGTCGGAAGGAATCCGGGGCATGCTGAACGTGACCGATTCGCCTTTCACTTCGGCCGCGTGGTTGTAACGCGGATCAGCTGAGGTGAGCGTGACGGTGTAGTGCGTGAAGCTCGAGGCACGGCTCCAACCGAAGGTGACGTCGACCTTGTCGCGGTTCACCAACTCCTCCTTGGTTTTCCCCACCACGCATTGCGCGGACTTCCGTCCCGGCCCTATGGGGCGGGGCTTCAGGTGGGCGCCGTCCGCGACGCGGGTTGCGCCGGATCCGGACGGCGGGCCATGCACCGGAGCCACCGTAATGTTCAGGGTTGCCGTAGCCGTCTGCTTCCATTTGGCCGCAGCGACGGGCACGCCGGCGCCGAGCAGAATGACCAGGAAAAATGCCACCAAGGCCGGCGTGAAACCGGGCAGTGCCCTCAACCGCGCCGGAAAACCGGGGCTGGCTGAATTTGGCGCGTCGGGTTCGCGCGGCGTGCTCATGAGCGCTTCCTTCGTTTCATTAGGACCACAGACAGGGTTCCCGTCAGGCCCAGAGCTACCGCCAGCCATCTGCTGCTGTTGGCGAAGACATTGCTCTCGATCCAGGTGGCGGGCTGGGTGGCGCGACCTGTTTCGGCCGCCGGTGCACCCACATCGCTTCCGGGCAACGGGAACACCTGGTCTTCGAAATCAGCAGTCACGCCGGCGTCGATGGCCTGTTGACCGTGGAGCTCGGTGGAGCCAGTGGCGTCCGTACCCTTTCCGGTCGAGCCGGAGGCCGCGCGGCCGGACCCGACCGCGGAATCGGCAGCTGCCCCGTCCGGCGGCGGGACGCCCGGGTTGGATCCGGTACCTGCGGGGCAGGCGGCGCGGGCCGCCTGTCCTCCCGCCGTCGCCTGCAACGTCACGGCCACATCCACATCGGCGCTCTTGAGCCGGGTCTCGTTCGCAGCCTCTTTGTCGAGCCGCAGTGTCATGTCCAGGCGCAGGATCTCCCCCGCCTCGAGAGTCCAGACGGTGTTGATTCGGGAACAAGACCACGGCCCCGTCAGCGAGGCTTCGCCGGCAGGTTCCTCGCCCGACTCGACCTGCAGGACCAGATTCCTGGCGATCTCCACGTCGGCGTCGCCGACGACGCCGGCCACGGTCAGCGCTCCGGCGTCGCTGCCGTTGTTGCGGATCCACAGGCCGGAGGTGATGGATCCACCGGGCACCAGCGGCGCACTCTGTTCAAACAACGGTGCCTGAAGCCGCGACGCGAAATCCCGTCCGTCCAGGCTGAGCTGCAGACGTTCATCGCCCGCGAATGCCGGACCGGCCGGCGCCAGAACCAAGAGGATCAACAGGACCGAAACCGAGGCGCGCCAGGCGCAGGGCCGTCGTTCCTTTCGTCCGGTCATCGCGCTAAATCCTGTTCTGTTCCCTGAGCGAACGGCGGGTCGGCAGCGCTTCCGCCTGCGGCCCGGGAGTGGTGCCGACGCGGGCGCAGATATCGTCCCGGGCATCCGTGGCCGCCTCCTCCTTATCCCCTCCTGCCGGATTGGATGGGACCCCGGCGGCGGCACCTGAGCTGCCTTTTTGTCTCCGCTGGCGGAGTCCACGAATCACCGCCAAGCCGCCATACGCAATGAGCGCGAGGGCCGCAAGCTGCACCAGGCTGCCGCGCCCGCCTTGTCCCAGGGCGTTGGCAACAAAGCCGACCGAGGGCACGGCATAGAACAGTTTGCCCCGAACCTGCACTTCCATGACGGGCATCTCGTCTTCCAGGGAGTTGTTATCCCCCTTGGTCACCAGCAGCCGCTCACCGTCTTGGGCCGAGATGATCGCGGTGACGCGGTGGGTGACAACGACGGGGCTGTTGGATTCCACCTGATAGGTAATGATGTCGCCGGCACGCAGCTCTTCGAACGGGACAGGCTGCACCACCAGAAACGTGCCCGGCGCGTATTTGGGCGCCATGGAGTTCGTCAGCACCGTGTATGTCTGAGACCCGGTAACCAGAGGTATAACGACCAGCACCAGCGCTGCCAGGGTGACCGTCAGGAAGACCAGGTAGGCAAGTCCCCTGCCTATCAGGCGAACAACATGCATGAGCTTCTCTCTCACATCTGAGCCGCAGACAACGGAATGGAAATCGCTGTAGACGAACCCTCCAGGGAGGCTGGTACGTCATCGGCGAGTTCCACCTGGAAACAAAAGGCGCGCGCGTGCCCCTTGGCCAGGCGGAACGAAGGGAGCGCATCCGGGTCGGCACCAAAAAGGGCAGGGTTCGAGCAGGAGGCGAGATTTCCAGCGGCTGCGGACGTGATTTTGAGGAATCTACCCAGCTCCTGCGATTCGATAATCGGCGCTACCGCCACCTTCGCCTCAACGGCGAAATCGGCAGTGGCATTGGCCTCGTTCGTCACCAGGACGCCGGCATATACAGTGCCGCCGGGCAGCACGGCGCCCGCTGGTTTCGTGGACAATGCAAGCGTCGCCGGAGCACCGTTGGCCAGCGTCATATCCATGTGCCGGCTTCCGTCCCCGCTGAGGGTGACTGTGAAGTCCGCAGCCTGGACGGTGCCGGCATCGGCCGATACGCTGGCTTGCCAGAGGGCATAAGTGCCCTGCACGGCGAGCATACCCAGAAAAACCGCAGCGGACATCAGCGCCGCTGCCGTCGCAAAACGCCGCATCCAACTCCCCCTGCCTACCACTGGCTGGAGCCGATGCCCAGCGGGCCTGCTGACTGTCAAAACGAGGCAACTGTCTCCGCTACCTCACGGGCGCAGGCGTAACCTGCTCAAGCTTGAATGCCACGTTGCTGAAGTCATACTTCGCGTTCACGCTCTGCCTCTGTGCAGTGTCCGCGTTGAAGGTAAAACTCACGGACGCAGTGATGTCCTCGACCGATTTCGAGAGGACGTTGGTTAGGTCAACGCCTTCCTTGGCCAGGGTGACTTCCGGCTTACTGATCGTTCCGTCGACGAAGGCTGCGTCGAGAACGTTCGTCCCGTTTTTCCCGTCCACGCTGAGTTTCGCCTTGAGGGCGTTGCCCTCAAGAACAACGTCCAGGTTTTGCTTGTAAGTCAGCGTCTCGCCGGGAATCACTCTGTGGGTTGCGAGGTCCACGGGGGCGTCCATCAGATTGCTCGTCCAGATACCCTGCTCTGCTGTCAGGTTGAGGTTACCGGCCTGGATCGTGCCCATTTGTGCGGTCTGGTCCGCGTTCCAGGCTGCCAGTGTTCCGCCGCCACCGAGGAGCAACAGTGCGCCCGCGCCGATCGCGATAGTGCCCTTAACCATCTTGTTCATCTTTGACCTCATGCTGTGCTGACCCGGTAGGACGTTCCTCCCGCAACTTCAACTGTCATCGGCCCGGCCAAAGATGAACCGTTGAATGTGCTGAAGGTTCTCGAAATTACCGGCGTGACGGCCGGACGAACCTCAAGAATCCGCCCTAACCTCAAGATGAAGACGCAGGAGTAAAGCGGAACACGCTGCCGACGACGGAACACGGGCCACCCGGTGTGATTCACCGGCGGTGAGACCGTGCCCGGCGGGAAGGGTTGAACGTTGCACGAGAGCAGGGCATCGTAGCTAAGAGGACTCCCCGCAAATCGACTCAAGCGGTCTCTCGACCGCACGCCAGGAATCGGCAGACACACAAGAAATGGGATAGATGGACATTCCGCAAGTAGCCGTCGTCATAGAGGACGACGAAGACATCCGGCGGCTCATCAGCAGTGTTCTCGCCCAGTCCGGGTTCTCGGTTCATTCGGCCGCCAGTGGCCAGGAGGGTGTAGCTGCGGTGAGGGATCACTGTCCCAGCATCGTGACCCTGGACGTGGGGCTGCCGGACTTCGACGGTTTCGAGGCCGCACGGCAGATCCGGATTTTCAGCGATGCCTACATCCTCATGCTTACGGCGCGGTCCAACGAAATCGATACCGTGCTGGGATTCAAGTCCGGAGCGGACGACTACATCAACAAACCGTTCCGACCGTTCGAACTACGGGCCCGGGTCTCGGCCATGCTCCGCCGCTCCCGCAATACCGGGCCGCTGTCAACGCAGCCCCCCGCGGCCGTGGCCAAACCAACACCTGTCGCTGCCGGGCAGCCCGCGTACCCGTCCCATCCTGCCTCGCGGACTGCCGGAGGGAGCGAGGGCGGTGGCGCCGAAGCGGTTGCGCCCGGCACCTACGACCACAACGGTCTTTCATTGGACTATCCGACCCGTACGGTAACCGTGGACTCGACCGCCGTGGAGTTGACCCGGACGGAATTCGAATTGTTGCTGACCCTCATGGACGGCGGCCGGAACGTGCGCAGCAAGCAGGACCTGGTGCGGCGCCTGCGGTTTGAGGAGTTTGATACCGGCTCATTTGTTTCGGAGGCGGACGAACGCGCCGTCGAGGTCCACATGGCCAACCTGCGCCGCAAACTCGGAGATGATCCGCGTTCGCCCCGGTGGCTGGAGACCGTTCGAGGGTTCGGTTATCGGATGGCTCCGCTGTCCGTCGCCAGGTAATCGGCAGCAAGGCGCTGCATCGTCTCGTCGCCGCACCTTCCGATCGGCTCAAGCAAATCCCGCGCGGTCGCAATCGCTTGCCGGTTCCCCTCCGCGACTTCGACGGCCAGGATTTGAATTTGCTGGCCCATAAACGACAGCCGCAGTGCCCCGGCCACGCTGCTGGCGGTCTTGAGGCTCAGGGAAACATCCATGAGCTTGTCTATGTCCTGTTCCAGGACCGCTTGTACCAGCCGTGTCCTCCGGACATTCCACATGTCAATGTAGTCGGCCACGAACCGCCGGCAGGCGTCTTCGTCCCTCAGGTCCCTCGCCAAGGCATGCAGTACCGGCACCGAGACCACCGGTAGCGCGCAGGCAGCCAGAAGGAGGGACACTGCGGGTTTGCCCTGGTCCGTCTCCTGGACATCGTGCTGGGGAGGAAAACTCATAGCTGCCAGTCTGGCCTCGGCAGCTCAGGAAGCCGGGCGGCGCGGGCCGAAGATCGGCCAAAGGAAAGCTGAATGACGCGGCGGGCCGTTGGCGCCGGGGCGACCCGTCGGACTTCACGACACGACCCGGCTGGATGGCGCGATTCCGGCCCCGGCTACCTAAGATGGCTATGCCACGTCTGTGCGTACAACACCCGTTCCTGATGGCTGAAAGGCCAGTTAATGCCCACTCCTGCCCAAGACACCAAACTGCCGAGCCGGCGCGACGTTCGCACGGGGGCAGCCGACCCCGCGCCGCCAACGGGCATGATTCCAGTGACTCCTCTCGTGGCCAAGCCGTCCGGCGACCCGTATCCGGCCAGGCGGGAGTTGCGCACCGGCCTCATCCAAGTAGTGGCACCTGCGGCCGGTCAAGCGGCCGGTCCTACAAAGTATGTCCGCATCGAGAAGCCGCAGTCCGGCTCCTCCGGGTCCGCACGGCGTGGCAAAGCGCCCAAGAAGGCGGCCAAGACCGCCTGGGTAGTGAGCACCGTCGTCGTCGTGCTTGCTGCGGCAGCCGCCCTGTGGTTCGCGTTCTTGCGGTAGGCCCGCCTTAGTCCTCCGCCGATGTGAGCTTGGCCAGGAGGGAGGAAAGCTGGGAGCGCTCCGCTGCAGACAGGACGCCAAAGTACTTTTCCGCATGCCTCACCTGGACTTCCCGGATGGCCTTTCCTATCTCCCGCCCAGCCTGGGTCAGGACGACCACCGTGGCCCTGCGGTCCGCCGGATCAGGCTCCCGCAAGCACCAGCCCCTCTCCTGCAGGCCATCGACGATGTCGGTCGCCGATCGCGGCGCTATCCGAAGCCGCTCGGACAGTTCGCCCAGACGCAGCGGGCCGTGCTGGCGGAGCACGCGCAGCGCCCTCGCTTGGGACGGGGCGACGCCGAGCGGGGCCATTCCCTCCCGGGTGCCCCTCCTGAGTTGACGCGACACGGCCCAGAACGCGTCCAGTAAACTTTCGTCTGCCACGGGAATAGACTACCAAGTTTCCCTGTTGTAACCTCATATTGAGGCAACCTCAGCAATGCGGGCGGCGCACGTTGCCCCCTTCATCACGGATCGAGGTGGTTCCGACGGAAACCTTCGGAATAACCCCCGGCCGCGGTCCCGTCAGGGAGCCGACGGCCGCAGAAAAAGAACAGGCCCGGCACGTACCGCTGAAGCGGATCGCCGCCCTTTTCCGTCCCTACCGGGGACAACTGGCGCTCGTTACCGGCATCATCATCGCGTCCTCGGCCGCCGCCATGGCCTCGCCGTTCCTCCTGCGGGCCGTGATCGACACGGCCCTGCCAGGCCAGCAGCTCCCGCTGCTGGCCTGGCTGACCGCGGGGATGCTGGCCGTCGCTGCCGTCACGGCCCTGTTCGGCGTTTTGCAGACTTGGATCGCGACCCGGGTGGGCCAACGCGTGATGCACAGCCTGCGGACCGAGGTCTTCGCGCACCTGCAGCGCCAGTCAGTCGGCTTCTTCACGCGGACACGGAGTGGGGAAATCCAGTCCCGCATCACACACGACATCGGTGGCATGCAGTCGGTCGTCACCTCGACCGCAACAGGCATCGCCACCAACCTGACCACCGTCGTCGCCACGGCAGTGGCCATGGCCGCACTGTCCTGGCAGCTGTCGCTGATCTCGCTGCTGGTCATGCCGCCGGCCATTGTGCTGACCCGCAAGGTGGCCAAGGTGCGGCGGGAGCTGACCGCCCGCCGCCAGCGGGAACTGGCCGACATGAATGTGACCATCGAAGAATCGCTCTCGGTCAGCGGAATCCAGCTGAGCAAGACGCTGGGCACCGGAGACGACCTGGCCGCCCGGTTTTCTGCCTCCTCGGAGCGGCTGACCGACCTGGAACTTCGTTCCGAACTGGCCGGGCGCTGGCGGATGGCCACCATGAGCATCATCTTTGCCGCCGTACCCGCCGTCATCTACTTCGCCGCCGGCCTGCCGGGGGCCGCAGGGAACATCAGCATCGGCACGGTGGTGGCGTTCACGGCGCTGCAGGGCGGCCTCTTCCGGCCGTTGCTCGGGCTGCTGAACGTGACGATCACCGTCACCAGCTCGCTGGCGCTCTTCGCCCGGATCTTCGAGTATCTGGACCTGCCGGTGGAAATCGCGGAGCCGGCCTCCCCCGCCCCGGTGGATCTGTCGAAGGTCGCCGGCCATGTCCGCTTCGAGAACGTCAGCTTCAGCTATCCGGACAGCGAGACACCGGCCATCGAGCATGTGGACCTTGCCGTCCCTGCCGGTTCCACCCTGGCCTTGGTCGGCCCGACCGGATCCGGAAAGAGCAGCCTGGCCTCCCTGGTGGCCCGCCTGCAGGATCCGACGGAGGGTCGCGTCACCATCGACGGCGTGGACCTCCGCTCCCTGCGCCTGGCCGATCTGGCGTCCATCGTGGGAGTGGTCAGCCAGGACACCTACCTGCTTCACACCACGGTGCGCGAAAACCTGCGCTACGCCAAGCCGGATGCCAGCGATGCCGACATCGAGCAGGCCGCACGGGACGCCCAGATCCACGACCACATCGCGGCACTGCCCGACGGTTACGACACCGTCGTCGGCTCACGCGGGCACCGGTTCTCCGGCGGCGAGAAGCAACGCATCGCCATTGCCCGGACCCTGCTGCGCAATCCCCCGGTGCTGGTGCTGGACGAGGCGACCAGTGCCCTGGATACCCAGACCGAACACGCGGTCCAGCAGGCCTTCGACCGGTTGGCCGCGGGCCGCACCACCATCACCATTGCCCACCGGCTCTCGACGGTCCGCAATGCCGACCAGATCGCCGTCCTCGAGTCCGGGCGGATCGTCGAACAGGGAACGCACGAAACCCTGCTCGACGCCGACGGCCGGTATGCGGCGCTGGCAGCCTAGGCGCACGCGCCGTTACTCCTTGAACACCGCGTCGATGACGCCCTGCGCCCATTCAAGGATGGCCAGGTCGGCCAGGTCCTTGCCGCCGATCCGAGCGGTCTTGGGCTTGGGGACGAGGATGAAGTCCAGCGCCGGCTTCACCTGCGATCCGGGATACATCCGGTTCAGCCGCATCGCCTTGGACTCCGGCAGTGCCGCGGGCGCGAACTTGATGAAGTTGCCCTGCACCGCCACGTCCGTCAGCCCGGCAGCGCGGGCCTCGATCCGGAAGCGCGCCACCGCCACGAGATTCCGCACGGGCTCCGGCAGCTCGCCGTAGCGGTCGGCCAGCTCGGCCACCACTTCGTCGATGGCTTCGCCGGTGGTTGCCTGCGCCAGCTTCCGGTACGCCTCCAGCCGCAGCCGCTCCCCCGGCACGTAATCGTGCGGCAGGTGCGCGTTCACCGGCAGTTCGATCTTCATCTCGGCGACCTTCTGCTCGGATTCGCCGCGGAAATCCGCCACCGCCTCGCCGACCAGCCGGATGTATAAATCAAATCCGACGCCGGCAATGTGCCCGGACTGTTCTCCGCCCAGCAGGTTGCCCGCGCCGCGGATCTCCAGGTCCTTCAGGGCCAGCTGCATGCCGGCGCCCAGCTCATTGTGCGCGGCCACGGCTTTCAGCCGCTCCAGGGCCACTTCGCCCAGCGGTTTCTCTGCGTCGAACAGGAAGTAGGCGTACGCCCGCTCCCGGCCGCGGCCCACCCGCCCGCGCAGCTGGTGCAGCTGTGAGAGGCCGTACCGGTCCGCCCGGTCGACGATCAGGGTATTCGCGTTGGAGATATCGAGCCCGGTCTCGATGATGGTGGTGCAGACCAGGACGTCAAAGCGCTTCTCCCAGAAGTCAACAATGATCTGCTCCAGCCGTGACTCGCTCATCTGCCCGTGGGCCACCTCCACCCGCGCCTCGGGGACCAGCTCCCGGATCCGTGCCGCCTGCCGCTCGATCGACGAAACCCGGTTGTGTACGAAGAAGACCTGTCCCTCGCGCATCAGTTCGCGCCGGATGGCCGCCGTCGTCTGCTTGTCCGTGTACGGGCCAACATAGGTCAGCACCGGATGGCGCTCCTCCGGCGGGGTGGCCAGGGTGGAGGTCTCGCGAATGCCGGTCAGCGACATTTCCAGCGTCCGCGGGATGGGTGTCGCGGACATGGCCAGGACGTCCACGTTGGTGCGCATCTTCTTCAACGCTTCCTTGTGCTCGACGCCGAAGCGCTGCTCCTCGTCCACGATGACCAGGCCCACGTCCTTGAACTGGACCTCCTTGGACAACAGCCGGTGCGTTCCAATGACGACGTCGATGCTGCCGTTCCTGATTCCTTCCATCGTGTCCTTGGCTTCCTTGGAGGTCTGGAAGCGGGACAACGCCTTGACCCTGACCGGGAACCCGGAAAAGCGTTCACTGAACGTCTCGAAGTGCTGCTGGGACAGCAAGGTGGTGGGAACCAGGACAGCAACCTGCTTGCCATCCTGGACCGCCTTGAACGCGGCCCGCACCGCGATCTCGGTCTTGCCGTAGCCCACGTCGCCCGAGATCAGCCGGTCCATCGGGACTTCGCGCTCCATGTCCGCCTTGACCTCGTTGATGGTGGTCAGCTGGTCGGGCGTTTCGATGTAGGGGAAGGCCTCTTCCAGCTCGCGCTGCCACGGCGTGTCCGGCCCGAAGGCGTGCCCGCGGGAGGCCATCCGGGCCGAATACAGCCGGATCAGTTCCCCGGCGATCTCCTTGACCGCCTTGCGGGCCTGGCTCTTGGTTTTTGCCCAATCGGAGCCGCCCATCTTCGACAGGGCGGGGGCGTCTCCGCCGACGTAGCGGGTCACCTGGTCCAACTGGTCCGTCGGCACGAACAGCCGGTCCCCCGGCGCACCGCGCTTGGCCGGGGCGTACTCCAGCACCAGGTACTCCCGCATCGCCTTGGCGGGCCCGGCGCCGGTGGACCGCTGCACCAGTTCCACGAACTTCCCCACGCCGTGCTGCTCGTGCACCACAAAGTCGCCCTCGGTCAACTGGAGCGGGTCCACCGCGTTCCGCCGCCGCGACGGCATCTTGCGCATGTCCTTGGTGGAGCGCGCGGTGGCCCGGCCCAGCAGGTCGGCTTCGGTCAACAAACCCAGCTTCAGCCCGTCGAACACGAACCCCTTGCCGGTGCTCGCGGTGGTGATTTCGATGATCCCGGGCTGCGGTTCGCTCTCCAGCGATTCGACGCGGGAGGCCGGGATCTGGGCATCGTGGAAGAGTTCGGCCATGCGGGCGGCGGGGCCCGGACCTTCGGTCGCCACGACCACACGCCATTGGTCGCGCACGCGGGAACCGATGAACTCCATCATTTCGGCCACATCACCCTGGTAGCCCCTCGGCTCCCTGGCGGCGATGGTCAGCGTGTCGATGTCCAGGACGGTTTCGTCGTCGGGGTTGAACGAGGTGATGGACCACCACGACACCTGCTGTTCTCCGGCCGTCGCCCGGGTGTCCGCCAGCGAGCGGAAGCCGGCCTGCTCCAGGTCCCCTTGCAGCGCCAGGTCCAGCGGCGCGTCCCCGCCCTCGGAGGCCGTCGCCCACGCGGCGGCCAGGAATTCGTCGTTCGTCGTCTCAAGGTCGTGTGCGCGGCCGCGCACCTTCTCCGGTTCAATAACGACGGCGATGGATCCGGGCGGCAGCTCCCCGATGAACGGCACCATGGCGTCCACCAGCACCGGCGACAGCGATTCCATGCCTTCGACGGCGACGCCCCCGGCGATCTTCTCCAGCATGTCAGCCGCCGCGGGCATCTGGCCCTTCAGCTTGGCCGCGCGGCTCATGACCGAGGGCGTGATCAGCAGTTCCCGGCACGGCGGGGCATACAGCTGGGCGGGGTGCTTGACGTTCTCGCCGGCCAGGGAGCGCTGGTCCGCAACGGCGAACCAGCGCATCGATTCGACCTCGTCGCCGAAGAACTCGATCCGGACGGGGTGGTCGTCGGTGGGCGAGAAGACATCCAGGATCCCGCCGCGGACGGCAAACTCGCCGCGCCGGCTGACCATGTCCACCCGGGCGTAGGCAGCTTCGGACAACCGCCGGACCACGTCGGTGAAGGCGACCTCGTCGCCGACCGTCAGCGAAACAGGCTGCAAATCCCCCAGCCCCTGCACGAGCGGCTGAAGCACCGCACGCACCGGCGCCACGACCACCCGCAGCGGCGCCGCCCCGTCGTCGTGCTTCAGCCGGCGCAACACCGACAGCCTGCGCCCCACCGTGTCCGACCGCGGCGAGAGGCGCTCGTGCGGCAACGTCTCCCAACTGGGGAACTCCTCGATCGACTCATCCGGCAGATAGCTGCGCAGCGCCGCGGCCAGGTCTTCGGTCTCGCGTCCGGTCGCCGTCACCGCCAGTACCACGCCCACGCCGGGATGGTCGCCGCCTGAGGTTCCTTCCGTGGCGCCCGATTCGAGCCCCTGCACCATCTCGGCCAGCAACGCTGCCCGCAGGCCGGGCGGCGCACCGATCTGCAGATCCTCGCTGCGTTCTGCCACGGGCCGGGCCGACTGCAGCCGTACCTTTGCGAACGATTCGTCCTGGGCGAGGGCTGTGCGCAGTCCGTTCAGGCTCATTGTGTTCCATCTTCTTCCGGTCGGGCGCAACACGAATACCCTCCAGTTCGGCGCAACTGAGGGTCAGGGACCAACTTTACCGCGCACAGTAGGATGGGTGCTGGCCCAACCAGTTCCGAGAATCCGGGAGTCTTCATGGCGCTCAGCGCTTCCACCACCCTTCCCTACCCAGCAGCCAAGGTCACCGAAGCCTTCACCGACGAGGCGTTCCTGCGCCACATCAGCGAGTTGGTCGGCGGCACCTTGGAGTCCGTGCAGCGCGACGGCGATGTATCGGGCGCCTTCACGCTGACCGTGATCCGCAAGGTTCCCAGCGCGCGGCTGCCGGAGATCGCAAAAAAGATGCTGGGCGACTCGCTCACCGTCACCCAGACGGAACGGTGGCAGGCGCCGGCGGCCGACGGTTCCCGCACCGCTGACGTCAGCATGAAGGTGGCCGGCGCCCCGGTGGACGTCAATGCGGTCCAGCAGCTCGTTGCTGACGGAGACTCCACCCGGGTGGACCTCAGCGGAGACGTGAAGTCTTCCATTCCGTTCCTGGGCGGCAAGATCGCCGCCGCCGCCGAGCCGATGCTCGGCAAGGCTTTGAACATCCAGGCGCAGCAGGCCGAGGCCTGGCTGTCCGGCCGCGTCTGATCCGGGAGCCGCTGCTGTGAATATTCCGGCTGCCCTGGCCTGGGTGCTGATCCTTGCCGGCGTCTGGTCATTGCTTGTCTGGGCACCGCATCTTGTCCGGGTGTGGAAGGATCCGCGCTCCAAGGACGAGAAGGGTGCGATGACCCGTTACTTCACCATGGAGTTCATGAAGGCGACCACCTCCATGATCCTGGGCATCGCCACGCTGGTGATCGGCGCCCGCGGACTCGCGGGCTAGGCAACAAGCCAACAAGCCAAAGGAGGGGCCGGGCCGCGCTACTGTGCCGCCCGGCCCCTTTTGCGTCCAGTCAGTTCGCCGCCAGCAAGGCTTCCTCCAGCGCCACCCACGCGAGCATGGCGCACTTAACCCGCGCCGGATACCGGGAGACGCCGGAGAACGCGGCCGCATCTCCGAGGATTTCTTCGTCGGCCTCGACGCTCCCCCGCGAGCGCATCAGCTCGCGGAAGTTGTCCACCACCTTCAGCAGCTCCTCCCGCTCCATGCCTTGCGCCAAATCGCTCAGCACCGACGCGGAGGCCATGGAGATGGAGCAGCCTTGGCCGTCCCAGCTGACGCCGGAGAGCATGGTTGCAGCGCCGTCCTCGTGCACGGCGGCCCGGAGCGTGATTTCGTCGCCGCAGGTGGGATTGAGCATGTGCGACTCGCCCGACTTGTCACCGGGCGGCGGATCCGCCAGGGGCGCCCCGTGCCGTTTCTTGGCGTGCTCCAGGATGATCTGCTGGTACAGCTGCTGCAGTTCAGCACTCACGTCAGTTAACTCCAAAGAACGGGCGGACCCCGGCGACGGCCTCCAGGAAGGCGTCGACGTCGTCCGTGGTGTTGTACAGATAGGTGCTGACGCGGGTGGTGGCCACCAGGCCGAGGCGCCGGTGCAGCGGCTGCGCACAGTGGTGGCCGACGCGCACGGCGATGCCCTTGTCGTCCAGGAACTGGCCGACGTCGTGGGCATGGACGCCCTCGACATCGAAGGCGGCCAGCCCGATCCGCTCGGCGCCGGCGGCCGGGCCGAGCACCCGGACACCGTCGATGGCCACAAGCCCGGCCACCAGCCGCTGCCCCAGTTCCGCCTCCCAGGCATGGATCCGGTCCATCCCGGTCTCCCGGAGGTAGTCGACCGCCGCGGCCAAGGCCACCGCCTGCGAGATGCGTTGGGTCCCGGCTTCGAAACGTTGCGGGGACGGCAGATACTCGGCCTGCTCCATGGTCACGGTCGTGATCATGGAACCGCCGGTCAGGAACGGCGGCATGGCGTTGAGCAGCTCCGCCTTCCCGTACAGCACGCCGATGCCGGTGGGGCCCAGCATCTTGTGCCCGGAGAAGGCGGCGAAGTCCACGTCCAGCGACTTCACGTCCACGGCCATGTGCGGCACCGACTGGCAGGCATCGAGCACGACGACTGCGCCCGCCTCCCGGGCGAGCCCCACCAGGGCCTCCACCGGGTTGATGGTCCCCAGCACATTGGAGGCATGGGTGAACGCCACCACCTTG
Source organism: Arthrobacter sp. THG-b23 (assembly GCF_059091265.1). Classification (NCBI taxonomy): domain Bacteria; kingdom Bacillati; phylum Actinomycetota; class Actinomycetes; order Micrococcales; family Micrococcaceae; genus Arthrobacter; species Arthrobacter sp. THG-b23. The sequence goes on from NZ_JBNHGM010000005.1 coordinate 190,360, forward strand.
GTGCGCGGACCGATGACCTGCGCTGCCTCGTCGAGGCGCAGCGCACCGGCGTCGTCCACCGGGATGAAGCGCAACGTGGCGCCGGTGCGGAAGGCGAGCTCCTGCCAGGGGATCAGGTTGGCGTGGTGCTCCATCTCGGTAACCACCAGCTCGTCGCCGGGCCCCAGGGCAAAACGCGACGCGGCCTCCCCGCCGCGGCCGGCACTGGCGTTGGAAAAGGCATAGGCGACCAGGTTGATGGCTTCAGTGGCGTTGGAGGTCCAGACCACTTCGTCGATGCCGGCATTGATGAAGCCTGCGACCGTTTCCCGCGCGTTCTCGAAAGCATCGGTGGCGGAGACCGCCAACATGTGCGCGCCGCGGTGGACGGCGGCGTTGCGCTGTTCGTAGTACTCCTGCTCCGCCTCCAGCACGGAGAGCGGATTCTGCGACGTGGCGCCCGAATCCAGGTAGACCAGCGGCGAGCCGTTCACCTGCTGGTCGAGGATCGGGAAGTCGTTGCGGATGCGCCGCGCCTCGGCGTTGTCGATCATGCCGGCGGCATGCTTGAGGGTTGCGGGAGTGGATACCACAGACACCTGGGGTGCTCCTTGGATCGATGGTTGGAACCAGTTTGTCCCGCTATTGGCCGACAATACGCAAGACAAGTCTGCGCTAATCATCCCACTTCACCGGGTGCGGGGTCACCTGAGCCAAGCCTTACCCGCAGGCCTCAGGGGCCCCGAACGACGGCAGGACGGCTGCTTGGCCGCCCCGACCGGTATATACAAAGTCCTGCGGATTGGTTAGAAACGAGACTAAGCACCACGTCATTGACCCGACCTTTCAGGAGCCTGATGCCAGATCATTCCCAGACGCCCGACCACGGCGAATTGCGCAGGGTGGCCGAAGAAACTTTCGGCTGGGACGTCCTCCGCGAAGGGCAGTTGGACGCCATGGCTGCGGCCGCCCGCGGTGAGGACGTCCTGGCCGTGATGCCTTCGGGTCACGGAAAGTCCGCCATCTATCAGGTTCCTGCCGTCGCGTTGCCGGGCACCGCCGTCGTTATTTCTCCGCTGATTGCGCTGCAGTACGACCAGGTGGATGCCATCAACGGCGATCTGGGCGCACAGCGGGCCTTCGCGGTGAATTCGCAGCTGAGGGCGTCCTCGGAACGGGTGGCGTGGGACGCGATGGCCAGCGGCGAGGCGAAGTTCCTTTTCCTGGCGCCGGAACAATTGGCCCGTGAAGAGACCCTGCTGCGGTTGGCGGAACAGGACATCTCGCTGCTCGTGGTCGACGAGGCGCACTGCATCTCGTCGTGGGGACACGATTTTCGGCCCGACTACCTGATGCTGACCTCGGTGGTGAAGCGGTTGGGGCACCCGCCGGTCATCGCGCTGACGGCCACCGCATCACCGCACACGAGGACGGAAATCGTCGACCGGCTGGGCATGCGCGACCCGTTCATCAACGTGCAGGGTTTCGACCGGCCGAACCTGAACCTCCAGGTCCTGCGGCATCACGAGGACGGCGGCAAGCGGCGGGCCGTGGTGAACCAGGTGGCCGAACTTGGCGGGCCAGGCCTGTTATACACGGCCACCCGCAGGGACACCGAAAGATACGCCGCCGAGCTGGCCGAGCGCGGCCTGCGGACGGACGCCTACCACGCCGGCCGGAAGGCGGCGGACCGGGAGGCGATCCACGAGCGTTTCCAAGAGAACGGGGTGGACGTGGTGGTGGCTACCTCCGCCTTCGGCATGGGGATCGACAAGCCGGATGTGCGGTTCGTGGTTCACGCGGACATCCCGGATTCGCTGGACAGTTACTACCAGGAGATCGGCCGCGCAGGACGGGACGGTGAACCGGCGCAAGCCATTTTGCATTACCGGTCCGAGGACCTGGGCCTGCAGCGTTTCTTCGCCGGCGGCGCCCCCGACCCGGACGAGCTCGCGAGCGTTTTCAGCGCCGTCCGGGACCACGGTCCACTCCGTCCCGCCGCGCTGCGCGAACACACCGGCCTGTCGCAGCGGAAACAGTCCCGCCTGCTCAACTTCCTGGAGCACAGCGGCAGCATCACCGTGAACCGCAAGGGCTACCGGGCGGTCGGCGGCGCGGACCCGGCGTCGGCTGCGGAAAGTGCACTGGCGGAAGCCGATGCGCGGCACCGGATCGACGAGTCCCGGATCGAAATGGCCCGCGGCTACGCCGAGACTGATCACTGCCGGCGCGACTGGTTGCTGAACTACTTCGGCGAAGAGACGGACGGTTACTGCGGCAATTGCGACAACTGCGAGGCCGGGTCCCAGGCTGCGGCCGAAGCCCGGGAGGCGGCAATGCCGGCGGGCTATGAGATCCAGCGTCCGGTGAAGCACCGCGAGTGGGGGCCCGGCATCGTCATGGGGACCCAGCCCGACCGCATCACGATCCTGTTCGAATCGGTCGGCTACAAGGACATCGCCCTTTCGGCCATCGAGTCGGACGAGGGCCTGCTGACATAGGCAGACCCCGCCGGTTCCTGAGCCGGCGGGGTCTGCTTGCTGCCAGTTGTTGCCTTTACGGCGTCGCGGGGCGTATGACGATGGTGCCCATCACGGCGTTGGCGGTGGCGCTGTCAGCGGTAGCGGTCAGGCCACCCGCCCTGGAACCGGACACCGGGCCGTTGCTATCGGCTACCAGCCAACTCAGGTGTCCGGCGCCCGTACCGGCGCCGGTCTGGCGTACGGTCACGCCGGCAGGTGCCGTCCAGGACGTCGTCGAAGCGGTTTTATCCGCCCAGTACGAGAGCACCCAGTCACCGGCCGCCGCAGCCATCACCGGCGTGGTGTGGGTGGCCCGGCTCACGGTTTCCCGCTCGAACCCGAAGGACGCGGCACTGACCTGCGCCCCGCGGTAGGCCGAGACTGCCAGCGAACCACGAGTCCAGTCGGCCGTGCGCACCATCACCGTAGCCCCGGCATCCTGCGCCGTGGCAACCTTCGAGTACAGCACCGAGCGCATGGACGTCGCCCCGGCCTCCGCAGCCAGGGTCCACCCCGCCGGCGGCGTCAGACCGACCGTGCCCGAGTTCGCCGAGAACGCCGCGACCAGCACATCGCCGGCCGCTACCTGGGCCGGCAACTGAACGCTGTGGCTCATGGCCGACCCGGTATTGGAGCTCGCCACCGAACCCACGAACGCAACCTTGGCAGACGGATCCGGCTGCGAGGAACCCGATACGGTCACCGTCCGGGTCACCGACGCGGTTGCACCGGCGGCATCCGTCACCGTCAGCGTCACGCCGTAACTGCCCGCCGCGGTGAAGGTGTGCGAGAACACCCTGCCCGTAGCCGTAGGTCCACCCGCGACCCGCCAGGCGTAAGAAGCGATCGCACCCTCAGGATCGGATGAACCAGATCCATCGAACACGCAGCTCAACCCGCTGCATTCCGCCGTGAACGACGCCACCGGCGGCTGGTTCTGAGGCGGAGTCGATGTGCTGGTTCGCGCGATGAGTGACCGCGCGGCCCAGTTGGCGCCGTCCAGGCCCGGGCCGCTGACCGCCGCGGTGGTTCCGGACACCCGGCCATCACGGCCGGCGGGTTCGGTCCAGTTCACCGCATTGAGGTTGCCGTTGGCGGAGGCCCAGTACAGGGTGTTTCCGGCCAGGAACATGCCGCTCACGTTGCGCCAGTCCACGCCCGCGGCCGCACCGGTGATGACGTGCTGCTGGGCGCCGATGGTGCCGGTGTCCAGCTCGAAATAGCGCATGTACAGGTTGGGCTGGCCCTGGACCGTGTAGTACATCCGTCCGTTGGAGTAGAACAGGCCGGTCATGTCCTGCAGCTCCTGGCCCAGGTTGGCCAGCTTGTAGCTGGAGGTCTGCCGGCCGAATGAAGCCAGGTCCGTTCTGTTCAGGTTGCGCAGGTTGACCTGCTCGGCCGCGCCGATCTGCGTTCCGTTGAAGGAACGCTTTTCCATGGTCCCGTTGGCCATGGCCAGGTAGAGGGAACCGCCGGCCACGAAGCCGCCCCGGACATTGGCCCAGTCCACGTTGCCGGAGGGCGCCCCGGTGACGGGAGTGGCCCTGCGGCCGTCGAAGTAGACCTGCTGGACCGTGCCGGATCCCGACTTCAGGACATCAACGGGAAGCCTCGGTGCGCTAGCCGTAGCCGCCGCATAGCCGCCTGCCAGCGGGAAATGCGCGATTCTGGCCCGGTACTGGGAGTTCGCGATCCGATCGGTGTCGGACCCGACCCACAGGCCGGTGGCGGTAGCCAGCAGGTCGAAGACTCCACGACCGCGGTCCCGTCCGGGGTTCCACGCCAACGCCATGCCGTTGGCAGAACTGATCACGCCAATGCCTTCGCGGACTTCCGCACCGGGTCCCGCCGCGTCACCGACGAACGGATTGTTCGTCCAGCGGTTGTGTCCGCCGAAGTAGATGTGCGCGCCGACGTGCTCCAGGGCATAGATGCTGTCGCCGCCGACCCAGTTAATCCAGGTCGGGTCAAGCTGCTGGCCGGAAGCGGCGGTTTCCCAGCGCGCAATGCTGTCGCAGAGGCTGGGCGGACCGGAGCCATAGCCGCCAAACGTCGAGACAGCCAGGTTTGACCCGTCCGGGGCAAAGTCCAAATCGTTCACGTAGTAGGCCCGCTGGAAGTTGCAGCGGGCATCGTAGCGGTCGGTGTGCCAGTTTTGGTCCACGGAAGCAGTCGCACCAGCGAGGTTGATTTTCGCGATCTGGTTCCGATCCGCACCGTTGACCGTGGCGAAGTGCCCGGTGATGAACATGGTGTTGCCGTCCGGGGTGGTGTCGAACTTGTGGACGAAGACATTGATCCCGGCGTCGCCGGTGCCTGTCGCGCCACCGACGAACTCGAAGTTCACGGTGGGTCGCAGCGCACCGGACGATGCATCCAACTCGGCGAGCTTGCCGCGCTGTTGCCCGCCAATGGTGTCGAATTCACCCCCGATGAAAAGCCGGTTGCCCACCAACTTCATGTCATGCACGACCGAGTTGATTTGCCCCGGATTGAAACCCGTAATGCGGGCACCGTTGCTCACCGAGAGCCTGGTGACCTTCTGCACGCTGGCTCCGTTCAAGGTTCCGAACTGCCCGCCGACGTACACGGACTGCCCGTCCGCGGATGCCACCACGCTGCGGACCGTGCTGTTGAAGTTCGGTGCGAACGAATTACTGATCGCCCCGGTGTTCTTGTTAAACGCGACGATGCGGTTGCGGACCAGTTCGGGGCCTCCCGTGCTCGCCTGCACCCGTGTGAACGAGCCGCCCAGGATGATCATGTCTCCCGCTTCCGCAATGGAGAACACGATGCCGTCGAGCACGTGCGGCGTGTAATTGACTGGGTTCGCCCGCACCACCTGGTTGTGGCTAACGTCGGCGGCCACGGCCGCGCCGGGCGTTGCCAATCCCATGCCGGCGACCAGCAGTAGCCCCGTAAATATGGATAAGAGTCTTCGCATTGTTATTCCTGTTCTCCCCCGGTTCCGCTTTCGCGGCGGAATAGCTGCGGCCCCCTCATTCGGCATCCCGGATATGCAATTCGGGATCAAAGAAAAGACCCTAGGCTGCACCAATACTGCCGGGGATCAAAGAGCACGGAAACACTCGGCAGTGGCTTGCGGCTACCAGTTCTTCTTTCGCTCTACTCGAATTCCTCCGGACCGCTACGGGTCATATACCCGGTCTTTCCGACCCCGGTAACGGTGTTGGGACAGACCGGGTATCTGAAACCTTTTTCTGCACCGTCAATGGCCATACGATCGGGTCAGCTTCGTTCCCCGGCGCGTTGAATCCGGGGTGCGGCAGCCTCGTTCTTGAGGTTCATCTGGGGGGAAGAATGAAACGAACGATTGCCCATGGCTGTGCCGCGCTCGGCCTGGTCCTGGCCTTGTCCGCCTGCAGCAATGGTGCCGATCCTGCGGCGGACAGTTCGCCCACAGTGGACGGGAGGGCAAGCGGGACTCCGGCTAATGGAACCAAGTCCGGCATCGGCAATGAAAAGGGGGCCACGGCTACTCCGTCCCCCGCGACCACGCCTGATGCGGCCAAGAAAAAAACGCCTGACGCAGCCGCCAAGAAGGACACGCCTGGCGCTGCCGCCCAGGAGGATCCGCTGGCGAAGCTCGACCTCAACCACCACGGCAACCTGCCGGCGGAAGTCGGCGAGGCGGGAGTGCTCGGCGAACCGAGCGGGGAGAAGTTCGCCGAGATGGAGGCCAGTGAGATCCAGGCCGATTTCACGTGCACGGCGGACACCGCCCTACCGAGCATCAACGGGCAATTTGTCGCCATCCATTTCTCGGTGAAGGCGCACCCCGAGCTGCCGGAATCCGGCTGGCCCTATCTCGCCATGTCGGTGCACGATTTCCGCGCCTGGGACGGCGACGGCGAACAGGTGGTGGATCCAGTCGGCAACAGCGAGGGCTGTGTGCCCGCGGCCGAACTGCTGCCCAATCCGGTAAATCCCGGCGGCGACGCCGAGGGGCTGATCATCCTGGATGTCCCGGAGGGCAACGGTTCGGCTTCGTTCCGGATGGGCGGCTTCGAGGGCGCTTACGGCTGGGAATGGTCCTGGTAAATAACGGCACAGGGGGCATCTTGATGTTGGGGGCAAAAAATCGGGTGGCGCTGCACGCGTGGCCCTTCGTGGTGTTCTTTGCCGGTTTTCCGGTGTGGTGGCTTTTGGGGTTCGGGGTGCTGGGTTTCCTGCTCATGGCAGCGCCCCTGGGCTACTATCTGCTACGCTGGCGCGCAGTGCTGCTCCCCCACGGTTTCGGGATCTGGTGGTTGTTCCTCGCCGTAGCTGCCATCGGTGTCGTCGTGCTCTGGATTCCGGTCCCGGGGCTGCTGCCCGAAGAAGGACCTGAACGCCTCCTGCCGTGGGCCTACCGGATGGCGTGGTTCGTGGCGGTGACCATCGTCATGCTGTATATCGGCAACACCTCCGAGCGGGAACTCCCCCGCAGGCGCATCGTGCTGCTGATGGCGTGGATGTTTGTCATCACGGTCGTCGGCGGATATGCCGGACAGTTCCTCTCGCGGGTGGATTTCCCGTCCCTGCTGGAGGCGGCACTGCCGGCCCAGCTGGCCTCAAACGCGTTCCTGAACGGCTTGATCCACCCCGGCCTGGCCCAAATGCAGGGCATCCTCGGATTCGACAACCCGCGGCCGAAGGCGCCGTTCGAGTATGCGAATTCCTGGGGCGCAAACTTCGGCATGTTCCTGCCGTTCTTTATGCTCTCCTACGCCTATGTGCGGAATTGGTGGCAACGTGCGCTTTGGGCCGCGGTATTGGTGGCTTCGGTGCCGCCGGTTATTTTCTCGCTCAACCGCGCGCTGTGGCTCGGTCTTGCCGTCCTGGCCCTGGCAGCCGGCATTCGGATGGCCTTGCGCGGCAAAGTACTGGTTCTCATTGCGATGGCCGCCGCTTTCGTGGCCGGTTTGATGGCGGTACTGCTGACTCCTTTGGGCTATCTGGTGCAGGCACGGCTGGAAAATCCGCACAGCAACCAGGGCAGGTTCAATCTGGCCAAGCGAAGCATCTCCACGATGCTGGACCAATCGCCCGTCATCGGCTTCGGCGCCCCGCGGACCCAACAGAACAACTTTTACTCCATCGCAGCCGGCGCTACCGCGGATTGCAGCCAGTGCTCGCCGCCGCAGCTGGGCACCCAGGGTGCACTCTGGTACCTCATCTTTTGCACCGGCATACTCGGTACGCTCCTGTTCCTCTGGTTCATCTTCCGGAGGTATCTGCCGGCGCTGCGGACACGCGACCGGGAGTCGGCCGCCATGCTCTACGTCTTCCTCTTTTTCCTCTGCGTGCTGCCGTTCTACGACACCATCGCCGCCCCGCTGATGACCCTGATGATAGGCGTCGGCCTGCTGTGGCGGCGGGAACTGGAGCAGCGGCATCCGCCCCGCCTTTGGGCGAGCAACCGGAAGCAGCGATCGAAGGAGCCGGTTTCATGAAAACAATCCGCAACAGCCCGGCGCTGGAGGATCTGGTGGCCACCGTGGAGCAGCTGTTCCCGGATTCAATCGTCAGCGCCGGCCCCGTCGGGCCCGGACGGCATGCCTTCCGCCTGGTGCCCGGCCCGCGACGGCCGCGCCTGCTGGTACCGGCCCACTGCAGGGCGGCGGCATCAGATGCGGTAGACCGCCCCAGCGCCAACGACTCGTTCAGCCGTTCGGCGCAGCGGTGGCTGCTCGCCAAGCTGCTGGCGTCGCCGGGGGGCGGGGCGCTGATGCCCTACGGGCTGAACGTCACTCCCGGGTCCGGATCCATCAGCGACTACTTGACCGACATCGTGGGCGCACCGGTGATGCTGTCCCTCTCCGTAGGCTCCGCGAGGGCGAACCGGAAGCCGGTGCTGAACGTCCACACGGCAGAGGGGCGGGAAATCGGATTCGCCAAGGTGGGACTCAACGACTTAACGAACGCCTTGGTGGACCATGAGCACGGCGCGCTGCGGGCCCTGGCCCGTCAACGGTCGGCTTCCTTTGCAGTGCCGGAGGTGATTCACCACGGCAACTGGCGCGGCAACGCGGTCTTGCTGATGACCGCGCTGCGCCCTGACAGGCGCCGCGTCCAGAACGGGGTCCCGGTAGAGGCGGCCGCGGCGATCGCTGCAACCGGCACCATCGGCTCCTGCACGGTGGAGTCGGGGTCCTGGTTCACCCGGCTGCGGCGGCAGCTGACGATGCTGCACGGCACGAGCGAGAGCGTACTGCCGGAGCTGGCCGATGCCTACGGCGAGCGCTTCGCCGGCTTGGACGTCCCTTTTGGCGCGTGGCACGGCGACTTTGGTGCCTGGAACCTGGCTGCCACCGCCGGACCACCCTTGGTCTGGGACTGGGAACGGTACGCCGAGGACGTCCCGCTGGGCAGCGACGTTGTCCACTACCTGGCCCACCCGGCATTGCGGGCGGTGGACGATCTGGCCGCCGCCCGCCGTTCTCTCGGCGTCGGCTGCCGCCCCGTGCTGGCACAGGCAGTCTGCCGCAGCGCGTTACCGGATGCTGCCCGCGACCCCGCGGTACTGGACGCGCTGGTACTGGGCTACCTGCTGACGATCGCCAGTCGGTTTACTCTCGACAGCCTGACCCGTGACGGGACCGCAGTCCGCCCGTTGGCACGCTGGCACCAGCGGGTACTGGCAGACCGGCTGGAGCATCCCGCCCTCACCACCTTCGGCAAGAAATGAGAGATCGATGACTTTGACCGAACGGCTCAGCGGTTCCGCCCGCGCTGCTGCCCGCACCGCGGCCACGTCGGTGGGCCAGCTCAGCGCCGATTTCCGGATGCGTCCGTCATTCTTGATCGCCGGCGCCCAACGCTGCGCCACCACCAGCCTGTTCCGCATGTTGGCGCAGCACCCTCGGGTGCGTCCGCCGCTGTTGAACAAGGGCATTCACTTCTTCGACACCGCGGACCGTTTCCGGCGCGGGACGCGGTTCTATGCCGGGCATTTTCCCTTGCGCCGCGCGGGTGGGGAAGAGATCACCGGCGAAGCCAGCCCGTACTACCTTTTCCACCCCCTGGCACCCTGGCGGATCGCACAGGAGCTGGGACCGGTGAAGATAATCGTGCTGCTGCGCGACCCGGCCGAGCGGGCGTTCTCCGCCTACAAGCAGGAGTACGGCCGGGGATTCGAGACACTCGGTTTCGCCGAAGCGCTGCGAGCCGAACCGGGCCGCCTGGCCGGTGAAGAAGAACGGATCATCGCCGACCCGGGCTATCAGTCGTTCGCGCACCAGCACCACGCCTACCGTGCCCGTGGCCGGTATGCGGCACAACTGCAACGCATGTTCGACGCCGTAGGGCGGGAGCACGTATTGGTGCTGGACGCCGACGACTTTTTCCAGCCGGGGCTGCCGCAGTGGGACCAGCTGCTGGAGCACCTGGGGCTGCCGGATGACCGCCCGCCCACGACTGTGCATTCCAATTCCCGTCCCAGCCAGCCGATGCCGGAGCGGTTGCGCCGCCAGCTCCGCGACGATTTCGTTGACGACGACGAACGGCTCGCCCGGCTGCTGGGCGTCACTCCGAGCTGGCGCAGATAGCAGTGGCCGAGATGAAGATTCAGGACCGACACCAGGATCGGCCGGCACCGCTCCGGCAACCGGACGGCCGGCAGGGATCAAAGTATCGCGGCATGATACGCGCCAACTGGCGGGCAGGCTGCGCCGTGCTTGCCGCCACGCTGGCAGCCGGGTTGGGACTACATGTCGCCAAGGAACCCGAATACACCGCCCGCACCGACGTGGTGGTCGTGGCCGTCTCCGACTTGGCCCTCAGCGATGCCCTCGTGGTGGATGTTTCCATCGACTCGGCCGTGCAGTTACTGCTCTCTGATCGGGTTTTGGGGCGGACGGCCCGCAGCCTGGATTACCCGGGAGGTACTGCCGCGCTATTGGACGACGTCACGGTTTCGCCCGTGGTCAACTCGCGGATCCTTCAGCTCTACGTCTCAGCGCCCGAGGCGCGGACGGCTTACCGCGCGGTTGCCGCGCTGTCGGAAAACTTTCTTGAGGTGCGCAGCGAATCGCTTGCGGCGACCACCCGGGACCGGGCGGAAACAATCGCCGCCCAGAAGCGGGTCATCGAGCGCAGCATGCAGGACCGGTCAATCCCGGCCGCCGCGAACACTGCTTTGCGAGTCGACACACTCAGCCGCCAACACGCACAGCTCGAGGCAGAACTGACTGCCCTGAGCGTCCATGACCCGGAACCCGGCTATATCTCCCGGCCCGCAGTGCTGCCCGACCGCAGCAAGCGCACAGGGCTCCCCACCGCGATCGGGTCCAGCCTGGCGGCCGGACTGGCCTTGGCCGCGGCCATGGCCGCACGCAGCCAACGCAGGCACGAACAGAGGTCTCCGAACGAGGGAAGGACGTCATGAACACACCTACCGGGCTGGAGGTCGATGCAGCCGTCGACGTCGTCATAGCCACGCACAACCGGCCGGAGCTGCTCCGCCAGGCGATCGGCAGCGTCATGGCGCAGGATTACCCCGGCGACATCCGTGTGACCGTGGTCCATGACCGCTGCGCTGAGGACCCGGCCCTGGCCAGAACCGATCCCCGGCGCCAAGTGCGGGTCATGTCCAACCGGCGCACTCCAGGCCTGGCCGGCTCGCGCAACACCGGCCTGCTCGCCGCCGACGCACCGCTGGTGGCGTTTTGCGACGACGACGACGCCTGGCGTCCCGACAAACTGAGGCAGCAGGTGCAGACGATGGTCGAGCGAGCCGCCACGGCCTGTGTTACCGGCATCGAAGTCCATTACGGGGAAAAACGGTTGGTCCGCATCCCCAACGTCCGGGAGATCACGGCCGGGCAACTCACCGCCAGCAGGCTGACCGGGGCACATCCGTCGACCTATCTCCTGCTGCGCGAGCACCTGCTCGAGAGAGTGGGGTTGGTGGACGAGGATCTGCCGTACGGCTACGGCGAGGACTATGACCTGCTGCTGCGCGCAGCCCAGCACGGCAAAGTGGCGGTCCTAGCGCAGGTAGGAGCCGACGTGCTGTGGCACCCCGACGGTTCATATTTTTCCCGCCGCTGGGACGCGATGGCAGACGGCTTGGAGTATCTGATGGCCAAACATCCGGCGATCGCGGCAGACCGCCGGGGCCGAGCGTGGATGCAGGGCCAGAGGGCCTTCGCGCTGGCGGCACAGGGGAACCGCAGGGACGCCCTGCGCACGGCGGCCGGGTCGTTGGCCGGCAGCCTGCTGGAACCGCGGGCCTACCTTGCGCTGGCGCTGGTGCTGAACCTGGTGAAGGCGCCAGCGGTGGTCCGGGCACTCAACGCCCGCGGCCGCGGGATTTGAGATTCGTGCCGCTGCGCGCCACGGCATAGGCGGCGCGCAGCGGGGCGCTGAGCACGCCGGCGATCCGCCGGTCCCGGACCGGCATTTGCCGCCGCCAGGCCTCATCCAAACGGATAGGCAGCGCGCCGGTGCGGAACCGCATCGGGTTGCCGGCGACGGTGTGATGGGCCGCGAGTTGCACCTCCTTTGGCGTAATGTGTCCCATCGCCGCACCGGGGTTCACGCCGGCGAATCGAAGGACATCATGAACTGTTTCGCGTGGCCTGGCCATGAAATCCTCATAGTGGACGGTCATGACCGGCACGCGCAGCAGCGTCAGGGCGTGGAAAAGGACCCCGTAGAGGGTCCAGCGGGTGACCGCGGCCGCCGTCGAGTACCGGGGCATGAGCGCATCGGCGCCCGTGCTCTCGGGACGCCTCACGACCTTGGCCCATGAGTACGCCACCCCGCGCGGGTCCCGGACCACGAGCACGCATCTAAGCCGGACCTTGGCGGCACGAAGCAGGTATGCGTAAGCGGGATGTTTGCTGGAGTCGATGATGAGACCGGCACCGCTGACCTGGGCAATCGCCCCGTACAGGGAGTCGAGCCGATGCAGGAGGCGTTCCCGGGGCTTCCTGTGTCCCGGCAACGGCAACCCGGACGCCAGCTCCGGCAGGAAGCGGTTCCGCACGACCGCGAAACGGTCCCGAATCGCCTGTACGGAATCCACCCGTGCCCAGCCGCCGTATGCAGCCTCGCCAACCTGCTGCCAGAAACCGCACTCGCTGAACGGCAGGCCGCAGCCACAGAGCTCGTCGTCGCGCAGCCCCCGTTCCCACAGATGAAGCACTTCGCCCACGCCGACGGCATCAGGGCATTCTGCCAGGCAACGTTCCAGCAGGGTGGACCCGCTGCGGCCGAATCCGCCGAGCATCAGGACGGCCGGACGTTGCCGCCGTTGTAGCGCGCCGCCGTGCTTCCCCGCCGTCGTGAGCGGCTCCACGCGATGCACGCCGCTGTCTCCCGGCCTTGCCGCATCCGCCGGCGGCCCAACAGCAGGGCGACCGCTCGACATGTTGATCCCCATTACGACTCCCCCATGGCTGGGAGCCGTTCACCCGGCGCGGAATGCGCCGGCCGTTCGCCCCCAGACTTGCCAATAATCACGGCGGCACGGAATCCTGTCAAGAATTTCGTGAAAACGCCCGTGCTATTGATGAAAGCGTTAATGTTTGCCCGGGCGGGCTATTCCACACTCTGTGGTTCTGTGCAAGACTGGGCAACACGCATCGCCTGGGGGCATTTGGCGGGCGTTTTTTGGGGAATTTTTGGGGATGCCGGAGGCGAAAGCCGGCCGGCAAAAGTTGGGGGTTTAATCATGGACGATTCATCGGCGCGCCCAGCATTCTTTGGCCGTGCCATGCGCCGGCATTGGTTGTTGCTGCTGGCTGTGGTGCTGCTGGGAGTGCTTGGTGCCGGAGCCTATGTCGCGGGCAGCGTGCCCAAATATTCGTCGACCAGCGTTGTCTTCTTGGAACCGTTGTCGGGCAATCCGTTTTCGCCCGCGACGCCGCCGACGCGAAACGAGCAGCTCGCCGCCTTGACCACCGAGGCCGGGCTGGTCCACACGCAGGCGGTGGTCGAACTCGCCAGGGAATCGGTCGGGGATGCGCTCGGCGAAGACGCCGGGCAGCTCATCGCCACGGAGGTGCCGTCCAATTCCCAGGTAGTGCACATCACCTACAGCGCGGCCTCACCTGCTCAAGCGCAGTCCGTGGCCGGGGCGCTGGCCGAGGCCTATCTGCAGTACCGCAGCGACCGGGCCGCAGATGTGCTCGAGGCCCGATCGGCGATGCACGATGAGCAGATCGCGTCTGCTACGCAACTGCTGGACGAGGCCTCCGCCGCGCTGAACACCGCGCGGACCGCAGAAAAACCAGACCAAGCGGCCGTACTGGACCTCGAGCAGCAGGTCTCCCTGTACGCCAACCAACTGGCGGAGATAAGGCTCGAGGCTTCGGACGCGCAGGCAGGATCCTTGGATCCCGGAGACATCATCGACCCGGCCAGCCTCCCCACCGTGCCTGATGGCGTGGACCCGCTGCTGATTGCCGGGGGGATAGTCCTTCTGGCCTTGGCAGTGGGCGTCGGGCTGGCTCTGTTGCGCGAGCATCTGCATCAACGGATTCTTGACGGACCCGATCTGGTTTCCGCAGGAATAGGTCCGGTGCTCGGCACGGTGGAAGCGCTCCCGGCAGGGCGGAATGCGGAGGCCACCTTGGACGACTATCGCCGGCTGAGCAACGCCATGCAGCGCGTGACGTTCCTGCCAAACAACACTGTTCTGCTTGCCGGTCTCTCGGAAGGAACGGCGACACGGCAGGTGTCCGAAGGGCTGGTGCAGGCGTTCGAGGAGGCCGGTCTCCGCACCGTGGTGGTGATGGCGGACGGCACGGCACCGCTTGATGGCAAGGCATCCGCTTCTGCGCAGGATGACGGAGCGGCAGGAAATGGTCTGAGCGAGCTTCTGAACGGCCAGCTTCCGCCGTCCGAGGCCCGGACGCTGCTGGTTCAGGTCTCCGAGCACGTGTCAGTGCTGGAAACGGGGCGGGAGCCGCAGCGCCTGTCGGCGCTGGTTCAGCACCGCGCCCTGGATACCGTGCTGGCCACGCTGCAGAACGCCTCGGATTTGGTGCTCGTTGTTGGACCTGCAGCCGACTCGGCCACGGGCGGCTCCCTGATGCGCGCTTGCCGCGAGGCGGTGTTGGTCGCGGCACAGGGCCGGTCCACCGCCATGGAAGCTTCGGCCGCCCGCGACCTGCTCGGCAATGGTGGGGCTGCAATGCTTGGATCAGTACTCCTCCGAAGGAGTTCCAGACGGCGCAGGGCCACACCGCCCCAGCCCGCGATCCAACGCCAGGAAACGGCCAACCCCGAACCGGTACCGGTAGGCGGTTCCGTCGACGGCGGCATAGCCGACGGACCAGGCACGACGGAGACCGGCGAGCGGTCCCGGCCGCTCTCCCGCAGCTGACCGGTGGCGTCATCCGTGTTCGCCAAGGAAAACGGGCGCGTCCGGCAGGATGACGACGACGGCCAAGCTGCGGTCCGCCGGATAGCACGCTCCGGCAGTGTGAACATCCTGGGCAGCGGGATCTCTGCCGGGGCAAATTTCGTGATCATTGTCCTGATCTCCCGGCTCTGGGATTTGGAGACCGCCGGTTCCCTGTTCGCCGTGACGTCGCTGTTCCTGATTGCCTTGGCTTTGTGCCAACTCGGCGTGGACCAGGGACTCATCCGGTCCATCGCGTGGAACAACGCTCGCTCCGAGAGCAGGCACAACCCCCGGCTGGTCGTGGAAGGCCTGCTGGCCGCTCTGGCCGCCAGCCTGGTCGTGATGGCCGCGGGCATGCTGCTGGCCGGGCCACTCGGGCAGTTGCTCGGAGGTGCGCCGGCGACACGGGACGTGATCGTGGTCTTCGCCGCCGCGCTGCCCATTGGCGCAATTTACGAGCTTCTACTGGCCGTCTCACGGGGACTTGCGCACATGCGGCCGACGATCGTCGTCGAGCGTCTGCTGCGCCCCTGCCTGCAGCTTGCCTGCGTGCTGCTGGCAGGCGTATCGGGTGCCGACGCCGTAGGGCTGGCCCTGGCGTGGACGGCGCCCTACCTCCTGGGGCTGGTTCTCGCGGCCGCAGGGCTGCTGCGGATCCTGCGGGCGAATCCGGGCTCGCTCACCGGCGCTTCATCGGGCACGGCCGTCATCGATTACCCCATCAAGGCCAACGCTGCGCGCGCCGCATTTTGGAAGTTTACGATCCCCCGCGGCTTGGCCCGGCTGGCGCAGGTCGGGCTGCAGCGGGCGGACATCGCGCTGGTCACGGTGCTCGCCGGCCCGTCGGCCGCCGCGCTGTACACCGCCGTCACGCGATTCCTGGTGGTGGGCCAGATGGCCACCAGCGCGATGCAACAGGTCAGTGAACCGCAACTTGCGCGGCTCCTCGCTCGCGGACAGCTGGACCAGGCCAAGATGGTGGCACGGAAGATGACGCTGTGGGCGGTCATGCTGACCTGGCCGGTGTACCTCTTGATCACTGCCTATGCCGAATGGCTCCTGGAACTGTTGTTCGGTTCGTCCTTCGCCCTCGCGGCCGGAAGCCTGCAACTGCTGGCCTGCGCCATGCTGATCGGCGCGGCCATGGGTCCGCTGGACGTGTTGCTGTTGATGGCAGGACGGAGCAGCCTGTCGCTGATCAACGTCACGCTGGCGCTGGCCGCCGACGTGGTGCTCTGCCTGTTGCTGGTCCCGGTGCTTGGCATCTTCGGAGCTGCGGCAGCGTGGGCCTCGGCGATCGTGCTGAAAAATGTCCTGTGCCTGGTCCAGGTGCACCGGACGCTGCACATTGTGCCGACCTCGCGGGAGGTCGTGGCGATGGCCGCCTTCCTGTTGCTGGTCTTCGGTGCGGCGCCGTGGCTGGCCGCACATGTGCTGGTGTGGCCGCCGGCGGTCCAGGTGGCGCTGCTGGCGGCAGCCGCGTTGATTTATGCGGCGGCGGTCTGGCGTCGCCGGGCGTCGCTGCTGCGCGGGACGCGGATGCGGGAAGTTCCGGAGGCCGCCGCCGGGTCGACAGGCACCCCGGAGGCCGCCTCCGGGTCGACAGGCACCCCGAAGGGCGGCCGGGGACACGCCGTCAGCCAGGCAAAGGCGGCCACTCATCAGGTGTGAATGCGCACTGCGGAGGAGACGCAGATGAGACGTCGTGTGCTGCTGCCTGCATTAGTTGCTGCCGTGGTGTCCCTTGCCTCCTGCTCGCTGCCATTTCCGCAGGTCGATCGGTGGTCGTTGCCGACCTGCAACGTCCTGCTCGGCGTGGCCGCCAACCCGCTGCCCGGCCAGGACTGGGATGCCGCCCTGACCGATTTTGAGGCAGCGGCCGGACGGAACGTGGACGTGGTGCGCTATTACAAACGAGGCCAGGGCAAGATGTTTCCGGACGAGATTGAACTTGCGCGCAGCAGCGAACCAGGTCGAAACAGGATTCTTTTTTACAACTGGAAACCAGACGGGCTGACCTGGCGTCAGGTTGCCGACGGCGCCGCCGATCATTACCTTCTCCAATTGGCCCGCCACCTGGCCGCGCATGCGAAGCAGCCGTTTTTCCTGTCGCTGAATGCGGAGATGGAAGACGAGGTCAACACGGACCCGGATTCCGGTCAGACTGCCGATGATTTCCGCCGGTTTTTCCGCCATGTCGTGTCGACACTGCGTACCAACGGGGTGGACAACGTGGTAACGGTGATGAACTACACCGGTGCCGAAAAGTGGGCCGTGCAAGACTGGTTCGCCGATCTGTACCCCGGCGACGACGTGGTTGATTGGATTGCGCAGGATCCCTATGCCTACCCCGGGTCCGGCACCACGGACTTGGCTGGGCTCGTCAACCGCTCGAGCGGCGGGGCCTGGCCCGGTTTCTATGATTGGGCGGCGGAACATTACCCGGACAAGCCGCAGATGCTCGCCGAATGGGGTGTTGCGGCGGAACTTCCACCAGCCGGCGCCAAGGCCGATTTCTTCCGGACCGCCGCCGACGACCTCGCTGCACTGCCACAGCTGCGCGCGTTGGTTTATTGGAACCACTCCGGCCCTACCCAGGAAGACCATTTCGCCGTGGGTGACACCGCCATCGACTCGCGTCCGGAGGATTTAACCGCATTCCGCGAATTCATTGACGACGGCGCGCTGAATTCCCCTTCTGCATGCCGACTGGCGCACGAGTGAAGAGGCAGCGGCGCGGCCTTGCCGGCGAAAACAATGGGACGCACCTGAATTTCTGCAGCCTTTTCCTGCCGCGGGGACTGGCGTAACTATTCCAGTAGCGGCAAGGAAAAATACTCTATTTCCGCGGCAGCAGGGCTGCCAGAATATCGTTTCATGGACGTCACTATCGGTTTCGCCGCGTTCGGCATCGGCATCGTCGTCGGGCTGACCGGCATGGGCGGCGGCGCTTTGATGACGCCGATGCTGGTGCTCTTCTTCAATGTTCCGCCGTTGACGGCTGTCTCCAGCGATCTCCTGGCCAGCGCAGTCATGAAGCCGGTCGGATCGGCGGTCCACCTGCGGCGAAAGACCGTGAACCTGCAGCTGGTTAAATGGCTGGCTATCGGAGCCGTTCCATCGGCTTTCTGCGGCGTTCTGATACTCAAGGCGCTCGGCGACGACGCCCTGGTCCAAGACGGAATCAAATTCGCCTTGGGCTGCGCCCTGATGCTCACCGCCGTGCTTTTGGTCGTCCGCGCCTACATCCGGTTGGTCGAACGAGCCAAGTCACGCAACGGGCAGGGCGCGAAGCTGCCGCTGGATCGACCGGAAGTAGCCGCCCGGATCCTGCCGACGGTGCTGCTCGGTGTCGTCGGCGGCATGATCGTCGGCCTGACATCCGTCGGGTCAGGGTCGATCATCATCATCGGTCTCATGATGATCTATCCGGGGCTCAAGGCTTCCCAGCTAGTGGGCACGGATTTGGTGCAAGCCGTACCGCTTGTCGTGGCCGCTGCCGTCGGTCATATGCTGTTCGGTTCGCTGGACCTGGGAATCGCCCTGCCACTCATTCTGGGCAGCATTCCGGGCGTCTGGGTCGGGGCCCAGATGTCGTCCCGGCTCAGCGGCGGTTTCGTCAGGCGGGCCCTGGCTTTCGTCCTCCTGGCCTCCTCGCTGAAGATGCTGGGCGTTGACAACACCACCACGGGGTTAATCCTGGTCGCGGTCCTGCTGGTGGCACCGCTGGTCTGGATGCATATCCGCCGGCGCCGGGGCTTCCCTGCCCTGGCCTGGACCGAGAAGCACGAACGCGCCCGCGCCGCGGCTGGCCAACCGGCGTCGGAGGTGGCCCGGTGAGGGACTGGTCAGCATCCCTGCGGGAACCGGTTCACGCGCTGTCCGGCGCCAGCCTTGACGAGCTTGAGCTGCTCACGGGCGGCTTGTATGCACCAGCGGACGGCTACTGCCGGCCGGGCCACAAACCCGACGGCTGGCCCCGTGAGTTCACGCTGCCCGTGCCGTCCGATATCGCCCGGCAGAGCGCCGCCCAGGGTGCCCTCCTCCTGTCTGATCCGGAAGGTACGCCGCTGGCCCGGCTCACTGTTGTTGAACGCGTCAGCCACGAAGAGCCAGACCACGCGGAGGCACCATGCATTGGCGGCAACGGTGCGGTCTATTTGAGCGGTACCCTGAAGCCGTTACAGCCGGCAGAACACCCGCCGGCGCGGAGACTCCGCTTGACCGCTCCCCTGTCGGAGGCGGACGGCCCCTGCCTTGTTGCGGCGTTTGCCGTTTCGCCGGAGCCGGGACAGATCGCCAAGGCGGTGTCCGCCGCATATGAGGCCGATTGCCGCCTGTTACTGACCGCCGTGGTCAGCAGTTCGGTCTCCGCCACCCGGGACCTCAGGAAGCTGCTGGACGCCTTGAACGACTGCGCCCATCGGGTATCCGGCGCCTTGGTGCGTTTGCTGGTCATACCGGATGCCGACGACCATTCCCTGCTGCGGAGCCATGCGCTGGAGCGGCTTGGCGCCGCGGCTGTCCTTGATTTCACGGCGGATCATGCGTCGCTTACCTCCCCCGCGCGGCCCGCCGCCGATGCGGCCGGGACGCGGCGGGAGGGCCTGGTGGTGTTGTTTACAGGGCTGTCCGGCTCCGGCAAATCGACCCTGGCCCGCCGGTTCACCGAACGCTTGCAGAGTATGGATGGCCGCGAGGCCATCCTGCTGGACGGCGACGAAATGCGGCGGATGCTGTCGGCGGGGCTGGGCTTCTCGCCGGCCGATCGTGAGCTGAACGTCCGTCGGATCGGTTGGGTGGCGGCACAGATTTCACGGGCCGGAGGCATAGCGGTTTGCGCCCCGATTGCACCCTTCGAAGCTGCACGCCGGGAGGTTGCGGCAATGGCCCGGGAGGCGGGCGGTTACCTTCTGGTGCACGTCTCGACGCCCCTGGAGGTCTGTGAGGCCCGCGATCGGAAGGGCCTGTACGCGAAGGCGATGGCTGGCCTGATTCCTGATTTCACCGGCATCAGTTCACCCTACGAGACGCCGCAGGACGCCGATTATGTGGTCGACACTTCCCGGGTCGACGTCGAGGAGGCCGTCGGAGAGCTCCTCAACCTGGTCAAATCCGGGCAGATGCCGGTTGGTGCGGCGGCCAACGGCTAGCGCGCCTACGGGATCCGACGGACCCTCTCGTTCCGACCACGGTGCCCGCAGCCCTGCCCGTGGCATGAATCCACGGGCAGGGCTGTTGGTGCCGGTGCCGGTATCAGGCCGTGGCGACGATCATTCCGGCGCCGACCGTCGCATTCGTAGCCTCGTCTATCAGGATGAAACCGCCGGTCTGCCTGTTCCTCCTGTACTCGTCGGCGAGCAACGGCGACGTGGTGCGCATCCTGATCCGGCCGATTTCGTTGAGGCTGAGCGAGTCGGGGTCGGGCCGGCGATGCAGGCTGTTGATGTCCAGCCCGTACTGCAGGTCCTTGACCAAGGCCCGCGCGCTGCGGGTGGTGTGTTTGACCGCAAGCTTCTGCCCCCGCTGGAGCGGCTTGTCGCTCATCCAGCACACCATCGCGTCGATGTCCTGGGCCACCAACGGCTTGTTGTTCGGCCTGCAGATCATGTCACCGCGGGAGATGTCCAAATCGTCTTCGAGCCGCACGGTAACCGACATCGGAGCGAAGGCCTCGTCTACCGGTCCGTCCGGGGTATCGATGGCCGAAATCCGCGAAGGCAGGCCGCTGGGCAGGACGATCACCTCGTCGCCCACCTTCATGACGCCGCCGGAAACTTGGCCGGCATAGCCGCGATAGTCGTGGTTGCGGTTCTGGTGTGGCCGGATCACGTACTGTACTGGAAAGCGCACGTCCACGAGATTGCGGTCACTCGCAATGTGTACGTTCTCAAGATGGTGCAGCAGTGACGGCCCCTCGTACCACGGCATGTTCTGCGACCGGGAGACAACGTTGTCGCCCTGCAGTGCGCACACCGGGATGATTGAGAGGTCGGTGATTTCCAGCTTGCTGGCGAATCCGCTGAACTCCTCGCGGATCTGTTCAAACACTTCCTGCGACCAGTCCACCAGGTCCATCTTGTTGACGGCCAGCACCAGGTGCGGCACCTGCAGCAGCGACACGAGGAAGGCGTGGCGCCGGCTTTGTTCCACCAAGCCCTTCCGGGCGTCCACGAGGACGATCGCGACGTCCGCCGTGGAGGCGCCGGTGACCATGTTGCGGGTGTACTGCAGATGGCCCGGAGTGTCGGCGATGATGAACTTGCGCTTCGGCGTCGCGAAATACCGATAGGCAACGTCGATGGTTATCCCTTGTTCCCGTTCGGCGCGCAGCCCATCGGTCAGCAGGGCCAGGTCGGTGTACTCGTCGCCTCGTTCCCGGCTAGTGCGTTCGATCGCTTCCATTTGGTCGCTGAAGATGGATTTTGAGTCGTAGAGCAGGCGCCCGATCAGGGTGCTCTTGCCGTCATCGACCGAACCCGCAGTGGCAAAACGCAACAGATCCATCAGAAATACCCCTCTTTCTTGCGGTCTTCCATGGCCGCTTCGCTGACTTGGTCGTCCCCGCGGGTGGCGCCGCGCTCGGTGATGCGGGTCGCCGCTACCTCGGCGATCACGTCCGCGGCCGTCGTCGCCGTGGAACGGACAGCGGCGGTGAGGGTGGCGTCGCCCACGGTGCGGTACCGAACCGTCTCCCTGAAGGTGCGCTCGTTGCCTCGCGGCTGGCAGAAGCGATGCACTCCGAAGAGCATGCCGTTGCGTTCGAAAACTTCCCGCTCATGGGCGTAGTAGATCGGCGGGACGGTGATCTGCTCGTGCGCGATGTAGCTCCAGATGTCCAATTCGGTCCAATTCGAAATCGGGAACACGCGGATGCTCTCACCCAGATGGATTCGGGGGTTGTACAGGCCCCATAATTCCGGACGCTGGTTCTTGGGATCCCACTGGCCGAATTCATCACGGAAAGAAAAAACCCGTTCCTTGGCCCGGGCTTTTTCCTCGTCACGGCGCGCCCCGCCCATGAGGGCGTTGAAGCCGTATTTTTCGGCGGTCTCCAGCAGCACGGCCGTCTGGATGCGGTTGCGGGACCCGTTGGGCTCCTCCTGCACCAGCCCGCGGTCGATGGCATCCTGCACCGAGCCGACCACCAGGTTCACCCCGAGTTCTTTGACCAAGGAGTCGCGGAACTGCAAGACCTCGTCAAAATTGTGGCCGGTATCGACGTGTACTACCGGAAACGGTATCGGTGCCGGCGCGAAGGCCCTCGCCGCGAGATGCAGCATGACGATCGAGTCCTTGCCGCCGGAGAACATGAGCGCCGGTTTCTCCAGTTCGGCGGCGACCTCACGGATGATATAGATCGCCTCCGACTCGAGCAGTTTTAGGTGGCTCACGTGATAGCGCGGTCCACTGGTTGTCTCATTCATTTCTTTCTTCCCCCTTTGATGGTGCCGGCCGGTACGTAACGCCTATTTCCTGGACAACAGGCTGAGCCGCTGCAACAGGTCGCCTGCCAGTTCCTGCCGGCAGACCAGCAGATCGGGCAAGTACGCACGCGGTTGGTTGTAGACCAGTGGCGAACCGTCCAGCCTGCTGGCATGCAGGCCACGGCTACGGGCCACGGCGACCGGAGCCGCAGAATCCCATTCATACTGGCCGCCGCTGTGCAGGTAGGCGTCCACCTCGCCGCGGATGACGGCGGCGATCTTGTAGCCGGCAGAGCCCATCGGCAGCACTGCCGCGCCCGTTTCCTCCACCAGTGCGTCAATGACGGCGGGAGGCCTGGTCCGCGATACTGCGATCCGCAACCGGCGGCCGGGCGGGAAGCGGGACGGCTGCAACCGGACGGCGGGGTCGGAGGTATCCAGGGTCGTGGAAAGTCCCGGCAACGCGACGGCCCCCGCCCGCAGGCTGCCCCTGCACCACAAAGCCACGTGGACCGCCCAGTCCCGGCGCCCTTCGGAGAATTCACGCGTGCCGTCCAGCGGATCGACAATCCAGACCCGTTCCGCCCCCGGGCGCGCCGGATCATCCTCGCCCTCTTCCGACAACACGAGGTCCTGCGGCCGAGACCGCCGCAGCGCTGCGACCAGCAGCTCATGCGAGCGCGCATCACCTTCTGTTTTCAGCCGTTCGGCCGTCCATCCCGCCACCGCGGCGTCCCACTGCAACTGCCGCAGCATGGCCCCGGCCCTACCGGCGAGCTCCGGCGCCAGCGCGGTGTCCGGGACGTAGCGTCCCAAATCCAGGCGGTTGACCGCCTGTATATCCGCCCCCATCAATTTCCCCTTTCACTGCTTGGTTCGCTTGTTCCTGCTTGTAGCGAGCGCTCATCGCATGGACGGCGGGCCCTCAATAAGCGCCGGTTGGATTCACCATCACCTTCAACGTGCGCCACATGATCATGAGGTCCCCGGTCAGCGACCAGTTCTCCACGTAGTAGAGGTCGAGCCTGACGCTTTCGTCCCAACTCAGGTCGGACCGTCCGTTGATCTGCCAAAGCCCGGTCAGCCCCGGCTTGATGTACAACCGGCGGCCCACGTGGCCCTCGTAGCCCGCCACTTCCGAGGGCAGCGGAGGCCGGGGCCCGACCAGGGACATTTCGCCCCGCAGGACGTTGAAGAACTGCGGGAGTTCGTCCAGTGAGTACTTGCGCATCCAGGCGCCCACCCTGGTGACACGAGGGTCGGACCGCAGCTTGAACAGCGGCCCGCTGCCTTCGTTCATAGCCTTGAGGCCCTCAAGTTCCGCCTCGGCGTTGGCGGTCATGGACCGGAACTTGAACATCTCAAACGTCTGTCCGTTGCGGCACACCCGGCGTTGCTTGAAAATGACCTTGCCGGGCGAGTCCCAGCGGATCAGGCCGGCGAAGGCGGCGAAGACAGGTAGCAGGACAAGAAGAGCGGCGGCGGAGACGACGACATCGACGAACCGCTTGAGCAAGTACCGGTAACCGGAGAACTGCGGCCTCTCGACATGCATCAGCGGCAAGCCCTCCACCGGGCGCATCTGGATCCGGGGACCGGCGACGTTGGTCAGCGACAGCGCGACCACCAGTTCGGTGGCGCTCTCCTCCAGCCGCCAGCCGAGTTCCCGCAGGTAGCCGCTGCGCTGCCCCACCTGTCCCGCAACGATGACGGCGTCTGCGCCCAGGAGTCCCACGGCCCGCTCAACGTCGTCCAGGCCGGCCACCACGGGGACCTGCCGTGCCGCGAGGGCGCCGCTGTCAGCCGGGACGCCGTCCAGCGCTGCCCCCACCACTTGGTACACGGCGCCGGATTTCTTGGCGATCTGGTCTATCACGTAAACGACGTCTTCATAGGCACCGAGGACGACGACCTTTGAAAGGTAGTGTCCGTTCTCCCGCTGCCTCGTCAGCCACCGCCGCCAGCTCCAGCGTCCCGCCAAGAGTGCGACGACGCCGACCGGTACCCCCGCCACGAATAAGGGTGCCAACTCGTCCGCCTGCAGGGCCAGGAGGACGACGGCGAGCATTCCATAGGCGCCGGAGCTTGCCCTGATCACTTTCTTGTACTCGGCGGCTCCCACACCGATCACCCGCAGGTCCCGGGTCCTCCCGACCGCGAGGGCGCAGGCCATGACAGCCCCGGTGACCAGCGCAAGGGTCGCACCGGCCCGGGTTGCCTGATCGCCAACGAGCAGCAGTGCCACACCCACCGAGAGCACGATGATGGCACTGTCCGTAGCGAGCAGTTTGGCCTGGTAGCGACGGGCCCACGGCTTGGACGTGCCGTCGCGCGTTCCCAGACGTGGAATAGCCGGTTTCAGGAGCGTCGGTATGGACAGTTTCGGTGCAGCCGGCGTCTCGAACCCGAACGTTTCCGCGGCGACACCCACCAGCGGGGCGACCGTGCGTTGCAGGTAGTTGTCCGTGGACACCTGGGCATCATGCATGGCTAGCGCTTCCCTTCAAGAACCGGAAAGTCCGGCGTAGTGATCATTGACCGGCGCGAAGTTGGCCGGCGGCGGCTGGCGTTGGCTCTGCCGGCGGCCTCGCAAACAAGCGATGTCCTCACGGCCCTCATGGCGCCCTCAGCAGAGCAGCCGCTGCAGCCAGCCGTTCGAAGGCCGAGCGGCCGACGCTTCCCCCCGCACTCCGGCTGAAAACGGCCTCCTGCGCTCCCTCGCCAAGAGACAGTTGACCGGGGGCCCTCTGGTCTACAGAGCCAGCTACCGGGCGTGCCGGCACCCCCGCCCAGCATTCTTCGGGCGGCACGTGGCCCAGGACTGCGGAGCCCATGCCCACCGTCGCGTCCCGGCCGATGGCAACACCGGAGGCGACGCTGCAGCACATCTGTAGCCAAGCGCCACGCCCCACCTGCACCTGGCCGGCAAGGGCCGCACCTGCCCCCACGGTGGCAAATGCTGACACTGCGACATCGTGCGCAAGTGACACCCGCGGCATGATGACGACGTGTTCTCCAAGGGTCACTCCCGCGGCCAAGACACTTTCCGCCAGGACAAGGCTGCCTGCACCGACCCGGACGCCCGCAGAAAGCGGTGCGCGGAGGCCGACGAATGTGGCGTAGCGTTCGGGCCCGGCTCCGCACTCCGCCAACCGATCCACCAATTGCTGGCGGATGGCCGGTGATTCGTGGCATACCAGGAGCCGGCAATCCGGGTACCGGTGAACCGCCTCGACAGGCCCGAGGACTTGTACACCATCTACGGAACGTCCATGGACGTCCGGGTCGTCGTCGAGCACGCCGACTACGTCCCAGCCACCCGCAAAGCGCATCGATGCCAGGACTTCCCTGGCCAGTCCCCCTGCCGCAACCAGCAGCACACGGGTTACAGAATCCCCCATTGCACATCTCCCCCCAGAAATGCACTTCCCCGCTCTTGTCCGGCAGCGGGTGCCGCAGCCGTCCTTTATACATGTACGGGTTACTCGCCCAAGCGATCCGTGGACTCCCTGCGTCCTTGCAGGGCCGGTGTTTTCCGTACCCTCAGAAGCCTACGGAAGCGCGCCTGAGTGCGTGCGCGTACCGGCTACCTGATTGTCCGCCGCGCTACTCAGGTTTCTGCCTCCAATGTTGCGGCGCAGGCGGCAACCGCGGGTGCGAAGAGGAGGGCTTTGCCGGTAGCGGGACGCCTGATACCCGGACATGGAACGACCACTACCGGCGGCATACCTGCCTCTGGCAGTGGTCATACCCACGGGCCGCTCCTACAGGTGTTCGCGCCCCAGTTGCTCCCTGCGGTTGATACCCAGTTTCTCGAACATACGGTAGATGTGGCCTTCGACGGTCCGTACCGACAGCGAGAGCGCGTCAGCAATCTCCGCATTGCGCTTGCCCGCGATGACCAACGCCGCGATGTCGCGTTCCCGTCGTGTCAGCGACGTAGAGGACGGGACCTCGCGGGCGACGGGTGCCGTCTCCTGCCACTGCCCGAGCAGTGCGTTAATGCGCCTTTGCGCGGTCCTGTTGCGTTCCGCCTTGGCAATCCGCAGCGCCTCGGACAGGGTGTGGAGCCCAAGGGAGACCAGCCCTGATGAGTGCACTTCCTCGGCCGTGTGCACCAATTGCTCGATTCCCCCTGTGTCCGCAGCCTCGCAGTAATGGGCTGCCAACGCGGCCTCCCTCCCCTCAAGGGAAGCGGCCAACGTACCGACCTGGCCGATCCGGCCCATGTCGCCCAGCTGAATGGCCAGGAAGCCCATGGCGAGTTCGAGGGAGCTCCAGCCCCGGTTCCCCGCAGTGTCTGCCAGGGATTGCAGCTCGGACAGCGCCTTGGTGCCGGGGAACTGGAGAAGCCGGGCGGCAGCAGCCAGGCCTGCGCTGAAAAGGCCGGAGGGAGTAGCGTTACCGGTCTCCGTCAGCGCGTAATCGGACAGGTACTGTCCGGCCGGCTCATCCTGACCGTTCAACATCGCCAGATACGCACCGACGGCGAGCGCCACCGGGCGCAGGCCCAACGGGTCGTGGTGCTCCAGTTCCCCGGCAGCCCCGGCCAGCATCCGGTAAGCCTCGGCATAATCGCCCCGGCGCCCGAGGATGATCCCGGCCGCTACGTCGACTGCTCCGCCGTAATGGACCAGCTCGTTGGGCCTTGCGGCCCGGAATCCAGCCACTGCTTCCGCGGCGTCATCCCAACGCCCCGCCGTCAGCAGCGCGGCGATATGGCGGACAAGGACAAACATCCGGCTTGCTACCTGTGGCTCATGCGCTTCGAGCGCCTGCAGGGCCTTGGTCGTTTCCCCTACCGCGTGATCCGCTCGACCGGTGACCGTATAGGCCTGTGCCAACAGCGCGCGCGCCAGCACCAGGCAATCCAGGTCCTGGGCCGAGGACGCCTCCGCAACGAGCACCGCCAGGGGCCCGCTCGCCGCCGTGTATTCGCCGTCGGCCACAAGATGGCGCAATCCAAGCAGCCGGAGGCTCCGGTCCAGCATCCCGGCCTGATCCATACCAGGCGCTGAATCTGAGCGCGTCGGCAAGCCCTCTGCCTCGGCGGCCCAGGCCTCCAGGCTGCGGTGCGTCCAAATATTGGGGGAATACGGCCGTTGTACCGCCAGCAGTGCTGCATCCCGGGCCTGCTCCGCATTACCGGCGGCGGCGACCAACCCCTCGAGGAGGGGGCCGGACGTGGGATCGGAAGGGCAAATCGCCCGGGCCCGCTGCAGCTGCGCCGCCCAGCGGAACTCGACTGTCATCACGGCGCCAGCTGACCGCACGGCAAGCTCTGTTTCTCCCGCATTGTTGGCCGCCGCGGCCGCCTTCACCAGCTCATCGTCGGGCAGCTGCACGCCGCTATCGAGCGCCCACTTTGCTCGCCGGAACAGCATCTCCCCCGATCCGCCGTCCGGCAGGACGTCCTCCATTTTCCGATACAGCCGCAGCCTCCGGAACACCGGCACCAGAGTCGGCAGGGCCCGGGCGTGAACCGGGTTGCGCAACCAGACCCGCGGTTCGGGCGGCGGCGAGATCTCGATGAGTCCGTTTTCCATCAGCCGGTCGATGGCCTGCACGTTCCCGCAATCGAACATCACCGTCAGGGGGACTGCCCCGAGCAGTGCCACGAAATCCAATACTTCGCGCTCGTCGGCGCTCAATTCGCTGAGCTCCCGTTCAATCAGCTCCGAGAGGCGGACGTCCGCCTCCGGCAGCACATCGCGCAAGAGCCACACGCCGCGGGTCTGAACTAATCGTCCAGCCTGCCGGGCCTGCTCCAGCAGGCTTAGCAGGAAGAGCGGGTTACCGCCGCTCGCCCGGGCAAACATGGCACTGGCACTGGCCGCGGTCTCTCCGCCAAGTACCTGGTTGCACAATTGGTGCACCTGCCCGTCGGTCAGCGGATCCAGTGACCGGCGGTGCAGCACGCCCTCGACCGCTTCTCCCAGCAGCGTGGGCGGTTCGGCCAGACTGGGTCGGCTGAGCAGCAGCGCCTTGACCTGCATCGAGGCGACCAGCTGGCCAAGAATTTCCGCGCTTCTCGCGTCCAGATCTTGGGCGTCGTCGACCACCAACAGGGCTGGCTTTAGGCCGGCTGTATCGGACTGCAGCCGCTCCGTCAGGGTACGCATGGTGGAGAAATGCGAGTCGAGTTGTTGCGCCGTCAAATTCGTGAGCAGCGGGGCCAAAGCGCCGTATGGGACCGAGGAGAAGGTCCGGCTCCCATGTACTCGAAACGGCCGCACGTCGTCCGCCAGTTCCTGCAGCACGGCAGCCGCGAGGGCGCTTTTGCCTAGCCCGGATTCAGCGACGATCCATGTCCCGTTGCCACTGCGGATGTTCTCAGTGGCGGCCACGACATCGGTGTCCCGCCCCACCAACCGACGCCCGTTACCATCGTCAGTCATGATGCCGAACCCGCCGCTCCCAGCAGTTCGCGTAAATCGGCGCGGCCCGAGACATGGAGCCTGGCGAACATCTTCCCCAAGTGCCAATCAACGGTCCGTGGCGACAGATGCAGCCTCCGGCCCAGCGCTGCACTGCTGCTGCCCTCGGCGGCCAGCTGCGCCAAGGTCAGCTCGAAGGGAGTCAGGGACGCCAGCATCGCAACGATGGTGCTGCTGTCCCGGAGCATGCGGTAGCCCGCGTTTTCCAAGGCGCGCGCCTTGCGGGCCGCTGCGCGGTCGCCCCCGGTGACCGCCGCGCTTTGGGCGGCACGGGCGGCGTCGTAGCTGAACAGGATGTCGCCCAGCGCCGCCGCGCCATCGGCTGCCTTAAGCAGTATCCCGGGGTCTTGGGACATCAGGCCCTCGCTGTACTCATTGCAGAGCCGTGCGGCTTCGCCGTCGCAGGCGGCAGCCGATGTCTGCAGCTTGCGGGCATAGGACTTGCCGCCCACCCGCGCGGCGGCGGCATGAAAAGTCATGGCCGCGGCAGAATTTCCGGCGGCCAGTTCTTCGACACCGGTCTGATTCAGCACCGCGGCTGCGTCGTCCCCCCGCTGCAGCCGCTGGGACGCAAGGATGCTGAAGTATTCCGTGGCGCGGCGCGCCACCTGGCGGGGACGTTCCGGTGAAGCAGCGGCAGCGGCCAGATGGCGGCGGGTATTGTTTTCGTCCGACAGCAGCGAGTAGGAGTAGGCGGCCGCCGCGTTGGCAAGGCCGACGCCGCCGCTGTTGCCGGAGACTTTTAGTTGGCTGATGGCCGGTAGCAGGGCAGCAAGGGCTTTTTCCGCCCGACCGGCGCGGGCGTGGACGAGCCCCAAGGCCAGCTCGCTCCCGCCGCCGTACAGGGACGTCCCCGCCTGCGCCGCGAAGGTTTCGCAATAGCCCAGGCATGAATCAAGTTGGCCTGCCACGATGAGCGACGTGAAGATCCGGGTGCCCACGAAGTTGCGCAGCCCCTTGGGCAGTCGCAGATCCGCCAGCTCCGCCAGCAACATGTTTCCCACGCCAAGGGCTTCCGTTTGCCGGCCCATGACCGCAAATGCTTCGCAGAGAAGCGCTCCGGCGCGGAGCCTGATCTGCGGCGGTTTGTCCCAGTCGTCGCGCAGCAATTTGACCAGCTCGGGGACTTGTCCGTAACTGCCGTCGAAAGCCGCCTGCTCTGCTTCGATCAGCAGGGTTTCATCGATCGTGGTTTCCAGTATTTCCTTCGTCCGGGCTGCATCACCGCGTACCTCGTCGCCTTCGTTGGTCTCCGTCACCGTATGCAGTTCTGCGGCGAGCCTTTCGCGCAGGTTCCTCAGCTCCTCCAACCAGGGGTCGATGGATCCGCCCGTGACCCGCGAAACGGCGAGACGTTCGCCGGCCAGCGCGACCAGGGCAGCCATGGGCTCCTTGCCAAACTCCGGGAGGGAGGCTGCCAGCAGGTCGGCAGCCTGGCCCGGTTTTCCCATCAGGAGCAGTGCCCGGGCCTCTTCCCGGAGGCCGGACGCGCCGCGGTGTTGCCGGCCCAGTGCCCGGACCAACTGCAGCGCGCGTCCCGGCTCCAGTTGGTCGTTGGCGGCAGCAGCGGCTCGCAGGGTCTCTTCCGGGTTCAGCGCGGCGCCCCCCTCCAATGCCCAGATGCCGAGATCCGGCAGGTAGCGCTCCGGCACCTCCGCCGGGTGCAGGACGTGCGCCACCTCATCCCACAGTTCACGCGTCCGTCCAGGCGTGAGCATGCTCTTGACGACTCCGGCCAGGAATTGTCCTCCCACCCGCACCAGCGGGTCGGCGCCCAGCTCGACCGTGATGGTACCGCGGGCCTCCAAGTGTTCCAGAGCCAGCGGGTCGGCCAACCGCTGAAGAGCCGAGAGCGTGACGCCGCCCGCCAGCGCCAGTTGCTCGACGAGCCGCCGGTGCCCGGGAGGCAGTTGCAGCAGCCGCGGTCGCATCACCTCTGCGATGTCGCCGGTGAAAACGAGCGGCTGCGCCAGCACCCACGTCCCGTCCTGCTCAACCAAAGTCCTTGCTGCCACCTGGTCTTGGGCCAAGACCCGCAGGTAGCGCGGATTCCCACCGGTGTTCTGCCACAACGACCGTGCAGCGACGGAAGATATGTTGCCCCCGAGAATCTCGGCCAGCAGCGCCTCACTGTCTGCCGGGTCCAGCGGAGCAACGTCGAAGCGGCGGAGGTCTCCGTCGATCCACAGCTGCATAAAGGCTCCGTCGCCGGCGGCAACGTCCTGGCTGGCCACGAAAAGAGTAACGACTCCAGCGCGTGCCAATTGGGTTAGGGCAGCGGAGGTGAAGGCGTCGAGATTCTCGGCGTTGTCCACAAACAGGACAATCCGTTTGCCCTTGGCACGGTTCAGCAGCGTAGCAGCGATTCCCTCGAGCACGAGCGCCGGGTGCTCCAGTCCGTCGTCGCCCACTCCCCCGAGCAGGATCCCCAACGGGGCGTAGCGGGTGCGGGACGAGGCGTGGCTTCCCCGGACAAATTCGACGTGCGTTTCCGGGCCGAACCATTTCAGCACCTGCTGGGCGATGGTGGATTTCCCCATGCCGGCAGCACCGATCACCAACACCCCTTGGTGGCCTGGTTGCAGTGCCGCGAAGATGTCCTCTGCAAGGCGGCGGCGCCCCGGCGAAATAGAGTCGGTCAGCGGACCATGAAACGGCCCATTAAATACAGCAGTCATCAGCGTCTCCCCCCAAAGTCGCTCAGACACAGCCGTGCATTACCACCGGCCATGCATTAGCACCGGCCACAAGCTGCGTTCCCCCAAGGTCCGCAAGGCCCGATCCCCAACCGGTGTGGTCCACAGTCTAAAGCCGATTTCGTGCCGCGTCTATGGAGGGAGAGTCTCCTGTTGTGCAACATGCAGGTAGCAATCGTGCACCCTGGCCAAGTAATGCCCGTACCAGTCACCGTAAAGATGAGTGTCTTCCGGCTCTGCTCCGGGGAAGCAACGTGTATCCTCGCGCGCATTCTCCGGCAAGCCCGGTAGCGGCAAGGGCCACGACTGGTGCAGCCCCGGGATCCCGGTACGCACCACTCGTGAATCCACCAGCACGTGTCAATAGGCTCGCCTTATCACCGGAGAGGTCGGTGGTCCGAGGTGCCGTGGGGCGCATCTCGGTAGGGGGAGGATTACGCATGAAAATCATGTTCGTGACGTCGGCAGGCGGGCACTTGGCCCAATTGCTGCCGTTGGATAAGTGGTGGAGCCAGCACGCCCGGAGTTGGGTGACGTTCCAGCGGCCCGAGGTCGAGGCTGCTTTGCAAAACGAAAAGGTCACGTGGTGCTTTTATCCAACCACCCGGAATGTCCGTAATGCCATCAGGAACCTGCTTCTGGCCTGGCCGACGCTCCGCCGGGAGCGCCCGGATGTCGTAGTTTCCGTTGGCGCCGGCGTGAGTGTTCCGTTCTTCCTGATCGCCCGCCTGCTCGGCATCCACACTGTTTACATAGAGTGCTTCGATCGGATCACCATGCCGACTCTGAGCGGCCGCCTTTGCTACCCGTTATCCGAGCTTTTCTGCATTCAGTGGGAAGAACAGCGGCGCTTCTATCCCGAAGCCGTGAATATCGGACCGGTGCTGTGAACAGCGCGCATCCCGCTCCGCGGATCGTGGTCTCCCTGGGAACCGACCATCACACGTTCGACCGCCTGGTCGACTGGATCGACGAGTGGCTGGCAGGTATTCCCGACCCACCGTCGTGCTTGGTGCAGCACGGTGCCAGCCGTGCGCCCCGGCACGCCGACGGGGTCACCAGGATGCCTCGCGAGGACTTGCTGGCACTGTATCGAACTGCCACCGTCGTCGTCGTCCAGGGCGGGCCAGGCTCGATCCTCGATGCCCGTGAGGCCGGTCATCTGCCGATCGCGGTGCCCCGGCGGCCGGAACTGCGGGAAGTCGTCGACGGGCACCAGATTGCGTTTACCGAGACGATGGTGCAGCACGGCGACGCGATCCTCGTGCAAGACCAGCAGTCATTGGCGGCCGAACTGGAGAAGGCGCTGCTCGACCCCTCGTCTGTCCGAACGGCGCCGCGCGTCTCTTCGGCCGCCGAGGCTGCCGAAAGACTCAGCGCGGCTGTCGAGCGGCTGGGGAAGACCTCCACCGGACCCATTGCCCTGCGCCGTATCCGGCAGCTTCTGGCGCTGCGGCAGACGGAGGTCCATGCGCACGCGGGGGCCAAGGCTCCTCGCGTCGCCCGAAACTAGGCCTGCGGCGCGTCCGGCTCGAACCGGACGTCGCAGTCCCTCTAGACGGGGACGAGCCCGCCCTGCGCAGGTGGGTGAAATCCCTGACCGAAGGGTTGCGCTGCGTTAAACGCCCCCGACGCAGCGCAACCCGAGGTTTGCCTGTGGCACGCCTGCATCGGCATGGTCATGAAAAAGGGGCCGACGATGGGATGGGGGTGGCCCGGTCTCTTCAGGCCGCCCATCGTCGGCCCCGCTCAGGGAGCCGCAATGGCTGAAACGATTCTATTCACGCTCAACCCTGTGTGCCAATTGACGGTTTTGTGACGCTTGCCAAGGCGTGCAGCACCTTGGTTATCCAGCAAGGACCGACGGGGCCTGGGGGGAAGGTTCCGCCTACGCGGTTCCTCTGGCTTTAGCCAACCCCGCCGGTCCGCTGGAGGCGCCTGGATCCTTGGGCTCCAGGCGCACGGTATTGCGACACCGCCTTGAGGGCGCCAGCAACACTTTCTCAGCGTAAACAGGCGCGGGCGGCCTGACACGAGTAGTCACCACTCGTTCTTGGGCCAGGATGCGGGGCCCATGACCCGCGGGTACCCGGAGTTCCGCGCCCGGGTGTGCTGTCCTCCGCCGTCCGACGATGGGTTAGGGCACGGCCTCCTGACGCTCACCCCTGCTTTGCGTTGGCGTGGTACTTTTGCTGCGCCGCCAGGAGCCCGTCGGCCAGGAGCAGTTCGACGGCGTCTGCTGCATCGTCCAGGAGGAAGGGCAGGTCCTTCTTTTCCGCCGTCGAAAAATCGCGCAGCACATAGTCCGCCGTATCCATCCGCCCGGGAGGGCGGCCAACGCCTATGCGGACCCTGTAGTACTCCTTGGTCGCCAGCGCCTTGGACATGTCGCGGAGGCCGTTGTGCCCGCCCTCTCCCCCGCCGATCTTGAGTTTAATCGTGTTGAAGGGAATGTCGATCTCGTCGTGCAAGGCGACCACATGGTCCGGTTCGATCGAAAAGAACCTGCACAGCGCCGCCGTCGGCCCTCCTGACAGATTCATGAACGTCAGTGGCTTGGCGAGCACGACCCTGGGCCCGCCGATTCCCAATCGCCCTTCCAGGACCTGTGCGTGCGCCTTGTGCGACTTGAACGAACCACCGACCCGGCCGGCCAGTTCGTCGAGGGCCATCTGGCCGACGTTGTGTCGATTGCCGCTGTAGCCGGGGCCTGGGTTGCCCAAGCCGATTATCAGCCAGGTGTCGCTGCTCACGTGGACGGGTGCTCCTCGGACGGTAGATGCGAAGGATTCATGATCATCCTAGGGATAGACCAAAGCCCCCGGCGAATGCGGGATGCAGTCGCCGGGGGCTTTGGAGGCAGCGTTGTTACTCAGCCGGGGTTTCGGCAGCCGGCTCAGCGGCTTCGCCCTCTTCCGCAGCTTCAGGCTCGGCCACGGTCGGAGCGGAGACCGCGGCGATCACGGTGTCCTCGGGGATCAGCAGGCTGACGCCGGCAGGCATCTGAATGTCGGTGGCGTGAACGTGCTCGCCAACCTCACGGCCCTCAACGTTGATGGTCAGCGACTCCGGCAGGGCGGTCGCATCGGCTTCGACCAGGACGGTGAACTCTTCCAGGTCCAAAACAGCACCGGGGGCGACTTCGCCCTCAACATGGATGTTGACGTCGACGTGAACCTTCTCGCCCTTGCGGACGGTGAGCAGGTCAACGTGCTCGATGATCTGGGCGATGGGATCGCGCTGGATGTCCTTGGCCAGGGCCAGGTGCTCGCTCCCGTCAACGTCCAGGGTCAGCAGCGCGTTGGAGGTACGCAGCGCCAGCGTGGTGGCCTTCTGCGGGAGCAGCACGTGCAGCGGCTCTGCCCCGTGGCCGTAAATGACGGCGGGAATCTGGGCGTTGCGGCGGGCCCGGCGGGCCGCGCCCTTGCCGAATTCGCTGCGGACTTCAGCTGCAAGCTTCTGGTCGGACATGATGTTCTCCTTGTGCTGGGTGGTTTTGAGGCGGGTGCCTAGAGACCGACCCGCCGCACCGATACCAGCGCAGAGAAACGAAGCTGCTAGCCACCGTCGATAACGGAGGACCGGTTCCGGCCCTCCCTCGCCTAGGCAATGGTTGAAGTTTATCAGGATCAGGCCGCAGGCCCGAATCACGCACCGGGAGGAGCCCGCAACTTCGACTGGCTGGCGCGGACCAGTAGATCAGGGTCCGGAAACGGGCCATTCCCCACACTGGTGGCAGCCGTGCTCCGAGCCTGTCAATTGATTAGCCGCCGCTTACTCGAGGGCGCTGCTGTCTTCAGCCAGGCTGGTGGCGGCGTGGGTGATCGCGTCGGTCATGATGCTTAGAGCCTCCAAATCGACGTTGCTAATGTCATCGCCTGGCTTGTGGTAGTTCGGGTCGCGCGGCTGCCCCGCAGCGCCGCCG
Source organism: Arthrobacter sp. THG-b23 (assembly GCF_059091265.1). NCBI lineage: Bacteria > Bacillati > Actinomycetota > Actinomycetes > Micrococcales > Micrococcaceae > Arthrobacter > Arthrobacter sp. THG-b23. The sequence goes on from NZ_JBNHGM010000005.1 coordinate 225,704, forward strand.
AAGAGGATGCCCTCCCGGGCCGACTTTCTCTCGTTGCTGCCGGTGAACAGGCCGCCCACTGCGACATCTTCCTCAACGAACGCGACCTGATCGGAATAGAAGTCCCAGTCTGTGGACACCCAGGGCTGGTCCCGGGAGTCGAAGTAGTCCGTGAAGAAGTTCATGATCTCCAACGAACCGTCGGGCACGTCCCGCAGGGAGTCGTTATCGGTTCTACGTGGGTCATAGACCGCGATGACATAGTTGGGCGAGGCGACCATGTCGACGTTCAAATAGGCGGCGATGTGGTCGAGTTCGCCGCTGTCGTCCTCTACCAAGTCCTCGACATAGTGCTGGGAGCCGAACGCCTCCGGAAACTCTTCCGCCCCCCACCACGCGAAGCGCACTTTGTTGTTGGGTTCACTACGTTGGCTGAGTTCTTGCGCGGCCTCCAGCAGAGCCGCCGCGCCGGAAGCGTTGTCATTGATCGCCGGACTGTTCCGCACTCCGTCGAGGTGTGCGCCAAGCATGATCACGTTCTCGTCATCGCCGCCAGCGGTCTCGGCGATGATGTTGAAAGACTCATAGTTCTCGCCGCGACTTTCGAAAGTGAAGTACTGGCGCCAGCTTTGATAACCGGCACGCTCAAGTTGCTGTTCTACGTAGTGAGCCGCGGCCTCGTATCCGGAGGTGCCGGTCGCCCGGTCACCGTGCTCGTCGGCAATTGCTTGAAACTCTTCCAGATGCTCGTACGGCGTGGCAGCCAGCGCCGGCGGCCCGGAATCGTCCTTCCGCACCATGGCCAGGACAAGCGCCACCAGGATAACGACCAGCCCGAGCGCCGCGAAGACGACAATTGGCCTCTGATACAGGGTTCGGGGCCAGTGCCGTTTCATGTCACCCTCATGTGTCCAACATCACGACAGCATTCTAGCGTCCGGGCTGTCGGCCAGCGAATGTCGGTGGCAGGCCTGTAGGCGTTCCGGTGGCAGGCCTGTAGGCGTTCTGGTGGCAGGCATGCAGGCACAAGGATGAAGTCCCCAGGGGTAGACCTCGCTTGGCCAGTTCAGTATGGATGCGGTGGTGCCCACAAGGTTGCCGAAGCACTTCCCGGCCTGTGCGCCCGGGGCAAGAGGTCCCTCATCAGCGGGGAACCGTTCCGGATGCCGCAGGAGAGCCGGACGACCCGTCGTCCGCGATCTGTCCGAAGTTTCTGGCGGCCGCGGCGACCGGTCTCTCCAAGGGGCCTTGTCCCAGCCAGCGGCGCCAGATTACACCGAACGCCACGGCGACCGATAGATGCACGATGAACCACACAAAGGGTGCCTCGTAGTGCACCTCCGGGCTGAGCGCGAGCAGGTGCGCGGAGTAGAGGGTCAGTGTCATCGAGCCCATCGCGGCAAGGGGTGCCAGCAAGCGTGCGGCCGCCCGCTCGGCCAGGAGGAACAGGCCGGTCGCCAACAGACCGAGACCGAGGCTGCTGGCGATTGCCAGCGGCATGTTGGAGTGCGGTGTCGCGATAGCGAGCCACCAAGCGGAGGTGTCCGGAATGATCCCGGGCCCAAAGACAAGACCATTGTCCAACTCTTCCTCCGTCATCCCGCTGGTGGCGAGCAGCCGCTCGAAGCCTCCCATGGCATACAGCAGGATGGCTGAGGCTGCGTTGGACAAGATCGCCAAGCCTGCACCGATAACGGCGATATATCCCTGCACCTTAGGCTTCCGCAGGTCCAGTCGTCCGATCCCCAAGCCGGTCAGGATGTAGCACATGTACGCCAGCGCCGGATATGAACCGGTCAGCAGTAGATCCGAGGCCACGCCGGCCGGTTCGAAGAAGAAATGCCCCACGGTGGGGTTGAACGTCGACGATGTCGGGAGCATTGGATCCAGCTTCTGCAGCAGGATCGGCGAGACGATGCCGAAGACCGCTGCGCTGATGAACAATGTTTTGGGCCGCAGATGGAGGAAAGGAATGGCGAGCAGGAAGAATACCGAGTAGTAAATCAAGATGCCGTAGGCAGGAGGGTCCTCCTGCTGCAAAAAGGGCGCGATCGTCAGGGCTATTGCTGCGATCAGGACGGCCCGCACGGCCAGTCCCAGACGGTCCCCCGCCATTCGCCGCCCCGTGTGCGGTCTATACCCGCCGGAGGAGAGGGCCAGACCCACTCCGGCGAGGAGGGCGAACAGCGCAGCCGAGTCGCCGGCGAAAAGGATCCACGCCAGGGTCGGCTCGTGGGTTTCCTCATTCGCGTCCGGCAGGATGTGAATGGCGATCATCCCGACGAGGGCCAGACCGCGGGCCGCGTCGATGCCGACCAGCCGCCTCCGCTTCTGCATCGACTCACCGGCCGCAGGGCTGACGTCGCGTCCCTGGCTGTCCTGAATGGGGCCCATCTTCGTCCCTGCCTTCCGGTGCCTAGACAATTTCCCGTGCCGGGTTGCCACCGTACCGCGCGCCCTCCGGCACTTGGCTACCCTTCATCAGGAAGGAGTCGGCCTCCAGCACCGAACCGTCGCCCATGGCGACGTCGTAGAGCACGTAGGCGCCGACGCCCAAGGTGGCCCCCCGGCCGATGGTAATGGCGTCGAGCTTGAAGACGCCGTCCTCCATTGAGTGGCACTGCACGACGCTGGCGAGATTGAGGGTCGTGTCGTCGCCGACGGCCACCAACGTCTTCTCCGGGATGACGCAGCCGTCGTCAAAGACCCGCTTGCCCATCCGCACACCATGCAGGCGCCAGAACAGGGGCTTGAACGGGGTGCCGTCGAAGAAATACAGCGGATAGGTGATGAACTTCCAAAACCGTTCGTGCCGCCAGAATTTCACGTCATAGATGGAGCAAACAGTCGGGACCATCGCTTTGAATCCCTGGGCGGCACGCTCAAGCACGATGAAGAAGGCGATCATGAAGGCGCCGAAGCTGACCGTGCCCGCATAGAGTCCGGGGCCCGGTACACCGGGGAACAGAATGATGGCGAGTGAGAACGCCAGCATGCCGGCGAGGACGAGAACCCACCGGCTGGCCAGATACAGTCCAATCGAAATTGCATTGTGCCGGTTTTTGGCCGGCAGCCGGCGGGCGATTTCCTTCTGGCTGTCGATCTTGAGGAACGCTGTGTCCTGATTGACCGAGCGGGGAATCTCGAATGCCGGTGAACCGAGCAGGCCGACGTTTTGCCTGACCTCGCCGTGGATGGGAACCATGACTTTGCTGCCGAAAAGAACGTTGTCGCCGGCACGAGCGCCGGCGGGATACGGAATGTCGTTGCCGAAGAAGTTCTTCGCCCCGATTTCTACCTCGGAAACGCGGAAGGACGTACTCGAGTAGTTGGCGTTGCTGATCGACACCCCGTCGGAGATCATGGTCCCGGATCCCACGGTGGTCAGGTAAGGGTTGTCGTGGTCGAGTTCCGTCCCGAAGTTCGACCCGGTCTGCTCCAGATTGGGCTGCTTGTAGCCGAGCATACGGAGGTAGTGCACAGCCAGGGAGCTGTCCCCGCTGATATGCATGAACTGGAAGACATTGGTCATCCGGAAGATGAGTCGGTGGGCCGCATAGCGCAGACCATACAGCGGATAGGCCTCCCCCGGTTTGATCAAGAAATTGAGCACTCGAGGAACCGTCAACATTGCTGCCAGACCGACGAACATGCCACCGAACAGCAAGACGAAAGAAGCCAATGCGAGATCCAGGTAGAACCCCGGGTTCGCATGGTTCACGTGGCCGGTTTCCACGTAGGCCGGCAGGAGCAGCGCGATGGCCAACAGAAGCAGCGGGCCGAACAGGACGGTGTTGCTGATCAGGACGAACGCACTGTAGGTGACCCGTCGCCGCCGGCTAACCGGCAGCGGCTCAACCAAACGGTAGTTCACGTCCGTTGGTACCGCAGGGGATCCGTGCCAGCTTTCGCCGGCGGGTACGGACTGCAGTCGCTGCAGCGACGACGAGTGGCCCAGCTGCGCTCCATCACCCATCGTAGAGTCAATGTCCAGCACGCACCTCTCGCTGATCAAGACGTCCTGGCCAAGGGTGACACGGCCGGTCTGGATCCACCCGTTATGGGCCCGGTAGCCCAAGTAGAACGTATCCCGATTGATCACCGTTCCGCTGCCGATCGTCAAGAGGTCGGTGCACACAGGAGTAATGGGGGTGAGGATGGTGACGTTGGCGCCGATCTTCGCCCCCAGCAACCGCAGATAGAAGGGAAGGATTGGCGTGCCCACGAAGAACGCCAGCGGGTTGATTCTAATCAGCGCACGGACAAACCAGAACTTGACGTATGCCAGGGACCAGATGCGGATGTTCTGCTCTTTCCACCGTCCGAGGATCAGCCATTTGAGCAGGATCGGCACGATGCTGAGGGCCAGAAAGAAGCTGACCCCGACGATGACCGAACGTCCCCAGATCTCCAGGACGTCGGCCCCTGCAATGACCCAGGTGTAGCCGGCCACGATCGCCGTGATGAAGGCGTAGGAGTAGCCGATGGAGAGCGCTGCTTGCAGGACACCGCAAAGCACGATGTCGAAAGTGGAAATCCGCCCTCGTTTTGGCCGGGTGGGCGCTTCCTGTTCCGCCCACACGTCGGCCGCGGTCGGAGAAGCGATCGCCGCAGCGAGCCCTCGGATCGTCGGATGCTCATAAATGACCTGCAGACCGACCGGCGGCAGGTCGGTGTTTGAGCGCAGCGCAGCGGAGAAGCGCGCCATCAGCAGTGAGTTGGCCCCGAGGTTGTCGAAGATGTGAGCCTCGACGGAGACGCGTCCCAATCCCAGCACGTCAGCGAGCTGCTCCGCCAACGCCGCCTCTGCGTCCGTCGCCGGCTCGCAGTACTCGGCGTCAACCGAAGCGCTCACCCGGTTGCTGGGCGTCGGCAGGTTCTTACGGTCGGCCTTGTCGCTGGGCAGCATCGGCATGGTCTCAAGCTGCTCGTAGAAGGCCGGGACCATGTAGCTCGGCAGTCGGTCGCGGAGCTCCTCCCTGATGATCTCGGGCGCGAGATCGGAGACACCCTTGCGCAACGTATAGAACGCGGCGAGCTCGGTCATCCCCGGTGCTGATTCATGCGTCTCGACCACTGCCTGAGCAATCCCGGGGACTTGCAGGAGCACCGATTCGATCTCGGACAGCTCGATCCGGTATCCGCGGATCTTGACCTGGGTGTCGATCCGGCCGTGGTACTCGATCAACCCGTCGTCGGTGATGCGGCCAAGATCGCCGCTGCGATAGATTCGTCCGGAGGGGTTGTTCGGAATGCCCATGAAGTCGGGGATGAAGACTGAATCTGTCTTCTCGGGATGATTCACGTAACCGACCGCCAGCCCGATCCCGGCGATGCCGATCTCACCCATTTCGCCCCGTGGCAGGGCCCGTGGCTCCTCGGGATCCAAAATCATGATCGTGTAGGTCGGCAGTGGTTGGCCGAGTGTGATCGGCTTGTCGGGATGCATAACGTCCCACGTGGCGGTCACGGTCGCTTCGGTAGGCCCGTAGACGTTGAGGAACCTCCGGCCCGGCCGGTGCCAGCGCTCGGCCAGATCCCGCGGGCAGGCCTCACCGGAGACCAGCAGAAAACGCAGACCAGGGAGCTCATGCTCAAGTGTGGCCAGCAGGGTGGGTACACAACACATCGCGGTAACACGGTTGTCGATGACGAACCGTTCCAGGTCTGCCCCGAGCAGGCTCTTCGAACTCGGCTTGGGCACCAGAGTCGCACCGACCATCCATGGCACCCACATCTCCTCGACGGAGAAGTCGAAGGCGATTGTCAGCCCCTGATAGACGCGGTCATCGCTCTGATATCCGTAGACCTCGGCGGCGACCCGGACAAAGTTGCAGATGCTGGTGTGTTCGATGGCCACCCCCTTGGGACGGCCGGTGGACCCCGAGGTATAGATGATGTAGGCCAAGTTCTCGACCGGGTCGGGCTTTTCGCTGTCGGTGAGCCGGGAGCCGGGCAGACCCGCGATGTCCGCGGCGGCCGTGTCCAAACTCAGGGCGCGGGGGCAACCTTGCGGCAACAGGCTGGCCAGGTGGCTCAAGGTCAGCACGCAGCTGGCGCCGGAATCCTCCATGATGTAGCCCATCCGGTCTGGCGGGAATCCGGCGTCCAACGGCACATATGCCGCCTGAATCTTCAGCACCGCCAGCATCGAGACGTAGGACCACAGTGCATCGTCGAATAGCAGCGCAATACGGTCGCCGGACCGTGCTCCGTCGGCGAGCAGGTGACGGGCCAGCTGATTGGCCCGCGCGTCAAGCTGGTCGTAGGTCAACGTCGAGTCCCCGGAGTCGACCGCCAACTGGCTTGCTCGGCCTTCGCGGCGCAGCGAGTCGCATCGGTTCTCGAAGAGCGCCTCCAGACGCTCACCCGGCGACCACCGCACACTTTGGCGGTGCGAGGACTGCAGCAGCAACGGGTCCAAAGTAGCTGCCGTCGCCTCACGAGCCGCGTCAGCCGCGGGCACCGAACCGTCCGAGCGCACCTCGTACGGCGCCGCACCGCGCTCCGTCTCGCTGAGTTCGAGTCTCCGTCCGGCAGGTTCGGCATGCCCGTCGGCCCGGCCGATAAATACCAGACCTTCATGATCGGCGCGGACAAGGTCTCCGGTGCGATATGCCCGAGGCCAGCCCAGGGTGTCCATGGGAGCATACTTCTCGGCATCTTCGCTGGGATCGAGGCACCTGCCCAACCCGACGCCGCCGATGACCAGTTCTCCTTCTTCGCCCCAAGCGACAGGCGCGTCGCCCTTGCCCACCACGGCCAGTTGCCAGCCGGGCAACGGCCGGTCGATGCGCACCGGAGTCGACCCGTCGGCCTGAGCGCAGGCGACGACGGTGGTTGCGGTGGGCCCGTAGGTGTTCCAGACCTCCCTGCCCGGGGCGGCCAGTCGCGCCGCAAGATCCGCGGGGCACGCCTCGCGGCCGAAGATCAGCAACCGCACGTTTTGCAGCGATTCCGCCTGCCAAAGTGCAGCCAGGGCCGGCACCGTGGGGACGACGGTGATACCCCGGGCCGCCATCCACGGACCCAGCTCCTCGCCGGATCGGACCACCTCGCGTGGGGCCGGCACCAAACAGGCGCCGTGCCGCCAGGCCAGCCACATCTCTTCGCAAGTGTCGGCACTGACGGGAAGACCGGCCAGCACACGATCGCCGGGCCCGAGCGGCTCCTCGGTGCAGAAGACGGACGCTTCGGCGTCCACGAGAGCGGCCACCGACCGGTGGGAAAAGGCAATCCCCTTGGGCCTGCCAGTCGAGCCGGAGGTGAAGATGATCCACGCATCATCGTCGGCGGTGGGCGGGCGAACTTCCCCATGGGAGGGCGCGTCCATAACGGGACGGACCCGCAGCCCGGATTCGACTACAGCGCATACTTGAGCCTCTTCCCAGACCCTCGCAGCCCGGTCCCCTGGCTCGTCAGGATCGACAGGGACGTATGCCGCGCCGCGGACGAGCACGGCCAGCACGGCGATGTAGAGGTCGACCGTATCCGCGGCCATCAGGACGCCGACCCGGTCGCCGGTACCGATCCCGCGTTCGCGCAGGTCCAGGGCCAGGGACTCGATCCGCCCCAGCAGCGCCAGGTAACTCAGCGAGGTGGTGCCATCATCCAGCGCTACGGCGTCCGGGTACTCGTCCACGGTGCGAAAAAGGATGTCCAACAAAGTTCGAGGGGTCGGTGCAGGGCCCCCTGAGGACACTGCGGTCGTGGGAGCAACCGTGCTGCCGGCGCGTCCGTTGACTGCTGCCGGGGCCTGGCCGGTGCGGGCGGCCAGCGCGACGAATGTTTCCGGAGCCGCCTTGTGGGCACCGGCCCGCCGCTTCCGCACCGGCATCTGTCCGACGAGCATGGTGGTGTCCTCTGATCCAGAGTACGAGTCCTCGGCTGGAGCCATTGGTACCTCCCGTATCGGCGGTGCTTTTGGGTAGATGGGTTACTGCGGTTAGCCCCTGCTCACGTGGTGCAGAAAGCCAATGTCCTTGTGCCGGCTCGGCAGAGGGTCTGCGCCTTGGGCCTTTCCTTTCAGCCCGACGTCACAGGGAAGATCCTGGCCGGGTAGAGGCAGCCGCCTGAACGACGAACGGCGGAAGAGTGTCTTGCGTGCGGTCCCCCACGGCTTCCCTTTCCAATGGCGCGGCTTCTTTTTCCAAAGGCGTCAGGCCAAAGGCGATCTGGAGCGCGCGGACAGCATCGGCAAGCTCATCGGTGCGTGCCACAGCCGCGATGCACAGCTCCGAAATCGAGATCATTTCAGGACTGATTCCGGCGTCCGAGAGCGCTTTGAAGAAAGTGCTCAAGGTAGCGGGCGAAGAGCGCATCCCGAGTCCAGTGAGCAAGACCTTGCCCACTTCGTCATTGTGATAGAGCGCTTCAAAACCGATGCAGGTCTGGGCCGCGTCCAAAACCGAAATAGCTGCCGGCGCCTCCGCGGATGGAAGGGTGAAGGTGATATCGGCGGTTTCGGCGCCAGCATCCCGCGGATTTTGGGCGATCATCTCGATGTGCAGCCCCGATGCGGCGAGTTCCTGAAGGAGCCGCGCTGCGGTCCTCGAGCAGGTTGGGATGCCGGCGACGGTGACTTGTGCTGCAGAGTTGACGCTTGCCACGCCCGAAACCAGGGTCTGTTCGCCTGCGTGCGCATTCGAATGGGGCTGGTCGAGACTGGGCAGAATCATGGTGCCCCGCTTTTGCACGAACGAGGATCGGACATGAATGGGGACACCGAAACGACGGGCGTATTCAATGCATCGGAGGTGGAGAACCTTTGCTCCCGCGGCCGCGAACTCAAGCATTTCCTCGCTGGCGAGCACGTCAATCTTGCGGGCATTGGGTACTATCCGCGGATCCGCCGTATAGATACCGTCCACATCCGTATAGATCTCACAGACGCTTGCACCCAGTGCTGCGGCGAGCGCGACGGCGGTCAGGTCCGAACCTCCCCTTCCCAGAGTGGTGACCGTTTTCCCTTTGCGGCTTTTACCCTGGAACCCTGCCACGACGGCGATCTGACCGTTCTTCAGGCAGGTGCGGATCCTGCGCGGATCGACATCGATAATGTGCGCTTTGCCATGGCAGTCGTCGGTGATGAGGCCCGCCTCGCTGCCGGTGAAAGTCCGGACATCGGCCCCCAAATCCGCCAAGGCGATCGCCAGCAAGGCCGCCGAAACGAGTTCGCCGGTCGTCAACAGGGTGTCGAGTTCGCGGGCAGGTGGATGCGGCGAGACACTGGCCGCGAGATCCAACAACTCGTCGGTGGTGTCGCCCATGGCGGAAACCACCGCCACTACTTGATATCCGGAGGCCTGTGTCTCAGCCACCCGCTGAGCAGCGCGTCGAATGCCTGCGGCATTCGCCACCGACGAGCCACCGTACTTCTGCACTATGACGTTCGTCGGTCGTCCCGCCGCGCCCATCGTTACCGGCAATCCGCCCGGCAGCGCCCCGCCGCTCGTCGAGGCACTGCGCGGGAGGGCGAATGAGTCCTTCGCCGTCCGGACAGCAGCCCCATCCATGCGCTTGAAGTTTTTCACCCTGGCCCCCCGATCTTCGTGGACTGCGCTGCACCTCGGTGCGGTGCCCTGCCCGCCACAACTCCGGACCGCCCTGCGGCGCGCGGCCGGAGCGCTTTCCACCTATCTGCCAATGTGCTCGGCCGGCTCACTGACTGCCTGCTGCAGAACGGAAGCGGACGCCCGTGCCCTCGGAACTTCCCCGCCGCGGTTGATTGATACTTCGTCGCGCCGCTCACCGGTAACCGACCCGACCGCCTCTGCAAGAAGGTCAAGCCCGCGGGTCATGTTTTCCGCGCTGATGGTCAGCGCCGGCATGGTTTTGACCACTTCTCCCTCCGGTCCGGAGGTTTCTACGAGCAAGCCTCGGGCGAAGGATTCGGCGGCAACTTTTCGTGCCATTGTCCGGTCCGGAAAATACAGGCCGGCCAAGAGTCCGCGGCCGCGGACACGGGCGCCTTCGGTTCCGGCCGCCATCGTTGCAAGAGCTGCGTGCAACTGTGCGGCCCGAGCAGCGATGTCTTGTTCGAATCCGCGGCCGTTCCAGAAGTGCTCCAGCGCAGCGGTCCCGGTGACGAAGGCCGGGTTATGCCCGCGGAAGGTGCCGTTGTGCTCGCCAGGCTTCCAGATGTCTAGTTCGGGCTTTGACAGCATGAGGGCAAGCGGCAGTCCGAAGCCGGACAGCGATTTGGACAGGCAGACAATGTCGGGGCGGATGCCTGCTTCCTCAAAACTGAAGAACGTGCCGGTGCGCCCGCACCCGGCCTGAACATCGTCAACAATAAGAAGCACACCGTGCTGGTGGCAGAGATCGGCGAGCCGCCGCAACCACTTTCCACCGGCCGCTCTGAGCCCTCCCTCGCCCTGGACAGTCTCCACGATGACTGCGGCGGGTTTATCCATTCCGGACCCGCTGTCCTCCAACGCATGCTGCAGCCACAGAAAATCTTCCGTCGGCTGGTCGAAATAACCATCGTAAGGAATGCTTGAAGCATTATTGAGCGGAACTCCTGCGCCTTGGCGCTTCATTGAATTGCCCGTCACCGCCAAGGCGCCGAGCGTCATCCCGTGAAACGCATTGGTGAAGCTCAGCACCTGGTGCCGGCCGGTAACCTTGCGCGCCAGCTTCAGCGCCGCTTCGACGCTGTTCGTCCCGGTGGGGCCCGTGAACATGACCTTATAGTCCAGCCCGCGTGGCGCCAGGATAAGTTCCAGGAACGTCTCTAAGAATCGCCGCTTTGCCGTCGTCTTCATATCAAGTGAATGAATGACAGAGCCGGAGCGCAAATACGCAATCAGCGGCTCCAGCAGAAGCGGATTATTGTGCCCGTAATTAAGTGCGCCTGCGCCGGAAAAGAAATCCAGATATTCCCTGCCGTCCTCGCTATACAACTTGTCCCCGGCGGCGTGGTCGAAAACGGTGTCCCACGTCCGGCAGTAACTGCGGACCTCCGACTCCAGGGATGCAAAAATGTCCATCATTTGTCTGCCTTAGCTGTCGTGGACTGGCCCGGGGGTATCGGGGGTATCTCCTCGGGGCGAGGGGAGCATAGGACTGCCGGGGGCCCGGCCCGGACGACCCCGGCGTCCCATCCTGCTGCCTCGGACGGTGCGGGGCCGTCGCATGAATGTCCATGCGGGTGGCGGACCCTCGAGACCTTGACGAATTCTTCGATCATGACCATTCCCCAATGCGTTCAACCGGGTCCCCAATCCGTTCCACCAGACGGATTCTGCGCTCGACCAGCGTGCGCTGAGCTACTGCCGTGACGCTGTGAAGCGCGTTGCTGCCCGTGGCTCAGGTGAGGCCCGTATCCCCAATGCGGTGCCGGGATGGATGCACAGCCCGCCGACGCATGTCTGCGGACTGTCCCGAAACCGATGTCGTCGAAAGCCCCATGCCCCCTTGTGTTTTCCGGTGCTTTCGACAGTTTCAGCCTAGGAAGCGGCTACGTAGTTTGCCCCAGTAGCCGACACTCGACTTGGACCGCCAAATCGGCTGATTCCCGCACGGCCGGCCCGACTGCCTACTTGCTGCTTGCCAAGCGGTACTTGGATTCGCGCGTTCAGACACTTACTGATGGCCTCACTGATCGAGTACTTCGGCATACTGAATCAGCTGTTTGCGGTTCTCAACCCCGAGTTTTAGATATATCCGGTAAAGGTGTCCCTCGGCTGTCCGGGGAGAGAGCGTCAAGGACTCCGCGATCTGCTTGTTGGTGGCACCCTGACGCACCAGGAAGACAATCTGTTGCTCCCGCGCGGTCAAGGCCGGTCCACCCCCACGGACACGCTCGATCGCAGGAGTCGCTACACCCTCGAGTTGACGCAGCGCCACCCGCAATTGGTGCAGTGCACCGTTGTGCTGGCGCTGAAGCCCCTGCCGCTCGTAGATGCCCGATGCCCATGCCATTGCCGTGGCCGCGAGCAGGTCTTTGCCTGCCCGCGTCGCCATCTCGGCTGCTGTCATCAGGTCCCCCGGATCCGATGATGCCCGGCCGGAAGCGACAGCCGCCAAAGCCTGGGTTTCGAGTCCATCCAACGGGGCGCAGAGTTCCGCGAGACGGTCCGCCCCGGCACCGTCCCCGAGCAGCAACTGCTGCTCCAGGATCTCTTTCTCCGCGCTCACCCATCCCGCGGCCCTGGCCGTCGCCGCGCAGGACTCAAGTTCTCCCTGCAGAAGGACCGGAATCGGGCGTGCCTTCCCCGGCGGACCCTCGCGGCGCGTTGCAGCAACCGCAGTGAAGGCAGAGGCCACGAGCAGGCGCGGGCGCCTCCCGGTGCCCGCTTCGTCCTGCAAGCCCATGCGGAAGTCTGTGGCTTGCTCGCCGTTGCACAACATCGCTTCAGCAGCTGCCGCAGCTCCGACCGCGGAAGGAAGCAGCATCCCGTGATCCTCATGCCGCAGCGGCCCGAAACCCTCCGCCAACGCTTGGACCGCAGTCTTCATTCGGCCCTGTCGAAAGAGAAGCAGTCCTCGGAGAGCGGGTTCGGTACCTGAAAACCAACGGTGCCGGCACGGAGCGCTCCTGCCGTAATCATCCAGGGCGCGTTCGGCTTCCTGGTAGCGGCCGGAGATCAACAAGGACTCCACGTGGCGGGAGAAGACGAAAGGATAGAGTGCCCGCAGCGAGGGAGTCGCTTGGACCAACTGCAGGGCCTCTGTCCCGGCTTCCGCCGCTTGCCGAAAGTGGCCCGTTTCCGCGAGACACAGCGCCTTGACGGTCCCGGCAAGCAGCCGGGCAACAGCGCCCTCAACTCCACCGGCAGGGGCCGCCAGCTGATCAAGGGCCGTTCTGAAGTCTCCTTCCAACATGTGGGCATAAGCCCTCAGCAACCAAGCGCCGGTTGCTGCATCCAGGCAGGCGTCCGCGGCGACCGGAGCGTCGCCCGGGCCTGTCGGGGGTTGCACTCCCGCTGCTTCCATCCAACCGCCAGAAATCTTTTCCAGCTCAACCCGGTAGCCGGCTTCCGGCTCAACCAGGGACGCCCGGAGCAGCGCGGCGGCCGCGATGGTCCGATGGTCCGCGGTGTCCTTGACCAGGTCCAATGCCGTTTTGGCATTCGTACTGTCGCCAAGCCCCCAATGGGCGCGCGCCAGTTCCACATGGGCCGCGGCAGAATCGCCGGTTGTGGCCGCGGCATTGGCAAGCCGGAAGGCCAGCGGATGCTCACACTCGTCATTGGCATGACGTGCGGCGCGCAACGATTCTTCCAGTGATGGCGGCCGGCCGGCATCGATCTTCCAACGCACCAGCTCCACACTGGTTCTTCCCGGTGATGGTTCCAGACGTTGCAGGACATCAAGGAACTGGTCCAGCAGTTCCGCGCTGCGTCCTGCGGGAACCATGGACCGGATAACATCGGCGTACGGCGGAAACCGGAGCCGCACGGTGAGGTCCCCGGCCTGCATGTCGGCCAGCAGCCCAGCCTCCTCCAACGATCGGACCACCGCGCTGTCGAAGAGGGAACCGGCCGCTGCCGCCGGCACCGAGCCAGCCAGTGCGGCGATGTCCAATACACGCCGCTGTGATGCATCCAGCCCATTGACCAGTCCCTTGAACAGATCAGTGGTGACTGGATCGAGTCCAACGGGTTCCCGGATCATCCGCCACAATCCGTGGTGCTCTACCGCAGCGCCTGTTTGCGCAGCGTGGTCGGCCAGAGCTTTTAGCAGGTGCGGATTTCCCACAGACTTGTGCTGCAGCAACTGCACAGTTCCGCCCGCTATCGTCCCTCCGAGCATCTGCTCGAGGGTGTTGCGGACTTCCGCCGTCGTCAGCGGAGGTACTTCGAAGGCTTCCAGGATCCCGTCCTGGCACAATCCAAGGAGTTCACGCGGCTGCGAGTTCCAGCTTCTACAGAGCGCCAGGATCTTGAGCGAACGCGCCATGACCAGTTGCGCCAGCAGATAACTGCTCGCGTCGTCCAGGTCATGGACATCGTCGACAATCAGCAACACGGGACGTGCCTCGCCGTCGGAGCCTTCGGCAAGGGAGGAGCGCACTGTCCGCAGGACTGCCAGCGGAGAGTCCAACTCCGCCGAGGTCACTCCCCTCAGATAAGGAAAGAGCGCCCCGTAGGAAACGTTTGCCAGCGTTTGTTCGGCCCGTGCCCGCTGCACCCGCACCGTGTCCCCAAGGCTCCGGACTACCTCATCCGCGACGGTTGACTTCCCTATCCCGGTGTCCCCGTAAAGCACCGCGCCGCCGGTGGCATGGCCGGCCAGACATCCTGCTACGGCATCGATGAGGTTCCGGCGCCCGCCCCCGGAGCCGGGGACGTTCATGCCGTTGTGCCCGGAGATTCCGGAGCCAGCATCTCGGCCAACTCTTGACGGCTGCGAATGAGCAGCTTGGCAAATACCTGGTACAAGTGGCCTTCCACCGTTCTGGTCGAGACACCGAGTTCCTGGGCAACAGCGTGGTTGCTGCGGCCCTCAGCAACACACCGGGCTACGTCCTGTTCACGCGCCGTGAGGCGCCCGCGCCATGCGGCCTCGTAGCCTGGTTCCGCCCCGTCCGCCAAGAGCGTACGAATGTTGCGCCTGACCCTGCGGAGTACATCGGCCCGTCCAGCTCTGGCTGCGGCCGCCTCAGCTTGGCCGGCCACGTCGCGGGCGAAGGCCAGGTGACCGGCACGTTGCGCTTGCTCGGCCGCTTGGAGAAGCAGGCTGGCGTTTCCGGCGGCAAGCCCCTTCGCATACGTTTCACAGACAGCCGCGAAAGGTCCTTGGCACCGGGTGGCAAGTTCCAGCATCCGTTGGTCCTCGTCGACCCCGGAAAGTCGCGCCATGGCCGCCAACGTCATCAGCTCCATGGTGCCCACCGCCGCCGACCGGTCCGCAGCCGCCTGCTGCCGAAGCAGTCGCAGCGCACCATCGACGTCGCCGCCGGCCGCCCGCGCCAAGGCGCGAAAATGCCGTTCCAAGCGGCTGATGAGCCAAGGGCTTGGACCGCTGCCGGGGGGCTCTCCTCCCGTCTCACCCCCGACTTCATTGAGCACGGCGCGGCAGTAAGCCCAGGCCGCTTCGGCGAGCGGTGCCAAGCCGTCCGGGTCCGCTTCCGACACTTGGGCGCGGGCGGAACGCAGCAGGCCTGCTGCACGGTGCAGTTCACCGGTCAAGGCCAGCACGATGCCGTCAACCAGTTCCTCCCAGGTACCGCCGGAATCACCATGGCGGCCGTACCGGCGGATACTTTCACCAGAGCCCAGCCACGAGCCGGACAGCAGGTAAGCCGCGGCCCGGTGCTGTTGAATTTCAAGGCGTAATTCCTCGGACACCGTTGCAAGCTCCGGCCGGGGTTCGTCGGCGAACGCGAGCGCGTCATCGCCGCGCCCGGTGATGACCAGGGATTCGCAGAGCAGGGCCCGGCTGAGCAGCCTCTGCCAGGTCGGGACAAAGGGATCCTCCGCACAGTTCCGAAGCAGCCCTACCGACCCATCGTACTCACCGTGGAAGACCATGGACCGGGCCGCGTCCAGCGGCGGCACCAAGCCGTGCTGGACCGGTCCTGGCTGGCTGCGGGCGCCGGCCCTCCGGTTCACCGCTAGTGGCCGGGACCGATAATGGCCGTCGGGCGACGTGGCGCGCAGGGCTTCGGCCATCAGCCGGTCGGCGATTTCGGCCACTGGTAACGGACGGTAGCCGATGCCAACTATTCCGCGGTGCTGAAGCTGGTCCAAGGCGTCGCCGCGGCCGGTCGCTTGCAGATCGGACAATGACAGACCGCCGGATGCGGCCAGCCGGCGGGCGAGATCCAGCACGTCATCGCTTAAGCCGCTCAGGGTCGCACACACCGTGCTTACCGTGAGCGGTCCCAGTCTGACTGGGTTCCCGGTATGAACCCATACACCGTGCCGTTCCCGGAGAGCACCTGACGAAACATAGTCCCTGACCAGCAAGGGAACGAACCTCGGGTTCCCGCCGGAATGCGCCTGCAGCACCCGCGCTGCCTCGCGTGAAAGCCTTCCGTCCAGCCCGGCCGCAGCCAACTCGCCAACTTCCGCCTGATCCAGCGGAGGCAGGTCGATGCGCTGCATTCGCGGGTCGTGGCCCAGGTGCAGGAACGCCGGTGGAACCGCCGAAAAGTCCCGGGCGAGGATGATTACCCGCGCGTCTCCCCGTGTGACCAGTTGGCTGAGCAGTGTGGCGGAGTCGCCGTCGAAATGCTCCGCATTATCGATGAGCAGGACGACGTTTCTCCTGCCGGCTGCCTGGCTGAGCTGTTGTGACAATCCGTCCAGAACCAGCATGGGGTGCGCCAACTGCGAGTCATCCAACTCGGCCAGCAAGTAGGTCAGCGCGCCGTAGGACCGGCTGCGCGCGTACGCGGTGCCCCGCAGCTGGACGACCAGAACACTCGCCCCAAGATGCCCGGCCACATGCCGTGCCAGCAGGGTCTTCCCGTATCCGGAAGGCGCGACCACGACTGCGCCCGCGGATTCCCTGTCCGTCAGCGCTTCAAGAACCGCTCCTGT
Source organism: Arthrobacter sp. THG-b23 (assembly GCF_059091265.1). Taxonomy (NCBI): domain Bacteria; kingdom Bacillati; phylum Actinomycetota; class Actinomycetes; order Micrococcales; family Micrococcaceae; genus Arthrobacter; species Arthrobacter sp. THG-b23. The sequence goes on from NZ_JBNHGM010000005.1 coordinate 242,176, forward strand.
TGCTTCCACCCGGCCGATCAGAACGGTGTCCGGGCCGGGCACAAGCGCATGACTGAATAAAGTTCCAGCCTTCATGGCGAGACCGTCTTTCTTCCCCTGCCCCCAGCGCCCAACCCCAATCGGACGTGAAATTAACCATAGCCAGCAAGCCGGGCCTTGTATACGAGTAGCAGGTGGGCCGGGAACGGCAGCGGCAGACGATCCACGGTGGCGAAGGCACAGTCCCGGTCTCGGAGGACTGCTCCACCTCGGGACCACTCTCGGCCTTCGCATCAGCGGTGAGGGGGAATTCCGCTGGCGCTCCGGCCGATTCTGCCATGGCCGCTCCCGGCCCACATCCCTAATGTAGGAGCCTGGGACCACGCCTGCACGGGGGGACGCTACGCGTCTTGACGTTGCGCTACCTAGATATCGGCTGCGGGCTACCCGGGTGGAACCAGCTCACAGCCAGCGGTCACTTGCCACTCCAGCCGTAGGGCTGCGGATCTAAGTTCATGCTCCGGGCGACGCTCCGCGGCAATCCTCCGCCGGACATGGAAAACGGAGCCGACGATGGGGTGGCCCGTTTCTTCAGGCCCCCGCCGCCGGCCCCGTTCGGGAACCCGTTATGGCTGGTTGGAACTTAGTTCAGAACGCCGTTGTCAGGCCTTGCCGTCGAACAGGCTCGTGACCGAGCCGTCTTCGAAGACCTCGCGGACCGCGCGGGCGATCAGCGGAGCAATGGAGAGGACGGTCAGTTCCTTGAAGTTCTTCTCCGGCGGGATTGGCAGCGTGTTGGTGACCACCACTTCCCGGGCACCGCTCTCGGAAAGCCGGCGGGCGGCGGGATCGGAGAACACGGCGTGCGTTGCCGCGATGATGACGTCCTTGGCGCCGGCGTTCTTCAGCACCTGGACGGCGCCGGAGATGGTTCCGCCGGTATCGATCATGTCGTCGATCAGCACGCAGGTGCGTCCCTCGACCAAACCGACGACCTGCTTAGACACGGCCTGGTTGGGCGCGTTCACGTCGCGGGACTTGTGCACAAAGGCCAGCGGAGCCCCGCCCAGTCGCTCGGCCCACTGTTCAGCAACACGGACGCGGCCGGTATCCGGGGACACGACGGTCAAGTTGTCCAGGTCGACCCGTGTGCGGACATACTCGGCCAGGAGCGGAATAGCCATGAGGTGGTCGACTGGACCGTCGAAGAAACCCTGGATCTGCGCCGTGTGCAGGTCGACGGAGATCAGCCGGTCCGCGCCGGCCGTCTTGTACATGTCGGCCACCAGCCGGGCCGAAATCGGTTCCCGGCCGCGGTGCTTCTTGTCCTGCCGGGCATACGGGTAGAACGGAGCCACCACGGTGATGCGCTTGGCGGAAGCCCGCTTCAACGTGTCCACCATGATCAGGTGCTCCATCAGCCATTCGTTGATGGGAGCCGGGTGCGCCTGGATTACGAACGCGTCGGTACCGCGCACGCTTTCCTCGAACCGCACGTAGATCTCGCCGTTTGCGAAGTCGTAGGCGGACGTCGGCAGGAGGTCGATCTCCAACTCTTTGGCGATCTCCCGCGCCAGTTCCGGATGGGCGCGTCCGGAGGCCAGCACCAGCCTCTTTTCGCCCTGTGCCTTGATTCCGCTCATGAAGGATCACTTTCTGCAGTTGGGGATTGCGTGGAGGAAGTTCGGGAGGCAGCTTCTGCAGATGAGCTGCCGGGGCGGTTCTTCTGCACCCAGCCGTCAAGGTTCCGCTGCGGTGCGACGCTGACCGCGAGCGCTCCGGGCGGCACATCTTTGCGGATCACCGCGCCTGCGCCGGAGTAGGCACCGTCGCCGACGCGCACGGGAGCGACAAAGACGGTGTTCGAGCCGGTGCGCACGTTCGAGCCGATGACGGTCCGGTGCTTCTTCTCGCCGTCGTAATTGGCGGTGATGTTGCCGCAGCCAATGTTGGCGTTCTCACCGATCTCGGCATCGCCGGCATAGCCCAGATGGGACAGCTTGGCGCCCTTGCCGATGCTCACGTTCTTGGTTTCGTAGAACGCGCCAATCTTGCCCTTTTCGCCCAGCACCGTGCCGGGGCGCAGGTAGGTGAACGGGCCAACCGTGGCGCCGGGCCCGATCTCGGAATCGGTGCCGTGCGTCCTGACCACCGAAGCGCCTTCGCCCACGGTCACGTTCGTTAGGGTCGTCTCCGGCCCCACCACCGCATCGGAGGAGACATGCGTGACGCCGTGCAGTTGTGTGCCGGGCAGCAGCGTCACGTCGGTACCGAACGTCACCGTCGAGTCGATCCAGGTCGATGACGGATCCACGATGCTGACGCCGGACCGCATGGCAGCGTCCAAAATTCGCCGGTTGTGCTCCGCGCCAAGGGCCGCCAACTGGACCCGGTCGTTCGCCCCCTCCACCTGCCAGCGGTCGGCGGTGACGACGGCGGCCACCCGGCCGCCGTCGGCCCGGGCCAGCGACAGCACGTCGGTCAGGTACTTCTCACCCTGGGCGTTGTCCGTGGTGATCTTGGACAAGGCTGCGCGAAGGACACCGGCGTCGAAGGCATAGATGCCGGAGTTGACCTCGCGGATCGCACGCTGTTCTTCCGTGGCGTCCTTGTGCTCGACGATGCCCTGGACACTGCCGTCGTCGGCGCGGATGATCCGCCCGTACCCGCCGGCGTCATCGAGGACCGCGGTCAGCACGGTGACGGCATTTCCGCTGGACGCGTGCTCGGCCACGAGTTCCTTGAGCAGCGCCGTGGTCAGCAGCGGAACATCGCCGTAGGTGACCACCACAGGGCCGTCCAGTTCGGCAGGAAGCGCATCCAGCGCCACTTCCACTGCACGCCCCGTACCGGGGATCTCGTCCTGGTCGACGATCAGTACGTCCGGGTCCAGCGAGGAAATGTGCTCCGCCACACGGTCGCGCTCGTGGCGTACGACGGCGGCGAGCACCGTGGGTGCCAGGCCGCGGGCCGCGGCGAGCGCGTGGCCCACCATGGAGACTCCGCCGATCTCATGCAAAATCTTGGGCTTTTTGGACTTCATCCGGGTGCCCGCCCCCGCGGCCAGGACGATGACCGCTGCCGGTGTTGAAGCGTTTTTGACGTTTTTTTCAGGGACGTCCTGGGGGCTCACTAAGTGGCACTCCTCGCTGCGCTGATTCCGGTGTGGCCGGTGCATTTCTGTTAACGGCATACTACCTGCCGCAACACCGCCTGTTTACCGGCCGGTGGTCGTTCCGCCCATAGGATTCGAACCTATACTCCACGGCTCCAAAGGCCGGGGTGCTGCCATTACACCAGGGCGGACTGTGCCGCCACGAACGCTGACCCGGTGGCACAAGTGTCCATTTTGCCACGTTTGCCAACCTCGATGCGACTCGGCGGCATGGGCCGCCGGCAGAGGGCATCCGTACCTGTCACTCGGCCGGGGTCGCCAGGCTCAGTTCGTCCTCGCAAGACGGCTCGGCGGCCGCCGGCAGGCAGGCACCGCTGCGCAACAGCTGGGCGATGCGAGATGCCGACACCGGCTTGCTGAAGTAGAACCCTTGGCCACCGGTGCAGCCAAGATCACGCAATTGTTCGGCCTGCTCCCGCGTCTCGATGCCCTCGAAGATCGCGTCCAGCCCCGCGGCACGAATGAGCTGGAGTACGGCGCCGATGAAATCCTGCTGTGAACCGTCGGCCGAATGGGTAGCAATGATGGACCGGTCCACCTTGACCAAATCGACCGGCAACCGGCGCAGGTAACTGATCGATGAGTAGCCGGTTCCGAAGTCGTCGATCTCAATGCCGATCCCGAGCTTTCGCAGGGCCAGCAAGGAGTAGGTTTCGACTTCGCCCCCGGTGACCAGGCCAGTCTCCGTAATTTCCAGGACCAGCGACTCGGCCGGCATTCCGGAGTCCCTCAGGACCCCGCGAACATGCTCCACGAAGTCGATGCGCTGAAGCTCGGCCACCGAGAGATTTACACGGATCTGAAACCCCGGATCCAGCGTCAGTTCGGCGGACCACTGGGCAAACTGGTGTGCGGCCGCGGACAAGGTCCACCGGCCGAGATCAACTATCAGGCCGGTTTGTTCCGCCATGGGAATGAAATCGCTCGGCATCACACGTCCACGCACCGGGTGATTCCACCGGACCAACGCTTCCACCCCGATCGGCAGGCCCGTGCACAGATCCACTACCGGTTGGTACTCGAGCTCGAAGCCGCCGGTCGCGATGGCTCCGCGGAGTTCCGACGCCATCTGGTTGTGCAGTTGGCGTGCCTGGAGCATGTGGGATTGGAAAATTTTGGTGCGGTTTTGAGGGTCTTTTTTCGCCTCGTACATGGCCGTGTCTGCGTCCAGCAACAGGCTCTGCGCGCTCTGTCCCGCATCTGCCACGCGCACGCCGATACTGGCCTGCGGCCATACAGTGACTTCGTCCAGTTGGATCTCGTCACTAAGCACGTTCAGAATGCGCTGGGCCACCTGAAGCGCGAGGTCCGTCGTTGCACGCGGAAGAAGGATCGCAAATTCGTCGCCGCCCAGCCGTGCCACCGTGTCGCCGTCGCGCACGATGGACCTCAGCCTGTTCGCGACGACCGTGAGCACTCGGTCGCCGGCGTCGTGGCCAAAGCTGTCATTGACCTGCTTGAAGGAATCCATGTCCAGTAGGAGCAATGCCGGGGCCCGCTGGCCAGACCGGGCATCATCGAGCGCGACGTCCATGTCCTTCGCCAAAGCCGTTCGGTTCGCCAGCCCTGTCAAAGCATCCGTCAGGGCCATCCGGCTCATGTCCCGATGGGCTTGGCGCAGCTCAGCCGTCCGTTGCTCGACGCGCTGTTCCAATTCCATGTAGCTGAGCTGCAGCTCCTCAGCCAGGAGGTTGACGCCTGTGATGACAGCATCAATGTCGTCGCGGGCCGGTGAGGGCTGGATTCTGGTGGTCAGATCGCCCCCGGCCAGGCGGACCATGCCGTCGACCAGCAGCTGGAGCCGCGGGTCGGAATTATGCGGCATTGTCCCGTTCCAGCCACGCAAGGGCCTGTGGTTCGGAATCAAAGTAGCGGACCGGGCATTCCGAGGGTTCGGCTCCGAGCACGAAGTTAGCGATTACCCGGTCCACCGGCGACTCACCCACGAGGGCAATGGCGGAAGCGTTAGTGTGCCGCCCGAGCATCGACCGCGCCATGCGGGAAATCGATGTTACTCCCTTCATCCGCATCAGCACGCGGCAAGGGTGTCCGCCGGAAAGCACACGAAGCTGTGTTGAGGTATGGGCCGCCACTTCGTCGGTGAAGGCTGCTCCCCGCGGAAGATCGACGCTGATAATGCCGACGCCGGCACTGATCACATCGGCAGCAACGGCATTGGCCGCGTCAACCGCGGACCTCATGCGGCAGCGTCGTCGTTGGGTACCGCTCCTACTACCCTCTCGGGCCAACCATGACCTAGCACGTGCATCCGCTCCCCAACGATTCGATGGAAGCTTTCGCTCCCGTCCAATAAATCCAGAACTTACTGCTTCGGAACTGCCAATTGTTCACAGCGTAAACGAACGGAGTTCACGACACGCCCAATGACACGATAAAGAATTTAAGTTACGAAGCTCGCGGAATCTCCGCGATTTCTCCAGCCACCTGGGCCGCCCGATCCTTCGCCCCAGACTGGTTGAAATAGGACTGACTGTCCTTTAAGTGACGTATCGCCGAGGCAGAATCGCCTTGTGCACGAAGTGCCTTGCCCAGGAGCCAGTTAGCCTCGCCCGCCGTCTGATGCGCCATCGATGGAGATTCGGCGCATATCGGCACGAGCAGCCGGACCGCCTCGGCGTATTCGTTTCTGCGAAGATGCCAATGAGCGCGATTCATCTGATTTGAACGAATCATATCGTCCGTCACACCTACAATGGATGCAGCCAATTCGGCTCGGTCCATGCAATTTTCTGTTTCCGCGTCTGAGATGCCTGCTGAGAGTCGCATTGCGGCTGAAGCCCTGTTAAACCACGCCCACAGTGCCAAATCATTCGATGGCGACAGGCGTTCCGCGGCCAATTGGTGGTAGCGCACCCCGTCACTCGCGTGCTGACGCAGGAAGGCAACATTCCCAACGGCCCAATACCCTTTCCCTGCCATTTGCGAGTCGGTAGAGGCTTCCAGCAGCTCGATCAGGCTTTTGCAATGCTCCCAAGCTTCGTCGTTATCACCGCGCTCTGCCAAGGTAGCCACAAGAGCGGTGTGCGCCTCTATGCGGATTTCCAGCCGCAGATCATCAGAAACACCGATTTCGACTGCGGCTGCGGCGTCTGCCAGTGCGGCATCTAACTCCCCTAAACCTTGCAGGGACACGGACTCCAGCGTCAGCACGCGGCACATCAACTCGGAGGACTCTGCTGTGAGGGGGTGTTTTCGAAGCCGCTGCGTCATCGCGATGCAATCCTGCTGTTGCCCTAAATCACGGTGGCATTCCGCTTCCAAGAAAGCCATATGCCACCACGTACCCTGGTCACCCGCCTCGGCCGCTTTCTCAGCGCAGTCGTTGGCGAGCAGGCTCGCCGTTCGAAAGTCACGCTTGAAGAATGCCTCCCGCGCACGGAGCTCAAGTAAAACTCCATCGCCCGAACCAGTAGCCGGTCCCATATGTCCTCCATGCATCCTGACCGCGGAATGGTCACCAGACGGTTCCTGCCTCGATCATATTCGTTGCAAGGCTTTGTCCCGCGCTCAAAGCCATGTGTCGTTTAACCTAGCTCTTTCGGCACTTCGCTATGTAGACTGACGACTGTCACCGCACTGTATGGATTTGCAGATCCGTGCATAAAGAAAGAATGAGGGAACCAAGATGAAGAAGTTTTCTGCATCCGTTCTGGTTGCTGCAGTCCTGGCAGTTGTTGGTGCCGCGGCGCCGGCCGCTGCCGCTCAGTCCAGCGACCTGTCTGCCACCGTCATCCAGAGCAAGACCGTTGATAGCGGCAGCTTCGGAATCCTGATCGGCAACTGGCCGCACTAAGCAAGTAAATAGAGCAGGGATTCCGCTCTACGGCTGAGGCCGTGGCATGCATCTTCGGAGGCGCGCCACGGCCTTTGTGGTTTAAGAGACAGCAACCGTGTCCGAGGACTCGGCCGGCTCCTGCGTCGGGTTGGATTGCAGCGGCAGAGTGATGGTGAAGGTAGTGCCCACGCCCACGCTGGACTCCACGGAAATATTGCCGCGGTGCTGGTCGACCATCCCCTTGACGATGGCCAGGCCCAGGCCGGTGCCTTGGATGGCGTGGGCGTTGGATGCCCGATAGAAACGGGCGAAGAGCTGCGGCAGGTCCTCTTCCGGGATGCCGATCCCGCTGTCGGCGACCTTGACGACGGCGCACGGGACGCCGTCGTCGTCGTTTCCGCCACTAACGGTGACCCGCACCTCTCCGTCCTGCGGCGTGAACTTGACGGCGTTGGACATGATGTTGGTGAAGACTTGCTCCAACATCTTGATATCGCCGTCAGCGGCGAGCCGGGTGTCCAGCCCCTCGCCGAGCAGCTTCACGTTCTTGGCCTGCGCAGCCGGTTCCAGCGCGGTGGAAACCGTGCGCAGGAGGCGCGGCAGGTCCACCGGTTCCGTCTTCAGGCCACTGCCCTGGAAGTCCATTCTGGACAGGGTGAGCATGTCTTCGATCAACTCGCGGAGCCGCGCGGCGTTGCGGCCCACGATTTTCAGCATCCTGGCCACCGACTCCGGGACCTCACCGGCGTCTCCGTCGAGGACCAGCTCCAGGTATCCGGCGATGGAGGTCAGTGGAGTACGGAGCTCGTGGTTGACCGTTGCCACGAAGTTCGACTTGGCTTGGTCCAGCTCGCGAAGCTTTTCCACGACCTGTTGCTGCGCTGTGATCAGGTGCCCCTGGATCAGTCCGTGTGCCAGGTTGCCGGCCACGTGCTGGAGCAGGGAAATCTCGGCCGGTGACCATGGACGCGGCCGTCCCGTGCGGGTCAGGCAAAGCAAGCCGAAAGCCTTGGGGCCCTGCCCCAGGGGCGCCAGCAGGGATGCCTTGCCCTGCGCGGTGGCGAGCCATTCGGCAACATGCGAATGTGCGGCGAGGTCGACACCGCCGTCGTCGGCCGACGTGAGCACACTGTGACCGGCCCAGAGCGCCGAGGACAGTTCCAGCACCTGTTCCTCGGTGCGGTGGGGCATAACCATGGCCTCGTGGACGGAATCGCCGGTCCATTGAGCGGCGGTGTGCGGCACGCGTTCGTCAGCCAGGGTACGCACCCAGACGTGGTCGGCTTCGAAGGCCTCGCCGATGCCGCTCAGGGCGAGGTTGATCATTTCGTTCGGGTCATTCGTGCTGCGAATGCCATCGGACACGTTCCGGATCTGCTCCCGCAGGACGGCCACGCCGTTGCGCTCCCGGCGCCGGTGTTCCGACCTCGCGAGGGTCACGCGGACACGGTTTACCACACTGGATGCCGTCAGCGGTTTGATCAGGTAGTCGGAGACGCCCAGCTCATAACCGCGCTCCACCAAGGGCAGTTCGTCCTGGGTGGCCATGAGCATCACGCGCCACTGCGCGCCCGGCTGGCTGTCCGACAGGCGTCGCACGGCCTCCATCCCCGCCAGGGACATATCGGCGGCGTCCACCAAGAGGATGTCGGGCGGGTTGCGCTGCACCTCGGCCAACACCTCGGCGGCGGAAGTCAACGCAGCGACCGATATTCCGGCATCGTTCAGGACGCTGCGGAGGAACTCGCGGGTCGCAGGGTCCACCGCGCCGACCAGTACGGTTGGGCGAACTGCCGCCCCGGGCTCACCTGCAACGGTCCGCACTGCATTCCTCCTGCATTGAACGCGGCCCGGCGTCGTCCCGGCCCCCCGACGTTATGAATGAAGAGTAGCAGTGCTCCCACCGGTACGACGGGAGGTTCCGGTCCTGTCTGCCGGCACGAAACCCCTCCCCCACCACCGGGCCGACATGCCGTTGCCGCGCTTCCAGGACCGTTGCTGTCCGCGATGACTTCGTGTCCGTAGACGCCAGGCTCCCGGCGGGCGTAGCGTTTTGCCATCGCAGAGACTGGGAGCCCCGGTGATCCATACGGACAAACTCACCAAGCAGTTCAAGAACAAAAAGGAAACGGTGGAGGCGGTCAAGGGCGTCGACATCGACGTTTCGCCCGGCGAGCTGGTGGCCTTCCTGGGCCCCAACGGAGCCGGCAAGTCCACAACGCTGCGGATGTTGACCACCTTGCTCTGGCCCACCTCGGGCAGCGCCACCGTCGCCGGCGTGGACGTGATGGCCGACCCCGCAGGGGTACGTTCGCGCATCGGCTACATCGGACAGGGCAACGGCGGCGGCCACAGCTTTCGGGTCATCGACGAACTGGTCATGCAGGGCCGTTTCTACGGGATGAACGCCGCCGATGCCCAGTCGCGTGCCCGCGAACTGTTGAGGACGCTCGACTTGCAGGACTTGGAAAAGCGGACGGTCATCAAGCTCTCCGGCGGCCAGCGCCGCCGCATGGATGTGGCCCTGGGGCTCATGCATTCGCCCCGGCTGCTGTTCCTCGACGAACCTTCGACGGGCATGGATCCGCAGAACCGGGCGAACCTGTGGGAGCACATCATGCGGATGCGGGCCGAGCACGAAACCACCATCGTGTTGACCACCCATTATCTGGACGAAGCGGACTCCATGTCCGAGCGGGTGATCGTGATTGACCACGGCCGGATCATTGCCGACGATACGGCGGCACGGCTGAAGTCCAATCTGGCCGGGGACCTGCTGGCCGTGGAGGTTTCCCTGGACTCGGTCCCGGCCGCCCGTGCCGTCCTCGGCCGCGCTGCCGCGGATGGGGACCTGGAAGAAAGCAGGAACGACGGCGCCGCCCGCTTCCGCGTTCGCCTCACGGATGGCGCCCGGCTGGCTCCCGGGCTGCTCAAGGCACTCGACGATGCCGGCGCCCCGGTCATGTCGCTCCAGCTCAACCCGCCCACCCTGGACGACGTGTTCCTGGAACTGACCGGGCGCAGCCTGCGGGAAGGATCCGAGGTCTGATGCAACAGCAGCGGACAGACCCGGCACAGCTCCGTCGGAGCGCCCCGGTCACCACACCCGGCCTGGGCAAGATCGTCCAGGACACCAAGTTTGTCTTTTGGCGCGAGCTGCTCCTGGTGCTCCGGGATCCGTTCTCCCTGATCTTCTCGCTGTTGCAGCCGCTGATTTTCCTGGCCCTGTTCGGCCCCCTGCTCGGCGCGGCCGTCGGGGCCGAAGCATTTGGCGGGGAGAGCTCGCTGCAGTGGTTCCTGCCGGGCGTCGTCGTCATGATCTCCTTGTTCGGCACGACCATGACCGGCTCCAATCTTCAGTACGAACTGATGACCGGCTCCTATGAGCGGGTTTTGGCGACACCGCTGTCCCGCTCCTCGCTCATGATCGGGCGGGCGCTGAAGGAGTGGGCGCCCCTGGTGGCACAGGGTTTGCTCATCGCCGTGGTCTGCATCCCGTTCGGGTTTGTTTTCCATCCGCTGCAGGTCCTGCTGGGCCTGCTGATTCTGGGGATCTTCGGCATCGGCATCGGCGCGCTCTCTTACACGCTGGCCTTGGTCACCCAGGGGACGGAATGGGTGTTCTGGGGCGTGCAGCAGACCCTGCTGTTCCCGCTGATGATCCTCTCCGGCATCATGCTGCCCGTGGAGGCCGGACCCGGCTGGATGCAGGTGCTCAGCCGCTTCAATCCGCTCACCTATCTGGTCAATGCCGAGCGGGAACTGTTCGCCGGCGCCATCGGCTCGGACACGCTGTGGGGGCTGGTGGCAGCGGTGCTTACCGCGGCCGTTGGGCTGGTCGTCGGCGTGCGGACCACCAAACGGCAGACGCTGTGAGACGCACCCGCCTGGCCGCAACACCCATCCGGCGCGGACCCCGGACATCCGAGGCAGGAAGCAGCCGTTCGGCCCCGGCGCCGGCCGGTGCACTACCGCTTGGGCTAGCGTAGCGGCCATGAGCAGTTCCACCCCCGTCCGGCGGATCGCCGCCGTCCCGCCTACGGTCCTCGCGGCCGTAGCGGTAACGGTCCTGGCATGGGCCAGCGCCTTCGTCGTGATTCGCGGTGTGCTGCCGCATTTCGGGCCCGGGGCGCTCAGTTTGTTGCGGCTTGCCATCGGCTCCGCTGCACTGGCCCTGCTGCTGGTCGGGCGGCCGTGGGTCAAGCCGGGCCGCCGGGCCTGGTTGCTGATCACCGGCTGCGGCCTGCTGTGGTTCGGCGTCTACAACTTTGCCCTCAACACCGCGGAGCAAACGCTCGACGGCGGCACCACCGCCATGATCGTCAATTTCGCGCCCGTGCTCACGGCCTTGGGCGCCGGACTGTTCCTGGGCGAAGGCATCCCCCGGTGGCTGGCGATCGGCGCCGGCGTCGCCTTCCTGGGAGTCGTCATGATCGGCTTCGGCACCGGTGGCGGTGCCGCCGGCGGCCTCGGGCTGCTGTGGGCGCTGGCCGCGGCGCTGACGTACTCCGCCGGGGTGCTGCTCCAGAAGCCGGCCCTGGGCAGCGTGCCCGGCGGGCAGGTCACCTGGTTGGCCTGCAGCATCGGTGCCGTCTCGTCGCTGCCGTTTGCCGGCGAGCTCATGTCGGACCTGCGCAGCGCCCCGACCGAAGCGACCCTGGCGGCGGTGTATCTGGGTTTGGTACCCACGGCGCTGGCCTTCAGCACGTGGGCCTATGCCCTGGCCCGGATGCCGGCCGGGCAACTGAGCGTTTCGTCCTACTTGGTTCCTCCGGTCACCATCGTGTTGGGATGGCTGTTCCTGAGCGAGACGCCCACCCTGCTGGCCATCATCGGCGGCGCCGTGTGCCTGCTGGGCGTTGCGCTGTCCCGCCGGCGCGACCGGCGGGAACGGCAGTCAGCGCCCGGCGCCCACACGGCCGAGGGTGCCCAACCGGCTGGCAATGCGGGAGATGTCGACGGCGGACGGGCTGGCTGACGGGCCCAGGTCAAGCGGCTCCGCGCTGATGACCGTCAGCGGCACGTCGGCGTCATAGAGGATGTCCACTAGATTGCTGAAGCGCTGCCAACCGTTCATGCTGATCCCTTCCCGGGCCGGCACACCGGAAACAATCCAGTGCGCGGCATGCGCCAGCAGGCCCAGGTAGTCGGAGGTGGCGGTGGGGCCTTCGCACAGGTCGCGGAAATCGAACCACAATTCCGCCGGAGTGCTCCGGAGGACCGGCAGCGGCCAGCTCCCCGGCCGCAGGTCGCGCGCCTCTGCCGGGGACGGCCACTCAAGGCCTGCCTCGGCGACCCGCGGGTCCTCGGGACCGTCCGGGGCAATGATCATCGCACCGTCGCCGAACCGCGCGAGGCGGACGCCGCCGTCGTCGTCCCGGCCCCCGGAACGCCCGGCAGGCTGCGTGCGGTAGTCCACCGGCCCGGCGATGGGTGCAACGTGCATGGTGCGGCGGATCAGGGCGATGGTGGACTCGAACAGGCCATGGAACGCCTCGCCGGGCATCAACTGGTCGGGCGGATAGTTCGAGGTGGTGACCAGCACTATGCCGCGGCGGTGGATTTCGCGCAGCAGCCGGGCCAGCAACTGGCCGTCCCCCGGATCGTGGACGTGGAATTCATCCAACACCAGCAGGGCGCAGTCGCGCAGCAAGCCGTCGATGGCCACCTCGATGGCGCTGGTGCCCGGCGGCCTCGCCGCCGGGTCCTGCGCATCGCGGCGGCGGGCGTGCAGTTCGCGGAACAGGTCGTGGAAGTGCCAGCGCTGCTTGTCCGGCACGTCCACGGCCTCGAAGAAGGTACGGGCCAACCAGCTCTTGCCCCGCCCGACCGGACCCCACAGGTACAGCCCGCGGTGCCCGCCCTGCGGAGCGGGCATTCCTGCGCGGAGCCTCGCGGCAGCCTCGGCCAGCAGGCGGGCGGCCTTGTGCTGGTCTTCATCGAGGCGGAAGCCTGCTGCCGAGGCGGCCTGCTCGAGGCGGTCGAGCATCTGCTTGCGGCGTGCGGTAGCCCACCGGCCGGCCGCAATGTTTCCTGCGTCCACGACGCGTCCCTCCCTCTCCCGATACCCCCGAAACCCTACCCTCCGTCGACGCTGTTTCGGCCGTCCCGCCTTAACGGGGCAGGGCGCCCCGGCTTCCCTGAGGGGAAGCACGGAGCGCCCTGCCGTGCGGAGCGTCAAGCGGCGCAGTGCCGCCGGGACCGCAGGTTAGTTGGCGGCGACCGCGGCGGCGCGGACAGACTCCATGGCCTTGGTCCACGGGATGAGCTGGTCGATCATCGGCGCCAGGGTGCCGGCGTTCTGCTCGGTCGGCTTGAAGTCGGCGAAGTTCTCGAAATCGGTGAACAGCGAGAACATGACCTGATTGCGCACGTGGGCGATCTGCAGTTCGGACAGGATGTTGCGCAGGTGCTCGGCGGCACGGGCGCCACCCATGGAACCGTAGGAAACGATGCCGGCGGCCTTGTTGTTGAACTCGACGTTCAGGTAGGACAGGGCGTTGGTCAGGGCCGGCGTGACGGTGTGGTTGTACTCGCCGGTGACGAAGATGAAGCCGTCGAACTCGCTGATCTTGGCCGAGAACGCCTTGGTGTGGTCGTTCTGGTAGTTCTGGTAGGCCGCCGGGTAAGCTTCGTCCAGCAGGGGCAGGTTGAAGTCGGCGATGTCGACGACCTCGAACTCGGCGTCGGTGCGGCCGGCTGCCTGGGCGAGAACCCAATCGGCAACCTGCTTGTTGACACGACCCGGACGGGTGCTGCCGGTAACGATAGCGATCTTGGTCATAAATAACCCCTTCGAGGTCTGGTCCCGACGCGCCAACAATGTTGACACGTCATGGTTTTGTTGACACGTCAATTATGCAGGGCCGAAACTTGAATTGTCAACCAAAGACGAGGAAGGGACAGTCGTGAACTCCGACACCCGCTGGCTGAACGACCACGAGCAAGAGATCTGGCGTGCCTTCCGCGAATTGCTGTGGGGCTTCGAGTCCGCCATGGACCGCCAGTTGCTGCGCGACTCCGATCTGTCCGGCGTGGAGTATTCGGTCCTGGCCTCCCTGTCGGAGGCGGACGAGGGCGTCATGCGGGCACGGGACATCGCGCAGCAGCTGGACTGGGAGCGCAGCCGGCTGTCCCACCTGCTCAAGCGGATGGAAGCGCGCGGACTGGTGGAGCGGGTGGCTTGTGCCACGGATGCACGGGGTTTCAACATCTCGATGACCGACGCCGGGTGGGAGGCCATCCGGCAGGCCGCCCCCGGTCACGTCCGCTTCGTGCGGGAAAACGTGTTCGATCCGCTCTCGGCTGCGGAACGCGAGGCGCTGCTCTCGGCAACCACCAAGATCCAGCAGTCCATCCGCGACGCGGGCCTCTGGGGTAACACCGGCAAGTCGTCCTGAGCCAAGGGGTCACTCCAAGACTTCGGAGACCTCCAGCCACTCCATCTCCAGGGCCTCCTTCTCCTCGGCGATTTCCTGGAGCTTGCGGTTCATCTCCGCCAGCCCGGCGAAGTCGACGTCGGCCTTGGCGCCTGCCGCGTGCATCTGCTCCTTGAGTTTGTCCTCCTGCTGGCCCAGTTTGCCCAGTTGGCGCTCGATCCGGTTGAGGTCCTTCTTGGCCTGGCGCTTGTCGGCTTCGCTGTGTACGGCGCCGGAGGGCGTTTCGGCGGCGGCGCCTCCGGTGCCCGATGACGTCGAGGACCTGCCGGCGAGCGCCGCTTCGCGCAGCTCAAGGTACTGGTCCACTCCCCCGGGCAGCCCGCGGAGCTTGCCGTCGCCCAGCAGTGCCACCTGGTGGTCGGTCACCCGTTCCAGCAGGTAGCGGTCGTGCGAGACGACCACGAGCGTGCCCGGCCAGCCGTCGAGCACGTCCTCCACGGCCGCCAGCGTGTCCGTATCCAGGTCGTTGGTTGGCTCGTCCAGCATCAGCACGTTTGGCTCGCCGACCAGCAGCCGCAGCAGCTGCAGCCGCCGCCGTTCCCCGCCGGACAGGTCCCGCACCGGCGTCCACTGCTTCTCCTTGGAAAAGCCGAGCTGTTCCACCAGCTGGCTGGCGGAGACCTCGCGTCCGCCGATGTTGAAGACCTGGCGTTCGCGCTGGATCACCTCCACCACGCGCAGGTCCGAGACGTCATCGAGTTCACGGACTTCCTGGGTGAGCATGGCCGTCTGCACCGTCTTGCCGCGCTTGACCTTGCCGGCGGTGGGGTGGATCTCGCCGTTCAGCAGCCGCAGCAGGGTGGTCTTGCCCGCCCCGTTGACGCCCACCAGCCCGAGCCGTTCTCCCGGTGCCAGCCGCAGCGTGATGTTGTCGAAGAGCGCGGCGGGTCCGTCGCCGCCGTCCGTGGGCCGGGGCGGCGGCGTGTACGAAACCTGCTCGAGGTCCAGCACGTCCTTGCCGAGCCGGGCGGTGGCCATCTTGTTCAGGGCCACTGCGTCGCGGGGCTCGGGCACATCGGCGATCAGCTCGTTGGCCGCTTCGATCCGAAACTTCGGTTTCGCGGTCCTGGCGGGAGCACCGCGGCGCAGCCAGGCGAGCTCCTTTTTCACCAGCTGCTGCCGCTTGCCTTCGACGACGGCGGCCGTCCGGTCGCGTTCCGCACGGGCCAGCACGTATGCGGCGTATCCGCCGTCGAACGGGTCCACGGTACCGTCGTGGACCTCCCAGGTCCGCGTACACACTTCATCCAGGAACCAGCGGTCGTGGGTGACCACCAGGAAAGCTCCCTCGGTGGGGCGCCACCGCGTCTGCAGATGCCTGGCCAGCCAGGCGACCCCCTCGACGTCGAGGTGGTTGGTCGGCTCGTCGAGCATGATCACGTCGTGGGGCTCGATCAGCAGCTTGGCGAGGGCGACCCGGCGGCGCTGCCCGCCGGACAAGGACGACACCGTGGCGTGCCAGTCGACATCGCCGACCAGGCCGTTCATGATTTCGCGGATCCGCGGGTTGGAGGCCCACTCGTGCTCGGCGGCTTCGCCGACGATCGCCACACCGACCGGCAGGTCTCCGTCCAGCACGTCCTGCTGGTCCAGGTAGCCCACGTTGACATCGCCGCGCTTGGTGACCCGGCCGTCGTCGGGCGTGGCGCGATGCGCCAACAGCCGCATCAGGGTGGACTTGCCGTCGCCATTGCGCCCGACCATGCCGATCCGGTCCCCTTCATTCAGGCCGAGGGACACCGAGTCCAGGATGGTGCGGGTGGCAAAGGCGACGCTGACGTTTTCTGCGCCGAGCAGGTGGACCAAGGATGCTGCTTTCTGTTGCGTTGGTGGATGCGGAGGGTGGCCGCCGCTGGCATGCAGGGGCAGGGCCGGGCGGTCAGGCCATGATGCGGGCGCCGTGCACCGGTCCGCGGACCGGCAGGGCAACCACACCGGCGACATCCGAGAGCCGCTGCCCCAGCTCTGCCGCCTCGCGCCGTCCGGCGGTCAGGAAGGCTACCGTCGGGCCGGAACCGGAGACCAGGCCCGCAAGCGCGCCTTCGGCCTTGCCCAGTTCAAGGATATCGGCCAGTTCGGGGGCCAGTTCGATGGCGGCCTCCTGCAGGTCGTTGTGCAGGCACCCCGCCAGCTGGTGGACGTCGCCGGACTGCATTGCCTGCAGGATCGCGGGGTCCACCTGCTCGGGCTCGTCCGGGACGTGGCCGCGGCGGGCGCGCAGGTCGTCGGCCACGGCGTAGACCTTGGGCGTCGACAACCCGAACGAGGCAGGTACCAGGACCCAGTGCATTTCGCTGCGCGCCAGCGCCGGCGTCAACCGGTCCCCGACCCCCAGCCCGACGGCCACTCCGCCGTGCAGCGCGAACGGCACGTCCGCGCCGAGCCCGGCGGCCAGGCCGATCAGCTCATCCCGGGAGTAGCCGGTGTTCCAGAGTGCGCTGCAGGCCACCAGGGCCGCGGCCGCGTCGGCGGAGCCGCCGCCCATGCCGCCGGCAATTGGCACCCGCTTGGTGATCTCCAGGTGCACGCCCTGCGGGTGTCCGGAGGTTTCGCGGATCAGGTCGGCGGCCTGTACCGCCAGGTTGGAAGCATCCAGCGGAATGCCGGCCAGGTCAAACTCCACTCCGGGCCCGTTGCGCACGCTGACCGTGATGGCATCATCCTCACGCGCGGTAGCGGTGACCTCCTCGTACAACGAGAGGGCCAGATAAACGCTGGCCACCGAGTGGTAGCCGTCCGCACGGGGGCCGCCGACCCGGAAGGAGACGTTGATCTTTCCGGGTGCCATGACGCGGACGGGACGTGTTCTGGTCATATCGGTGCCGCCACCTTCCTAGCCGACAAGCGGATGGTTGAACTCGGCGATGCGGGCGAAGGCGGCAATGTCCAGCACCTCTCCGCGGGCGCTTGGGTCCACGTTGGCCAGCCGCAGCGCTTCCTCCGCCCGGGCGGCGCTGCCGGCCCATCCGGCCAGTGCGGCGCGCAGGGTCTTCCGGCGTTGCGCGAACGCCGCATCGATGACGGCAAACACTTCGCGGCGCGGGGCGCGGGTCACCGGCGGTTGCCCGCGGGTGAACTCCACCAGCCCGGAAGCGATCTTGGGGGCGGGCCAGAACACGTTCATGCCGATCACGCCTGCCTTGCGCATGGTGCCGTACCACGCGGCCTTGACGCTGGGCACACCGTAGATCTTGGAGCCGGGCTTGGCCGCGAGCCGGTCGGCCACCTCGTCCTGCACCATGACCAGGCCGTGCCGCAGCGACGGGAAATGCTCCAGCAGGTGCAGCACCACCGGTACGGCCACGTTGTAGGGCAGGTTGGCGACCAGCGCATCCGGGGCCTTGGGCAGTTCGGTGACCCGCAGCGCGTCCGCCAGCACCACGTCCAGGCGCCCGGCGGCGTCGGGACGCCATTCGGCCGTTGTGCGTTCCAGCCGGGCGGCGAGTTTGGGATCGATTTCGACGGCGACCACATGCCCGGCCGCATCCAGCAGCCCGAGCGTGAGCGACCCCAAACCGGGACCGACCTCCAGGACGGTTTCGTCGGGGACAACATTGGCGGCAGCCACGATCCGGCGGATGGTGTTCCCATCGATCACGAAGTTTTGCCCGAGGGTCTTGGTGGGACGCACGTCCAGTTCGGCCGCGAGCCGCCGGACGTCGGCGGCTCCGAGCAAGGGCCGGGTGGGGGCGGGCGCGGCTTCCCCGGCGTCGTGCCGGGAGTCGGTGCCGGATGCGGAGTGGGGTTCTGTCACTGTGCCATCGTATCGGGCCGCGGCCCGCTGCCGCGGCGGCCCCGACCGGTTAACGGACCTCGGGCCCGGGCGGCATGGCCCGGGCCCGAGGCCGTGGATCTCTGGCGGGATGCCTACAGCAGTCCCAGCTTGGCAGCACAGGCGGGCCAGTGGCCCCAGCCGCCGTTGCTGCGCAGCACTTCGGCGGTGGCGATCTGCTCCGAGGGCGTGGCCATGTAGGCGTAGGGCGCGTACTTGCCGCCGCCGGCGCCGAGCCAGGAGCTTGCGCTGAACTGCAGTCCCCCGGAGTAGCCGTTGCCGGTGTTGATGGACCAGTTGCCGCCGGACTCGCACTCGGCGAGCGCCTGCCAGCTCCCGCCGACGTTGGCGTTGTTGACCTTGGCCGGGCGTTTCTTGGTGCCGACCGTGACCTTCTGGCTGACCGGTTCGCGGGTGACCTTTTCGCTGACCAGCTTCCGGTCGGTTTCCTTGCCGTCGGTCAGGACGACTTCGTAGACCTTGACGCGTTCGCCGGCCTCCCCGGCGCGGGTGACCTTCTCTTCGTCCTCGTACATGGCGGAGTTCGTCGTGGTGGCCGTCTCAAACGGGACGGGCTCGGCCTCCTCCACACGCTCCCGGTCGATTCGGGTCACTTTGACCTTGGTGCCTTCGGCAATCGGCTCGGCGGCGGCAACGGAGAGCTTGTCTTCCTTGCCCAGCTTGATCTTCTGTTCCTTCAGCAGGTCGCCGATGGTGGTCGCGGTGGTGACTTCCTTGCGGGTCTCGCCGTCGACCGCAATGGTAACGTTCTTCGGCGTCGAGATGGTCACCGCGCCCACCGAGGCCAGTTCGGCGGTCAGCGGGGCGGACAGGGCCGACTTTTCGTTGACTTCCAGTTCGTCCAGCAGTTCCTTGACGGTGGCGGCGGTGGTGTGCACGGTGGAGGCCTCGCCGTCCACGTTCACGTCCACGGGTTTGGCGGTAACCACTTCGATGCTGGCACCGTCGGTGATTTCTTCGCCCACCGCCGGGGTGACGTCGTCGAGCTCGCCGACGTGCACCTCGGATTCGGCCAGCACGTCTGCAACGGTGGAACCGAACGTGGAGACGGTGCTGGCCTGCCCGTCCACGGTCAGGGTGACCGACTTGTTATTGCCCACAAAGGCCACCAGTCCCAGGACCAGGGCGGTCATGACGACGACCTGGCCGGCGATCTTCACCCAGCGGTTCTTCAGCGCGTTTGTCACGGTTCCCGAATCTGTTGCAGTTTCCGGGCACGGGGACATAAAGACACGCGCGTGGGACGTGCCGCTCTTAACGGCACGGTGCGAGTGCAGGCAGCACCCGCAGCGGATGTTTGGGCGTACGAACGGAACGTCCAACGGCTACCGCCACGGGTGTCACAATGTCCGGTTGCCTTCCCCGACCCCGGCCATTAGCTACCTACCGTAATCGAAACGTGACATGGCGACAAGCGCGGCCATCGGCCGGCAGCACCGGCCGATGGGATTGCGTCCCCTCGTTCGGGCGCGCCGACCTGCCCGTTTCCGGTCCAGCCGGGAAAAATACCCGCGTGTTATTCCTGCTGCCAGGAGCCGTAGACATGCCGCGTGTTGTCCGCCACCTCTGTGCATAACTGCGCCAGGTCCTTCCCGAGGACCTCGGCCATCGAGCGCATGGTGTAGGGCACCAGGTAGCTGGCGTTCGGCCGTCCCCGGTAGGGATGCGGGGTCAGGAACGGCGCGTCGGTCTCGGCGAGCACCAGGGCCGGTTCCGCGGTCGCCAGGGCCTCACGCAGGCCGTCGGCATTCCTGAAGGTGACGGTTCCCGCGAAGGACATGTGCCAGCCGTTGTCGTTGCAGGTCCTGGCCAGCGTTGCGTCACCGGAAAAGCAGTGGAAGACAACTTTCTCGGGAGCGCCCTCCTCGAGCAGCACGCGCACCACGTCGTCATGCGCGTCCCGGTCATGGATCTGCAGGGCCAGGCCCAGCCGCTTTGCCATGTCGATGTGGCGGCGGAACGATTCCTGCTGGGCGCCCCTGCCTCCGCTTCCGGTCCGGTAGTAGTCCAGTCCGGTCTCCCCAATGGCCCGGATCCTCGGGTGCGACGCTATCGACTCGATCTCCGCCAAGGCCTCCTCCAGCGTCCCCGCATCGGCCAGCGGGGGTGCGTCATTGGGGTGGATGGCCACCGCGCCCAGCAGCCTCGGCTCGGCCTCGACAGCCTGGAGCGTGAAGCGGGCGGATTCCAGGTCGCAGCCCACCTGGACGGCGCCGGCAACGCCGACCGCCTCGGCAGCATCCATCGCCTGCCGGACCGTGACCGCCACCAGTCCGTCGCGGAAGTCCAGGTGTGTGTGGTTGTCCATCACCGGCACGGGCAGCGCTTCGGGGGCCGGCGGATAGCTGAGATCACGACGCCGGCCGTCCCCCTCGGTGGGGCTCCGCACCGCCGTCGTGCGGGCTGCGGTGCTGTCAACTGTGTAGGCGGGAGGAGTTTCGCCGGCAACGGCGGCTGGAGCATGGGACATGATTCCAGCCTACTGAAGCGCCGGGTGCGGTACCGGCGTGATGGGAAGCGGGCGTGCCAAAGCGGCGTGCGAGTGTCTACCGCATCACACAGCCAACAAGTAGGGTTGGAACAACCGGCCCTCGGGGAAGGCACACCGGAAGGTACTTCATGGATACGCAGCAGCACATGGCAGAGGCCGGGACCGTCCACTCCGATCAAGCAGGCCTGGGGCCTGGCGAGGGCCTCGCGCTGACGGAGTTCCACGACGCCTGCGGCCGGATCAGGGCGGCGATCGAGACCGTCATCGACGGCAAGTCCGAGGCGGCACGGCTGGCGCTGACGGTGCTGTTGGCCCAAGGGCACCTGCTGTTGGAGGACGTGCCCGGCGTCGGCAAGACCATGCTGGCGAAGACGCTGGCCAAGACCATCGACTGCAGCGTGCACCGGATCCAGTTCACGCCGGACCTGCTGCCCTCCGACGTCACCGGTGTTTCCATCTACAACCAGGACATGCACCGGTTCGAATTCCGCCCCGGGCCGGTGTTCGCGAACATCGTCATCGGCGACGAAATCAACCGCGCCTCGGCCAAGACGCAGTCGGCGCTGCTCGAATGCATGGAGGAACACCAGGTCACGGTGGACGGCAACACCTACCCGCTGGACACTCCCTTCATGGTGATCGCCACCCAGAATCCGATCGAGATGGAGGGCACCTACCCGCTGCCGGAGGCCCAGCGCGACCGTTTCATGGCCCGGATCTCGATGGGCTATCCGGATCCCCGCGCCGAAATGGAAATGCTGGAGACCCACCAGTCCGTCTCGCCGCTGGAGGGAGTCCGCCCGGTGGTCACGGTGGGCGAGGTGCGCAGCATGGTGGCCACGGTCCGCGATGTCTATGTCTCGCCCGCGGTGAAGGAATACACGGTCAACATTGGCCGGGCCACCCGCGAACATCCGCACCTCCGGCTGGGAGCGAGCCCGCGGGCCATGCTGCAGCTGCTGCGTGCGGCCAAGGCGACGGCGGCCCTGAGCGGCCGCGACTTCGTCCTCCCCGACGATGTAGCCGCCGTTGCCGAGGCCGTGCTGGCCCATCGGTTGATCCTTGACCGCAAGGCCATGACGGCCGGCGAAGACGCCTCCAGCGTGGTGGCCTCCGTGTTGGCCAAGGTTCCCGTGGGCGGCGAATCCCGCCGCGCTTCCTCCTGACGGCCATGGACGCGTTCGGCTGGCTGCCCACCCGGTACGTCACGCTGCGCGGGTGGGGCCTGCTGGCGGCCGGCGTGCTGGCACTGCTGCTGGCGCAGATCCTGGGCCGCCGGGACCTGCTCACCCTGGGGGT
The DNA here is from genome assembly GCF_059091265.1 of Arthrobacter sp. THG-b23. Taxonomy (NCBI): domain Bacteria; kingdom Bacillati; phylum Actinomycetota; class Actinomycetes; order Micrococcales; family Micrococcaceae; genus Arthrobacter; species Arthrobacter sp. THG-b23. Next base: position 264,148 of record NZ_JBNHGM010000005.1, read on the forward strand.
GTTCCTGATCGGCCTGCCGCTGCTGGCCGCCGCGGCGATGGTGCTCCTCAAGCCGCAATTCACCGTGGAGCGGAAGTTCCGGCCCGCCGCCGTCGAAACCGGCCTCGTGGTCCAGGTCCGGTTGTCGGTGCGCCGCAGCGGGGGCCTGGCGGGACTGGTGTACATGGAAGAGCAGCTGCCGCTGCGCTTCGGCAAGGCGCCGTCCTTCCGGTTCCCGGCGCGGCACCCGTCCCGTTCCGGGGCGAGCGTGTACGAATACAAGCTCCGTTCCAGCAAGCGCGGGCTGTTCGCCATCGGGCCGGTGACGGCGGATTTCTCCGACCCTTTTGGGCTGGCCAACCACCGGCACCAGCTGGGGGAAACCAGCCCGCTGGTGGTGACGCCGTCCCCGGTGGAACTGCCCGCCACCTCGCTGACCGGCGCACGGGGTTCGGACGGCACGGCAAGCACCCGGCGACAAGCCAACCCCAGCGACGACGACGTGATGACCCGCGAATACCGGTACGGCGATCCGATGCGCCGGGTCCACTGGGCGGCGACGGCCCGTCACGGCGAGCTCATGGTCCGCCAGGAAGAATCGGTGACCACGCCGCAGGCGACCATCGTGCTGGACCGCCGGGCCTCGGCCTACGGCGCCGGCCTGCTGCCCTCCTTCGGCGATGGCTCCGGCCAGCACGGGGACCTGCTGCACACTTCGCCCTCCTTCGAGTGGGCCATCACTGCTGTGGCCTCCGCTGCCAATGACTTCCTGCAGCGCAACTACACCGTCCGGTTCCTCGACGTCCATGCCCGGGCAGCAGTACTGGAGTCCCCGTCGGCCCCGTCGCCCGGCCAGGATGATTTCGACGGGCCGGCGGGCTACCAGGACCTCGCCGAGGGGCTGGCCGCGCTGGGGCTGGCCGAAGACCACAAGAAGTCCGACCGGCACCAGGGAGAGCCCGCCTTCGGGGACCGGCTGATGGACAAACTTGCGGCACACAAGTACAAGGGGCCGCTGGTCGCGGTCCTGGGCCAGATCAGCAGCGGCGAAGCGCGCCTGCTGGCCCCTGCCGCCGCATTCGGCTCCCATGCCTTCGCCCTGATCGTCACCGACCGACCGCAACAGGCCCGGCCCGTCATGGACGTGCTGCGCGCCGGCGGCTGGCGGACCGTGGCGGTCAGCCCCAAGGCCTCGCTGCCGGCCGCCTGGGCGCACTTCGACCTGGTCGACCGGATCGAACCGGTGGGAACAGGAGCGGCCCCGTGACCCTCATGGTGGACAAACAGGCAGAACTCCGCGGCCCCGAAACACCCGGCCCGAGCGGCGGGCGGCCGCCCTCCCCCGGCCTCGCACCGTGGTTGATGAGCGCCGCCGTCGCACTTGCCGTCCTGCTCACCGCCGCCAGCCTGCACGGGGTCCTCGAGGGCTGGAGTTGGCTCTTCCAAGCCGCCGTGACGGTCTGTTGCACAGAGGCCGGCACCGGGCTGGCCCGCCGGCTGGACTGGTCGGCGCTGGCCGGGGCCCTGCTGGGACTGGCCGGCCTGGTGATGTCCGTCACGGCGATGTTCCTGGCGCCGACCGGCTTCCTGGGCGTGATCCCGGGACCCGACACGTTCGCTGCCCTGGATCCCCTGATGGAGGAAGCCCGGGACACCGTTGTCTCGCAGGTCGCTCCGGTGCTGGTCAACGACGGCATCGCGCTGGCGGCGTGCGTGGGAGTGGGGCTGATCGCCCTGCTGGTGGATACGCTGACGGTTCCGCTGCAGATGCCTGCCATCAGCGGCCTGGGCCTGCTGGGCCTGGCCATCGTTCCGGCCATCATCAAACCGAACAGTATCGGGGCGGCGGGTTTCCTGGCCGCCGCGGCGGGTTATCTGCTGCTGCTGGGCTGCGCCCAGTGGCTGGCCGCCGGCGGCAGCGGCAGGGGCCGGCTGGCCTCCGTCGAGCAGATCCGCCGCGCCTCCGGCATAGCGGCGGCCGGCCTCGCGGTCTCGCTGGTGCTCCCGCTGGCCATCCCGGGCTTCACGTCCGGATTGTTCCCGGAGGGTTCACGGCTGAATTGGGGTGCGCCGACGGGCCTCAATCCCGTGGTGAGCCTGGGCGACAACCTCCGGCGGCCCGGCGCCTTCGGGAGGATGACCTATGCCACCGATGCGCAGGAACCGCTCTACCTGCGCTCGGTCACGCTGGAGAACCTCACCGGCGCGCGCTGGAGCCCGAGCGACTTCGACGGCCACCGCCGCACCGGCATCGACGAACTCGAGGTGCCGAGCGTGCGGAACCTGCTGTCCGACGGAGAGGTGACCACCACGCGGATCAGTACGGCGTCCTTCACCAGCCCCTGGCTGCTGGCCCCTTACGCTCCGGCGCGGATCTCGGGCGTCCGCGGCAAGTGGAGCTGGGATCCCCGCACCCTCAACATCCGCGGCGAGTCCGGTACCACCACGGCCAACCAGGAGTACGAAGTCCGCAGCGTCAGGCCGGCGCTGACGAGGGAAGCGCTGCGGGCTTCGGAGCCGTCGAACAATCCCATCGTCGATCCCGTCTTCTCCGAGCTCCCGGACAGCATGCCCGGCATCATTGCAGACACCACAGCGACCGTGCTGGAGGGTCTGGAGAACCCGTACGAGCAGGCCATGGCCATCCAGACGTACCTTCGGACATCCGGATTCGTGTACTCGGAACAGGCGCCGGTCGACGGCGGCTACGACCAGAGCGGTTTCGAGGTCGTGGCAGCGTTCCTGGAGGAAAAGTCCGGCTACTGCATCCACTACGCCGCGACGATGGCCATCATGGCCCGGATCGCAGGAATTCCCAGCCGGATGGCGGTCGGCTATGCTCCGGGCCGCCCCACCGGCGCGGTCATTGACGACGGTGCCGGCGGGGAATTGGAGGAATTCGAGATTGATTCCCGGGACGCCCATTCGTGGCCGGAACTCTACTTCAGCGGAATTGGCTGGGTCACCTTCGAGCCCACGCCGTCACGGGGGGTGCTGCCGGCCTACGCCCGGCCCGAAGGCGCAGGTGGCCCGGTGCTTCCCAACGACGACCCGCTCAGGCCGGCGGGACCGCCTCCGGCCGCCACCGACGACCCCGGAAATCCGGCTGCCTCGGGTTCCGCCGGTCCCGCGGGCGAAGACATGCTCTCGCAACGGCTGTGGTCGGCGGCAGCCGCGGCCATGGTGCTGGCCGTCCTGTTGACGCCGCTGGTGCTGCGCCGCCGGCGTACCGGCTGGCGCAGGGCAGCGTTGGCCGGAGGAGGCGGCAGGGCCGCCGTGGCCACGTGGGCGGAAGCCGTGGATACCGCCGAAGACCTCGGCTGGGCGGCCGCGGCAACGGAAACACCCAGGGCCTTCCAGCAGCGCCTCGACGACGCCGGCGTGGTCACCGGGAAATCTTCTGCCGCCTTGGCGCGGCTGCGGGCCGGCTACGAGCGGGCCGCCTATGCGGCTCCGGAGGCACCGGCACCGGGCGGCGCCGAAACCGCACGGTGGTCTGATGTGGAAACCGTCAAGGACCGGCTCCTGGAGCGGGCCGGATGGCGGCGACGCCTTGCCGGGCTGTTTTGGCCGGCGTCGCTGTTCCGCCGCCGGCCGCCCGCTGGGGACGGCCGGTCGACGGATCTGAACTACCGGGCGTAGGGGTCCGCGATGCCGATGTACTGGACGCTGGTGTACTCGTCCAGGCCTTCCGCGCCGCCCTCGCGGCCCATTCCGGACTGCTTCACTCCGCCGAACGGGGCGGCGGCGTTCGAGATCACGCCGGCGTTGTAGCCCACCAGGCCGAACTCGATCTGCTCGGAGACGCGGAACATGCGGTTCACGTCGCGCGAGTAGATGTAGGAGGCGAGGCCGTACTCGGTGGCGTTGGCCAACGCGATGGCCTGCTCTTCGGTTTCGAACGTGGTCACCGGGGCCACCGGGCCGAAGATTTCGCTCTGCAGGATATCGGCGTCGTTCGGAACGTTGGACAGCACGGTCGGCTGGTAGAAGTAGCCGTCGCCTTCCACGGGCCCGCCGCCGGTGCTGACGGTTGCGCCCGCTTCCACGGCGGCGGTCACCAGGGCATGCACGTCCTCGCGGGCGCCACCATCGATCAGCGGGCCCACCGTGGTGTCCGCTTCGGTGCCGCGGCCCGGCTTGAGGGCCTTCATGGCGTTGGCGAACTTGGTGGTAAATTCCTCGGCCACGGAGGCCTGGACCAGGAAGCGGTTGGCGGCCGTGCAGGCCTCGCCCATGTTGCGCATCTTGGCAGCCATGGCTCCCTCGACAGCCTTGTCCAGGTCGGCGTCTTCGAACACGATGAACGGGGCGTTGCCGCCGAGCTCCATCGAGGTCCGCAGGACATTGTCCGCGGCGTCCTTGAGCAACTGCTTGCCCACCGGCGTGGAGCCGGTGAAGGAAACCTTGCGCAGGCGGGAGTCCTGCATCAGCGGCCCGGAGATGCCGGAAGCGCTCTTGGAGGAGACCACGTTCAGCACTCCGGCGGGGAGGCCGGCCTCCATCATGGTCTGGGCGAAGAGCTGGCTGGTCAGGGGGGTGAGCTTGGCGGGCTTGAGCACCATGGTGCAGCCGGCGGCTACGGCCGGGCCGACCTTGCGGGTAGCCATGGCGAGCGGGAAGTTCCACGGGGTGATCAGCAGGCAGGGGCCGACCGGCTTGCGCTGGACCAGGATCTTGTTCTTGCCCTCCGGCGTGGTCAGATAGCGGCCATAGTCGCGGACCGCCTCCTCCGAGAACCAGCGCAGGAATTCGGCGCCATAGGCCACCTCGCCGCGGGATTCGGCCAGCGGCTTGCCCATCTCCATGGTCATCAGCAGGGCGAAATCCTCGGAGCGCTCGGTCACCAGATCGAAGGCGCGGCGGAGAATCTCGGCGCGCTGGCGCGGAGCCGTGCGGGCCCAGGCTGCCTGCGCACTGTCTGCGGCGTCGAGGGCCGCGAGCGCGTCCTCGCTGGTGGCCGAGGCCAGGGTGGCCAGCACCTTGCCGGTGGCGGGGTCGTGGACGTCGAAGGTCCCGCCGTCGGAGGCGTCGCGCCATTCGCCGTTGATCAGCAGGCCGGTGGGTACTTTGGCGAGCAGTTCTGCTTCGCGGGCTGCGGTTTCAGCCATGGCGGTGCCTCCAAGTGTTCGGGGTTGAGTCCGTGGGCACAGTTGCCCGGTTTCCTTCACGGTAGGTGTTCCGCTTCACGGGTGTAAATGCGAGGGTGCACTACGTTCAACGGTCCCTACTGTGCAGATCGACAATACCAATCCGAGGGCCGGGGTCAGGTCACAGAGCGCGCAGATTACGACATCCCCCGGCTGCCGCCGGCGCCTGCATCGCTCAGGGATCAGCGCCCGCCGCCGGTCCGGGTGGCCAGGACCGCGGCGTAGAGCTCGCGCTTGCTCACCCGGGCATCGGCCGCGACGGCGGCCACCGCGTCCTTGAGCCGGGCACCCTGCGAAACCAACGCGTTGACGCCTTCCACGTGGTCTTCGGGCTGTTCAGGTGCCGCTTCCGGCGCCCCGGCAACCACCACGGCGATCTCACCGCGCACCTCATGGGTTTCTGCCCACTCCAGCAGTTCGCGGACCGGACCGCGCAACACTTCTTCATGCAGCTTGGTCAGCTCCCGGCATACCGAGGCGCGGCGGTCCGGGCCGAACCCGGCATCAAGAGCCCGCAGCATGGCCGCCAACCGGTGCGGCGCCTCGAAGAAGACCATGGTCCGCCGCTCGGCGGCGAGCTCCGCAAGCCGCGCGGCGCGCTCCCCCTGCTTGCGGGGCAGGAAGCCCTCGAAGGTGAAGCGGTCGGTGGGCAAGCCGGACAGCGCCAGCGCCGTGAGCACGGCCGACGGCCCGGGCACGGCCGTGACCACCAGACCTTCCGCCACGGCCGCCTCCACCAACCGGAAACCGGGATCCGAGACCGCCGGCATGCCGGCGTCGGTCACCATCACCAGGGTGCTGCCGGCACGGACCAGGTCCAGCAGGTCGGAGGTACGGGCCGCCTCGTTGTGTTCGTGGTAGCTAATGATCCGGCCGACGGCCGTGATGCCCAGCAGTTGCAGCAGCTTGTGCAGCCGGCGGGTGTCTTCGGCCGCGACTACATCGGCGGTTTGGAGCAACTCGACCAGCCGCGGCGACGCGTCCCCGACGTTTCCGATTGGCGTCCCGGCCAACACGATCTGCCCTGCCTGCCGCGCTGCCGGGGCGCCCCGTTCCTGCTCATTCACATGGACAACCCTACCTGCGGCGTTCACCTCTTTCGCCGGCTCCTTATATAGAGTCGGTATGTGCCCCACTGCAGCGAGGACCGCCCTTCGGCAGCCGACGTCCCGGCTCGTGGCCCCGCACACCCCCGCACCTACCGGTCGGTAACATGATGGCCGTGACCCGAACCGCGTCCCGGCCGGCTACGGCTGCCCGGCGCGGCGGCTGGCTGGAATCCCCGGGATGGGCGTTCAGCGAGGCGGCGCTGCGCCGGCGACTGCTCGGAGTTCCGGGCCGGTTCGGCCTCTGGGCCTGGCTGCTCCCCGTGCTCACGGCCGTCCTCGGCGGAGTCTTGCGCTTCTACCGCTTGGGCGAACCGGGTTCGCTGGTATTCGACGAAACCTACTACGTCAAGGATGCCTACTCCTACCTGCAGTCCGGCTACGAACGCGAATGGCCCAAAGACGCCAACGACTCCTTCAACGCGGGCAATCCGGATGTCCTCCTCGATACCCCCGAATATGTGGTGCACCCGCCCGTCGGCAAGTGGATGATCGCCGCCGGCATGTGGCTTTTCGGTTCCGACAACGGCTTCGGCTGGCGTTTCGGCGCCGCGCTCACCGGCACGCTGTCCATCCTGATGATCGCCTTGATCGCGCAGGCATTGTTCAAGTCGCCGGCACTGGGCGGGGTCGCCGGTTTGCTGACGGCCATCGACGGGCACCATCTGGTCCACTCCCGGACGGCTTTGCTGGACGTGTTCCTCATGTTCTGGGTGGTCGCCGCGTTCGGCGCGCTGCTGCTGGACCGCGCCGACGGACGGCGCCGGCTGGCCGCGAAGATCGCCCGGCAGACCGGCCCCTCCGGGATACCGCACCCTGCGCGGCTGCTGTACGGCCCGTGGGTACTCTGGCGGCCGTGGCGGCTGGCCGCAGGCGTCTGCCTCGGGCTGGCCGTGGGCACCAAGTGGTCGGCGCTGGCGTTCGTCGCGGTGTTTGGCCTGATGTGTGTGTTCTGGGACCTTGGCGCCCGGCGTACCGCGGGGATCAGGGAGTGGTTCTCCGCCGGCGTGATCCGCGACGGGGTGCCGGCCTTCTTCACCATGATTCCGGCTGCGGCGCTGACCTATCTGGCGACCTGGACCGGCTGGCTGCGCTCGGACGGTGCCTACGACCGACACTGGGCGGCGTCGAACCCGTCCGCGACGTGGGGCTGGCTGCCGGACTGGCTGCGCTCGCTGGCCGAGTATCACCGCAGCGCCTACACCTTCCACAGCGGCCTGGATTCCGAACACCCGTACGAATCCAACGCCTGGACCTGGCTGTTCATGGGCCGCCCGACGTCGTTCTACTACCATGCCGAGGAGGCCGGCCAGGGCGCCTGCCGGGCGGCCACACGATGCTCCGAGGCGGTCACGGTGGTCGGCAACCCGCTCGTCTGGTGGGCTGCCGCTGCCTCGCTGCTGGTGCTGCTCTTCTACTGGGCCGGGCGGCGGGACTGGCGTGCGGGTGCGGTGCTGGCGGGGGTCTCGGCCGGCTACCTGCCGTGGTTCCTCTACCCCGACCGAACCACTTTCTTCTTCTACGCGATCTCCTTCCAGCCGTTCCTAATACTGGCCCTGACCTACGTGCTCGGGCTGGCGTTGGGCCGGCCGGCGGATCCGCCGTGGCGCCGGCGCCAAGGCGTGCTGGTGGTAGGGCTCTTCGTGGCGGCGGCGCTGCTGGTGTCGGCGTTCTTCCTGCCCGTCTGGACCGCAGAGATGATCGGCTACGACCAGTGGCGCTGGCGGATGTGGATGCCCAGTTGGATTTGATGCAGGCAAGACAACACGACTTTTACCGGATTCAGAAAGTGGGCACGAAGTGCGCGAAGCAGTAACCGAAGTCCTGGCAGCGATGCCGGCCGGGTCGAACATCACCGACATCCTGGTGGCCCAGCATCAGCGCGACCCGCAGCGGGCCCTCTACGCGGTCAAGCGCAACGGGGCCTGGTCGGATGTTCCGGCCGCCGAGCTCCTGGCGCAGGTCAGCGCCGTGGCCAAGGGCCTGATGGCCTCGGGCATCGAAGCCGGAGACACCATTGCCGTGATGTCCAAGACCCGGTTCGAGTGGACGGTGGTGGACTTGGCCGGCTGGTTCGCGGGCGCGGTGGTGGTTCCGATCTACGAGACGTCGTCCCCGCACCAGGTGCAGTGGATCCTGCAGGACTCGGCGGCGAAACTGGTGTTCGCCGAGGACGCCGCCAAGGCCGCGGTGGTCCGCCAGGCCATGTCCGGGCTGCCAGCCGGGCTGCCGGTGTGGCAGTTGGACGGGGAGGCCGAGGGGCTGGCCGAGCTCGAGGCCCGCGGAACCGCCGTCACCGACGAGGAACTGGAACTGCGCCGGACCTCCCGGGGCATGCACGACGCGGCCTCGCTGGTCTATACCTCGGGCACCACCGGGCGGCCGCGCGGCTGCATCATCACCCATGGCAACTTCGCGGAACTGGCGGTCAACACCGTGGAGTTCCTGGCGGACATCCTCAAGCGTCCGGACGCAAAATCGCTGATGTTCCTGCCGCTGGCCCACGTGTTGGCCCGGGCAGTGCAGGTGATCTGCCTGACCGCCGGAGTGAAGATGGGCCACACCTCGAGCATGGCCGAGTTGATCGAGGACCTAGGCACCTACCAGCCCACGTTCCTGCTGGTGGTTCCGCGTGTGTTCGAAAAGGTTTACGCCACCGCCCGGCAGAAAGCGCAAGACGGCGGCAAGGGCAGGATCTTCGACGCGGCGGCGCAGACGGCGGTCGCCTATTCACGGGCACGGGATGCGCAGGCACGCGGCACCGGCGCCGGGCCCGGGCTGGCGCTTAAGGCCCGGCACGCCGTGTTCGACAGGCTGGTCTACGGAAAGCTGCGCGCGGCGTTCGGCGGGCATGTGGAGTACACCGTCTCCGGCGCTTCGGCCCTGAATCCGAAGCTCGCGCATTTCTTCACCGGCATCGGCGTGCCGGTGCTGGAAGGGTACGGACTGACCGAATCCACCGCCCCTGCGGCGGTGAACCTGCCCCGGGCCAACCGGATCGGCACCGTGGGACTGCCGTTGCCCGGCACCACCGTCAGGATCGCCGACGACGGCGAGGTCCTGATCAAGGGAATCGGGATCACCCCCGGCTACCACAATAACGACGAGGCCAATGCCGAGTACTTCCGGGACGGCTTCTTGTGCACGGGGGACGTCGGCACGTTGGACGACGACGGCTACCTCACCATCACCGGCAGGAAAAAGGAGTTGCTGGTAACGGCAGGCGGCAAGAATGTGGCTCCGGGCCCGCTGGAGGACGCGTTGCGCGAACACCGGCTCGTCTCGCAGGCGGTAGTGGTCGGCGAGGGACGCCCGTTCGTCGGGGCCCTGGTCTGCCTGGATGAAGAGGGCTTGGCGGGCTGGCTTGCCTCGGCCGGACGCGGCCCGGTCAGCGTGGCCGATGCCGCTGAAGACCCGGCGGTACTGGCCGAGCTGCAGCAAGCCGTGGACCAGGCCAACCAATTGGTCTCGCGGGCCGAGCAGATCCGGAAGTTCACGGTCTTGGGGCAGGATCTCACCGAGGCCTCCGGGCACCTGACGCCGTCACTGAAGCTCAAGCGCGTCACGGTGCTGGAAGACTTCGCCGGCGAGATCGAATCACTGTACCGCTAGGCCCTGCAGCTCAGTCCTGTTCGCGGGCGAGCAGCAGTTCGTGCCGGCGGCGCCGTTCTTCGGCAGCCGCGGCGCTCCGGTTCCGGCGCCCGCGGGTCGGCCAGGTCAGGGCGAGCACCAGCGAGGAGACCATCAGCACCAGCAGGGCAATGACGATTCCGGCGTCCATCCAGAACTGTGCGGGGAAGAGGCGGATCAAGGTGTCGTCCACGAAGAAGGTCCAAGTGCCGTCGGCAAAGAAGATCCGGTGGAACTCGGTGAAGAACTGCTGCCAGTTGAGCGCCCCCAGGACGCCCAGCAGTAGGACCAGGATCAGCGTCGCGGCAGAACCGGCGAACAGGCCGCGCCGGATGCCTCCGTGGTAGCGGCGGGCCAGGTAGACCGCCGCGACGACGGCCAGGAGCAGCAGGACCGCCCCGGCAATCATGGCCGCGAGGAACACGCCCTTCACGTCGGCCATGTGGCTGACCTCGGAGTCCAAAAACAGGCTTCCGCCGTTGGGGCCGGAGAGGTCTCCCAGGTACCGCGGGCCGGCGAAATTCAGCAAGTAGTCCACCGCATAGGAGCCGTAGGTCATCCGCTCCTCGGTGCTGAAGCCAAAGCTGTCTGCCGGGAACCCGGGACGGTGGTACTCGATCCAGAGGAACAGCGGCGTGGCCACCAGCCGGATGGCCCCGATGATCAGGAGCGGCGGGAACAGCACCGCCAGCACCACCTGCAGGATGCGCCCGGCCAGCGGTTTGGCGTTCATCGCCTCGTCGCGTTCGGTGGTGCGCCGGACAACCTCCGAGCGCGGCGGGCGTACCGAGAGCGCGCCGGTCGCTGGGTTCGCGTCACTGCCGCCGGCGGCTGCGGCCGTGCCGGCGGGCGGCGCTGGTGGCCGCGCCGGCAGCGGCTTCGGGGCGGCCGGGCCCTGGTCGACGGCGGCGGCTGTGCCGGTCCGCCGGGGCGCTCCGCCCGGAG